>NZ_JBHZCF010000021.1:0-82488 GCF_042755225.1 Streptomyces sp. NPDC059169 | reverse complement strand
GGGGCTCTGACAAACTCCGTCCAGCTAGGACAGAAAAAAAGCCACCCACCCCGGGCCCTTCTTCCCCCAGAAAAAAACCCCCCCCCCCCACGACCGTACCGCGCCGGTGTTCCCTTCGCAGGGACCTACCAGCGATACCAGCGTGATCGCGTACCCGCGGCCGACGTACTGCGCAAGAGGAAGCCGAGCAGCCAGATCACCAGCACGGCGAGCGCTATCCACCACAGCAACTTCACGGCGAAACCCGCTCCGAAGAGCACCAGGGCAAGAAGCAGGACCAACAGGATCGGAACCATGTCTGCACCTCCACCCTGCGGTTGCCCCGGCCTTCTCCGACTACTCCCGTGCGGTGGTGCGCGGTGAGCCGCCCGGAGGAAGCACGCCCGGACCCACCGCACCCGGCCCGCCGTCCTGCTCGCGCCCACGGCGAGCCCGGTCGGCGGGCCCGCAGGGGCACTGCTTCCCCGGCAGGGGGGCTACCCGGGATGCCCGCCGCCACGCTCACCGGTGGGGTGGTGCTCGTCCGACCAGTGCGCCGGGCGCTCGAGGCCGTGCGGCAGGGTGGTCCGCGGGTCTCCCTTCGCCTGGTGCAACTGCGGCTGGGTGAGGAAGATGCTGCCGGTGAGGTCCGCCCCGCTCAGGTCGGCGTCCCGGAAGTCAGCGCCGAGGAGGTCGGCCAGGCGCAGGTCCGCGCCGCTGAGGTCGGCGGCGATGAGACACGATCCGCGCAGGTCGGCGCCGCGCAGATCGGCACCTGCCAACCTGGCACCGAAGAGGTCGGCGCCGCGCCGGTTCTTGCGCCGCCCGGGCTTCGCGGTGGCCCGCACGAGCTCGCTGGTGCGGGCCAGGAGCTCGCCCACCCTGCCCCGGTGGGCGGGCACGTCGACGGTGAGGAGACCGGCCGCGTCCCGCCACGTGAGGGCTTCGATCCCGTCGAGGAGGCCCCTCAGCTCGTTGTGGAGCGGCCGGGCAGCGGGCAGGGCCAGCGCTTCCGTCAGGTACCGCAGCAACTCGTGGAGTTGCCGCATCACCGGGAACACGTCGGACATCTGCCTGGCGGTGTCAGGAGCCTCCCGCCAACTGCGCCCCCCAAAGGTGACCTGGGAGACCTTCTGGCCTGCACCGAAGCAGTCGTAGACGGTACATCCGGGGAATCCGCGCTCCCTGAGCCGGTCGTGGATACCGCAGCTGAAGTCGGTACGGAGGTTGGCACAGGGCCGACCGGCGGGCTTGTCGACCGCGAAGTCGGCCGAGGCCGCGAACGGCAGCGCGACGCAGCACAACCCGAAGCAATTCCCGCAGTCGGCCCGCAGGTCGGAGCCGTCCTGCGCGGGCCGTGCGTCATCGCGTGTGTCGGGCACGTGGTCGTCCTCTCCGGTGGTGCGGTCGGTAGGGGTCCAGTGTCCCTCACCCGCGGACGGCCCCGTGCGTGACGGAGGCGCGGCCGTCCGTCGGTTTGCACCGGCCGTACCCGGCAGGCGCCCCCGCTCACCTGATGCGGCAGTACGAGAAGGCCCATGAAGAGCTTGGTGAGGGGGCTGTCCGGCCGCGGCCCGACCTTCGCGGTCCGGGCGGCACGCGGAAGCCGCCTACCGGCCCGGTTGAGGCCGGTCGTTCACGTCGCGCGCCTGCCGAGGGCGTCGACCGCACCGATCACACGGTCCCAGAACGCGTCCCGGTCCAGGCCCACCGCCACCCGCGCGTTGACGGGCCGGTCGAGGTACTGGTGCATGTCCACCACGGTCGCCCCACGCGTGTAGCGGCCGTGCAGTTCCACGACCACGCTCGCGTCCACACAGGTCACGATCGACGGGTCGATCACGCGCGCCACGGCGACCGGGTCGTGCAGCGGCGGTGCCTCGAACCCCCACAGCCGGCGGTAGGTGGAGGCGAAGAAGGTCATCAGGTCGGCGCAGATCCGGCCGAGTCCGCTGTCGAGCCCTTCGAGACGTGCGAGGACGTCGGGCGTGACGAGCGCCTGATGCGTCACGTTGAGCCCGCACATCGTCACGGGTACGCCGCTGCGGAAGACGACGTCGGCGGCCTCGGGGTCGGTGTAGATGTTGAACTCGGCTGCCGGGGTGCGGTTGCCGCGGTCCGTGGAGCCGCCCATCAGCACGATCTCGCGGATGTGCGCGACCACCTCGGGATAACGGGTCAGCAGCAGCGCAATGTTGGTCAGGGGTGCCGTCGGCACGAGCGTGACGGGCTCCGGATGACGGGTCAGGATCCTGTGCATCAGATCCACGGCGTGCTCGGGCACGGCTTCGACGGTCGGTTCACCGAAGCTCGGCCCGTCCATGCCCGACGCGCCGTGGACGTCGTCGGCCACCCGGAGCGACTGGACGAGCGGGTGGGCGCATCCTGCCGCCACGGGCACGCCGGTGATCCCGGCGGCAGTGCAGATCCGTCGGGCGTTCAGCGTCGTCTTCTCGAGCACCTGGTTGCCCGCGACGGTCGTGATCGCGAGCAGGTCGACGCCGGGGTCCCCCGCCGCGAGGAGGATGGCGACGGCGTCGTCGTGCCCGGGGTCGCAGTCGATGATGATCGGGATGGGCACAACTGCTCCTCCGCGTGGACGACGGGCCGCCAACCAGTGTGCCGTGGCCGGTGCGCCGATGGTGCGTCACAGAGCTCTGAGCCCGTCGATCACTTCACGGAGGACCCTTTCGTCCGGCAGTTGGGCGGGCGGCACGGGACGGCTCACCTTGATGTGGCCGGCTTCGAGGAGGTCACCGAGCAGGACCCGGACGACTCCGATCGGGAGGTCGGCGTCCGCGGCCAGTTCCGCCACCGACTGGGTCTCGGTTCGGCAGAGTCCGAGCAGCGCCAGGTGTTCGGGGCCGAAGAGCGACTCGCCGGCCCGGTCGGCGGACCCGGCAACGGCGTCGATGAGCGCGATGAGATCGAACCGGACGGCGCTCGGGGGCTCGGTACGGCCTCCGGTCAGTGCGTACGGGCGGACGAGAGGGCCTGCGTCGGCGTCGTACCAGCGACCGCCCGGCTCGTAGCGGTCGCCTTCCGCGCCATCGTTCATGTGCTGGTGCCTTCCTGCTCGTGGTGTGGGAGCACCGCTGTGGTCAGTCCGAGGCCGGTGGGGTGCTCGACGTGCGCGGCGGGGTGCGGAGGTGTTCGCCGACGCGCTTGACGAGCCGGGCCATCTCGTAGGCGATGAGACCGATGTCGGCGCCCACCTGGCTGAGGACGGCGAGGCAGGACCCCTCACCCGCGGCGGCGACGAAGAGGAACCCTTCGTCCATTTCGACCATCGTCTGGCGGACCCCGCCGGTGCGGAAGTGACGTCCTGCTCCCTTGGCGAGGCTGTGGAACCCGGACGCGACGGCGGCGAGGTGCTCGGCGTCCTCGCGGGTCAGACCGCCCGAAGCGCCGACGGCGAGGCCGTCACCGGAGAGCACGACCGCGTGCCGGACCTCGCCCACGCGCAGGACCAGTTCGTCGAGCAGCCAGTCGAGCTCTCCTGAGCGGTGGTGCGGGACGGTCCTCTCGTGGTCGATCATGCGTCCTCTCCTTCGGTGCCGTGGGTGGTCCGGCCGGGTGCGGCGCCGCCGCCCCGACTCCAGCCGTCTCGGTAAGCGGCCATGCGGTCCCGCGCCTGTTCCGGGGTCAGTGCGGGGGCGTCGTGCGGTGCGTCGTCGGCGGCGGTCGTCACGGGGGTCTGTGCCGTCTCGCGCAGTTGGGGGACGAGACTCGCCTGACGTACCCGACGGGGGAGGCCGCTCGAGTCCTTCTGGGGTACGGGACGGACGGAGGTCTCCGGGTGGGGACGTGGCCCGTCGTGCGGCTGCCACCGGTCGTGGGAGCGGTCCTCGCAACGGGCGCGCTCGCGCTGCCGCAGGGCGATGACACCCGGAGGCGGGTCCTCGGGGAGGGCTTCGAGGGGGCGAAGGGCGGGCGGCGCGTCGGCAGCCCGTGCGGCGTCCGTCACCGAGGCGGCTGCGAACGTCACCGTGTCGGCGTCGTCGCCCCCGGCCGGCGGGGCGTCCCCGGCCGCCCGGGTGCCTTGGAGGAGTGCTGTCGGGATGAGGACGACCGCGGTGGTCCCGCCGTACGGCGAGGGGCGCAGCCGCACCTTGACGTCGTGCCGTGCGGACAGCTTGCTCACGACGAAGAGTCCGAGGCGGTCGCTGTCGAACAGGTCGAGGGACTCGGACTGTTCGATGCGCCGGTTCGCTTCTGCGAGGGCCTCCTTCCCCATGCCCAGTCCCCGATCCTCGATCTCCAAGGCGTAGCCGTTGCCGACGGGTTCACCGCTCACCCTCACCCTGGTGTGCGGTGGGGAGAACTGCGCTGCGTTCTCGACGAGTTCGGCGATGAGGTGCGTGAGGTCGGCGACCGCGGTTCCGATGACGGAGCTCTCCACCAGTTGCCGCACCTCGATGCGCGCGTAGTCCTCCACCTCGGAAACCGCGGCGCGGACGACGTTGGTGAGCGGAACGGGCATGCGCCAAGCACGGCCGGGCGCGGCGCCGGAGAGGATGATCAGGCTCTCCGCGTGACGGCGCATCCGGGTGGTCAGGTGGTCGAGCCGGAACAGGTCGCCCAGCTCACTCGGATCGTCGGCCCGGCGTTCCATGCGGTCCAGCAGGGTGAGTTGACGGTGGACGAGGACCTGGCTGCGCCGGGCGAGATTGACGAAGACCCCGGAGATGCCCCGGCTGAGTTCCGCCCGTTCGACCGCGGCGCCCAGCGCCACGCGGTGGACCGTAGCCAGGGCTTCACCGACCTGGGCGATCTCGTCCTGTGGTGGCGGTCCTGGCGGGGCTGCCGCGTGCACGTCGACGTCCTCACCAGCGCGGAGCCGGCTCATCGCGCGCGGCAGTTCGTGGCGGGCGAGTTCCAGTGCGGTGTTGCGGAGAGTGACGAGTTCGACGACGAGTGTGCGGCCGATGCGCACGGAGATGACGAGGGAGGCGGCGACGGCGGCGAGTCCGAGGACGACTGCGGCTCCGGACGGGGTGAGGAGGCCGCTGCCGACGGTCTGCGCACGCTGCGCCGCGGCGTGCCGGGCGCCGGTCTCCACGGAACGCATCGTCGCGCGCACGGCTGCATGGGCCCCGTCCCACGTCGCGGCCGGCACGGCCTGCGTCGCCTTGCGCCCCGCGGTGGCGGCCAGGGTCCTGTCCTCGGCCTGCTCCAGGGTCCGGTAGCCGGGCCGGCCGGTGAAGGCCAGCCAGGCCGCACGCTCGGGGGCGCGGAGATCGGCGGCGGCGGACTCGGTCAGGTTGCGCCGGGTCTCGACGGCTCCAGCGAACAGCCGGAGCCGGGGGGCCGTGAACGCCCCGGCCGTCCGGGCGGAGACGAGCAGAACGTCCTCACGGGCGAGCATCTCGGCGGCACGGGAGAATTCCAGCAGGACGCGGGCGTCCACACCGGAGGCGGGGTCGTGAACGCCCGTCAGGGCGCCCGTGACGGTGAACGCCGAGGCGATGACGGAGGTGTACTGCGCGTAGACGCGGTCCCAGTCTGACGTGCGGCCGAGGACTCCGGTGCGCAGGGTACGCAGGGCGCCGGCCGCCGCGGCGAACTGCCCGAGGCGATCGCTGACGGCTGTGGGCAGACCTCCGGTGTCGGCGACGGTGTGGGTGCCGTCGAGCGTCAGTTTCGCGATGGCGGCGTCGGTGAGTTCAGCCTGCTGCTGGAGAGCGGCGGCGCGCTCGGGGGCAGGTGCGGCCGCTTGGCGCAGGGCGGCACCGCGCTCTGTCTGGAGGGCTGCCACGGCTTCGGCCAGGGGTCCGCGGATGCGCTCCTCGACGTCGTGGACCTGGCGGAGCCGGGCGAGTTGCTGTGCGGTGGTGACGGTGGCGGAACCCCAGAGCGCGAGCAGGGAGATCACGGGCACCATCAGTAGACAGAGGATCTTGGCGCGGACGGTCCTGGGACGCAGCTGCCACGGCCTGCGGCGCCGTCCGCCTGAGGGCTCCTGCCCCGGGATCGGGCCGGTTGCCGCCAAGGGACCTTCGTCCGCCGGCGGTCCGGCGTGTGCGCGCCGTCCGCGGGGTCCCGGCTCCTGGGGAGCGGCGGACGGGCGCGGCGGACGGGCGCCGTGGGTGCTGCGAGGTGTGCGCATGGCCTCCTCGTTCCGGATTTCGGGTCGGTGGGTGCGGGGCGGCGCTAGGGGGTGGCGCCGGCGGCAGGGGGTTCGGGGATTCGTTCGGCCGAGGCGTAGGCGGCGCGTTCGGGTGCGGTCGGTGTCAGGGCCACGAAGGCGCAGGTGAGGAAGAGGTAGGAACCGAGCCCCACCGCGAGGGGGAAGACGAACTGCATCGCGGTGGCCCCGGGCAGCGTCTCGGGCGACGGCTCGACGTGGATGCTCACGGCGGACATGCCGGTGTAGTGCATGCTGCTCACCGCCGCGCCCATCAGGAGTGAGGCGACCGCGACCGCCAGGGGCGCGGTGATGTGGAGCGCGGCCCACAGTGCTCCGGTCGCGGCGACTGCCGCGACCACCACGGAGAGAGCGACGAGGAGAGGGGCGAAGCGCAGGCCGCCGTGCAGGCGCAGGGCGGCCATTCCGAGGTAGTGCATGCCGGCGATGCCGAGGCCCGTGGCGAGCCCGCCGAGCGCGAGGGCCCGCGGCCGGTTGCTGCTGTGGACGACGGCGAAGATCCCCGTCCCGACGACGACGATCGCCACGAGGAGGCTCAGGAGCGTCAGTGCAACGTCGTAGTGGATCTCTGTGCCGGTGACGCCGAAGCCGAGCATCGCGACGAAGTGCATCGTCCAGATTCCGCTGCCCAGGGCGGAGGCGGCAGTGACGAGCCAGTTGCGGCGGGAGCGACCGGTCGCATCGAGCGCGCGCACGGTGCACCGCAGCGCGAGGGCGGATCCGGTGCAGGCCATCGCGTACGACAGCACGGGGGTCAGCCAGCCGAACGAGGCGTGGTCCAGGTGTCCCATGGTTCCGGGACGGTAGCCCCCGCGGGGGCGCACTACTGGGGCGCATTTCGAAAGCTGCAGGAATATGACAGAGAGGTGTTCCTGGACGATCGTGCCGCGCTCGAACGTGTGCACCGGGGTTCAAGCGGAGCAGCCATGACCGGCACGGACTGCGGGATCATGTCTTCATGACCGACGACCACTCGCACGTGCAGGACTTCTTCGGGGCCAGGGCGGCCGGCTGGGACGCACGATTCCCCGACGACGGCCCGGCCTACGCCGCCGGAGTCGCCGCGCTCGGTCTCCAGCCGGGTGACGCCGTCCTCGACGCGGGCTGCGGCACCGGACGAGCGCTGCCGGCCCTCCGGGGCGCGGTCGGCGCCACGGGCACGGTGATCGGGGTCGACCTCACGCCGGCGATGTTGGCGGAGGCGGTCCGAGCGGGACGACAGGGAGCCGGAGCGCTGTTGCTCGCCGATGCGGCCCGCCTGCCGCTGCGGTCCGGATCCCTGGACGGCGTGTTCGCGGCCGGGCTCCTCACTCATCTACCCGAGCCGCCCGCGGGGCTGGGCGAGTGGGCACGGGTCGTGCGGCCCGGCGGCCGACTGGCGCTCTTCCACCCGATCGGGCGCGCCGCGCTGGCCGCCCGCCAAGGCCGGCAGCTCGGCCGGGACGATCTGCGTGCCGAGCCCAACCTGGGCCGCGTCTTGCAGGGAACGGGTTGGCGGATGGTGTCGTACGAGGACGAGGACGCACGTTTCCTCGCCCTGGCGGTGCGTCAGGGCTGAAACGGCGCGGTTTCGACCGCGACCGTGCACACGAACGCCTGGGGATCCACCGAACTGGCCTGCCGGGCGGTTCTCACGCTCGCCCGTGAGCAGGACGAATCACCCGCGTCGGTGGCGCGCCGCCTCCTCGGACCACCCGCCGTCTGAAGCAGTTGGCTGCCGGCGCGGAAGCACACCCACCAGTTTCCTGCCGCCAACCCTCGACGGAGGCGAGACCCACTGGTTAGGGTGCGCCGACGAGGTTCGGATGGGAGGGGTGCTGTGGCCGGTACGGACGAGGCGGTCGACGACGAGCTCTACGTGCTGACAGCCCTGCTGCTCACACCTGCGCAGTTCCCGAGCGTGTTCGGCGACGACTACCCCGAGGCGTGCGCGTCGCTCGGGCTGGAGCCGTACGTCGAGGGCTACGGGTTGGTCCTCGGCCAGGACAGTGCCGGCGCCCGCTGGACGGTCGTCGTCGACGACGTCTCGCTGGTGGCCGTGGCCATCGCGTCCTGGGACTGCGGAATGGAGTACGACCTCTCCCCCAGCGAACGGTCCATCGTCGCGTCCCTCCCCGGCTGGCCGCTCGCCTTGGCGACTTCCGCGGCCGGCCTGCCCGCACCCCACGATCCGGACGAGGAGGAGGGCGGCGGTCCCGCCCTCCGTCCTCCCGACGCGGACACCTGGGGTTCCGTCCAGCGCCGCATGGGGGCCGACGAGATCGCCCAGCACTGGTCGAGCTGGCGCGAGCAGGTCACCGAGCAGGTGACGTTCGTCCAGCCGGACGCCCCCGAGGAGGAGCGGGCCACACCCCACGAAGGAGTGCGGCGCGTGCTCAAGGAACTGCACGGGTACGTGGCCGATCCGCCGCCTCCGGGCCGGGTGCGGTCCAGCTTCGCCTCGGACGGTGCACGGATGCTGCGTGCGGACGGCCCGGGCTGGTCCCTGGTCGCCAGGACCGATGACATCGCCCTGGTCCTCCTGGACGAGGAACCCGGCGAGGTCATCCCGGTGGGACGCGGTCCTGAGCTGCCCAGCCTGCTCGAAGCCCTCGACAAGATGGCGGTACGCCCGTCCTGACTCCCGGTCCGGCGCAGCCGGGGACGGGAAGGGCCCGGCTGCGCTGCGACGGCCCCGGGACGGAGCCGCTCCCGATCAGCGGCCGATCTGTTTGCGGTTGATCCGGCGGAGCCGGCGGCGCTGCGACGGGTCGAGCGCGAGGTAGGCCACCGCGGGCACTCCGACGATGATCAGCAGCGACATCCAGAACCCGATCAGCGGCCAGAGGACGAGCCCCACGACCACGCCCCCAACGGCGATCTTCGCACCTGTCGACATCTCCGAAGCCTCCTTCTGCGGCTCCTCGCCGCTGCTCCCTGGTGGGAGAACGCCCCCGCGCCACTGACGGTTCCCTCATCTCCTACCCGATCTGGCGCGCGGTCCCCCACCCACGTCGCGTAGGTGGCCGAGTGCCCTGCGGTACGAGTCGATGAGCCCGGTCTCCTCGTAGGGTATGCCGGCCCTGCGACAGTTCGGGGGCGACGTCGGGGTCCTTGTCGACGTGGTTGGGGTGGGCGTGGTGGCGGTTGTGCTTGTCGTTCCACCAGTCCTGACTCATGCCGAGCAGCAGGTTTCCGTGGACGAGCTGGAGGGCGCGGCCGACCCGCCGGTTCGGGCTGATCTGCAGGTGACCCGCGTCGTGGGCGAGGAAGGCCGCGCGGGCGGACGACAGGGAGAGCAGCACGACCAGGAGCAGCGCCCACCAGGAGGGCCCGGTGTGCACGAGGGCGGCGACGACGGCGGACAGCACGAGCAGGTTGCCGGTGACGGCGCAGGCGTACCAGGCTCTCCGGCGGTGCAGCAGTCCCTGCGCCCTGACTTCGCGCAGGAGGGGCGCGAAGTCGCTGCCCGGAGGGTCGTCGGGGCGACTGCCGGGAGGCGCCCCGGGTGGGGCGTCGGGCATGGGTACGGCGGTGAGGGACATGGGGCCTCCCGTCTTCCGGCCCACTCGCCCGGCCGGCACGTTCGACTGCAGGACTATGTTGAGCAGCAGAAACGTACGAGCAGGCACCCATGGACGCCCATGGCACCATCACCCGGGCCCGGCCGGGGGCCAGCTGGAGGACCGTACGGGGGCGGACCTCACTCCCGGTCAGTCGGATGCGGCCGGGTAGTGCGGTCCACCGCCGTCACGTGGGGGGCGTCACCCCCGCGCAGCGAGCAGGTGGTCCATCGCCAGCTGGTCGAGGCGTTCGAAGGCCATCCCCCGCCCCGCGGCCGCGGACACGTCGAATTCCTCGAAGGCGGTGCGGTCGGCGAGCAGGCCGGACAGGCCGTCTTCCGCCGTGGGGAGGGCGAGTTCGTGGAGACGGGCCGCGCGCAGTGCGTCCGCCACTTCCGGGTCCGCGCGGAAGGCCGCCGCGCGCTCCTTGAGGACGAGGTAGTTGCGCATGCAGCCCGCGGCGGACGCCCACACCCCGTCGAGGTCCTCCGTGCGCGGCGGCTTGAAGTCGAAGTGCCGCGGCCCCTGCCAGCCCGCGCTTTCCAGCAGGTCGACGAGCCAGAACGCGGCGCGCAGGTCACCCGCGCCGAACCGCAGGTCCTGGTCGTACTTGATGCCGTTCTGACCGTTGAGGTCGATGTGGAAGAGCTTCCCCGCCCAGAGCGCCTGGGCGACGGAGTGCGGGAAGTTCAACCCTGCCATCTGCTCGTGGCCGACCTCGGGGTTGACCCCGTACAGCTCGGGCCGCTCGAGTCGTTCGATGAAGGCGAGCGCGTGGCCGACGGTCGGCAGGAGGATGTCGCCACGCGGCTCGTTCGGCTTGGGCTCGATGGCGAAGCGCAGGTCGTAGCCCTGCGCGGTGACGTACTCACCGAGCAGGTCGAACGCCTCCTTCATCCGGTCGAGCGCGGTGCCGACGTGCTTCGCGGCGCCCGACTCGGCTCCCTCGCGGCCGCCCCAGGCGACGTAGACCCGGGCACCGAGCTCCACGGCGAGGTCGATGTTGCGGATGGTCTTGCGCAGTGCGTAGCGGCGCACGTCGCGGTCGTTCGCGGTGAAGGCGCCGTCCTTGAAGACCGGGTGGGTGAAGAGGTTGGTCGTGGCCATGGGGACGACGAGCCCGGTCTCGTCGAGCGCCTGCCGGAAGCGCTTCACGTGCGTCTCGCGCTCGGCCTCCGCCGCGCCGAACGGGATCAGGTCGTCGTCGTGGAAGGTGACGCCGTAGGCACCGAGGTCCGCCAACCGGCGGACCGTTTCGGCCGGGTCGAGCGCGCGCCGGGTGGCGTCGCCGAACGGGTCCCTGCCCTGCCAGCCGACGGTCCACAGACCGAAGCTGAACCTGTCACCTGGGGTGGGCCGGTAGCTCATGGATCGTTCTCCTCACGTCCGTCCCCCGCCCTATTTCGTCATTGCCCTTAACAAATTAGTATCCGGCGCAGCTCCGGGGAAGACGGAGAGCAGACGGGATCGGATCGGAGAACACCCATGGCCGTACCGGAAGGGCCGCTGGTCGTCGGCGTCGACAGTTCCACCCAGTCGACGAAGGCGCTGGTGGTGGATGTCCCCACCGGCCGGACGGTGGCGAGCGGCCGGGCCGCGCACACCGTCGCGGGTCGGGGCGGGGCCCGGGAGAGCGACCCGGAGGAGTGGTGGCGGGCCCTCGGCGAGGCGCTGAGCGGGTGCGGTGCCGCCGTCCGGCGGGCCGCGGCGATCTCCGTCGCCGGCCAGCAGCACGGCCTGGTCACGCTGGACGGGCGGGGACGGCCCGTGCGCCCCGCGGTGCTGTGGAACGACGTGCGGTCCGCACCGCAGAGCGAGCGACTGGTGGAGCGGCTCGGCGGCCCGAAGGCGTGGGCCGAGCGGATCGGAGTCGTGCCGGGCGCCTCCTTCACGGTCAGCAAGTGGATGTGGCTGCGCGAGCACGAGCCGGACGCCGCTGCGGCCTCGCGCGCCGTACGCCTCCCCCACGACTTCCTCACCGAGCGGCTCACCGGGCGGGCCGTCACCGACCGCGGCGACGCCTCGGGCACGGGCTGGTGGGCGTCGGCGACAGGCACCTACGACACGGAGGTCCTCGGGCTCGCAGGCCTCTCCCCCGCGCTGCTACCCGAAGTCATGGACCCGTTCGAGGCCGTGGGCACGGTCCGCGAGCTGCCCGGTCTCCCACTGCCCACGGGCGCCCTCGTGGCTCCCGGCACGGGGGACAACGCTGCCGCGGCCCTCGGCCTCGGTCTCCGGTCCGGGCAGCCGGTGCTCAGTCTGGGTACTTCCGGCACGGTGTTCACGACGTCCTCGCACCCTCGGGCGGATCCGACCGGCACGGTGGCCGGCTTCGCCGACGCCAGGGGCGGGTGGCTGCCGCTCGCCTGCACCCTGAACTGCACCCAGGCCGTCGACCGGATCGCGGCGCTGCTCGGCACGGACCGGGAGGCGGTGGAGCCCGGCGGCAGGGAGGTCCTGCTCCCCTTCCTCGACGGCGAGCGGACCCCTCGGCTACCGCACGCCGCCGGCCTGTTGTACGGGATGCGGCACGACACCACACCGGGCAGGCTGCTGCAGGCCGCGTACGACGGGGCCGTCTACGCGCTCCTCGACGCGCTCGGGAAGGTCGTCGCCCAGGACGACGGCGGCGACGCGCCACTGCTGCTCATCGGCGGTGGTGCGCAGGGCGCGGCGTGGCTCGGGACGGTGCGGCGGCTGTCGGGCCGGGCCGTCCGGGTGCCCAAGGCCCGCGAACTCGTCGCGCTCGGCGCCGCGGCCCAGGCAGCCGGAGTGCTCACCGGCGAGGACCCCGCTCAGGTCGCCCGCCGCTGGGGCACGGCCGACGGTCAGGCGTACGACCCGCTTCCGGTTGACCAGGGCGCTCTGGACCGCATCGCCGGCGTCCTCGCCGGCGGGGACGCACTCCTGCACGCGGAGTCCCCGTGACCCCGGCCACGGCGGGGGCATCGAGCGGCCAACCCCTCACCCAGCAGGGCATTCGTCGACGCAACCTCGCGCTGGTCCTGCACTCCGTGGCCGCCGAAGGTCCACTGTCCCGCGCGGCCGTCGCCCAGCGGATCGGGCTGACGAGGGCCGCGGTCTCCTCCCTGGTGGACGAACTGGCCCGCGCCGGTCTGCTGGTGGAGCTCGGTCCCGAACCGTCCGGCGGCGTCGGCAGGCCCGGCAGCGCCCTCATGCTCAGCGACCGCGGGCCGGCGGGGATCGGCGCGGAGATCGGCGTCGACCACCTGTCGGTCGCGGCCGTGGACCTGCGGGGGACGGTCCGGGCGCGGGCGACGGCCCGGGCCGACAACCGGGGTCGTCCCCCCGGCCCCGTCCTCGCCGAACTCGCCGCGCTGATAGCGAGGACCGGCGATGCCGTCCGGGCGCAGGGCTTGCGGCCCGCCGGAGTCACGGTGGCGGTTCCCGGCCTGGTGGCGCGCGACACCCACACCGTCGTACGGGCCCCCAACCTGGGATGGTCGGACGTCGATCTGGGAGCCGACCTACGGGACGGCCCACGGCTGACCGTCGAGAACGAGGCCAATCTCGGTGCGCTCGCCGAGCTGTGGCTCGGCGACGCTCCGGCGCTCCGGGACTTCATCCACGTCTCCGCGGAGATCGGCGTCGGCGCCGCGGTCGTCGTGGACGGGACGCTGCTGCGGGGAACCCACGGCTGCGCGGGCGAGCTGGGCCATGTCCCGGTACGGCCGGACGGGCCCCCGTGCGCCTGCGGCGGGAGCGGTTGCCTGGAGCAGTACGCGGGTGAGGAAGCCGTGCTGCGAGCGGCCGGGCTCGCCCCGTCGCGAAGGCCCGTCGACCTGCTGGCGGAACGCGCCGCCGCGGGCGACCGCGACGTCCTCGGGGCGTTGCACGGTGCGGGGGCCGCGCTCGGGATCGCCCTCGCGGGAGCGGTCAATCTGCTCGACCCGCGTGCGGTGGTGCTCGGCGGCGCCCTCTCACGGCTGTCCCCCTGGCTGGTGCCGTCCCTGGAGCGGGAGCTGACGCGTCGTACGGCCGATCCGCAGCGCCCGGACCTGACGGTGTCCCGGCTGGGCCCCGAAGGACCGCTGCTCGGCGCGGCGCACTCGGTGGTGCGCGGCGTCCTGGACGACCCCGTCGCCTACACGTCGACGACCGGCGCGTCACCGGACGCACTCGGTCCATGACCCTTGCCGCGACCGCCGCACGGCACGACGATGGGCTCGCGGGCGAACCGGCGACCGGGAGGCCGAGTGACGGACCCATGGGTGGCGTTGGAGGCCGGGGGCGACACGACGGAGCGCGGCGGAGCGCTGCGCCGGGCGTACGACGCGTTCACGGCGGAGGGACGGGTGACGCGGGCCGTGCGGCCCGTCGTCGCAGAGTCCTGGCGGCGTTGTTCCCGGGCGCACGTCGCCCCGGAGGGCGCGGCTCGCGTGGAGCTCGCCGACGACGAGCTGGGGATGTACCGCGACGGCCATCCGCTGTCACGGGTGATGCCGGTCATCCGTGAGCTCATGGGCGCCTACGCGGTCGACGGCGAACACCTCGTCGCGGTCTGCGACGCGCAGGCCAGACTGCTGTGGGTCGAGGGCCACGCCGGAGCACGCCGGCGGGCGGGTCGGATGAACTTCGTGGAGGGCTCCCGCTGGACGGAATCCGCGGCCGGGACGAACGCCCCGGGGACGGCGCTCGCCGTCGACCGCCCCGTCCAGGTCTTCGCGGCCGAGCACTTCCGGAGACCGGTCCAGGACTGGACCTGCGCCGCGGCCCCGATCCACGACCCGCACACCGGGCGGCTGCTGGGGGCCGTGGACATCACCGGCGGTGATCGGCTGGCCCATCCGCACAGCCTGGCCTTCGTGGGAGCGGTGGCACGCGCCGCCGAAGCCCAGCTGGCCCTGCTGTCACCGGATCGCCGCGCCGCCCCGGCTCGGCTGACGGCGTTGGGCCGGGACGAGGCCCTGCTGGTGGCCGACGGCCGGAAGGTACGGCTGAGCCGGCGGCATAGCGAGATCCTCGTCGTGCTGGCGCTGCACCCGGAGGGGCTGGGCGGGGAGAGGCTTCTGCTGGAGCTCTACGAGGACGAGCACGTCACACCGGTCACGCTCCGTGCCGAGCTCTCGCGACTGCGCGGCCTGCTGGGCCCGCACCTGCTGTGCTCGCGTCCGTACCGCCTGGTGGGGACCGTCGAAACGGACTTCGATGCGGTGGCACGGCGGCTCGCGTCGGGTGCGGTGGCCGCGGCACTCGGCGGGTACGCCGGTCCGTTGCTCCCCGGGTCGCGAGCGCCGGGCGTGGTGCGGCTGCGCACCCGGCTGGAGGGTCAGCTGCGCGCGGCGGTCATCGCGCGCCGCGATCCGGGGCTGCTGGCGGACTGGACGTACAGCCCCTGGGGCGAGGACGACCTGCCGGCGTGGCAGGCGCTCGCCGCGGCCCTGCCGGAGGGGCAGCGGGCGGCGACACGGGCGAGGGTGCACGCCCTGGAAGCGGAATACGGAGCGACGCCACCGCCGCGCCCGGCGCGATAGCCGTGCGGTGCCGGCGGGAAGCCGGGCCCGACGGGCAGCGGGGCTCCGCAGCGAAGGCCCGCACCCCTGCAGCGGCGGGAGACGGGGCGGGGCGGTGACGCAACCGTACGGGCGGGCCTCGGTCGAAGGGGCCGGCCCGGCCCTCCGTGGACGGTGCTCCCGGCCGCCGGGCGCCGCCGGGGCACGAGCCCGCGCCCCGGCGGCGCTTCGGGGCACCCGGTCGGGTCCCGGACGACCGCGCCCGGCGGTGCCCCGGCACGGTCAACGGTGCTGTCCCTCCGACCGCGCCTGCCGAGCGCGCCGGGAAGGCGCCCTCCCACGGAAAGTCCCGCTCGTGGGCGACGGCTCCGCAGACGGTGGTGGCGCCGCCCGGAGCCGGCCGTCCTGCCCCTGCCACCGCGCGTGAAAGCAATCACATGTAGTCCTTTTATCACCCTATTTAGTGGATTGTGGTGGGTGAGTTCTGTTCACCGGGCTGCTGTTCCGGCGGCCCGACCGGGCGTCGTTGCGGTCGGCCGACGCCTAGGGAGATTCATGGCACGCGCACCCCGCTCGGCGAGCAACCGGCGGATCGCTCTGACCATCGCCGGAGGCACCGTCGTCCTGACCCTCGGCGGCCTGTACGGCGCCGGTCTGGCGGCCGGGGACGTCCCCGCGGGCACCGAGGTCCGGGGCGTCGACATCGGCGGGATGAGCCGTGCAGAGGCGCGCCGGACCCTGGACCGCCAGCTCGGGAATGCCTTCGCCGCGCCGCTGACGATGAAGATCGGTGACCGCGTCGAGAAGGCCTCACCGGACTCCCTCGGGCTCTCCTTCGACGCGGCCGCGACCGCGGATCGCGCAGCGAGCGGATCGAGCGACCCCGTCAGCGTGATCGGCAGGCTGTTCTCCTCCGACCACCGGGACGTCGAGCCGGTGGTCCGCGTGGACGAGCACGAGAACCGGTCCGCCGTCGACCGCATCGCCGCGGCGACCCAGCGGAAGGTGCGCGACGGAGCCGTTGTGTTCGAGCACGGCCGCGCGACGGCGGTGGCCCCGGTCACCGGCACCTCCCTGATCGTGGACCGGGCCCCGGCCGCCCTCCGCGCCGGTTACCTCCGCACCGACCCGACCCCCGTCGTCCTCCCCGTCCGACGGGAGCTCCCGCGGGTCGGCCCGCTCGAGACCGAACGGGCCATGAAGGAATTCGCCCGGCCCGCGATGTCCGGGCCCGTCACCCTCACCCTCGCCGGGAAACCCATAGCCGTCGACCCGTCCACCCTCGGCCGGCACCTCACCATGAAGGCAGGCACGGACGACCGGCTGGCGCCGGTCCTCGACGCCAAGGGGCTCCT
Source organism: Streptomyces sp. NPDC059169 (assembly GCF_042755225.1). Taxonomy (NCBI): domain Bacteria; kingdom Bacillati; phylum Actinomycetota; class Actinomycetes; order Kitasatosporales; family Streptomycetaceae; genus Streptomyces; species Streptomyces sp. NPDC059169. Next base: position 65,990 of record NZ_JBHZCF010000021.1, on the reverse strand, counting down.
GGCCGACCCCGCGGTCGCGGGCCGGGTGCGCGAGGCCGCCCGGTCTCCGCGTGACGCCGTGCTCCGGCTCGACGGGAACCGCGTCGTAGTGGCACAGAAGAGCCGCGCCGGCCACCAGGTCGATACCGCGGCCCTCGGTGACGCCGTACTGCCCCTGTTGACCCGCTCGGGCGCGGACCGCACCGCAGAGATCCCGGCGAGGACCGTCCAGCCGCGGCTCGGCGACGCCACGGCACAGCGGCTCGGCATCAAGGAGAAGGTCTCTTCGTTCACCGTCAAGTTCCCCGCGGCCCCCTACCGCATCACCAACATCTCCCGCGCGGTGCAACTCATCGACGGCTCGGTGGTCCTCCCCGGTCAGGAGTGGAGCTTCAATCGGACGGTGGGTGAGCGCACCAAGGAGAACGGCTTCGTCGACGGCATCATGATCAACGACGGTCAGTACGTGAAGTCGCCGGGCGGAGGAGTCTCCGCCGTTGCCACCACGATGTTCAACGCCCTGTTCTTCGCGGGCGTCAAGCCGGTGGAGCACGGGGCCCACTCCTTCTACATCGAGCGCTACCCCGAGGGCCGCGAGGCCACGGTGGCTTGGGGCACCCTCGACCTCCGCTGGCTCAACGACTCCGGGCACGCCCTGTACGTCCAGGCGGAGTCCACCGACACGTCGGTGACCATCTCGTTCCTCGGCACGAAGAAGTACGACGACATACGCGCCACCAAGGGGCCCCGTACGCACGTCAAGGCCCCGGGCACGCGGACGGGCGGCGGCCCCGAGTGCGAGGTACAGACCCCCCTCGAAGGGTTCGACGTCGCCGTCGGCCGCGTCTTCGTCCAAGGCGGCAAGGAAGTCCGGCGGGAGGACTTCAGCACCCACTACACCCCGCGCGACAAGGTGACCTGCACGCCCGAGGGGAAAACTCCGCCACCGGACGCCGGCACGGCAGCCCCGGCACAGGCGGCAGGGCCGCGGTCCGGCGGCTGACCCCGCTCCTCCCCCACGGCAGGCGGCGGCGCCCGCAACGGGGTTGCAACGTACGCCTCCCTAGGTTCGCCGTCGGACACGCCGTCCGACGGCGGACGGCAGCAACTTCGGGAGGCCGCCGAGATGACCCGGTACGCTGCGCCTGGCACGGAGGGCGCGATCGTCACCTACGCGTCCCGCTATGACCACTGGATCGGCGGCGAGTACGTCCCACCGGCCCGCGGCCAGTACTTCGAGAACCCCAGTCCGGTCAACGGGCAGCCGTTCACCGAGGTGGCCCGCGGCACCGCCGAGGACGTCGAGCGCGCCCTGGACGCAGCACACTCGGCGGCGCCCGCCTGGGGGCGCACCGCGCCCGAGGCTCGCTCGAACGTCCTGCTGCGGATCGCCGACAGGATGGAAGCGCACCTGGAGGAACTGGCGGTTGCGGAGAGCTGGGAGAACGGCAAGCCCGTCCGCGAGACGCTGGCCGCCGACATTCCCCTCGCCATCGACCACTTCCGCTACTTCGCGGGGGTCCTCAGGGCACAGGAGGGGTCGCTCAGCGAGATCGACGACGACACGGTCGCCTACCACTTCCACGAGCCGCTGGGCGTCGTGGCACAGATCATCCCGTGGAACTTCCCGATCCTGATGGCGGTCTGGAAGTTGGCCCCGGCACTGGCCGCGGGGAACGCGGTGGTGCTGAAGCCCGCCGAGCAGACCCCGGCATCCGTCCACTTCTGGATGGGCCTGGTCGCCGACCTGCTCCCGCCGGGCGTGGTGAACATCGTCAACGGCTTCGGGGCGGAGGCCGGCAAGCCGCTCGCGTCCAGCCCCCGGGTCGCCAAGGTCGCGTTCACCGGTGAGACCACGACAGGCCGGCTGATCATGCAGTACGCCTCGGAGAACATCAAGCCGGTGACACTCGAGTTGGGCGGCAAATCGCCCAACATCTTCTTCGACGACATCTGGGCGGTCGACGACGACCTGCGCGACAAGGCCCTCGAGGGGTTCACGATGTTCGCCCTCAACCAGGGCGAGGTGTGCACGTGTCCGTCACGGGCGCTGATCCAGCGCGGCCACTACGGCGAGTTCCTGGACGCGGGCATCGCACGCACCGAGGCGATCGTCCCCGGCCATCCGCTGGACACGTCCACGATGATCGGCGCGCAGGCCTCGAACGACCAGCTCCAGAAGATCCTCTCCTACCTGGACATCGGCCAGCAGGAGGGCGCCAAGATTCTGACGGGCGGTCATCGTGTCGAGTATGACGGCGAGTTGGCGGGCGGCTACTACGTCCAGCCCACGATCTTCGAGGGCGACAACAGGATGCGGATCTTCCAGGAGGAGATCTTCGGCCCGGTCGTGGCGGTCACGTCCTTCACCGACTTCGACGACGCGATCAGCACGGCGAACGACACGCTGTACGGGCTCGGGGCCGGCGTATGGACCCGGGACGCGAACCAGGCCTATCGTGCCGGCCGCGCGATCCAGGCGGGCCGGGTCTGGACGAACTGCTACCACGCCTACCCGGCGCACGCCGCCTTCGGAGGCTACAAGCAATCAGGGATCGGCCGCGAGACCCACAAGATGATGCTCGACCACTACCAGCAGACGAAGAATCTGCTGGTGAGCTACTCGCCGAAGAAGCTGGGCTTCTTCTAGCAGCACGAAAGAAGGCGCCTGACCTGGGGCTTCTCCCCGATCAGGCGCCTTCTGGGAGCGCCCGGGCCTCCCCATGGGGGAGGCGTCGAAATACGCCTCTTCTCCCAGTTCATTCCACCCGTATCCCAGTCCTGACCAGCAGTTCCGGGCCATACACGGGCCAGATGGCGGCTCAGCCCGTGGGGCTGCTGTCCCCACTGCGCCGGCTCCACTCCTGCATCGACTCCTCGATGAGCCGGTTGGAATGCTCCTGAAGACCGTCCAGGAACTTGGCGTAGTACTGGAAGAGCACTTGGATGCTCTGGCCGGCCCGGCGCGCGCACTCGGCAGGATCCACACCGGAGTGCAGCCAGAACGAGATCCCGGCGTGCCGGAGGTCATAGGGCCTCTTGGCGAGCAGCGTCGGCTGCTCATTGGGAGCCAGGACCTTCTTACGGGCCCGCTCCCATGTCTTGCCGTAGGCTGCTGCGTCCACATAGCCGTCGGCCGCATTCCGAAAAACCCGACCATCGGGTGCAACGCCGAAGCGATCGACGTGATTTCGTAGTGTGCCCACGAACGACGGCGGTATCGGCACGGGACGCGTGGCCTTGACGGCTCGCCTCTTCAAGGAGTGCACTTCGTGGACCGAGCCGTCGTCCGTCCACTCCTTGCCAGCCGTGACGACACCTCCGCTCAGGTTGAGCATGCCCCATCCGCTCCTCGGCAGATGGCACTGTGAGATCCGCAGGTGGATGACCTCCGCCGGACGCATGGCCGCGTAGTACATGCAGCCGAAGAACGCCTCAAGGTGCGGGCCACGTCCCCGTTGTTTGCCAACAGCGGTCAGCAGGCGAGCAACCTGGGTCGGGTTCGGCACGCAGGCCGGGTCCACTTCCTCACTCACCCCAGGGGCCTGCCACTTGACCCTTGCGAGCGGGTTCTCCCCGAAGTATCCCTTGTCGACGGCAGTTCCGAGGACCTCGCTGAAGGCCGATCGTTTCCGCAGGGCGGTCTTCGCCGCAGCGGACTCGCCGTCGATCTTCCGCCCAAGCGCGTCCAACGCCCGGCGCACGACATCTGGTTCCATCAGGTCACTGATGGGCAGGGAGTTCCGCTGCATCCAGTCGAGGGCATCCTGCCATTCAGCAGACGGCTTGCTCTCCCAGGCACGCTTGTTGAACGCCCATGAATACAGCGCGCGTCGCAGAACCCTCGGCTCCGAGTAGCGCGCTTCGCGCCGCACCAGCGCGGGCGTGATGGTGGCGAGTGCATCAGCGAGAGTACGACGGGTGTTGCCAGGCGTTCGGTCCCATCGCTCATCGATGTAGGCATGAGCCAGGTCGTACCAGGTGGTCCGCTGCCTAATGGCACGGATCTCGGAAGCCGGCAGACCAGTCTGCTCGTCGAACGCCTCACCGTCGCGCGCGGCCGTCATCAGCTTTGCGCGACGGCTCTCGGCCAGCCCCTTGGTAATGAAGGACTCCGACCGCTCGCGGCCGTTGACCGTCCATCGGACCTCGAACGGCTTGCGACGCTTCGGCCGCTCCCGGATGTCCCAGAAGCGGACCTTGTAACTCATCGCCATTCAGGCGTATCCCTTTCGCACGCCTGCCACCAGGCGTCAAGGTCGGCACGACGGCAACGGAGTTCGCCGTTCGGCAGCTTGATCATTCGAGGAGCCTGGTTGCGGGCACGCAGACGGTAGAACGCCGACGGACTCATGCGGATCTCCGCCAGGACCTCAGCGAGTTTCAGCGCAGGGGGACGAGCCATTTCTTCCTTTCAGTCGGGGACGGGAAGGGCTACACAGGTGCAGGTCGCAAGGAAGTACTGCGCAGTCCCGGGACAGTGCGTCCGCCGGCTCCACTGCCAAGCACGGCCGATGCGGACGAACATCAATGGTCGCGAGGATCGCCGGTTTGGCCAACCGGCGATCGTGGGCTATGTTGCGCGCCCCGTGCCGAGAGCTCGCAACACCTTGGGTGAGTTTCCGTCAGGAAGTCGATCGGTACGAAAGCACAGCCGGCGAGGCGCCGACTGCAACGAGCGCCAGGAGACGGTCATCTACCAGGTGGTCCAGATTTCTGGCACGAGGACAGGGGACGCGAAACGAGCAGATCGACTAGTGGTATCACACAGACGAACTTCCTAGGCAGGAACCATTCCAGCGTGCCAATGACACACGACTGGCATTGCAATCTTTCCCTCGCTACTCGTCGAGCGCTCCTCGCCTGACTCGACATTTTGCGAGACGTTGCACGTTGACATGGTCCCGGCCGAGGTTCCAGCCATTTGCCGTCAATTCTCGTCTGCCGTGAGCGAATGCCCACTATCACCCCGTCGGGGGGTCGACCACTTTGGGCGCGATAAGAATTGCCCCATAGGCATGCGAGGGTCGCCGTCGCGCGATCCGCGGTCGCTGTCCGCTATTGCTATGCCCGACCGCCTTCGGCCACACCGGCCGCGGCGGCTCACTCGCCTCGCCGACCCCGAGCACGGCATCGTGATGAGGATCTCTGAAATCGGCCAGGGCCGCTCTTCCCTCCACTTCGGTGCAGTTTGAAGTGAGTGGGGAATCTGGGGAGCGAAGAGCGCGTGTGAGGGCCCGGGGACCAAAGGGCGCCGGGGCCCGTTGATCGGTGACGGTCAGGCGATGTCGTAGCCCGCGGTGTTCACGGAGTCCGCCGCAGGGAGGTGATCTCGGGAACCCTGCTGGCGATGGTGGGACGGGCCGCTTCCGGGGTGGCCAGCAGGGCGACGATGGTGACGGGCTGATCGCAGTGCGGGCAGTTCCGGACGGCGGTGGGGGTCAGGGCCTGCTCCTGCCGAGCGGAGCCGGCTGCGGCCGTCGGAGTCTGTCGGGGCTGCTGTTCGCCGAGTCGGATGGCCCGCAGGTCGTCGCGTTCCTGGTTGCGCTGTTTCTCCGCGTCGCGGCGGCAGTTGGGCGAGCAGTAGATCTGCCGCAGGCGGGGATTGGTGGTGAAGATGCCCTGGCAGACGGGGCAGGTGTGGGCTGCTGGGGGTGCGGGTGGGAGTCGGTGGGCTGCGGATTTGCAGCGGGGAGAGCAGTAGATCTGACGGGGGTGGGGAACGAACTCGCTCTGGCAGACGGGGCAGTTGGTGGATCGGGGGCCGAGGGAGGTGGTGCCGTTGTCAGGAGACACGGGCGTTCACTCCCTTGCGGATGGTGTCGGCCTGGGTCTGGTGGTTGCGGAGCCGGTAGGAGGGGCCGTCGATGCCGGCGACGGCTGCCCGGTGCAGGAGCCGGTCGAGCATGGCGGCGGCGACGGTGGCGTCGCCGAAGGCTCCGGCCCAGTCGGCGATGCCGACGTTGGTCGTCAGGATCGTGCTCGACTTCAGATATCTCTGGTTGATCACCTGGAACAGCGCGGAAGCGCCGTCCTCGGGAAGCGGGAGGTAGCCGAGTTCGTCGATGATCAAAAGCTTCGGACCTGCGAAGAAGCGCATGCAGGTTTTCCAGCGTCCTTCGAGGGCGGCCTTGTGGCACTTGGCCGCGAGCTCGGCGGCGGTGGTGAAGTAGACGCGGTGTCCGGCGTCGACCGCGGCCCGGCCGAGGGCGACGGACAGCATGGTCTTGCCGACGCCGGGAGGCCCGACGAACAGGACGTTGGAGGCGTCGTCGAGGAAACGCAGGGTGGCCAGGTCGCGGATGAGTTTCTCGTCGACACCGGGCTGGGCGGCGAAGTCGAAGTCGTTCAGCGTCCAGGGTTCGGGCAGGCAGGCGAATCGGAGGCGGGCGGCGAGCCGACGGGCTTCGGTGGCCTCGACCTCGATCTCCAGGAGCCGTTCCAGTGCGGCGGTCAGCGACATCCGTTCGGCGCGGGCCTGGTCGAGCACCCGGTTGAGTGCTTCGGCGGCGTCGTTGAGTTTGAGGTAGGAAAGGTGGCCTCGCAGCTGCTGGAAGCGGCGTGCTTCGCTCATCTGCATCGGGGACGTACTCACTCCGTGTTCTCCTCCTTCGGTGAGGGAACGGTCCGCAGCCGGTCGGCCACGGCGGCATAGTGGGACAGGCCGATCACGACCCGTTCGGCCGGATCACCAGCAGCGGCCTGCTGGCCTCGCAGCCGCTCGGCTTCCGCCCGCGCGGCCTCGGAAGGAGGTCGGCGGACCTTGTTCTTGCAGGGAGCCCGGTCCGAGAAGGAGGCCAGGACCTCGCGTTCGAGCGCGACGACGTGTCCGGCATCCCGCACGGTCTGGCCGGCGCCGCGAGGTGCCCGGCGGTGGCGGGCGACCACGGCCCGTCCGGAGGTGGCGATGTCGAGGTGGCTCTCGCCGAGCCGGTGCAGGACTCTGACCTGGGCGCCGGCGAGTCCCGGCGGGACGGAATACAGGTTCCCGTCGAAGGAAACGAGGCACTGCGGGCTCACGGTCCGCTCAACCTCCAGCTCGGCCGGGAACGGCCGGACCGGGACGTCGAGCAGCATTTCAGCGGCAGCGAGTTCACCGACGGCGACCTTGATCCCCTCCACCGACCGGCGGCGTTCATCCATGCGGATGGCGAGCTTGTCGATGCCGGACTGGGCTTGGACGACGGTCAGCGCGTCGGGAACCGTGCGCCACCAGCGTTGGGCTGCCGAATGGTTGGCCTTCTCGACGACACCCTTGCGGTTGCCGCGACGGGGCGGGCAAATGTCGACTCCGACGCCGTAGTACTTCGCGACCGCGGCAAAAGACGCGGTGACCTGCCCGCTGGATGGGTAACAGACAGTGGCCATCCGGTCGAAGCGCCACCGCCTCGCGGTCCCGCCCAGCTTGCGGACCACCTGATCGAGGGCCTGGACCAGGTGCGGGAAGTCCTCGGACTCCGCCAGCACCGCCCGCCACCGGCCCGAATGCGCGAGCGCCCCGACCAGCAGGTGAGCGTGCTCGCCCACTCCCCACGACTCGGGCGCGTCCGGAAGCTCCAGCCAGTCGAACTGGATCTCCTCGCCCGGCGGATGGGCGATCACCGCGACGTTCCGGCCCGTCGCGGCATGACACGGCTCGCAGTGCGGCCGGACCTGGTAGCGGCGAAGCGCACGGGTGAAGGTCGAGTAGCCGCCTTCATAGCCCAAGTCCCTGACCTCGTCGAACAGGGTCGAGGCCCACAGATGCGGATCATCGGCGAGCCGCTGCCGGCAGTACTGCAGGAAGGGCACGAAGGCGTCCGGGCTCTGACGTCGTTGGCCAGGGACCTGGTCGCCGTTCAGGTAGGCGCGGATCGTCTTGCGGTCACGTCCCAGATGACGTGCGATCGCTGAGATCGTCCAACCCTGACGACGCAGTGCATGAGCATCCACGTCTTCCTCCCGCGTGAGCATCCAGGCCCCCGACCAGGCCGAACTTGCGCACGCAGGCTCTCCACGACACTCCGATCCCAGTTCGACACGCCGGGCAAGATCACACGATGAGTGGGGAGATCGCCTGAGCAGGTTTGACCGGTCCAGGAGCCGCGGATCGGAAAGCGCGGTTCCCATCGCGCCCCGTGCTGACCCCTCCGATATGTTCTTCCGGGCTCGCGCCGGCGGGTCCCACGCGTATTCGATGGGGGAAACGTGCCTGGTGAGCGGCTTGACGCGGAATGGGTCCGGTCCTGGCGGGAACAGGCTGACGCGGCGCTGACGAAGCTGATGCGGTCCTTCCTCCCAACGCACGGCTTCCCGCCCGGCCATAACGCCGTGATGCTCGCAACCGACGACAGTCACCAGGCGACGGACGCGCTCGTGGACCTGACGCCGATCCCCTCCGACCTGACCACTCTCTACTGGGTGATCAGCGAGGCTTCCCTGCCCGACGTCGACAGCGGGTACTTCATTCACTCACCTGCGACGGTGGCGGAACACTTCCGCGAGTACGGCCCCGCTCCGATCGACGGCGAATCGATCGCGCTGGTCTTCGCCAGCGACGGCGGGGGCCACCTGTTCGCGATCGGAGACAGCAGACAAGTCTGGAAGTCCACCACGGCCTCCTGGTTTGACGACTTCGAGGTCGCCGCGTCCAGCTTGCAGGACTTCCTCGAACAGCTCGGCCGACAGATCGCGAACCAGCCCTGACTATCAGGAGGGGAACAAAACGGCCCCTGCCCCACGGAGGTCATGTCACTCCGGACTGGGGAATCGCGAGCAGGTGTGGGGTCACCCCTGAGCAGGGGGTGGCCGATTTCAAAGAGCGTCATCAATCGCCTTCGGCCACGTCATGAACCACATCATCAGCGGCTCCGACGACGTGCGCGCGGCCGCGCTGGCCGAAGCGGTACGCAAGTCGGTGGCGTAGGCGATCGCCCTCGGGGCTGGCGTTTTCGCTCCGTCGCCCCGAGAGCGTGCTCTGGCTCAGTCCAGGCTAGCCAAGCAATGGGCGAGGGTGCGGGCCTCTGGCGGGAGATCCGCTACGACCTGCCGCGCACTGAGGTGCCGGGCCGGGCGGCGGCGAGGTCCTGGACTGCGCTCCAGTTCTCGGCGATCAGTTGGAGACGACGTGTTGGGCCCGGTCGCGGGCCTCCTGCCAGCGGGCGAGTAACTTCTCGGCACGCTGGTTTGTCTGGCCCCGGGTGATGCCGCCGCGCTCTGCAAAGCTGTCGGCAGCAACATGCTCAACCATGGCCATGTGCGCCTCGAGAACGGCTTCGCTCTGGTGGGGGGCCGGTCATAGAGACCACCCACGCCTGTCGGCATCCACTCGCCGAGCTGCTCGATCCACGGGTGCGGCCCGTACGTGCTGCCGATCGACTGCACGAGCCATGCCCGCTGCCCGGCATCGAGCATCGGCAGCACCGCGGCAAAGTCGACCGCGTCCCTCGGCCGCGGCTGCTTCGCCTTGTAGTAGAGCTGGACCTCCGGCCGCAGGTAGGGGATGCCGGCCGCGGAGACTGCCCCCAGGTCCGCGAGGCCGCACCGCACGTGGCGGTCCCGCCGCGACACCCACTCGTCGCCCTCGGCCTCGTCGAGCATCACTTGAATCTGCCACGGCGCCGACGCGGTGGGTCGGCACCAGACGTCATGCACGCCGACCGGCAGCAGCTCGCCGGGCCGCCACGGCCGCAGGTTCCCGGGCGGGTCAGCAGCCCAGCACTGCCATCCGGCGAGTACCTCCTGAACAGCGAGCTGGTCTCGGCGCAGCACGAGGACGTCGATGTCGTGGTGCTCGCGGAACGACCGGCCCGTGGCGAGCTCGATGGCATGACCGCCCGCGATCCACCATGGGGCAGCCGTCTTCGAGAACAGCGCGGCAACCTCACTCAGTGGTGCGGGCTGCCAGTCCTGCCCGGGAGCCTCGCCGGTCACCATTCGCGGCTCGCGCTCGGTGCGCGCCAGATCATCGCGACATCGGGCCGGACAACGAAGCCCATAGTGTCGTACAGGGTGCAGCCGTCCGCCGAGGCGTACAGATCGATGACTGTGCAGCCCTGTCCGGCTAGCCAATCACGCGCGGCCGTGACGCAGGCCCGGCCGTATCCACGGCGGCGGTGCGCCGGGTCGGTGGCCACTGACCCGATGTGCCCGGCATAGGGGGCACTGTTCCCCGGGCTGGGGAGTCGAGGAGTGCAGGTTCCTGCGGCGCACGCGGCCAGGCCGCCTCTCCCGATGTCAACGACGAAGATGGCGAACAGCGGGTCGCCGAGGCGCTGGGCGAATGCCGCTGTGCAGTCCGCCGCCCATCGCGGGGCGGGCGCTGTACCAGGCGACCCGAACATGATCCATCGCAGCCTGACCAGCTCGGGCGCATCGGCGACCACGGCGCGACGGGCTAACTCCCGGACCGGCATGCGTTCTTCCATTCTCAGAGATGTCAGCAGTGTGCGGCTGGTGCCCGGTGCTGCGCACCGGCCGCATCCACGTGTCGCCGGCACTCATGCGGAGGCCAGGCGTATTCGCTGTACGTGACGCCGTCGGCGATGTGCTGCAGCGCGACCGCGAGGTACGGAGGCAGAGGCGCGGGGAGGCTGCTGGGCTTGTACCACTGCCAGCCCTCGCACTTGTCCGGCTCGGGGTTCCCGATCTGGCCGTGCCAGCGGTCGACCTCGAAGAAGAAGGCGATCCGCCGTGACCCGGCGTGGGTGGAGACGTGGTGCATCAGGTGCACGAACCGCACGTCGGAGGGGTCGGCGGTGGCGCCCGTCTCCTCGGTGAACTCCCGGGCGGCTGCCAGCGTGGCGGGCTCGTGGTCCTCCATCAGCCCTGCTGGTACCTGGTACATGCCAGGGAACACCGGCTGACTGCGGCGTCGCCCCATCAGAAACTCGTCGCCCTGACGGACGATCAGGTGAACGTCGGCGTAGTGAGCGGCGTACGTACGGCCGGACTCTGCGGTCTTCTCAGGCATGGCTGTCCTCCGATCGTCAAGGCCGGTCACGCTACAGGGCATCTCCGTGACGGGCGGCCGATTTCGGCCGCCGACACTATCGGCTTATGGGCGGGTGGCGATCAGGGCTTCGGTGTGGATGGGCTCCTCGAACTTCCCGTCGGGCTGCAGCTTGGTGAGGGCCTGGCGTAGGTCGGCCTCGAACTCGGCGATGTGATCGCCAAGGAAGGCGGACGGCGCGATACGCGCGACACCGCCACCCGGTTCGCCGCCCCGTGCTCAGGCAGCGGCTTGGAGCGAGGCCCGGGCGTCGGCGAAGGCCCGGAGCTGGGCGGCCAGGTCAGCGGGACCGAGGGGGGCCAAGGCCCACAGGGCGGTGACGCGCCGGGCGGAGGCCCAGATGCCGGCGGCCGGGGGCAGGAACGGTGCGACGGTGATGCCGCGGGCGGCGAACGGGGCGGGGTCGAGATAGGTCATCGCGCCGGTCCCGCACAGATATGTGCCGGCCCTGGCCTCGTTAGTGAGGTCAGCGAGCCGCTGGGATCGGCCCGGCCGGGCGGGCAGCCGGCTGGCGGTCAGGACGCGGCCCTGCCAGCCGAGGAGGTCCAGAGGCGCAAGGAATGCGCCGACGCCTGCATCATGCAGCCGCACCACCTCGTTGATGAATGGACCTGCCACCGCAGTGCCGAAGCGAGCGCAACCCGAATGACACGCTGCCGTCTGACTGATCCACGTCGTGATCGAACCCCACTCACCTTCACGGCCGGCGACCGGCTTTTGGTGTGCCCTGGACGGCTGGGTAGGGTCGCGGTACCCGAGCTGGAGAGGTAGTTGCATGGCCAACGATATTGTGATTGCTCAGACGACCAGCGACGACGAGGATCAGGCGAAGGCACTGGCCCAGGGCGCGGTCGAGAGCAAGCTGGCAGCGGGCGTTCACATCGATGCGCCGATCACCGCCTTCTACTGGTGGAAGGGGAAGGTCGAGGCGGCGCAGGAGTGGCGTATCTCGTACATGACTACGACGGACCGTCTACCGGCGCTGGAAGCGTGGCTGCACGAGAGGCACCCGTATGACGTCCCCCAATGGATCACGCTGCCCGTGACCGGCGGGTCGGAGGCGTACCTGTCCTGGGTTGTCGAGGAGACGGCGCAGGGCTGAGGAGCGACGGGCCGGACGTACGACAGCATTCGCGTCCCGGGTTTGCCGCGTACCGCCGGAGGGGGCTCAGGATGCGAACTGCCGTAGATAGACGGCGAGTTCCCGCTCTCTGTCGGGGAGCGACGCTGCGATAGTCTCTGCGCGCTCCTTGCCCATCGTGTTGGGCTTGGCCTGTGTCGCCGTAGCGAATTGGCGTGACACGTAGACGCCTTGGTCGACGTCGCCTCCACGCAGTAGGGCCGAAGCGAGATCGCCGAGAACCACCACGCCCCCGTCCGGTAGTTCGTCCCCTAGACGGTCGACTGCGGTATCTGCAGTGGACGTGAGTTCGGGACGCCCCAACTGGCCGTAGACGGAGAGGGCCAACGAGTCCATGCGGTACGGGGTCACGAACCGGACCCACGCCTGCTCGCTGGTGTGATCCGCGAAGTCGTAGGCGAAGCGCGCTCGCTCCAAGGCCCGGAGTGCCCCCGTCTCGTCGCCGGCCGCCGCAGCTTCCTCCGCGTGCCTGCCGAGGACCCAGGCGGCAGCAGTAGCGTTGCCGTGGCCTCGCACGTCGCTAGCCGCTTGAGAAAGGAACTCCAACTTCGCCTTCGGCGTCGAGGCGCCGTAGCTGGTGTAGGTCAGGGCCAGGGCTCGGAGTGGAGGGTGCCCGGCGGTCGCCGCGCACTGCGACGTGACCTTGTAGTAGGCGTCGGCTTTGTCGTGCTCGCCCAGGTCCCAGGCCACCCAACCAGCCAGAGCGGCAGTTTCTCCGGCGGCGATAGTGAGAGCCCGTTCGTGTTCGCCGGCACGGGGCAGGGCCGCGGTGATCGCGTCAAGATGTGACTCGACCGTGTTTTGTAGTCGCCGGGCACTGAGATTGAGTTCCTGGACGTGCAGTTCAGCGGCCCGGTCGATGAGCGCGACGGCGGAGGGCGAATCGATCTTGGAGCTCTTACTGAGGGCGAAGGCCAGGCGCCCCCAGGGCTCGGCAGCCGCGCTCACGCCGATGGCGGCACCACCCAGCAGCGTGCGACGCTTCACGGCGTCCTGATCCTCCCCTGCATTGGCATGCCCGTCTCTCTTCCGAGCGCGGGCAGCCTTAGCCTCCCGCTGTAGTTCCTCGAAGGGGACACCGCAGGCCGCCGCGATATGGCCGATTGTGTGATTGGTAGGAATGTTCTCAAAGTTCTCATAGCGGCTGATCTCTCGGCGGGTCATGGTGTCCCGGCCGGAGACAGCGTTGATCGCGTCTGCCTGCTCCTCCTGCGTCCGGCCCGCATCCTGCCGAAGCCGGAGGAGCAGGTCGGCGAACGGATCTGGCATGAGTGTGACCTCTGTTGGTGGGCGGAATCCAATCATGGCCTCAATTCCCCCTCTGGTTTCCCCCCTTGACAGATTTTTCCCCCTCTGGATTCCCCTGGTCGACAGCGTCGCCGCGCGGTGCGATAGCCCCCATGACCAGGCTCCAAGAGGCGACCCCGCCCGGCGGGGGCATCCGTAGTTCTGCGGCCACAGCAGGCACGTCGTGTGTGAGGCCGGCCCAGGAGGACCGACGCAGCACATCGGCATGGGCCGACATACCGGCGGCACCCCATGCCTGTCAGGCGGCCTTTCTCCCGGATCCCACGAAAGCTGGGGAGATGCGGCAGACAACCAGGGCGTTCCTGCGACGGTGCCGCGTTTCGCAGCCGGTGGCGGGGTTCGTCGTACTGGCCGTTTCGGAGCTGGTCACCAACGCCATGGTTCACGGTGAGGGCGAAGTCGTGCTCCGGATCACGGTGACTGTCGACGTGGTGCGGGTCTCGGTAACCGACCGCAACCCTGCCCCCGCTGTACTCAAGGAAGCCGGACCCGACGGTGAATCCGGTCGCGGGATCCGGCTTGTCCATGCGATCTCAGACGCGTGGGAGAGCAGCGGCGAGGAAACGTGGTGTGAGTTCCGGTACGCGAGGGCTGCGGCTTGAGTCAGACCTCCAGCTGGTCCCCGACCAGCCAAACGAGGAGCAGCACAGCTCAGTCACTCCCGTTACGCAGGGCGCTCCGAGGGCCGTTCGCTTGCCTTCGCCCAGTAATTCGGTTCGAGCATCTCGCCAGGCCATGCGGGCTGATGGATCGGGCCCCGAGGTCCCATCTGTTCGAAGTACGGTGCCAGGTCGATCACGGGCGTTCCGTCTACGGCGTCGAGATCGGTGACCAGGAGGTCCCGGCCTTCGACCTTGAGCAACCGCGGGTAGCTGATCGCCAGTTGGTTGGGGCGCCGGTGGTTGCGGTGGACGAACGTACCTGTCGGCGGCCAGTTCTGGTTTCCCCGTGGGCTGCGTGCGTGGAGCTCGACGTCTTCGGGTCGCGCCAGGTGGAAGCGCCACGTCACCGTCAGGTGGGAGAACTCTCCGATTCCCTGCAGCGTTTCGAGGGGGTACGCGTCGTCGAGCCGAATGATCGATTCGACCCCGCCCTGGTAGTCGTCCTGAACGCGGGTGTGGCCCCCGACGACTGTTGCGATCGACTCGACCTCGTACGTCGCCATCGGCGCTCGTTCCTCTCCCTCGGCGTAGCCTGCACGGCGGCCCCCGGCCAGCGCCGCGAACCCGCTCTGTGGTCAGCCTATGGTGCGCAGCATGCCCCGTGCCCGGTGGTCCAGTTCGGTGACATGTCGGCCTCCGCGTTGCCGGACGGGCGAGAGGTCGCTCTGGATGCGGACGATGACGTCGCGGGCACGGCCGGACTGGACGCCGGCCATGGCGTCGAGTGCTTGGTTCCAGGTGGCGCATGCCTCGTCGAGGCGGCCTTGCTGGACCTGGACGGCGCCGAGGTAGCCGAGGGTCACGCTGTGCGTGCGGGCGTACTGCTGGCGGCGGCGGGTGGCCACGCTGCGCTTGAAGTGGATCTCCGCGTCCAGCGGCTGGCCCATGTCGCGCAGGGCGCAGGCTGTCTCGTGGGCCAGGGAGGCTTCCTGGAAGAAGCTCACGCGGCTCGGAGCCTCGCTGTTGTCGGCGCGGGAGAGATCCCGCTCCGCGCGGCTGATGGCCGCGAGAGTGCCGGCGCGGTCGCCGTCGGCTGCGAGGGCGCGTGCGTGAACGATCGCGAGCAGGGCTTTCTCACGGTGGCTAGCTTGGCCGTAGCGGTCGCGGTTCATGGAGGCGTCGGCCAGAACGAGCGCGCGGCGGGGGTGCCCAAGGTCCACGGCTTGGTGCGCGAGGGCGCGCAGGATGTGGCCGCCGAGCGGCCCGTCGCCCGCTTCGGCCGCTATGCGGCCGGCGAGAGTGAGGTAGCGCTGGGCGGTGCGGTGCTCGGAGGCGTCGAAAGCCATCCACCCCGACAAATAGGCCATCTCCGCCACGGCCGAGTAGGTGTCGCGACGAAGCTGCTCCGTGCGGAACCTGCTGCCGAGCAGGGGCACCGCTTCGTCGCGAAGATGGCCGGCGAGGGCCGATCGGCCAGAGGCGCCGCCTCGCTGCTGGTCACGCGCGGAGTAGAAGGTCGTCAGATCGCGGACGTCGTCGATGTCGGCCTGCGTCACCAGCCGGGAGGAGACTGCTGGGCGCTTCGCCGCCGCGGCAGGAGCGGCTGCCCACCACGAGGCGGTGGGCAAGGCCAGGCCGGCGGCCGAGTACGCAGCGGTCGCCAGCAGCTTACGTCGGTGCATATCGAGGTCGTCGCTTCCCAGCTCGGCCAGCACGGTCAGAGGATCGACGCTCCAGTCGGAACCGCTGTCGGTTTGGCCTGTGCCTTCACCTTCCAGCCCGAGGTCGGCCAGGGTGAGGCGGCGGCCGAGCCTGCGGGACAGCGTCTCGCGAAGGATATGAGGTGCCCGACCGCTCGGCTGCGTGCCCTGCACCCACATGGCGATGTGCGAGCGGGAAATGGCCTCCAGCTCACGCACCCCGCTCTCCGCGGCTACCCGGGCGACCGCTGCGGCTGCTTGCGGCTGAGACCAGCCCGCTTCGCGCAGAAGTGCGGCGAGGGCGACGTTTCGCACACGGGCCATGGGCTGCCCCTCGGTTCCGAAATGATCTTTGACGCCTTTGACGGCCTCGGCGGTCGCGCAGGCATACCCCCCAGCGGGGATTCACGGTTCGCTCAACGTAGCGACCGGATCACTCACTTTGCACGACGACCGCCGCCCCCGCACGGCGAACCCCAATCAACTTGGCCTGATCCGAACAGGAGTTGTGTCATGCGCCTCTCGCTGGCTCCCCGCCAGGACGCCTGTCAACACGTCGCGTCCAACAGGAAGGGCCGCATGGCTGTCGAGCCTGTTTCACCGCGCAATCAAGCGGTGGCCGCAGCCGAGACAGTGGCGCTCGTGCTGGACGAGGACTCGCCGCTGCCGGAGACCACCGCCGACGCTGAAGACCTCGCGAGGCGTCTGCGCGGCCACATCAATCGACTCGGCGTCATGGTGCCCAAGGAGGAGCCAGCGCTGCGCCGCGCGCAGCAGCTCGGCTCGGCGGGGGTCCCCGACGGCTACATGCCCAGCAGGGCGCATCTGGTCCAACTGGCCGAGGCGACCCAGGAGCTCGTGGCGACCGTGGAGGCCCACGGCACCGGCCGTGCGATGCGGCAGCGGGGACGGCGTTGGCGGACACCGCCGATCAACCTGCTGCGCGGCACAGTCTTCGCGATCGCCTTCGCCTGTCTCGTCCTGGCCGCGTCGGCGCCCCGGACATGACCGCCACCGGGGCGGTTCTCATCGTCCTGATCCCTGGTCCCACGACATGGCTGATTCTCCGCGGTGATCGCGCAACCAGTTCCCCGTCAGCGGACGAAGAACCCGCACCGGCGCGGAGCGAGTCGCCGCCTCACCGGTGACCACCGGAGTCTCGCCTCACCGACAGTTCGCCGGCCGTTTCGACGGCCCTAAAGCCCTCCCCGGACTCGCGGGGCCTAACGGAGATCTACACGATGAAACGCCTTCCGCGTATCGAGCACTACGGCCTGATCGGCGACATGCAGACCAGTGCCCACGTCTGCGACGACGGCTCGATCGACTGGCTGTGCCTGCCCCGCTTCGACTCGCCGGCCCCCTTCACTGCGCTGCTTGGCACGCAGAAGCACGGAGCGTGGCACATAGCCCCGGCCGCTGCGCACGAAGAGGGAGCCGGTGCGACTGCCAAGCGGCGCTATGTCGGCGAGTCCCTCGTGCTGGAGACAGTCTGGACAACGTCCTCCGGCAGCGCGAAGGTCACCGACTTCATGCCGCCGCGCGACGGGGCACCGCAGGTCATCCGGATCGTGGAGGGAACGGCTGGCCAGATCGCCATGGCTTCCACGCTGCGCGCCCGCCCCGGCTACGGCCGGGTCAGCCCGTGGATCCATGAGCTGAGCGGACGCATGATCGCTGAGGGCGGCGGGGACGCCCTGTGGCTGGACACGTCCACCGGGCAGGTTGAGAAGGACGGCGCAATCGTCAGCTCCTTCACGGTCACCGCCGGCGAGAGCGTCGCCTTCGTACTGAGCTGGGAGCCCTCCCACGGTGTCGCGCCGGAGATCCCGGATCCCGACGCGGCGCTCGCGGCGACCCTCGCCTTCTGGGAAGATTGGACGAGCCAATGCACCTACGACGGCCCGCACCGGGAAGCAGTCGTCCGGTCGCTGATCACCCTGAAGGCGATGACGTACGCCCCCAGCGGCGGCATCGTCGCAGCGCCGACCACGTCGCTGCCGGAAGAGATCGGTGGTCGCCGGAACTGGGACTACCGCTACACCTGGCTGCGCGACGCCTCCACCACCCTGGGCGCCCTGCTCGGTTCGGGGTACTGGCAGGAGGCCGAGGCGTGGCGGCGGTGGCTGCTGCGGACCGTGGCCGGCGATCCGGAGAACCTGCAGATCATGTACGGGATCACCGGAGAACGGGATCTCCAGGAGCGGGAGCTGCGATGGTTGCCCGGCTACGAGAACTCCGGCCCGGTACGGATCGGCAACGGGGCTGTAGACCAGTTGCAGCTCGACGTGTACGGCTACGTGATCGAGACCCTGTACCTCGCCCACCAAAGCGGGGTGGCCCGCTGCGGCGACACCGCGGTCCTGCACCAACGACTGGTCGAGCACCTCGCCGAGCGGTGGCAGACGCCCGACGAGGGAATCTGGGAGATCCGAGGTGAGCGCCGCCACTTCGTGCACTCCAAGGTCATGGCCTGGGCCGCGATCGACCGGACCATCCGCCTCGTCGAGGCCGCCGTCCTGGACGCCGACCTGTTCGCCCTGATTGAACTGCGCGAGGCCATCCACCAGGAGGTGTGCACGCGCGGATTCGATCCGGTCCGCAACACCTTCACCCAGTCCTACGGATCACAGGAGGTCGACGCCGCCCTCCTGCTGATCCCCAGGGTGGGATTCCTGCCTCCCGACGATCCCCGAGTGCTCGGGACGGTGGAGGCAGTACGTCAGCAACTGTCCACCCCGGAGGGCCTCGTCCGGCGCTACCCGACCGCCGGCGACCGCATCGGGCTCGACGGCCTGAACGGTGACGAGGGGACCTTCCTGCTCTGCTCGTTCTGGATGGTCGATGCGCTCGCCCTGACTGGCCGCCCGGACGAAGCCCACGCTCTCTTCGACCGGCTCCTGGCCCTGCGCACTGACCTCGGCCTGCTCGCCGAGGAGTACGACCCCGCCACCGGGCGACAACTGGGCAACTTCCCACAGGCGTACAGCCACATCGGGGTGATCGGGTCCGCACTCCTGCTGCAGCAGCTCGACTCGGGGGCGCCCGCAGCCGAGGCCGACGTGCTCTTGGCGGTGGCTGTCTGATGAACACGACCGCCACCACCATGGTCATCGTGCTCGCCGCCGCGGCCATCGTCGCGGTGGCAGCGGCCTGGGTTAGCCACCGCCGATGGCAGAAGACGCGGCGGCGGGCACACCTCCTGGCCCGCGAACAACAGGCCACCGAGGGTGCCCTGCAGAAGCTGGTCCACGAGACGCTGCCCCAGATCCACCATTCGGGCGGTCGGATCACGGTGCCGGCCCCCGCACCGGAACTGGCCGGCACCGCAGTCGGTGAGCACCTGATCAACGTGGTCAAGTCCACCGCCGGCGTCGTCCACGCCGTGATCCGCGACATCCAGTACGCGGCGCACCAGGAGATCGAGCAGGCGAAGACGCTCGGGGCGGAGGAGTTGCGGCGTTCGCACACCGCCGCCCAGGAAGAGATCGCTCGGGTAAGTTCCACTGCTGTGCGGTCGACCGAGGCCGCAGTGCGCAGTGTGTCGTCGGCGCTCGTGGGCATGGCCGCCAAGACCAGCCGCAAGGTCAGCGAGGGCGTGCGCGAGCACGAGGACGACGCCGCGTTCGAGACGCTGACCGATATCGACCACACCGTGCAGCAGATGCTGCTGGTCGCCCAGGGCTGGACCATCCTGGCCGGCGGCAAGCTGACCCGGCACTGGCCCACGACGACGCTCACCGATGTGGTGCGGGCCGCGATGGGCTACGTCGAGGACTACCAGCGCGTACAGCCCGAGGAACTCAACGTCGCGGTGAAGACCCGCGTGGTCGGGCCCGTGGTGCACGCCCTCGCGCTCCTGCTGGACAACGCGCTGCGCTTCTCGCCACCACAGTCGAGAGTGCACGTGTCCTTCGAACAGGGCCACCACGGAGTCACCGTCCTCGTGGACGACAGCGGCCTACAGATGACGCCGGAGCAGCTCGACAGCGCCCGGGACATCCTCACCGGGCAGCGCACGGACGACATAACGCAGCTCGGCGCCCGCCCGCAGACCGGGTTCCGAGTCGCCGCCGCCCTCGCGCGCGCCTACGGATTCCGGGTCGATGTCCAGGCGCCCAACTCCCTTCTGGGCACCCGCGCGCTCCTCACCCTTCCCCAGGACCTCCTCACCACGGCGCCCCAGGCGCCGCCGGCATCCTCGCAGCCGGTGCAGAAGGATCCGCCAGCTGCTCTCGCCTCTGCCGCGTCCGACCGGCTCCCTGCTCTCGCCCCGGTTCCGGTAGCCACACAACCCGCGCTCACCCCCGTCCCGCCGACGGCCGGGGAATCCGACCAGGAGCGTTCCACTGCCCGCACGACCGCCAGCGGACTGACGGTGCGCAGCCGCCGCGCCGCACCCGCCTCCGCCCCCGTTCCCCGCCCTGCCAACGCCGAGCCGGGGCGAGCGAGCGTGATCGCCGCCTGGGCCCGTGGCACTCAGCGCGCCCGCGCCGAGCAGGGCACCCACGTCCCCACTGCCGACAACGACCAAGGACACGACGCATGACCGACAAGAACATCGGCTGGCTCCTCGAAAGCCTGGAGAAGACCGCTGGCGTGGAATACGCCGTGCTGGTCGCCGCGGACGGCATGAGCCCGGCCTACACCGACCGGCTGCCGCGCGAGCGCGCCGAGAAGATCTCGGCCATCGCCTCCACGCTGTGGGGAGCATCGCGGGCCTACGACCGGGAGACGAACGGCGGGGGCGTCTGCCAGTTCGTCATGGAATCGGTCGACCACATCTCCCTGCTCATCCCGGCTGGCGACAACACCATGCTCGCCGTCCACACCGACAGCCCTCACGCGGACATCGGGGTGATCAGCGAGGCCGCCCTGCGCTTGGCCGCGAGCGTGGGCGAACAGCTGGGTGTCCAGACACGCATCGCCGGCGGCACGGAAGCACCGCTGGCATGAGCAGGCCGCGGCAGGACCCGGATCTGGTCAGGCCCTACGTCCGCACGGGCGGACGTACCCGCCCCAGCAAGGACGTGCGCCTGGAGAGCCTGGTCTTCGCCGCGACCGGCACCCGTCCCGGCCTCAACCCGGACGCACGGCGCGTGCTCGCCCTGTTCGCACCCGCGCAAGGCGGAGGGCTGGCCGTCGCCGAGATCGCCTCCGCACTCGCCCTCCCGCCATCGACCACCCGGATTCTCGTCGCCGACCTCATCGGACACGGACTGATGACCCTCGCCCAGGGCCAGGACGACGACCGGCCCCCGGCCTCACTCATCGAAAGGGTTCTTCATGGACTCCGCGCTCACGCCTGACCGGTTCGTCGCGCGCACGGTGACGGCTACCGCGAAGATCGTGGTCGCCGGAGCCTTCGGCGTGGGCAAGACCACCTTCGTCGGCAGCGTCTCCGAGGTGCCTCCGGTCCACATGGAGGAAACCATCACCCGGGCGAGCGCCCTGGTCGACGACCTGGCCCGCACGCCTGCCAAGTCCACCACCACCGTCGGCGTGGACTTCGGACGCAAGCACCTCAGCGACGACCTCGTGCTCTACCTGTTCGGTACCCCCGGCCAGGCTCGATTCAGCTTCCTCTGGCAGGAGTTGATCATCGGCGCCCTCGGCGCCCTGGTCCTCGTCGACCCCCGCGACCTGGACGCCTCCCACGAAATCCTCGGCCTCCTCGAAGAGAACGGCGTCCCCTACGCGGTCGCGGTCAACCAGTTCGACGGCGCGCCCCGCCACCCGCTCGAAGAAGTCCACGAGGCCCTCGCCCTGGAGGGACACACGCCGCTGACCGTGTGCGACGCCCGCGAGCGAGCGTCCTGCATGCAGGCCCTGATCCAGCTCACCGAATACCTCGCCCGTCTCGCGCACCGTCTGGAGCCCCGACCGTGAGCACCGCGACCCACCGCATCCCCCTGTACGAACCGGACTTCGCCCAGAATCCGCACGCCGCCTACCAGCGCATGCGCGAGCAGTTCGGCCCCCTGATCCCCGTGGACCTGGCCCCTGGCGTGCCCGCCACGCTGGTCGTCGGCTACGAGGAGGCTCGCCGCATCCTCGGCGACCCGCAACGTTTCCCCGCCGACCCGCGCCAGTGGCAGACCTCCGTCCCCGACACCTGCCCCATCCGGCCGATGATGGAGTGGCGCCCCAACGCCCTGCGCTCGGCCGGTGCCGAGCACGCCCGCTACCGGGCCGCGAACACGGAAGCCCTCGGGGCTGTCGACCAGCACGCGCTGCGAGCCCACGTCGAACTGGTTGCCGAGCAGACCATCAACGCTTTCAAGGGCAGCGGCAAGGCGGACCTGCTGTCCCAGTACGCCTGGCCTCTCGCGTTCCAGACGCTCAGCCACCTACTCGGCTGCCCCGACGAGGTCGGCCACCGGATCGCGGACGGAATGGCGAAGATCTTCGACGGGGTCAACGCCTCCATCGGCAACCAGATCATGGCCCAGGCCGTGGCGGACCTCGTCACCCTGCGCCGCCGAGAGCCCGGCGACGACGTGACCAGCAGGCTCCTCGTCCATGTCGCCCGGCTGGACGACACCGAGATGGGCCAGCAGCTCATCACCCTGTACGGGGCGGGCATCGAACCCCTGACCAACCTGATCACGAACACCCTCCTGGAGATGCTCACCAACAGTGAGTTCTCTGGTGACCTGCACGCCGGCGACGCCTCCGTCCGCGAGGCCCTGGACAGCGTCCTCTATCGCGACCCGCCGCTCGCGAACTTCGCGATGTCCTACCCGCCCCGCCCGGCCGACATCGGCGGGTACTTGCTGCCCGCCGACCAGCCGGTGGTCATCAGCTATGCCGCCTGCAACAACGACCCTGCCCTGGGAACCCACCGGCCACTGGGCAACCGGGCTCACCTCGCCTGGGGCGCCGGCCCGCACGGCTGCCCGGCCAACACGCACGCCTACCTCATCGCCGAAACCGCCATCCTCCACGTCCTCGACGCCCTGCCCGAGATGGACCTCGACGGCCACCGCGACGACCTCGTCTGGCGCCCCGGCCCCTTCCACCGCTCGCTGGTCGCCCTCCCCGTCACCTTCCCCTCAAGCTGAAAGAAGCCCCAACGTGTCCGAACGGCAGATACTCGTCCTCGACCCCACCGGATCCGACCCGGACGCCGAACACCAGGCCCTGCGCGAGCGCGGCTCCGCCACTCTCGTGGACATCCTCGGCGTGCGCGCCTGGTCCGTCTCCGACCCGGCCCTCCTTAAGCAGCTTCTGACCAGCAAGGACGTCTCCAAGGACGGCCGCGCCCACTGGCCTGCCTTCGCCGAGACGGTCCCCACCTGGCCGCTGGCCCTGTGGGTGGCGGTGGAGAACATGTTCACCGCCTACGGCGGCAACCACAGCCGCCTGCGGCGCATGGTCGCCCCCGCCCTCTCGGCCCGCCGTACCGCCGCCCTCCAGGCGGACATCGAGATCCTCGTGAACGGCATCCTCGACGACCTCGACGCCCTCCCGGCCGATGAGGTGGCCGACCTGCGCGAGCACCTCGCCTACCCGCTCCCGATCGCCGTCATCGGCAAGCTCATGGGCGTCCCCGCCGACCGGCGCACCGAGTTCCGCACCGTGGTGGACAACGTATTCGCCACCCACCTCTCCGCCGAGGAACAAGCCGCGAACACCGCCACCCTGTACGGCCTGCTGGACGCCCTGATCGAGATCAAGCGCACCGAGCCCGGCGAGGACATGACCTCGCTGCTGATCGCCGCCCGCGACGAGGAGGGCGACGGCTCCGCCCTCAGCGACGCCGAGCTGCGCGACACGCTCCTGCTGATGATCAGCGCCGGGTACGAGACCACCGTCAACGTCATCGACCAGGCCATCACCACCCTGCTCTCCGAGCCAGAGCAGCTGGCCCACGTCCGGGACGGCCGCTGCACCTGGGAGGGCGTAGTCGAGGAGACCCTGCGCCACCAGCCCGCGGTCAAGCACCTTCCCCTGCGCTACGCCCGCACCGACATCGCCCTCCCCGACGGCCAGACGATCAAGACCGGCGAGGCGATCCTCGCCTCCTACGCCGCCGCCAACCGGCACCCCGACTGGCACGAGGACGCCGACCGCTTCGACGCCACCCGCCCCAGCAAGGAACACCTCGCCTTCGGACACGGCGTCCACTTCTGCCTCGGCGCCCCACTTGCCCGACTCGAAGTCGCCACCGCCCTGCGCCTGCTCTTCGAACGCTTCCCCGACGCCCAACTCGCCACGGACAGGACCGATCTGAAGAGGCTGCCGAGCCTGATCAGCAACGGACACACCTCCGTCCCTGTGCGCCTGCGCCCGACGTCGAGCCGCTGACCGATACCGACGAGGAAGACCACCATGACCGCCCCAGCCCCGACCACACCGCTCACCCCGGCCGAACGGCGCATCGCCCAGCATGTGGTGAACGGCCTACCAACAGGCCAGATCGCCGACACCGAGACCCTGTCGCACCACACGGTCCGCGCGCACATGGTCTCCCTGCGCAGGAAGCTGCACTGCCCCGAACGCTGCTCCCTTGCCGTAGTCACCCACCGTCTGCTCAGCGCAAACGAGGCCACGGCCCCGGTACCGGACACGCCAGCCCCCGACTTGAGCACCGAGCAGACGAACCTGCTGAAGGCCGTCGCCGAGCACACCAAGCCGCTCGACATCGCGCGCGGCGCCAACATGGCACCGGCGGACCTCTGCGCGGCGCTCCTCCAGTTGCTCGCTGATACCGGGGCACCGGACACCACCCGGCTGGTCGCCCGGGCCCACGGCTGGAACCTGCTGACCGTCCAGCAGACCAGCACGGTGCGGAGCGGAGCGAGCAAGTGACCACGTCACCCGTTCCCACGGCCTCCGAGCAGTCCTCCGCGCCCCTGCACCATCGCCCGAAACCGTCGGCCCTCCAGCCTCCCGATGCTGAACGGGCACTCCTTCTTGACCTGGACGGTGTCCTACTGGACACGCGGCCGGTGATGCGCGAGGCGTGGAGGAAGGTCCAGGAAGACCACGGCCTCGCTATCCCGTTCGCCGCGTACGAAGCCCACCTGGGGCGGGAGTTCAGCGACATCATGGAGCGGCTCGGTGTCGTCGACGCTGACGGCGTCCACCGGACCTACGGAGCCGGCTCGACAGCCGCAGCGCATTTGGCCCAGGAGTTCATCGGGATCACGGACGTCCTGCACGCCTTCGTGGCAGCTGGCTGGCGGCTTGGAGTCGTGACATCCAAGCACGTCGATCGGGCCGCGCCCCTCCTGGCGCAGCTTGGTTGCCCCTTCGGCACCGTGCGGACACCCGCGGGTTCCGGGCGGTCGAAGCCGGCGCCGGACCCTCTCCTCCTCGCGTTGGTGGACCTCGGAGTCGACCCTGCGTCGGCCGTGTACATCGGGGACATGCCGGTGGACCGGGAGGCAGCAACTCGTGCCGGCGTCCCCTACATTCATGCCGCCTGGGGGTACGGCGAGCCCGGCTCTCCTGCTGTGGCGGTCGCCCAGTCCCCAACCGACCTGCTCGACCTCCTCCACCAGGCCACGGCATGCACTCCCATTGTCGAAGGGAGCCTGGCGTGACCACCTCGGCATTCGGAGACTTGGGCCTTGTCCGAAGAGAAGACGGCCACCGGCCCGCCTGGGTCCTAGTCGGCGCCGGCCGCTTTGACGTCGCCGACTCCCTCCGCATCAGAACGGGAGATCTGGAGGCGCTGCCGCTGAACCAGCAGGACCTCCGCTCGTTGACCGAACGCGTCATGGCCGCCCTGCACGAGTACGGCGGCGGCCGAGCCCACACGCCCGGCGGAGCTGACTGGCTCCATGTCCAGCACGTACCGGTCCGCCGACTGGTCACGCAGGTCCTGCAGAAACTGCTGGCATTGAGCCTCTGGGAGCCATTCGTCACCGCACCCGGACCCATCACCCCGGTGCCGTACGAAGGTCTCGTCGGTGTGCGGCCGAGCAGCTCTCAGGAGTACCGCACCTACACGGTCACCTGGTCGGGCATTGCCTATCTACTTGGCGGCACGGCGGCACACAATCCGCCGCACACTGCCGAGTTGAGCACGCTCTTACCCGCCGACGTGGCTATCACCGAGCCGCACCCGCTCCCCACGGGCCTGCACCGGCGCGGAGTCGTGGCCCTTTCTTGGTCGTCCCGCCACGCCGAGACCCTGATGCCGGTTCTTCGGGAGTTGGCGCGCAAGGGGCACGACAGCGTGCTCATCGACCTCGCCACTGATCCCGGTCAGCGCTGCTTGGCCGAGGGCAGCGAGAGCGTGCGGGTGTGTCCTGCACCGGTTGGGCTCTTCCAGCTGTCAGGCGAGGCGGACGGACTGCGTCCCGCGGATGACGACCGGACCGTCGAGGTCGGTCCGCACGCGATCCGCCTGTCCCGCCTCGTCCGGTTGTTGTCCACGCTGCTGGCGAAGAGCGGCGGCTGCACGCAGCCATCCTGGCCTGCTCTGGTCCAGGCGGAGAACTGGCTGGGCCGCGTTCTGAGAGCCGTTCGTCCGCACTCCGTCGTCCTCAGCAACGACACAAGTCCGCTCGGGGCGTTGGCGGTTCACCTTGCTGATCGGCACGACTCCAACACGGTGCACGTCCAGCACGGCGCCTGGACGGAAGAGTCCGTAGCGTGGCCCGCCCTCCACAGCCGGGACGTGGTCGTGATGGGCGAGCGCGACCATCCGCTCGCCCTCGCCTGGGCCAAGCACCCGAAGAGTGAGGTGCACGTCCTGGGGCAGCCCCGCTTCGATGCCCTGGCCGCTTTGGGCCGTGGGGCACAGCGCCGGTACCTGGAAAAGCTGTTGTCGGTCGGCACACGGCGTGCCCCGTCGAAGATCGCCGTGTGGGCCTGCCAGCCCTTCCGGCCCGAGCATCTCGCCCGCCAGGCCGAACTCCTCCTCGGCGGGCTGCGGTCGGCTGGCCCGGACTGGGGACTGGTCATCGCTCCGCATCCGGCGCAGCGCGACAGCGTGTTCGCCCCGCTTCTTGAGCAGGCGACCGGTCTTCCGGTGGCCGTCGCCGACACTCGGGTTGGAGCACGCGGGTGCCTGGCCGGCGCGGATGTGGTCGCGAGCGCCTACTCGACATGCGGCATCGAAGCAGCGCTGCTGGGCGTGCCCGTCCTTGAACTTGCCGCCCCGGGCGAACGGACCCTCGGCCTGGCCGACCACGGCATCGCGCAACGGTGTGGCTCCGCGGACGAAGTCGGCATCGCCCTCGCGGAGCTGCCCCGCTCTCGCCCGCCGGCCGGAGCCGCCGATTCGGTGTGCCGGTGGCGCGGCGACAGCGCCGCCCAGGTCGCCCGCCTCATCGATCACCGCGCCACGCACCCCGAGCTGCCCTTTGACCCCCTTCACGACGATGCCCGCAGCACGCCGCCCGTGCCGGAGCAGGGCGAAGGAGTCCCAGCCTCATGACCCATCTGACCGCTGACAACATCGCCGAGTTGTTCTCCGGAGCCGTCACGCTGACGAAGTCCGGCGACAAGGTCAGCCCGCGCGGCATGCCCACGCGGGAAGTCCGCGACATCCACTTGCTGCTCACGCAGCCGCGGGCCCGCCTGCTGTACGCGCCGCCGGCCAGGATCCTGAACCCGGCGTTCGCCGTGGCCGAGAGCGTCTGGCACCTGTCCGGCTCGGACGATCCGTGGATCTTCGACTACAACGCGCGGCTCCGGCAGTACGCCGATGATGGGGTGTTGCTCGGCGCGTACGGCCCCAGGATGCGGAACTGGGCCGGCAAGGTCGATCAGCTCAGCCGTGTCGTGGAGATCCTCAAGGAGGACCCCGACTCCCGCCGCGCCCTGATCCAGCTCTACGACCCGGTTCAGGACGCCGCCGGGCACAAGGACGTGCCCTGCACCCTCGGATTCCGCTTCCATCTGCGTGCCGGCCGACTGCACATGGCGACCATGATGCGGGGCCAGGACGTGTGGATCGGCATGCCGTACGACGTCTTCTTCTACACCGTCCTGCACGAGCTGGTCGCCGGATGGCTCGACGCGGAGCTGGGCGAGTTCCACCTGCACGTGGGGTCGCTGCACATCTACGAGGAGCACCTCGACCAGTCCGAGCAGCTGGCCTCGCTCACGGCGAGCCCCGTCATGCCCGACCTGCGGACACGGTGGAATGGCTTCGCCGGTCTGCTCGATCAGGTCGCGGCCCGGGACGTGACCGGCCAACCCGGCTGGGACGCGATGGCCGGGACACTGCGCAGCTACCGGCTGTGGAAGGACGGACAGCACCAGCAGGCGTGGCGCGTGGCCGACGGCATCGACGGCCCCCTCGGCCAGGCCCTCACCGCCTGGTATGGCGAGCTGAAACGACGCTCCCGCCAGCCCGCGGCTGCGACGACGGCCGGGGCGAGGTGACGGCCGCCATGAAGCGCACTCTCTCGGTCATCCTCGGCCTGTGCTCCTACACCCACGACTCGTCGGCAGCTCTCCTGGTCGACGGCGAACTCATCGGCTTCGTCGAGGAGGAGCGCCTCTCCGAGCAGAAGCACACCAAGCTCTACCCCGCTCACGCTGTGGACTGGCTGCTCGGCCGGGCCAAGCTCACCTCAGCCGACGTGGACACCGTCGCCTACAACTTCCAGCCCGCCCGCTACCTCGCCGAGTCGCCCGCCGCCCTGCGCATGGCGCTCTCCCCGACAACTCGTGACCGGGCGTTCGCCCGAGCGCACGGGTTCGCCAAGGTGGCCGTGCGCACCCAGCGGCGCCTGCGGCTGATCGGCAGGCAGTTCCCCGCCGCCCGTGTTACCCCGGTGCTGCATCACCGCGCCCACCAGCTCACGGCCTTCGCCGCCTCGGGCTGGGACGAAGCCGCCGTGCTCGTGGTCGACAGCCTCGGAGAGCGGCAGACCACCACCATCGCCCGCTGCCACGACACGCTCCGTCCCCGCGCGCAAACCCTGGAGGCGATCAACGACCCAGCCTCCCTGGGGTACGTGTACGGAGCCGTCACCGAGCACCTGGGCTGGCGCCGGGGCGATGAGGAAGGCACCGTGATGGCGCTGGCCGCCCTCGGCGACCCCGCCCGCTTCCGCTCCCTCTTCACCCACGCCGTCCACACGACCGCAACCGGCTTCCGCATCAACCCCGCCTACTTCCCCACGCGCACCCTCACGTCGGGATACGAGCGGACGTCCCGCCGTTTCGTCACCGAGACCTGCCCCGAACGGCACCCGGGCGAGTCCCTGGCCGACGTCCACCGGGACCTGGCGGCGGCTCTCCAGGAGCGGACCGAGCAGGTCATGGTGCACCTGGCCCGCCGCGCTCGCGTGCTCACCGGCTCCCGGCGCCTGTGCGTGGGGGGCGGTGTCGCCACGAACTGCGTGAGCATCGGCCGGATCATCGAGGCCGGCATCTTCGACGAGGTCTTCGTGCCTCCTGCGCCCGGTGACGCCGGTACCGCGATCGGCGCCGCCCTCGCCGTGCATATCGGCGGACGCGGCCCGCGACCGGTGGCCGGCGTCGCCCGCACCTGCTACCTCGGCCCGTCCTACGAGGACCAAGCCCTCGACCTCACGCCCTGGCCCGCCCTTCACCAGAAGACCCTGGGCATCGAAACCGCAGAGTTCCTCGCCGACCAGCTGGCCCACGGCACGATCGTCGGCCTGTTCCAGGGGGCCGTCGAAGCCGGGCCGCGAGCCCTGGGCAACCGTTCGATCCTCGCCTCTCCACTGGAGCCCGGCGTCGTCGAGCGGCTGAACGCCACCGTGAAGTTCCGCGAGCCGTTCCGGCCCTTCGCCCCCATGGTCCTGGCCGAGCGCGCCCGCGAGTTCTTCACCCTCGGCCAGCAGGCGCCGTACATGTCCATGGCGTCCGGCGTGACCGACAAAACGCGCGAGCGCGTGCCGGCCATCGTGCACGCCAACGGCACCTCCCGCCTGCAGACCGTCACCAAGGCGCAGAACCCGTTCATGCACGCGGTCCTGACCGCCTTCGGCCGCCGGACCGGGGTGCCCGTGCTGATCAACACGTCCCTCAACGTCAAGGGCAAGCCGATATGCGGAACACCGGAAATGGCCCTGGACTGCCTGGCCAACTCCGGGCTCGACGCCCTGCTCCTCGAAGGGCGGTGGATCACCAAGTGAAGATCGGATACAGCTTCTGGGGCTTCCTCGGCAACGGGGTCACCGACACCCCGGACGGGGGACGCAGCCACCGCCGCCCCTTCATCGACGCCCTCATCGCCCACGGTCACGACATCGTCTTCCTGCAGGCCGACCGCGACCGCCTCGAAGCGGGCGAGGACCTCGGCGGCGCGTACACCTTCGACGACGGCGTTCCGCACATCGACGCCCTGTTCCTGGAGTGGCGCTGGGCGATCCCCGGCCGCAACACCACCATGTGCGGGAGCGAGGGGCACACCTGCGACCTTCACCGCCAGGCCCAGCTCATCAACCACTACACCGTGCGGCACCAGACACCCACTGTGATCTGGGACAAGGACCGCACCCTGCGAGCCGAGAGCGTGTGGCGCACCACGTCGCACACCCGCGTCTGCGAGGCCGCCCTCGCCCCGACCCACGGAGCGCACTCGCTACTCTTCCCCGTCGCCGAGAACCTCCTCACCCAGGCGGACCCCGTGGCCCTCGCGGCACAGCGGCGGGACCTCGTGCTCGGCTACGTGGGCAACCAGTACGACCGCGACGAGCCCTTCGACCGCTTCTTCGCCCCAGCCGCCGCCCGCGTCGCGCACCTGGTCGCCGGGAAGTGGACGGAGACCAACCGCTGGCCGCACGTCCACTTCCTGGGCCGGATCCCGTTCGAGGCCGCCGCCGGCGTATACGGCAGGTCCCTGGCCACGGTGCTCATGCTGCCCGAGCGGTACGCCGCGGTCGGGCAGATGACCCAGCGCATCTTCGAGGCCGTGCTCGCCGGGTGCCTGCCTCTGGCCCCGGCGGACATCCGCTACGTCAACCGGTTCGTCCCGGACGAGCTGGTCGTGCGCTCCGGCCGGGACGTGATCGAACGCCTCTCCCACCTCCGCGAGATCGCCGGCACTCAGCAGCACGCCGACCTGATCGCCGCGTGCGTGGACCGTCTGCGCCTGTTCGGCCTGAGCAAGCAGGTCGACACCCTGGAATCCCTTCTGCACGGTCTCGTGAGGCCGGGCACGACCGAGCGGGGAGCTGCCTGATGCCGACCGCTCTACAGACCATGGCGCCTGGATCATCAAAACGTGTCCTGGAGGATGGCTCCGCCGGACACCCGAACCTCTCTACGCTGGAGCACCATGAAGAAGGTCGCCATCGTCGGCTGCGGAGGCAGCGGCAAATCCCACGTGGCCCGCGAACTGGGCAAGATCCTCGACGCCCCGGTGACGCACCTGGACGCCGCGTTCTACGACGACGAGTGGAACGCGCTCCCCATGGACAAGTTCACCGCCGTGCAGCGCGAGCTGGTCGCGCAACCGCGGTGGGTGATCGACGGCAACTACAACTCGACGCTGCAGGTGCGGCTCGAAGCCTGCGACACGGTGGTCCTGATGGACGTGTCGACCGTGGCGGCGCTGTACGGGATCTTCGCCCGGCAGATCCGGCACGGCGCGGGACACAAGGGCAACGGGGTGCACAACCGCATCCACTGGGGCGTGATCAAGTACGTCGCCACGTACCGCCGCAAGATGCGGCCCCGCGTGATGGCGAAGATCGAGGAGTTCGGCGCGAAAGCCGACGTGGTGCTGCTGGCCAACCGGCGCCAGACGCGCCGCTGGCTGCGGAAGGTGGCCGCCGAGCAGTCCTGAACGACCCGCGCCCCCGGGCAGGGGGTGCGGCATGAACGAGCCCAACGCCTTCCTGGACCCCGCCCGGCAACAGGAGCTGTACGGGAACCCCTCCCGGCTGTCCGGGCGGACCAGCGCCCTGATGCGCGCGAAGACCTCCGGCAACCCCGTGCCCGAGACGATCGTCAGCCTGGTGCAGACCCACCACGCGCAGCCGGACCGGCTCGGCGTGGTGCTCGACATCGGCTGCGGTCGCGGCACGAGCAGCCTGGGCATCGCCGAGCAACTCCGGCCGCAGCGCGTCGTCGGCCTGGACGCCGCCCCCGCCCTGCTCGCCCAGGCCCGCGAGCGCGCCAAGGAGCTACCCGACATCACGGTGGACTTCGTCAAAGGCGACTTCCACGACCTCCCGTTGCCCGCCGGGTCGTGCGACGTCGCCGTCGCCGCGTTCTGCCTCTACCACTCGCCGCAGCCCAAGGACGTCATCGCGCAGATCGCCAGGGTCCTCTCCCCCGGGGGCCTGGCCGTGCTCGTCACCAAGGCACTCGACAGCTACCGGGAGATGGACCAGTTGGTCGCTTCGGCCGGCCTCGACGCGCGGGGCGATAAGCACGAGAGCCTCTACACCGCAGCGCACAGCGGCAACCTCGCCGACCTGACCGCCTCCTCGCTCGACGTGATCGCCGTCCTGGACGAGGAGCACGCCTTCACCTTCGACGGCCACGACCACACGGCGCAATACCTGGCCACGAACCCCAAGTACCACCTCGCGCCCGGCCTGTACGGCAACCCCGGGGCTATGGCGGCGGCGTTGCACGAATTCCTTCCGGACCAGCAGCTGACCACTCGGTCCCTCATCACCTTCGTCGTCGCCCATCCGAAGAAGGGCCAGGCATGACCCTTCCGCCGTTCACCAAGCACTACGAGACGCCGGAGCGCGCGGCGGCGGCCGTCCGCCACTACCGGTGGATCAACGAGCACGCGAAGCCGCTGCGGCAGCCGGCCCTCAAAGTCATCGGCCCTGCCAGCCTGACTTTCGAGCGGGTCGAGGGGCGCTCCGTACGCCCCGAGGATCTCCCGCGCACAGCGGAACTGCTGGGCCACGCTCACGGTGCCGCCTGGCGCAGTGACCTGCAGGCCGCGTCGTTGAACACTCCGCATCGTTTCCAAGACGGCACGACGTTCGACGAGTACCTCGGCCCGCGCAAGGTCGCGCTCCGACGGCGCCACGAACAGGGCTACCTGCCGAACAAGGTGTCCTTGCACTCGATGCTCGGCCTGCTGGAGGAGACGGCGCAGGGGCCCTGTGCCTTCTACAAGGACAGCAACCCGCGGAACTTCATCATCACTCCCGCCGGGGACATCGTCACGGTCGACACCGACGATCTCAGTCTCGCGCCCATGGGCTACGACCTCGCGAAGCTGGTCGCCACGCTTCTCCTCACCTACGGCCCCCTCGCGAGCGAAGCGATCGACGACGCCTGCGACATCTACAGCCAGGCGCTCCGCCAGCACGCCCCACAGCTGGACCCCATAGACCGAGAACGCCTGGACGACGGCTTGGCGCTGCACGCCGTACTCACCGCGCCCTACCTCGGCCGGAACGGCTATTGCCACATCTGGCCCGCCCACATCCGTCTCCGCCTTCAAGGAGCATCGTGATCACCACCGAACTCATCTTCGTGCGGCACGGTGAAGCCCAGTGCAATGCCGACGGACTCGTCGGAGGTCCTCGCACCTGCACGGGACTGACCAACCTGGGGTATGCCCAGGCCGAACAGGCCGCGCGCCGCCTGTCCACCGAGCACCTGAAGAAGCCCTTCGACAAGGTCTACGCGGCTCCGCGGATTCGCCTCGTCCAGACCGGCGAGATTATCGCCCAGACGCTCCAGATCCCGCTGCACATCGACGACCGGCTCGACGGCCCCGTCCACGGCGATGCCGATGGCAAACCCTGGGATGCGGTGAAGACGGCCGCCAACGGCGGCCCGCATGCGCACCCCGACACTCCCTGGGCCGCTGGCTCAGACACCTGGAACGGGTACCTGAAGCGCGCCAGCAGGAACCTGAGTCAGCTCATCGAGGAGAACGAGGGGAAGCGCATCGTGTTCGCCGCCCACGGAGAGACGGTGATCACCGCGCACACCCTGCTCCTCGACATCCCGATCGGCTCGCCGGCGGGCTTCACGCACAACCACGCCTCCATCACCCGCTGGCAGCACCACCGCAACCGCCTGGGCCAGACCCGCTGGATGCTCGATCGGCACAACGACACCGAGCACCTCAATCTCCTCACGCCGGAGCCGACCCCGTGATCGCGACATCGGACGATCCCCGGATCCAACTGGCGCACTGCCTCCTCGGCGCAGTCGAGATCGCGCCGGACCCCTTGCTCCCTCCCCGGGTCGTGCGCGTGGTGGCCGACGACGGGCGTCACTTCGTCGCCAAGCAGCATGCCGAGCACGACCGGTACGCAGGCGAACTCCACGCCTACCGGACATGGGGCACCCAGCTGACCGGCCACGCGCCGAAGCTAGTCGGCCGTGACGACGCCACCCGCACCCTTCTGCTAACCGCGCTCGCAGGCGCTCGGGCGGACACCGCAGCCCCGGGCTCACCCGAGGAGGAACTGGCCCATCACGAGGCCGGCCACGTCCTCGGCAAGCTCCACCGGGCCACCTCCATGCCTCAGGGCGGCGCCGTCGGCGCAGCACTCGCCGAGCGCCTCCAGAGCTGGATCGGCCGGGCCGTTCACGCCGACCTGATCGACACGGCCGAGCGAATCCTGCTGAAGCACCATGCGGCCATCCTGGGCAACAGCCTCATGGACGGCGCGGTCTGCCACCTCGACTACCAGCCGCGGAACTGGCTGGTCGGAGACGACTTCGGTGTCTGCGACTTCGAGCACATGCGACGCGACGCCCGCGTCCGCGACTTCGCGCGGCTCGAGTTCCGACGCTGGCAAGCCGCACCCCACCTCCGAACGGCATTCCTCGACGGCTACGGGCGTCCGCTGACCGACGCCGAACGGCGCCTCCTGGAGTCCTTCGGCGCCATCGAGGCGGCCACCGCCCTGGTCAAGGGCCACAAGGAAAACGACCTCACTCTGAGCGCGCACGGCCGAACCGTCCTGTCCCGCCTCACCTGACCTTCCCCCCTTCGACCACACCTCTCTGGAGATTCCCGTGCCGCAGCACGAGCAGCACCCGACCGCCGCTGCCCCCCGCCGAGCCGTGGTGACCGGCTCCGCCGGATTCATCGGTTCCCACCTCGCCCACGCCCTCGTCCAGGCCGGCACCACCGTGATCGGCGTCGACCGCCGCGACCCGTCCACCGACCACACGGCCGGCGCCAACCTCGCCGCCCTGCGGGGCCTCCCGGGTTACCACCACGTCACTGCCGACCTCCTCCACTGCGCGATCGACCCTCTCCTGATCGACGCGGACGCGGTCTTCCACCTCGCCGGAATTCCCGGCGTACGGCCTTCCTGGGGTCCGCAGTTCGGCGACTACCTCGCGTCCAACGTGCTGGCCACCCACCGGGTCCTGGAAGCCTGCACGCGCATCGGCGTTCCGCGGCTGATCGTCGCCTCCTCCTCCAGCGTCTACGGGCCGACCGACGGCGGCGCGAGCGTCGAAGCCGACCGCCCGCAACCGGCGTCCCCGTACGCGGTGACCAAACTGGCCGAGGAACAGCTCTGCCTCGCCTACGCCACGCGCCCCAACGGTCCCAGCGTCGTCGCCCTGCGGTACTTCACCGTCTACGGCCCCCGCCAG
Organism: Streptomyces sp. NPDC059169; assembly: GCF_042755225.1. Classification (NCBI taxonomy): domain Bacteria; kingdom Bacillati; phylum Actinomycetota; class Actinomycetes; order Kitasatosporales; family Streptomycetaceae; genus Streptomyces; species Streptomyces sp. NPDC059169. Next base: position 30,785 of record NZ_JBHZCF010000021.1, on the reverse strand, counting down.
CGCGCGGACATGTTCACCCACCGCGCCCTGCAGGCAGCTCTGACCGGACAGCCGCTGCGCCTGTACGGAGACGGCCACCAGCGACGCGACTTCACCTACATCGACGACGTAGTCGCCGCCACGATCGCCGCCGCCGTCGTGCCGACCGCGCAGGGCGCGATCAACGTGGGCGGCGGGTCGAACGCGTCGCTGCTGGAAGTGATCAACATCGCGACCAGCCTCATCGGCCGCGACATCCAGATCGAGCAGAACCACGCGCGCAGCGGTGACGTCCTCCTCACTCGCGCCGACCCCAGCCGTGCCCGAGAGATCCTCGGCTGGCAGCCGCGAGTCGACCTCCACAACGGGCTGCGCGCTCACATGCAGGCTCTAGCCGCACAGGTCCCCAACTACAGCCGAGCCGCATAGTTCCGCGACCCGGAGCCCGAGAGGAGACGCAATGGAAAGTCCCGAGCGAGCCCGGCTGGACTCCTTCTTCCGGCAGATCACCGCGCAATTCCCCGCGGTCGAGGCGATCACGACGCTGGTCATCACGCATCTGCTCCCCGAGCGGCCGGCGTTCCTGCGCGCCATGACCGAGGTGTCCACGGTCGGTGCCGTACTCCCCAAGCCCCGGTCGATCCACCAGCCGACCCTCGACGACGTCCGCCGCACCCTCCCAGTCCACGACCTCACCCGAGAACGGTTCACCGACGAGACCCAGGCTCTGGACTACCTGGAGGACACGGCCGGCGGCCGGGACGTCGTCCTGGTGGACATCGGCGGCTACTTCGCGGCAAGCCTCGACACCCTCGTGAGCAAGTTCTCCGGCCGCATCCTCGGCGTCGTCGAGGACACCGAGAACGGACACCAGCGATACGCGGCGCTCGACTCCCTGCCGTGCCCGGTCGTCTCCGTGGCCCGCTCCCCGCTCAAGGACTGCGAGGACCACCTCGTGGGTCGCTCGATCGTCTTCTCCACCGAGGCTCTTGTGCGCGGGCGCGGAGATATTCTGACCGGCCGCAACGCCTGCGTCATCGGCTTCGGGAAAGTCGGGCGCGCTATCGCTCAGACGCTGCGGGCGCTGGACCTGCGCGTCACCTTGTACGACAAGGACCCGGTCAGGCAGGTGCAGGCGCACTCGCTGGGCTTCCGTACCTGCGCGTCCGCCGCGGACGCGGTCCGCGAGGCGGAACTCGTCTTGTGTGCGACCGGCAACCTCGCCCTGCAGCAGAGCGACTTCGCTGCCTTGCGCAACGGTGCGTATCTCGGGTCGGTCACCTCCTCGGAGGACGAACTTGAGCTTGGAAGCCTCCACAGTCTCTACCAACGCACGTCTATCAGCCCGGAGTTGACTCGGTACGAGATCACCGGCCACTACTTCTTCGTGCTCGCCGACGGCGGCGCGGTCAACTTCGTGCACGGCGCCGCTGTCGGCTCGTACATCCATCTCGTCCAGGCCGAAATACTCGCCGCCACAGCAGCTCTTAGCCGCGACCAGTTCGAGCCCGGCATGCACGAGATGGCGGCATCCGACCGTCACGCCATCGCCAGGACCTGGCTCGACCACTTCGAAAGGTGATTCCGTGCCCCCTTCCACACAGCACATCCGCGCCGTCACCGAGACGTACCTCTCCCGTTACCCGCACGAACGCGACGGGCTGGCGCCGCTTTTCACCGCACTCGCCGGCGGCGACGACCCCACGAGCCGCAAGACGTTCCCGGCCCACGTGACCTGCAGCGCCATCCTCCTCGACCGCGACCAGAGGATCCTCCATATCCACCACAAGGCTTCCGGAAAGGTTCTCGCGCCCGGGGGCCACAACGAGGCAGAGGACTCCGACCTCCCCACTGCGGCACTGCGTGAACTCCACGAAGAAGCAGGCATACCGCCAAGCGCCGTTGTCGCTCTTCCCGGATTCGCAGACATCCCTTTCGACATCGACGTGCACGCGATCGACGCAAACCCCTCCAAAAGCGAGCCCGATCACCAGCACATCGATTTCCGCTGGATCTTCCGCCTCCGTTCGGAGCACGAAGTGACATTGCAGGCCGCGGAAGTGGGCGGCTACGAGTGGCGTCCCTTCACCGAGGCCGCCGCGCCCACGGTCCGCGCCAAACTCGCCCTTCTCTGACTTCCGACACCCAGCCGACCGCTAGGAGATCCCGTGGCCGCCACCACATCCTCACCACCGAAAACACCTGGACGCCGGCAGATAGCCGTCATCCCCTGCCGGTGGGGGGCTTCGCGTTTCCCCGGCAAACCCCTGGCCCGTCTGGGCGACAAGCCGCTGCTCTGGCACGTTCACCAGCGCTGTCTTGAAGCCACGTCTCTGGACAGCGCCGTAGTGGCGACGGACGACGAGCGCATCGAGGCAGCGTGCCACGAGCTGGGCATCGACTGCGTACGGACCGGCGAGCACGCCACCGGAACCGACCGCGTCGCAGAGTGCGCCGAGCGTCTCCGCGCGGACGCGTACATCAACGTCCAGGGCGACGAGCCCTTCATTGAGCCGTCAGCCATCGATGCTTTATCCGACGCGCTCGCCAACCTGGACGGCAAAGCCCTGGCCGTTAACGCGTACGCCGAGCTGAGCGACACCGCGGCCGTACTCGACCACAACGTCGTCAAGGTTGTCGTCGGAACCGACAGCCAGGCGCTGATGTTTTCGCGGCAGCCCATCCCTTACCCCCGCAGCAGCCGGCCTTCCTTCCTGCGACAGCTCGGCCTTTACGGCTTCACACGCGAGGCTCTCGAACGCTTCCGGCAGCTCCCGCAGGGCCCTCTCGAACAGGCCGAGGGCGTCGAGATGCTGCGGTTCATCGAGCACGGCCACCGAGTGCAGATGCTGCCCGTGTCCGACAGCGGCATCGCGGTCGACACCCCGGAGGATCTTGCACGCGCCGCCGCGATGCTCGCCCGCCGCACCGCAGCACACCCACGATTTCGGTCACCTACGTCACCTCGGCTCGCCACGGCCGCAGCGCCCTCGCGACCCGCCTGACTGCCCATCACCTCAAACCGCCGCAACCTCCGACACGGCGGCGAAGCCGCGTCGCCCCCCACACGCGTGACGAACTTGAGGCCCGCCTCCCTGAGGACGCGGGGGGCACCTGCCCAAACCCCCAGAACAGCACATGTGTTCCAAGAAATACCCCTTCTGTGCCCCGAACGACTGGCCCAGCAGGCCGTTATTCCGAGCACCTGTCCGAGAGAACGCACACCGAGGAGGCCGTATGCCCCGCCAGATGATCGCCATTGGCGCGCACACCACGCTCGAATTCCATGTGCCCGTGCGCCTCGGACCTCCGCCTGGAGCCTGTCCCCCTCATCCCTGTGCGCCCGTCGGCGCTACGGAGCGCCTCGGAGCAGCATCCGAGGAGGCGTTCGCGTGAGGGACCGCTACACCAGCATCGTCGACGTGCTCATGCTCCCGTACCGCCAGGACGGACGGATGCCGCTTCTACGGCGTGCACAAGATCAGTACGCGCCCGGACAACTCACAGTGGTGGGAGGTCATTTGGAGGAGGGCGAGTCCCCCCTGGAAGGGGCGATCCGGGAGGCCGAGGAGGAGCTGGGGATCCGGATCAGCCCCCACGACGCCGAGTTCTGCGGGCTATTCCAGTTCGTCGCGGCAGACGGTTCTCGGCGGCTCGGGACGGCCTGGGTAACGCGCTCCTGGGAAGGAACCCCGACGAATAGCGAGCCCCACAAGCACTCGGAGCTCCTGTGGGCCGAACCCGGCGACCCGCCCCAGGACTGTCACCCCTACACCCAGGGCGTGCTCCGCCACTTCGTCGAAGGGACCCTGTACGCCGTTATCAAAGCCGCCCCCACCACTGCGGGTGACGCCGCATGAGGATTCTGCGCCGTCCCCGAGTGGAGGAGCCCAAGGTCTCCCGTTCCGAACAGGAGCTGTTCGGAGGACCGCTTCGCTATGACATGGGGTGGACCGAACACGAGCACGCTCGGCTCGAGTTGACGCTATGGAGCGCACTTCGTTCCATGCCCCGGCAGGTGTGGGGCACACTGCGGCGAGCCTGGCGGGCCGACCGGGGCGCTCTGCTGAGCGTCGGCGCCTGCGAGATCGGCCAGGGCATCGTCGCCGCGGTGAACCTCCTCGTCCTCAACGCAGTGATGCATGCACTGCTCGGCGCGGGCAGCCCGGCGGACCGCCTCAACGCGGCGCTGCCGGCGATGCTCGTCGGGGCAGGCGCGGCCGTGGTCAATTCAGGTCTGGCCAGTTGGTCAACATCGCGCGCCGGCCGTCTGGAACCACTCGTCGAGCGGATCGCCACGACGGAGTACCTGGACGCGGCGCAGGCCGTCGAACTGGAGGCGATCGAGGACCCGGCCTTTCGCCGGCTGCTCGACGTGGCCTACTACGGCCCCACGTACGCGCGCCGCATGATCTCCACCTGCGTCGCCGGCCTGAACAGCATGATCGGGCTCATCTCCACGGCCGGCATCCTCCTCGTGCTGCACTGGGCTCTGATCCCGATGCTGCTGCTGATCGTGGCCCCACGCGGCTGGGGCGCGATGAGGGTGGCGCAGCGGCGCTACGTGTCGGTGCTGAACTGGGTCGAGCACCTGCGGGCCAGTCGTCTCATCGGCAACCTGCTGACCGAGCGCAGCGCCGCCCAGGAAGTGCGTCTGCACGGTGTGGGCCCTTATCTGCTGGCGCGCTACCGGGACATGGCCGAGAACGCGGAGGAAGAACAGCAGCGGCTGGCCAACGGGAAGGCGGCGACCGAGCTGCTGGCGCAGGCGATGTCTGGCATCGCGACGGCGGCGACCTATGCGGTGATGTTCTGGCTGGTCACGGGCGGGCAGATGAGCCTGGCCGTCGCCGGCACGGCGGTGTTCGCCATCCGCTCCGGCTCGGCCAGCCTCGGCGCCCTCGTGATGAACGTCAACGACCTGCACGAGGAGTCGTTGTACGTGCAGGATCACGAGCGCTTCCTCGTCGAGGCAGCCCGGCGCACCATTCCGGACAGCGGGGATGACCTGCCGGAGCGGGTCGACGCGATCGTGCTGGAGCAGGTCGGCTACCGCTATCCCGACCGGGATGAACCGGCCCTGGACAAGGTGTCGTTGACCCTTCCCATGGGCAGCGTGACTGCCGTGGTCGGCGACAACGGCGCGGGCAAGTCCACGCTAGTGAAGATCATTAGCGGCCTCCTGGTCCCGACCACCGGCTCGGTCTCCTGGGGCGGATCCCCGGTCACCCAGCTCAACCGCTTCAAGCTCTTCGAGCGGGTTGGGCAACTTACACAGGACTTCCAGCGGTGGCCGATGACCGCCTCGATGAACATTCGGATCGGCCGTCCCCACCGCCCCTCCACCGATGAGGAGTTGAATCCATCGGTGCGCTTCGCGGGTGCAGCGTCGGTGCTCGACAAACTCCCGGAGGGGCTCAACACGCTGCTGGCCCGCATGTTCCGAGGTGCGACCGAACTATCCGGCGGAGAGTGGCAGAAGCTCGGTCTGGCGCGGTCGCATTGGCGCACTGAGACCTCCACCGCGGACAGCCTCCTCATCGTCGATGAGCCCACCTCCGCCCTGGACCCCGAGGCCGAGATCCGTACCTTCGACCGCATCCGAGAGCTGGCCGCGCCCCACCGGGCCGTGGTGCTGGTGACACACCGCATGTCCGGCGTGCGGTGGGCCGATCAGATCTACGTCCTGAACAACGGGCACGTCGCCGAGCACGGCACCCATGACGAGCTGATCGAAGCGAACAAGCAATACGCATCCATGTTCCGCGCCCAGGCCGCCCAGTACGCCCCCGTCCTGCCCCGCCCCGCCCGGCCCACGGCCGCCTCCGAGTCCGCCTGACCAGCCCTCCGAAGGAGCATCGTGTCCTTTCAGTCCACCGACACCGTGCACAGCCCCGGCCACGCGGAACTACTCCGTGGAAGTGGCACCGCCGCGCTGCTCGTCAACGACAGCGGTGAGTACCTGCTGCACCTGCGCGCGGCTAACAAGCCAATCTGGCGCGCCGGCCACTGGTGTCTGCTCGGAGGCCGCCTCGACGCTGGAGAGAGCAACGACGACTGCATCAGGCGTGAACTACAGGAGGAGATCGGTCTTGTCGTAGAGGACCTCGTCCCGTTCCGGACCCGGGACACCGTCGATGCCAACGGTGTCCTGACCAACCGTGTGCATGTCTACCTCGGCACGCTCAACCGGGCCGTCCACGAGATCGGACTACGCGAAGGCATCCAGCTGCGGTGGACGCGCATCGACGAGACGGCCGCGCTGACGATGGACCCCGCCACCATGGCGACCCTCGACGAACATCGACGCCTTCCACAGCCCCTCCTCGACGGCTCGGGCATGCCCGCGATCGTGAAGGTGACGGAGCCGGACGAGCACCGAGATCGCAGCATCGTCGGAGCGCATCTCGTCCTTGTACGCGACAGCGCGGTGCTGCTCGGCCAACGCCACCCCGACAGCGCCTTCGCTCCCGGCGCCTGGCATCTGCCGGCCGGACACCGAGAGGCCGGCGAGTCTGCCCTGGCCTGCATGGTCCGCGAAACGGCCGAGGAGGCCGGGCTCACGATGGTCGCTGAAGATCTCCGCCTGGCCCACACCCTGGATCTCCTCGATCCCGGCAGCTCCACTTCGCGTATCCAGCTGTTCTTCACCGCCTCCCGTTGGAGCGGCGAGCCGCGCGTGCTCGAACCCGAGCGGTGCACCCAGTGGCGGTGGTGGCCGCTCGACGCCCTGCCCGAGTCCCTCGTGGAGTACACCCGCGTCGCGCTACGAGCTATCGCCCGCGACGAGCCGTACACGGCGATGGGGTGGAGCTGACCCATCCCTCAACGGCCCCGCCGTTCCGACCCTGCTGGCTCTGGCCGACGCCTCTCCAGCCACCCCTCAAAGTAAGGATGTGCCACTCGTTGTTCACCTCGCAGGATGAATGGAACAGCGGTTATGCCGAGGGACGCCGCTACCGGCCTCTCGACAAGGACGAACGCACGTTGCTCGCCCAGCACGTGCCCGCTTCCGATGGAGGCCGAGCACTCGACGTGGGGTGCGGGACCGGTTGTTTCCGCAGAGACCGTGTCCCCCGCAGGTCGTGTCGCTTTACGGTCGAACGGCTGACTCGGCTCGTGTCGCATTAGCGCAGCTCATCGTGTCGCTTTTCCTGGTCCAGACCGTGATGAAGCCCACACTCTAGCGAGCACTCTGCCGGGGAGTCAGGCCAACAACTTCGATCCAGTCATGGACTGCGGGGCTTCGAGGTCGGGTCGCCAGTTCCAGGAGCAGGATGTCGAAGGAGATGGGCGTCCGGGTATCGGGAACGGAAGTCGAGTTGTGCGCTGGCGAGGCTGCTACTCGGCAGAGTGCCAGGGCGCGGCGGCGCGGGTGGGGCGGGCGTCGACTGTAAGCCGTAGCCCGGCTTTCCTGGCATGTCCGCCAGGAGTCGCTGACGCGACATCTGCGGCAGGTTGGAGGCGATCCTCTTCCTGTCACGCACGCTTGATCACGGTTGGACGCTGGTGTACCGACTCGTGCGCTTGCGGCGCCAGATCAGAAGTGAGGCGAGCAGCAGGAGCACGAAGAGCGCGGCGATCACGGCCGGACCGGCGGCGTCCAGGGTGTCGGCGACGGCCCGCTGGATGCCGGCCGCCGTGTCGATGACGGGGTCGGTGGTGGTGGGGTCGCGCAAGGCCCGGATCTCGTACCAGCCGTAGTAGGCGACGTACGCGCCGACGAGTGTGAGCAGGGCGCCGCCGAGGCGAGGGGCGAACGCGCCGAGGCTGCGCAGTCGGGTGACGGCGGTGGTGCGGGTGAGGGCGACGGTCAGGGAGGCGACGCCGACGATCAGGCCCATCCCGGCGGCGTAGGCGGTGAACAGGGCGACGCCCTCGCCGGTGGAGCCGCTGCGGAAGGCGGAGACGACGATGGCGAGGAACGGGGCGATGGTGCAGCCGAGGGAGGCGGTGGCGTACGCCGCGCCGAACAGGGCCATCGAGGGCAGGGAGCGGGTCACCTTCGGTGCGCGCCGGAGCTTGGGAGCCATGGTGGGCAGTTGCCGGCCCGCGAGCAGCCAGACTCCGGCGGCGGCTATGAGGACGCCGAAGGTGATGGTGAACCAGGGCAGGTGTTGCTGGACCTGCCCGGCGACGGGCTGGATGGCGAGGCCGAAGACGCCGAAGAGGGCGGCGAATCCGACGGTCATGGCGGCGGTGGCCGTCAGGGCCCGGCCGATGGCGACGGTGCGGCTGGGGGTGTCGTCGCCGAGGACGAGCAGGGAGAGGTAGGCGGGGAGCAGGGCGAAGCCGCACGGGTTGACGGCGGCGAGCATGCCGGCGCCGAGTGCGAGGGCGAGGGGAAGGTCGGCCATGGCGGGTCCTGCTCAGCCGGTGAGTCCGGCGACCTTGTCGGCGAGTCCCTTGCCGCCGGGCAGGACGCCTTCGTAGACGGTCTTTCCGGTCTGGTCGACGATCACGTAGAAGCTCTGCTGGGTGATCTTGAACCGCTTCCACACCTCGCCCTTCTCGTCGGACAGGTGAGGGAAGGAGCCGGTGCCGGTGTCGGACACGAAGTCGCGCATGGCGGCGTTCTTGTCGAGGCCGGCGACGCCGACGACGTTCACCCTGCCCGCGTGGTCGGCGGCGACCTTGGCGGTCTCGGTGGCCTGGCCCTTGCATGTGGGGCACCACGGCGCCCAGAACCACAGCACCGTGGGCTTGCCCGCGAGGGTCTTCGCGTCGAACGGCTTGCCGTCCACGGTGGTCGCCGTGAAGTTCAGAGCCTCGGGCACCACGGCCCCCTCAGCCCCGCTGCCGCTGCCGTTCGGGGCAGCGGGCGTTTGAGCGGGGGATGACGCCTTCGACGGGGAGGCCCCGGCGTCGCCGGCGGAGTCGGAGCCGCCCTCGGAGCCGCATCCGGTGACGGTGAGGAGGGCGGCAGCCAGGGCGGCCGGGAGGAGGGTGCGGGCGCGCAAGGAGGACTCCTGTGGGTTGATGCCGGTGGCAAAGGTAGCGGTGGCGGGCCGGGCGGGCTGTGGGTTGCAGTCTTACGGTTTGGTGACGTCAGCCCGCGGCGTCCCTGAGCCGTTCGGGGTCGAGGACGGTGATGCGTCCGCGGGCGAGGCGCAGCAGGCCGTGGTCGGCGTAGTCGCGCAGGACCTTGGTGCATGTCTCGCGGGAGGTTCCGGCGAGGGCGGCGAGCTGTTCGTGGGTCAGGGCGATCTGGGGGTGGCGTCCGACCGGCCGAAGCGGGCCGGCCGGGGGCTGGGCGCTGGTCAGCGTGGCCAGGGTGGTGGCGATGCGCTGGGCGACGGTCTTGAACACGCTGTCGGACAGTCGCTGTTCGAGGTCGGACAGCCGCTTGCCCAGGATCGCGGTGATCCGGGCGGCGATCCGGGCGTCCGAGAGCAGGAACGTGTGTACATCCGCGCGGCTCATGACGCACACGACGGTGTCGTCGAGGGCTTCGGCGTAGTTGTCGTACATGTGCTGACCGAGCAGGACCATCTCGCCGAAGATGGTGCCCGGGGAGATGATCGCAGTGGTCAGCGCCCTTCCGTCGGCGGAGACCCTGAAGACGCGGATCCGGCCCTTCTTGAGGATGAAGAGCACCTCGGAGGGCTGGGTGGGAGAGTAGAGGATCTCGCCCGCATGGTAGGTCTTCATCGGTGCCGCCTGGGCGATGGCTTCCATCTCCTGTTCGGAGAGGTCGCAGAAGATGTCGACCTCGGCCAGGCACCAGGTCCGCTCGGCGTCGTCATCCGATGCGGCGTGGTTCATGTCGTGCGTCTCCTCGCGTCGTCCCGGGGCCCACGGTGGGGGTGCGGCGCCCCATGCCGGGCTGGCCAGCGCCTCGGCGCTGTCCGCCAGACAGTAGGGCACCGCACCGCCGTCGACGGCTATGCGGCGCGGTGCCGCCCCGGGCAGTGGGGCGGGGGTTGACGCGAGAGCCTCGTGGTTCATCGGGCCGGGCCGGTGCGCTTGCCCGTGGCCTGGGCGATGGATGCGAACGTCGCTCCGGCGAGGAGGCCGAAGACGAGGTGGGCGCCGAGGCTGGAGGCGGTGACGTCGTTCCACTCGAAGACGGGCATGCCCATGTTGGCGGGCATGATCCACAGTGCGCCGACGGTCCACCACACCGCGCCGTAGGCGAGGCCGAGGACGACGGCGGGGGCGAGGCGCTGGGCGAACTGCCCCAGCACCACGCCGAAGGTGATGCCGGCGAACGTGGCGATGGCCAGGTGGATCAGCCAGCCGGCGAAGGCGTTGGTGGAGCCCAGCAGCCCCGCGACCATGGTGATCATGGCGGTGTCCATGACCGGCCGGGACACCGACATCCAGATGCCCATCCCGATGCCGCCGACCAGTCCGGCCGCGGCACCCCACACCGCGTACACGGGAATCGCGGCCGTCTTCGGGGATGCCTGCACGGTGGTGGCCATGTGATCGTCCTCTCTCTTGCGCTTGTCTTTCCGTTCTCGTCGCTGACGCTAGGACGCAGGGCACAGGCAGGTATGTGAGGGCGCTTACGTACCCGACGGTAGTTCGCCGGGCGGTTCGCCGGGTGACTTCACCGCGGTCAGCAGCGCGTAGCCGAGAACGCCGTCGGTGACGGCGGCGCGGGCCGCGTCCAGGACGGCCGGGGCCGCGTCCAGGTCCATACCGGCCTCGGCGAGGCGGGCCGGTGCGGTGACGCGCAGCAGGCTCAGGCGGGCCTGGATCTGGTCGATCATGCGGATGATCGCCTGGTCGTGCCGCTCCATGGTGAGGGTGCGCAGCCCGGCTGCGGCCAGGATCTCGGCGTACTCGTCGAGCGGGCGGGCGTCGGCGATGCAGGCGATGCGGGCGGTCAGCCCGCGCAGCTCGGGCGGGAGGCGGTCGGTGTCGGCGGTGACGTCGGTGATGCCGAGGCGTCCGCCGGGCTTCAGGACGCGGGCGAACTCGGCTGCGGCCTGGTGCTTGTCGGGGAAGGTGCATAGCGCGCACTCGCACACCACCGCGTTGAACACCGCGTTCTCGTAGGGCAGGTGCTCGGCGTCGCCGGTGGTGAAGACGGCCCGGTCGGCGAGCCCTGCGGCCTGGGCGGCTCCCTGGGCGAGGGCGGTGTTGGACGGGGCGTAGTCGATGCCGTCCGCCCGCACCCGGTAGGCGTCGGCGAGCAGCAGTGCGGTCGTGCCACGGCCCGAGGCCACATCCAGGATGCGCATGCCGGGGGCGAGCGCGAGTCTGTCGGCGAGGCGGCGGGTCAGGGCGGTGCCGCCGGGGTGGTAGGAGTCGCCGAGCAGCATCGCGACGATGTCCCTGGAGTAGGCGTCCGCGCAGCAGGACTTGATCTCCTCGTGGGTCACGGCCGGAGCTCCTCACTCCCGGTGCGGGTGGTTTTCGATCCGTACGGGGTCGTCGTCAGCCGCTCGGCGAGGGGCAGCGCGTTCGGTGCGACCGGGGCGACGGGGACGCCGGACATCTGCGCGCGGACCTGTTCGCGGTAGCCGACGGAGTTGTAGGCGCAGAAGGGGATGAGCCGTCCGTCGGGGGTGATCTCCTCGACGCAGCACTTCATCAGCTGCTTGACGTTGAGGGTGTAGGGGTCCTGGAAGTCCTGCACGACGATCATGAACGCCTTGTCATTCAGCTGCTTCACGGCCTCGGGCAGGTCGATGCCGCAAGCGTCCGCGCAGTCCAGGGCCTCGGCGGTAGCCCGCAGCTTCTCCTCGGTCGTCTCGGTCCCCATGAAAGCCGAGGCCGACCACAGCTTCTCCAGGGCCTCACGGACGCCGGCATCGGGCATGACGCGGTTGGTGACGTAGTCGAGGTAGTCCTCCACGTTCAGCAGCCGCGGGATCGGCACGACGGTGCGGTTGCCCGGTTCGCCGTCCACCAGGAGGTAGGTGATGGAGCGGCAGGTCGGGAAGCAGCACGGCACGGGAAAGAAGTCGCCCTTCTGGAACCAGCCGGGCCGCTGGGCGCTGATCAGCCGGATGACGTCGGGGTTGGTGAGCCTCTGAAGCGGGTCGAACTCCACGTGCCGGCCGGAGTGGGTGACCGGCTGGAACGCCACCGAGCGGACGGCGGGATGGTCGATGCCGTACTCGATGATCGCCCCGAGCTCGTGCTCGTTCAGGCCGCGCTCCACGGCCGCGACGAGGGTGACGGTCAGCCCGGCCTCCGCGCAGTTGTCGAGCGCCCGCTGCTTGAAGGTACGCAGGTCCCTGCCCCGGATCTCCAGATGCGTACGCTCGTCGAAGCCGTCGAACTGGAGGTAGACGTTCACCGATCGGCCCGGCACCTGGTTGCGCTTGCCGAGTTCGGCGACGAACGCCTTGTCGGTGGCCAGACGGATGCCGTTGGTGTTGAGATTGACGTTCCTGATCGGACGGGCCTGGGCGAGGTCGATGAAGTCGAGGATGTGCTTGTGGATGGTGGGCTCCCCGCCGGAGAACATCACCACCTCCGCCTCGCCCTCGGAGGCGACGAAGGCGTCGAGCATCCGCTCGCACTGCTCATGGGTGATGGAGTAGCCGTCGCTCTGGTGGCCGGAGTCGGCGAAGCAGATCGGGCAGTCCAGATTGCAGCCGGTGTTGACCTCGATGATCCCGAGGCAGGCGTGCTGCTTGTGCTCCGGGCACAGCCCGCAGTCCAGCGGGCAGCCGTCCTTGACTTCGGTCTGGAACGTCAGGGGGATCGTGCCGGGCTTGTTGAAGCGCGCCGAGGACAGGTACTCCTCAGCGTCCCCGTACACCAGCGCCTCGAACTCCCCGTGATCGCGGCAGCGTTTACGCAGGTACACCTTGTCCGCGCGGATGTTGACCTGCGCGTCGACGGGTGTCTTGCACAGCGGGCAGATGGACTTGGTGAACTCCACGAACACCTCGTCCCGGTCCGTCTTGCGCCTCGGCGCCGGCGCCTGGGTCATCGAAGAACTCCTCTTCCATGGGGGGCTTGCGTTCAGCGGACTTCGCCGCCCGGATCGGCTACATCAACTTGTTCGTTCGGCTGGGGCTCGGCTGGGGCGGTCGGGCAGCAGTCCTGCGGCCCGGCGCCCCGGCGTCGACGGGCCCGGCAGCGCAGGGCGTAGCCGGTGCCGGCGAGCAGCACGACCGCACCGACGGTGATCAGCCAGGGACTGGCCAGTGCCCCGCCGACGGCGCCGAGTGCTCCGCCGGCCACGAGCAGCGGGCCCGCGCAGCACACCACCATCACCAGCCCGGCACCCACGGCCGTGGCCATGCCGCCGAGCCCGGAGCGTTCACGGGACGCGGACATCACCGCTCGCCTCCTTTCGGTCAGCGGGTGAAGGGGCGGGCGCCCGGCGGGCGGAGCGGACCAGCAGGCCGGCGTACAGCAAGGTCGCCGCGTCCTGGAGCAGCACGAACCAGCTCAGCCGCTGCGTGAGGTAGATGCCGAAGCAGCCGCAGTTGTCCACCACCAGGCCCCGCGCGTACGCCTGCACGGCCAGCACCGTCCACACCACCGAGACGGCCATGTACACCCATACCGGCGCCAGGGCCTTGGAGCGGGGGCGGGCCAGGAACCAGACCCCGCACACCAGCTCGCCCGCGATCAGCGCCGCGGCCAGCGCGGTCGCGGCGCCGGCGGCCGACAGTCCGTACGCGGACAGAATCCGCGGCATGTGCTCAAAGGAGGCGAGCTGGCCGATGGCCATCGCCGTGTATACCGTCCCGAGCACGATCCTGAGCACCATGATCCGACCGTAGGCCGCTGCAGAGGGCGAGAACTGTAAGCGCGCTCACCGAACCATCCCTTCGATCCGGGCACGATCAGAGGTGTGAAGCGGTGTTCGCCCGCCATGCGAGCCGGTGTCCCGAGCCGTTTCGGGAGGTGCCAGGTGAACGGTCCACAGTCCCCCCGCCCGTCACGGCGGCAGGCCATCAAGGGCGCGGGAGTGATCGGGGGCGTCGTCGTTCTGCTCGTGGGCGGGGGCGTGATCGGCTGGCAGACCCTCGCCGACCGCCCGGCGCCGGTGACGGCCGTGCAGGCGGGCCAGGATCCGTCGCTGGAGGCGCTCGCCGGATCGGCTGTGTCCGGCGGGCCGGGCAAGGACGGCATCCCCTCCATCGACAAGCCCCGCTTCGTCGCGGCGGGCGAGGCCGGCTTCCTCGACGACGACGATCCGGTCTTCGGCCTGGAGTACCAAGGTGAGGTGAGGGCGTACCCGCAGCTGGTGCTGGTGTGGCACGAGATCGTCAACGACACCGTCGGCGGCCAGCCGCTCGCGGTCACCTACTGCCCGCTGACCGGCACGGTCATCGGCTTCTCCGCCCCGCCCGGCGTCCAGGACCTGACGTTCGGCACCACCGGCAAGCTTGTCAACTCCAACCTGCTGATGTACGACCGGCAGACCGGCTCACAGTGGCCCCAGCTGCTCGGACAGGCGGTGAGCGGCCCGCTGAAGGGCACGAAGCTGGACACCGTCCCGCTGGTGTGGACGACGTGGAAGCAGTGGCGCACCGCGCACCCCGACACGGCCGTGCTATCCACCGACACCGGGGCGCTGCGCTCGTACGGCAGCGACCCGTACGGCTCCTACGACGCCTACCCGAACCGCGGCGGCTACTACGCCGAGGGCCGGCCGATCTTCCCCGTGCTCGCCTCCAGCGACCGCTTCGCCGACAAGGACGTCGTCATCGGCGTCCAGGTCGGCAAGGAGCGGCTGGCCATCCACAAGGACCTGGTGCGCACGCAGCGGACCGTGCGAGCGGAGGTGGGCGGCACGCGGGTGGAGGCCCGCTGGGACGACCGACTCGGCACCGCCCGCGTCGTTCAGCAGGTCGGTGAGCGGTGGGAGCCGGCGGACTTCCTCGACGCCATGTGGTTCGCCTGGTACTCCTTCTACCCCAATGCCCAGGTGCGGACATGAGCGGCCTGCTGACCGCATTCGTCAGGGCCGGTGACGCCTGGGACGCTGCCGCCGCCGCGATCAAGGCCGCGCCGGGGCGGGCGCGTGTCGCCCTCGGCGTACGCCGCCGCCGAAGGGCCGCGCTGATCGCCGCAAGCCTCACCCTGCTGGTGTACCTGTTCTCCGTCGGAGACCTCGCCGTTTCGGTCTCCGGCCGGTTCACCGGCGCACCCGTGTTCCAGGCCGCTCCCGGTCAGCTGCTGGAGGTCCGCGCGCCGTATCTGTTCGAGCCGGTCCTCGCCTGGCACCCCACCAGCCATGTCGCGGTTCTCCTGAGTCCGGTCAACCTGCTGCTCGGCGCCGCCGTGGCGGCGCTCGTCGGCTGCAACATCGCCGTGGCCGCCCACGCCGCCCAGCAGGCCGCCTCCTGCCGGCGCACCCGCTGCGCCCGGCTACTGGGCGTGCTTCCGGCGTTCCTGCTCGGTTTCGCCTGCTGCGTGCCCACGTTCCTGCTCGTCCTGGGCGCGAGTACCGCCGCCGCTCTCCTGCCGGTCCTGATCCCGCTGCGGCCGGTGTTCTACCCGCTCACCCTGGTGATGCTGACCGCCACGCTGGTCTGGGGCACCTCCCAGGCCACCCGCACCACGCGGCGCCCGCGCCACGCGAGGCGCACCGGCGACGCGGCGGTGCCCACACACCCTGCTGTCCCCGATACGCAACAGCCGTGACCGTCGGGCACGGTTGTTCAAGGAGGTCCCTCATGGCGCACGTACCGCACGAAGTCGATGCCGTGGTGATCGGAATGGGGGTCGGCGGTGAACATGCCGCCGAGCGTCTGGCCGAGGAAGGGCTGGACGTGGTCGGGGTGGAAGCGGAGCTGGTCGGCGGGGAGTGCCCGTACTGGGCGTGCATCCCGAGCAAAATGATGATCCGCGCCGGCAACCTGCTCGCCGAGGCTAGGCGTGTGCCCGGCATGGCCGGAGACGTTCAGGTAGCCGCCAGCTTCGCGCCGGTCGCGGACCGGATCCGCGAGGAGGCCACCGACGACTGGAACGACCAGGTGGCCGTCGACCGGTTCACCCACAAGGGCGGGCGCTTCGTCCGCGGCCGTGCCCGCCTGGCCGGCCCCGGCCGCGTGGAGGCTGACGGACAGGCGTTCAGTGTCCGGCGCGCGGTGGTGCTGGCCACCGGCAGCCGCCCGCAGATCCCGCCCGTCCCCGGCCTGGAGGCCACACCGTACTGGACCAACCGGCAGGCGGTCTCGGTCAAGGAGCCCCCGGCCTCACTCCTCGTGCTCGGCGGCGGCGCCATCGGCGTGGAGCTGGCGCAGGCGTTCGCCCGCTTCGGCACCGCGGTCACCATCGTCGAAGCCATGGAGCGGCTGCTCCCCGGAGAAGAACCCGCCGTCGGCACCCTGCTGGCCGACGTGCTGGAAGAGGAGGGCATCACCGTACGCACCGCAGCCCGCGCCACCGGCGTCCACCACGCGGACGACGCCTTCCGGCTCACCCTGGAGGGCGGACAGGAGATCACCGGGCAGCACCTGCTGGTGGCCACCGGACGCCGGCCGCACCTGGCCGGGCTCGGCCTGGAGAGCATCGGGCTCGACCCCCAGGCCCGCGCTCTGGCCGTGGACGGGCAGATGCGGGCTGCACCAGGGGTCTGGGGCGTCGGTGACATCACCGGACGGGGCCTGTTCACGCATGTCGCGATGTACCAGGCTGAGATCGCCGTACGCGACATCCTTGGCCGGCCCGGACCGGGCGCGGACTACCGGGCGACGCCCCGGGTCACCTTCACCGACCCCGAAGTCGGCTCCGTCGGGCTGACCGAACACGCCGCCCGCGAGCAGGGCCTGCGAGCACGCACCGGCACCGCGCGAGTGCCCTCGTCCGCACGGGGCTGGATCCACAAGGTCGGCAACGACGGCCTGATCAAACTCGTCGAGGACGCCGACCGCGGCGTCCTTATCGGGGCCACCGCCGCCGGCCCGGCAGGCGGTGAAGTCCTCTACGGACTGGCCGTGGCCATCCAGATGGAGATCCCGGTCGACCGGCTGCGGCACATGATCTTCGCCTACCCCACCTTCCACCGCGCCGTGGAAGACGCCCTCGCCGACCTCGGCTGTGCCAACTGACCGCTCAGGGGCACGGACGCACCACAGCGGGGCGGCCGACCCCGCGCCCGGCCGGTCAGCGGTGAGGAGGCGGCAGCCAGCAGAACACCGCCCGCGTGAGCGCCCTGGTCAGCCGGTCGCCCACTCGATCACGCACCCGCACCGGACCCGGGGCACCGCGGGAGGTTGCCCGCTCCTCAGGCGCTGGCGCGCCGCCCGGCGCCGGCCTCAACTCCTGCTGCGTCCCGGCCCGCCGGGCCGGCCCGCTCGGCCGCGCCACCATGTCTCATCGCCGCCCTTCCCTCTCAGTGCGAACAGACACGCCGCCTGCACTCCACCGCGTCCGTCGGCCCGCCGTGCGGTACCGGCGAGCCGCTCACCGCAGACCAGAGCGCCGCTCCGCCTCTTGCCGGACCGCGGCCAGGGAGGCCGCGACGGTCGCCTCCCACCGGGGGGCGACCAGACCGCCCCACCACTGCCCGGCTCGCCACAGATCCGTGGCGAGCTCGCCCTCATAGACCAGCCGCGTACCGGACTCGTGCTCGGTGAGCGTGAACGATTCGGTGACCGCCGGGACGGGCCCGCGCACCAGGCGGAAGTCGACCCGCTCCGGCCGGGTGAACCGCACCGTCTCCACCGTCGTCGCCGTCAGCCGCCCGCCCGCGACAGGGGTGCGATGGGCGGCGAGCACCATGTCGCTGCCCCGTTCCAGCACCGTGACCTTCTCGCGCATCGCTCGGGTGGCCCTGCCCAGATACGGCTGGGCGATGACGTCGAACACCACCTCGCGCGGCGCCGCGATGTCGACACTCTGCGACCCCAACAGCCGCGTGCGCCGCCCGACCCCCACATCCAGCGGCAGTGCCCCCGTCACCAGCCCCACATACCCGCCCGCCGCGCCCACGCCGGCCACGGTCACCGCCCCCAGAGCACCGATCCACGCCATTGCCCGACCTCTCCACGCGTCCGTCCCTGTCTCACGTACGACGCTAGGCCGGGCATGTCCGCCGATCAGTGAGCGCGCTCACCTTCCTCCCGGCGCGTCGGCCCCTACCCTGAGCGCCACCCCCGAGTGGTGGAGGACCCAGAAGCATGGAGCCCGTATCCGCGATGGCCGACAGCCGCGCCGCGACGAACGCGCTGCTGGCCGAGCTGCGAGAAGACCGCCTCGTCCCGCAAGCCGTCGTGCGCTTCCTCGGCCAGGCCGCACACCGGTCGCTGCTCCAGGCCGTCCGCCGCCCCCGAGCATTGGCCGAGCTCACCGCCCTGCACGGCGTCCTGTACCGGCTGGCGCGGGGCAGGCGGCCCGGGCGGCGCTGGGTGGCCGCCAGCTGGGTCCTCGCCGCCTCGCACCTGGGGCTGCTGGAGCACCGCACCCGCCTGACCGCGGCAGACGTCCTGACGCTGCTGCGCGCCAACCTTCCCGCCCTGCCCGGCGGAACCGGCCGCGCCTCGGGCGTCCTGGCGGTCGGCCTTGATATCGCCGACGGGCGCCTGGCCCGTCATCAGGGCACGACCTCCCCCTTCGGCGACTACGCCGACACCTTCGCCGACGCCGCGTTCTGGACGTGGCTCACCCTGCGCCACGAACCCAACCCCGCCGTACAGGCGGCGGCCATCGCCGCCTGGGCGCTGCCCGTCGTCACCGTCACCGGCCTCGCCCTGCGCCGCGGCGCGATGCCCGAGCGGCCCCGACCCGTCCTGCTGCGCCCGGCCGCCGCCCTTCAGGCCGTCGTCGCCCTCCGGCACCTGGCCCGCCGCTGACCCGCCTCGGTCACTGCCCGCCGTCTGCCGGGGCGTCCGGCTCCGGAGTGCCCTCGACCCGTACGCCCTGCCAGAACGCCACATGGTCCTTGATCTTCCGGGCCAGGGGGCTGGGCTTGGGGTAGTACCAGGCGGCATCCGGATTCGTCAGCCCGTCGACCTCAAGGCTGTAGTAGCGGGCCACTCCCTTCCAGAAGCACAGCGACCTGGTCCTGCTCGGCGTGAGGTACTGCCGGTGCAGCGACTCGGGCGGGAAGTAGTGGTTGCCCTCGACGATCACCGTGCGCGGAGCCTCCGCGATCACCGTTCCGTTCCACACCGCACGCAGCATGGCCTTGCTCCTCTACCTGAACGGGGACCGGTATGTCCCGGGAGCCCTCACGCTAGGCGGGCCCGGCCGGAGGGTTCAGTGAGGACGCTCACCAACCGCGCTGCCCGCCCTGGTGAGGATGCGGCACACCTCGACGTCGGTGCAGTCGGCCGGATCGGTCGCGGCGGCCCGCTCCGCAAGCCCCCGCAGCACCGCCCTGGTGGCGCGCAGCTCGGCCAGGCGCCGGTCGATGTCCTGAAGATGCGCCTCGACGAGCGCCGTGACATGGGCGCAGGGAGAGGCGCCGGCATCACGCAGAGCGAGCACGGAGCGGATCTCGGCCAGGCTCAGCCCCGCGCCCTGGGCGTCACGGATGAACGCGAGCCGCTGCAACGTCTGCTGCGGATAGTCGCGATAGCCGCCCGCGGTACGGGGCGGGGCGGGCAGCAGCCCGGCCTGCTCGTAGAACCGGAGGGTCTTCGCCGTCACCCCGCTGACGGCGGCGAGGTCACCGATGCGCATTCCTCCAGGCTAGCCCTTGACCTTCCAGCGCACTGGAAGGTCTACCGTCCACACACCAGGAAGAACCACGTCAGGAAGGGGTCCGCCATGAACCACTCCGAGACTGAGACGGCGCGCGTCACGGTGCTGACCGTGCCCGACTGCCCGAACGCCCCGCTCATCCGCGAGCGCATCACCGAAGCTCTCCATGACCGGGTCGTACCGGTGGAATGGATCGAGGTCCACGACGCGGACGAAGCCGTCCGGCAGGGGATGTCGGGCTCGCCCACCCTCCTGCTGGACGGAGCCGACCCGTTCGCAGCGGAGGGCCTCCAACCGGGCCTGTCCTGCCGGCTCTACCGCCATGCCGACGGCACGACCGAGGGGGCACCGGCCACTGCGGACCTGCACCGAGTCCTGACTGAGAGCGGTGTCCTGCCCTGACCGCAGCCCCGGCACACCGGGGCATATGGCCATCGCAATGACCAGGATCCGCTCATATGGCCCGGAGTTCAGCTACATGACCCGTAGGGGGCAGATCCTCATTGAGCCCGGGGAAGTGCCCGGAGATTCGACGGTGCGGCCAGGCCCTCCCGAAGCCGCTGAATCTCCATCTGCTGCGCGGCGATTTGGGACAGCGCTCGCTGCTTGAACTCACCGAGCTCGGCGAGTTGCTCCTGCCGTCCCGGCCCTGCTCGATGGGAGCCTGCGGACGTTGCCGACGGCTGCGGCTTGTTCCCGTAGACGCTCGATCTCCAGGTGCTGGGCGGCAATCCGAGACAGGGCACGTCGCTTGAAGTCCTTGAGGTCCTCCAACTCGGCATCACGTTGATCCAGCCGGGACTTGAGTGCGGTGTTGGCCTCCTTGAGCCGCTCGATCTGCGCAGCCCGGGGGTCAGGGATCGTCCCGGCGTCCCTGAGGGCGGTCAGGCGTCGTTCGAACTCCTGGGCCAGGTGCTGATACGGCCCTGGCCGGGCGGTGCCGTCGCGGTTCTTCTTGGCGTAGAAAGCGGTGCGGGGCACCCCGGACTCGCTCGCCAGGGTTCGAAGGTCGCATTTGCCGCCGGGCGGCAGGTCGCCACGCAGTAGCCGGTCCATTGCCGCGCGGATCGCCTCTTCGTTGCGGGCTCGGGTGTCCTCGCTGATTCGTCCCATGTCACGCTGCCGTTCCGGTCGCGGCGTCGATCTCGGCCAACACCCTCAGGTCGCGGTCGAGTTCCTTCTGCAGGCGGGCCTTCTCGTCCTTCTGTCCACGTCCGATCTTGCCGATGAACACCTTCTTGTTCTCCGCGCTGGAGGCCCATACCGGCCGGTGTCGGCTGTGGTGGGTGGCCTGCGGGCAGCGGGCCGAGTCGCACATGCCGACCAGCGGCTTGTCCGCTTTCGGCGTGCCGGCCAGGAGCAGGCACAGCGCCTTGGAGGGGTCGGCGAACCAGCAGTAGTTGGCGATTCCCAGGTGCAGCGTCTTTGCCCTGCGGGCCAGCAACTGGATCACCTCTTCGTCCCCGGGGCGGACGCCAGGAGATGATGCCTGTAGTTCGCGGATCTTGTCGTCCACGGATTCGAAGTGGGCGATCAGGTCGCGGGCGCCGGGTCCGGCGGGACGGATTCCGTTCTGGAAGTCGCGGAACGCCGCCAGTGTCAGATCCTTGTTGCGGATCTGCTCCTCCGCGCTGACCTCGGCCATGAACTTGGCCTGGGAACCGCCGGGGCTGGCGGCGTAGCCCTCGGTGGTGACGATGGAGACGTGCTTGAGGTGGATCTTGGCGGCCAGTAGTCCGCCGGGGCGGTGTGCGAGCGCCATGGCCAGGGTACGCCGGGTGATGCGCATGTTGATCCGGTCGTCGGGAATCGGTGCGAGGCCCAGCCGCTGTCCTTCGGGGCCGTTGACCCACTCACGCAGCTTCGTACAGCGTTTCGCCATCGTGGTGCGGCCGAAGACGTGCTTGCCGGGCCGTCGGGGGTCCAGGAGATCGATGGCCAGGGCAACCGCGTCATAGGCGGGAGCCACGGTGACCCACTCGTCCCAGACGCCGCCCAGTTGTTCCTGCCCCTTGATCAGCTTGGTCCGCAGCCGGTAGCGCGTGCGTCCCGCGCCGAGGTCCTGCGGCGGGACACACGCGTCGAGGGGCATCGCTGCCAGCTCGCTGCTGCGTAGCCCGGTGAGCAGGGCGACGACGACCTGGCAGGCGGTCCGTACCCGCTCCACCAGGTGACCCGCCTCTTCGGCCGTGGCGAAGCCCTCGGTCCACGGGACGGTCCCGGCGCCGTCGGCGCGTTCCACCGGGGCGGCGTTCCACGCCCACCTCGGCCGCAGCCCCACCGCCGCCACGGTCCGTTCCAGCAGCGGACGCAGCGGGGCGAGGTGTCTGTAGGAGAAGGATGTCAACCCCGCCTCCCGGGCGATGGAGAGCACGTTCAGCGCAAGCAGGGGGTCGTCGGCGGACCAGCCCTCGACCAGCCGTGAGCCGGTCTCCCGGGCCCCGACCGGCTCCAAGGGGACGCCCTGGTCGAGGTGGGTACGTATCACCGCCTCAAGTCGCTTCACATTCGTGCCCTCGCCCGGCCAAGGCGCCCCGTCGTCGTGCTGGCGCACGGCGCGGATCAGGTTGACTACGTGGGGGCCGAGGGTCTGCACGATGTACAGGGCCGCGGCCAGCCAGGGGCGCAGTGCCTCGTCGCGCAGCGGCTGCACGACGTTCTCGGTGGACCGTTTGCGGCCCGCGACTTCATAGGGGGTTCGGCCGGCCCAGGGGATGAATCCTTCGGTGAAGCGGTCGGTGGTGAACAGGTCGTTGTAGAAGACCGGTTCCTGCACGGCCTGAGCGGCGGTCATGAGCGTGTGCGAGCTGGTCGGCCGCAGTGGCCCGCCGTGCGTGCCCCGGGTGTGCCTGCGAGAGTCATAGAAGCCCTGGCAGTGCTGTTGCGTCACGTGCTGAAGGGACGTGACGCGGCGCCGCGTGAGCCAGTTGAACCACCGTGCCAGCTCGGCCAGACGGCTCCGGCAGGTGTCGAAGTGCAGCGGCATGCGGAAGGCGCTGGGCAGGTGCCGTACGGCTTCGTGTCCGGGGGCCATGCGCGCAAACAGGTACTCCTGGGCGAGGGGGCGCCACTTCGGGTTGCCGATGCTGGTGAAGTCCAGGCGGACCTGACCCGGTCGCAGGTGGACGGGCAGATCCTCCAGGTCTGCGAAGTCCCAGATCAGGTCGCCGACCAGGGGACGCTTCCCGCCCGGGCGCACCGCGAGCCCCACCGCCTCGCAGATGTCGACGCGCGCCAGCGGACCGGGATGGGGCTGGACCTGATCCGGCGCGGCGGTCTTGGGATGGTTCATCATCGCGTTGTCTCCTCCGGCCGCAGCGGCAGTTCATCGTCGGCGTCGGCCACCTGGGCGGCGGCCTCCAGCAGCAGCGGGGACGGGAAATAGACGCCGGGAGTGAGGATCTCGGCCACCCGCTGGTCGTACGGACCGAAATTCCGCATGAACTCCCCGGATGGCATCAGGTCCCACTGGCGGGCGAAGAACGCGCGCAGACGCATCAGGTTCGGCAGGTGCCGGGCAGTGAACAGCGCCAGCGGACACAGGAGGCACACCCACGGGCGGGCCGGACACGGCTTCCCCTTGGGGCCGTGCAGGCCCGACAGGTGATCGCCACAGGCAGCGCTGAACACGTCCCGTCCGCCGTTGACGAGTTCGGCGAGCGCCGCGTCGTCCAGCCCCAGGCCGGCGACCCGCTCGGGATACTCCCGTACGAGGGAGGCGGTGTCCTCGGTGGTGAGCACCATCGGGGGCTCGGCCTTGCGCAGCATGTCGTGCTGGGCCTCGACGATGATCTCGTCGACCAGGGCGCGCTGCTCAGGCGTGCCGGCGCCGAGGTAGTGGTCGGCTTCGACCTGCGGGCTTCGGTTGGGATCCAGCGTGGCGCGCCGGCTTCCGGCCCAGGCGCGGCGGTCACGCATCGAGTCGTACGTCGTCCGGATCCTGTGCAGGTGCACCCGCAGCGACTTGCCGCTATCGGCCAGGAGCCCTTGCGCGGCGATCCACCTCTTCATCTTCTCCTCCTGCGGGACCGTGGTCACCCACGTGACCCGGCCCCGGGGTACGTAGCGCACCCACAAGGCGTCACGCATGTCCATGGGCGCGAACTTCCGAGTGAGCGAGGAGTGGTCCAGCCACTGCTCCAGGAGCCGCGTGGCCCTCCTGGTCAGGGTCCGGCTCTCCTCAGCCGTACGGCGCTTGATGTAGGAGAGCAAGATCGTCGACTCGCCGGCCCAGTCCACGTCGCCGAGCCCGAGATCGTCCAGGCCGTCGGGCACGATGCCGGTGTAGACCCCCAGCAACAGGCGGTAGGCCAGCACCGTGGAGGCATCGGGAAACAGCCGTGCCGATACAGCGACCTTGCGGTACGGGAACTGGCCCTCCGGCAGGCCGGAGAAGTGGCCGGGCGACCAGTCGGCATACGGCATCGCCTCCAGCGGACCCCACCTCACGTAGGCCCAGTACACGTTCGCCTCGCTCCACCCACCGGTGAGCGGATCCTCTCCGCCTTCAGCGGCACTTCTCGCGCTGCGGAAGACGGAGTACGAGTCCTTCACCGCCTTCTCGCACGCCTCGGTCAGCCGGGCCCACTCGCCCTCGGTGTACGGTACGAGCGAGCTCTCGGTACGGCGGCGCCGCGACACCTGGAACTGGCGGCCGTCCACCATCTCCCGGACGTCCGGCTTCAACAGCCCGTGCAGATCGTCCATGCGGGCGAGCATCCGACGGCTGAGAGACTCGACCGCGGCCCGGTGCTCGCCGCGCAGCCAGTGCTCGGCGAGATGAGCACGCGTCAGTTCGGCCGCACCGCCGGTGAACCCCAGGTCGGCCAGGCCGTTGGTCAGCGCACGGATCGCCGAGGTGTACTCGTTGAGCGTGCGCGTCGCATCCACGTCACCGTGCGGATGCACGAGATCGGCCAGCCCCGAGAGCATGTCCCGGGCCAGAACAGGGTTCCGCGTACTGTAGGTCTTGCCGCCCGCCCTGACGTTCACCGTCAAGGACACGCTCGTCCCGTCGCTGAAGACGGCGGCGATGCCCAGCGGGTCCTCGATCACGGTGGCAGGCATCAGCGGTCCTCGCCGTTGTCGTCATCTTCGTCTTCGAACTCCGCCGCGGCCTCGTCCGCAGCGGACCGGTCCAAGAGACCGGCGTCCTCGCCGACCCGCCGGTACAGTTCGGCGAAGATCCGGGTCGTGTCAAGGCGGTTGAGATAAAGCTCCGTGGTCAAGACGCTGGAGTGACCAAGGAGGTCACGCAGCACCAGCAGCGGCTCGGTGGTCTTGAGGTACAACGCCAGACCGGCATCGTCATCGCCTTCCCCAACTACGCGAGCAGCCCGTTCGTAGTACCCGCGCACCAGCTTGGCCATGGTCTGCATGGCGAAGGTATGGCGCCCGCGATGCGGGGTGACATGGGGGAAGCGCGGTTCGTAGCGTTCACGGATCCGGTCTGACGCCCGCTCGAACACGGTGTTCCAGTCGGTGAACGGGCGCCCCGGCCCCCACACGGACAGCAGCATCGAACCGCCGCTGGGCGCGACCAGCCGACGCCGTTCGGCCGGCCCCAGTGTTTCCCAGCTCATCCAGCTGCCGTTCACCCGTCCGCCCCGCGCCGTCGCTTCCGTCACGACGAGCGGCTCACCCCAGCGTCGCGGCGGCATCCAGGTGGATCCCTGAACGGCCGCAGCCCGCTCGAACTCCAGGTAGTTGTGCAGTTCAGCCAGCGCTTCGTAGTCGATCCACGTGTTGCGGAACTTGCTGCCCTTGGTGATGCCCTCCGGCAGCGGGACGAGGACCGGCACGTCACTGCGACGGCTGGGCAGCTTCGGCACCTCGCAGGCCAGCAGGTACGAGAACTCCTGCTTGCGCGGCCCCGAGGAAAAGACGAACCGTCCGACCGCCGCGTTGCGGGCCATCTCCCGGCCGCGGTAGCCGCGCTCCACCGACCCGTCCGGCTGCAGCCGGGCCAGACCCTTGTGGAACAGGTCGGCGAACTCGTCTTCCAGGTACTTGACGGTCACATGGGACTTCGACTGCCGACGCCGGGCGGAGTTCCGGCGGACCTCCCGCCGCTGGCCGGAGAAGACCGCCGTGGCCTGCCGGTAGGTGAACGGCAGCGAGGTGGTGTAGCCGTTCTCGATCGCCCAGCCATAGAAGGTGCTGAGCATGGTCATGTGCTGGTTCCAGGTGGTAACCCTGAACCTCTGCTTGCCGTCGACAGGACCCTGCGACCGGTACACCGCGTAGGCGCTCAGCAGCGCCTTGAGCCGTTCGCGGCTGTCGAAGAGACCGACTCCGTGCTCTTCCCCGAACTCCGACCACTGGCGTACGGCACCGACATACGATGGCCACGAGTTCGCCGCGGGGCAGCCGTTGGTCGGCAGCTCGCAGGCCCACCGGTTCACGATCGCCGAGGTACGCAGCCCGTGCTCGTCTTCAAACCGAAGGTCGTCGTCGAAGACGAGCACCATCCCCTCGGGAATGACCGGCTTGAACTCCAAGCCCCAGCCTTCCCAGCCCTCAGATGAGTAGAACGCCTGTTCCATGCAAGGGATGTTAAGCAGAGAGACACCCCTTGAACTCCCTCACAACTGCTGGTCAGCGGGAGGCGCCGTCATCAAAGAGACACTGCACGATTGCCGAAACAAGACCGGCGAGCTTGCTCTGCATCTTGCCTCGATGGGCTATGCCGTCGACGCCCTGGACTGGGCCGAGAGCGCCCTCCCCACCGCCGACACGAGCCCCGACGCCCCGTCCGTCCGCTGGCTGAACCTGGACATCGAGCGCGGGAACCTTTCGAAGCTCGCCCCAGGCGGCTATGACCTGATCACCCTGCGGATGGTGTACGCATTCGTGCGTGACCGTATGCGGCTGGTCCGCACTCTCGGCCGGCGGCTCCGCGAGCACGGCGCCCTCGTTGTCGTGACCCCGCTGGCCGCGACCACCCCTATCGAACGGCGGCGTATCGCGCTCGACGAGGACGAGGTCGCCCTTCTGATGAGCATGTGGGCCCAGGCGCAGCGCTTTACCGCTAACGGCATGGCCGTCTTGGTGCTGCGCGGCCTCAACAAGCCCGCGGTCCAGATCGCGAATCCACCGTGCCCGCAGCCGAGTTCGACGAATGAGGTGCAGGCCGTGGTCACCGACGCCCACGGCCGCGTGCTGCTGAGCAGGTCGACGCACCGATGGTGGCAGCTGCCCGGCGGGCCGAGTGAGCCCGGAGAACGGTTCGAACACACCGCGGTGCGCGCCCTGGCCGAGCAGACCGGAATGACGGCCGATCCCGCCGACGCCCACGTCCTCGGACTATCCGTGGACGCTCAGGAGGGGTTTTCCCGGACAAGCGCGATCGTCCGAATCACTGCTCACACCGGCCAAGCCCAGCCGCCGAAACCGGACCAGTCCGGGCACGTGGACTGGCATCCGCTTCATGATCTGCAGCGCCTGGACCGACTGTCCGCCGTATCCGCGCGGGCGCTGGACACGGTCTGGCCAGGAGTCCTGCCGTACGTACCGTCCGCGCACACCTATCCGGTCAACAACACCTGCCCGCCGGTGCCCGGCGAATCATCCGAGGCGATCGAACGGCGCCAGCAGATGGCCGACCGCGTCATCGCCGGCGGCTGGGCACCCTCCCTGCCCGTCCAGCAGGCGCTCCGCTCGGTCCCACGCCACCGCTTCACCCCCGAAAGCCCTCTACGTACCGCCTACCACAGCAACCTGGCCGTGGTCACCGAGCACGACGACCGGGCCCGCGCGACCAGCTCTGTCTCCGCGGCCTGGCTCCAGGCCGACATGATCGAGCACCTGCGTCTAGCCGAGGGGATGACCGTCTTCGAGGGAGGCTCGGGCGGCTACAACGCCGAACTGATCGCGCACGTGGTTGGCCCGACCGGTCGCGTGATCACCGTCGATCTAGCCCCGTATGTCGTACACCGCACGCGGCGGCTGACCGCCGAGGCCGGCAACGGTCGCGTCACCGCGGCGCTCGGCTCCGCCAGCGACGGCGCCGTCGAGTACATCCCCCGTGGCGGCTTCGACGCTGCTGTGATCACCTACAACTGCTGGGACATTGCTCCCGCTTGGCGCGACCACCTCGCCGACGGGCGCTATCTCGTGCTCCCGCTGGAAGTGCACGACTACACCCGAGCCATCGCCTTCCAGAAGCACGGCCAGATGCTGCGTGCGACCGATTTCACGTTCTGCGGGTTCATCCGCGACCGCGGGCCCGCTGCCCTCGCCGTCCCCTCCGTCAACCTAGCCGACGGCGAACTGCAGCTGCGTTTCCCCGACGGCGACCCCGCCGACACCTCCGGCCTGGACGAAGCACTCGCGGGCCCGCGCCACGAAGTGGCCACCGGCGTGACCGTGGCCGGCAACGAGTCGTTCGAGACCCTGCAACTGTTCCTCGCCACCACGCTGCCCGGCTTCTGCCGCCTCGCCCGCAACCATGACCCGGACAGCGGCATCACCGCGCTACCCAAGCGGTCCGACGCCGCCGCCATCACAGCCGACGGCTCCCTCGCCTACCTCACCCACACCCTGGTCCAGGACGGCCCCACGCCCGAGCAGCGCCGCTCGGAGTTCCTGGCGCACGGCTTCGGACCGTCCGGACCCACCCTTGCCGACCAGCTCGCCGTCGGCGTGCACCGCTGGCACGCTCACGAACGGGCTCACGGTTACCCCGACTTGAACGTCTTCCCTGCCGGCACCCCCGACTTTGAGCTGCCCGTGGGGCACCTGCTGGACAAGACCCACAGCCGGCTCGTGTGGACCTGGCGCTCAGACGCCGTCGATGCCACGGACGTGCAGCCGGAGAAGGTGAGCGCCCATGACTGATCCGGTACCCGACCTGGTGCAGCCGCAGCACCGACTGGGCCTCTACGAGCGTTACTACGCCCAGGTGGAATCCGGCCGCAAGACCATCGAAGTCCGGGTACGCACCCCACGGATGAAGAAGATCGCGGTCGGCGACGTCCTCATGTTCCACGGCGAGGAGTCGGGACGCGCCCTCGACTTGCAGGCCGCGCGGATCACGCCGTACGCCTCGTTCGCCGAGCTGCTCACCACGGAGGACGCCAGCCGCATCGACCCTGACACCACGCGCGCAGAGCAGCTCGCCAACCTGCGCCGCATCTACCCGCCGGTGAAGGAGGCGCTGGGACCGCTCGCGATCGAGTTCGACCACCGGCCGGCACTCGCCGGGCAGCCCCTGCCCATGTCCCCCGAGGCATACGTACAGACCGTTCCTCACCACACGGTGTACAGCTGCTTCTACGTACGCGACGACCACGACCGGCCCGTCCAGCTGCGCTCGGTGTACGGCGATCGACCCTGGCAGCTTCCCGGCGGGAACACAGACGCCGGCGAGGACCCCCTGGAAACCGCGCGCCGCGAGACGGCCGAGGAAACCGGGCTCCAGCTCGGCCAGGACCAGCCCCGTCTGCTGCTCACGCACTACCTGCACCCCGGCCCCCGCTGGCCTATGGGCAAGGTCGGCTTCATCTTCGACGGCGGCACCCTCAGCACGGAACAGCTGCGGCAGATACGCCTCGACCCGGCCGAGCACGACCTGTGGGCCATCCACGACCTCGACGAGTGGCGACGCCTGATGGGCAAGACGGCGTTCGCCCGCCTGGAGGCCATCGAACAGGCCCGCGCCGGAAACGGACCACAGTACCTCGCCACCGGTCCCGCCTGACCCCGCCCCTCCCCTTTGGAGTTCGCATGTCCGCCGAGGTATCCCCCAACCCCGAGACCTGGACCGCCTACGGCCAGTTCCAACTCGACCGCTCCTACATGCCGCCCGTACCTGAACAGCTGCGATGGGGCTTCTGGGACGGCATCGGCCCCGGCGACGACGTCCTCGGCCCTCTGACCGGAAAGCGGGTCCTGGACATCGGCTCCGGCGCCGGCCACTACGCCGTCCACGTCGCCCAGAGCCACGGCGCACTCGTCGATGCGGTCGAACTCTCGCCCACCCAGCATCGACGCGCCACCGGACACTTCGGCGACGTACCCGGCGTCCGGTTCCTGCACGCGGACGTGATCGAGCACCTTCGGCATGCTCAGCCGTACGACGCGGCGTACGGCATCTGCACGCTCGCCGGGATCGACCCGCACATCGTCCTGCCCGCGCTGCGCGACGGGCTGCTCCCCGGCGCCCCGCTCGTCTTCTCCGTGCTGCACACCAACTGGTACGGCCACAGCCCCTCCGCGACCGTGGCCCCGCGCGAGGAGACAGTCGGTCTCAAGGGAATGCAGCCGCTGCCGCTGCAGACCTGGGTGCTGACCGCGCAGGTGTGGGAAGACCTCTTGACCGACTACGGATTCACCGTGGAGGCGATCACTCAGCTCCATGCGCCCGAGCCGGACAACCCCGTGATCTGCCAGCTCATCCAGGCGCGGCGCAGGACCGCCGCATCTGCGCGGATCACCAGCCGCCCCCGCAGCCGTCGCCCGCCCGTCCCGCACGCGGCGTTCGGCGTGGGCGCCATCGTCCTCGGCAAGCGCGGCCTGCTCCTGGGCCGCCACCGTCGCGGCACTCTCGAGCTACCCGGAGGATCCGTTGAGGTCGGCGAGCCCTTGGAGCAGACGGTCGTGCGCGAGCTGGCCGAGGAGACCGGCCTGTCCGCGCGCCCCGAGGACATCACCCTCCTGGGCACCCTCGTCGATCACCTCGGCGGCGTCGTACGCGTCACCGTGGGCGCCCTCGTCACCGCCTGGCAGGGCGAACCCACCACCCAGCCGGACGAGAGCGTCGGCGACTGGTCCTGGTGGCCGCTTGACGAACTGCCTGACGGGCTGTTCGAGTGCAGCGCCCAGATCCTCACCGCCTGGCGCCCCGACCTGCCCATCGATCACCCGCCGGCCCACTTCACTCCCTACGCCCGCCGCGCGACACCGTCGTCCCACTCGGGAAGTGAAAGCGCATGAACCCATCGTCGAGTACGAGCCTGTGGCGGCACCGCGACTTGCGCTATGGCTTCACCAGTGCGCGCCACACCGATCTCGCACATATGTCCGAATCTCGCTCTACTGCCATGTGGTGGAGGGGGGTAACTCGAAGCTTTCGCCCGGAGCGGGCGGAGAGGCCGAGAGGAGAGCCAGATGGCAGACAGGGCATCCACACAGGCCGGGACCAGCCCCGCGCTTCTGATCGCCGTGGAAGAGCTGGCGACCGCCCACGACCGCAGCGAGTCCGAGCGGTCAGACATCACCAGCTCGCAGAA
>NZ_JBHZCF010000020.1:120175-159664 GCF_042755225.1 Streptomyces sp. NPDC059169 | reverse complement strand
ACCGAGAAGGTCGCGGCCGTCTCCCAGAAGCTCGGTCAGGCGATGTACGCCGACGCGCAGGCCGCGGGCGGTGCCGGTGAGGCCGGCGCCTCCCAGGCGAAGGCCGACGACGACGTCGTCGACGCCGAGATCGTCGACGACGAGAAGGACCAGAAGGGCGGCGCTGCCTGATGACGGAGGAGACCCCGGGCTTCGAGGAGCAGCCCGACGTCCCCTCCGGCGCCACTCCCGACGAAGCGGCGCAGGCCGCCTCCCCCTCCGCGGAGGAGGGGGCGGCCCCGGCCGGGGACACCAGCCAGACCGCGGCCCAGGCGGGCCTGACGGCCCAACTGGACCAGGTCCGCACGGCGCTCAACGAGCGCACCTTGGACCTCCAGCGGCTGCAGGCCGAGTACCAGAACTACCGCCGTCGGGTGGAGCGGGACCGGGTCACGGTCAAGGAGATCGCCGTCGCGCAGCTCCTGACCGAGCTCCTGCCCGTGCTCGACGACATCGGCCGTGCGCGTGAACACGGCGAGTTGGTCGGCGGCTTCAAGTCGGTGGCCGAGTCGCTGGAGACGGTGGCGGCCAAGATGGGCCTGCAGCAGTTCGGCAAGGAGGGCGAGCCCTTCGACCCGACGGTGCACGAGGCCCTGATGCACAGCTACGCGCCGGACGTCACCGAGACGACCTGCGTGGCGATCCTGCAGCCGGGTTACCGGATCGGGGAGCGGACCATCCGTCCCGCACGGGTCGCGGTGGCCGAGCCCCAGCCGGGGGCCCAGCCGAAGGAGCAGGCGGAGCAGGCCGCGGACGAGGAGAGCGGTGGCCCGGACGAGGGCTGACGCGATGGCCGACGCAGTGACGTACCGGAAGGAGGGGCGTCGATGAGCACGAAGGACTTCGTCGAGAAGGACTACTACAAGGTTCTCGGCGTCCCCAAGGACGCCACCGACGCCGAGATCAAGAAGGCGTACCGGAAGCTCGCACGCGAGAACCACCCGGACGCCAACAAGGGCGACGCCAAGGCCGAGGAGCGCTTCAAGGAGATCTCCGAGGCCAACGACGTGCTCGGCGACCCCAAGCGGCGCAAGGAGTACGACGAGGCGCGGGCCCTGTTCGGCAACGGCGGCTTCCGGGCCGGTCCGGGTGCCGGCGGCTCGTTCAACTTCGACCTGGGCGACCTCTTCGGGGGCGCCCAGGCCGGCGGAGCCGGCGGCTTCGGCGGCGGCGGCGGAGGAGGCCTCGGGGACGTCTTCGGCGGGCTGTTCAACCGCGGTGCCGGTGGCGGTCCGCGCACCCAACCGCGCCGCGGCCAGGACGTCGAGTCCGAGGTGACGCTCAGCTTCACCGAGGCGGTCGACGGGGCCACGGTCCCGCTGCGGATGTCCAGCCAGCAGCCCTGCAAGGCCTGTTCGGGCACCGGCGACAAGAACGGCACCCCTCGGGTGTGCCCGACCTGTGTCGGCACCGGCCAGGTCTCGCGCGGCGGAAGCGGTTCGTTCTCGCTGACCGACCCGTGCGTGGACTGCAAGGGCCGCGGGCTGATCGCCGAGGACCCGTGCGATGTCTGCCACGGCAGCGGTCGCGCCAAGTCCTCGCGCACCATGCAGGTCCGCATTCCGGCGGGTGTTTCCGACGGGCAGCGGATCCGGTTGCGCGGCAAGGGCGCCCCGGGCGAGCGCGGTGGACCGGCGGGCGACCTGTACGTCGTGGTCCACGTCGGCACCCACCCGGTCTTCGGGCGCAAGGGCGACAACCTCACCGTCACCGTGCCGGTCTCCTTCGTGGAGGCCGCGCTGGGCGGCGAGGTGCGGGTCCCGACGCTCGGGGGACCGCCGGTCACGCTGAAACTGCCCGCGGGAACGCCGAACGGGCGTACGATGCGGGCCCGTGGCAAGGGGGCGGTCCGCAAGGACGGCACCCGTGGCGATCTGCTGGTCACCGTGGAGGTCGCGGTGCCCACGGAGCTCAGCGACGAGGCACGTGACGCGCTGGAGGCCTACCGCAAGGCGACTGCGGATGAGGATCCGCGGGCAGAACTGTTCCAGGCTGCGAAGGGAGCATGACGCGATGGACGGCCGACGTCGCAACCCTTACGAACTGACCGAAGAGTCGCCGGTGTACGTCATTTCGGTGGCGGCGCAGCTCTCCGGCCTGCATCCACAGACACTGCGGCAGTACGACCGCCTCGGTCTTGTCTCCCCGGACCGTACGGCCGGGCGTGGGCGTCGCTACTCGGCCCGTGACATCGAACTGCTGCGCCAGGTCCAGGCATTGTCCCAGGACGAGGGCATCAACCTGGCCGGTATCAAGCGCATCATCGAACTGGAGAACCAGGTCGTGGCGCTCCAGCAGCGCGTGGCGGAGCTGACGGCGGCGGTCGAGGGCGCCGCGGCGGCGATGCAGCAGCGTGAGGCTCAGGTGCATGCGTCGTACCGGCGCGACCTGGTGCCGTACCAGGACGTGCAGCAGGCCAGTGCGTTGGTGGTGTGGCGTCCGAAGCGGGACGCCTGACGCCACGGGGTGCGGGCTTCGCAAGGAAGCGACGGCCGTCCCGCAGCAGCGACGAAGGGGCCGGGAGAGCGAGCGGTGTGCTCTCCCGGCCCCTTCGGTGTGTGCCGGTCCCCGGCCTGTCCACGCCGCGGGCCGTCGGGTCGTGCGGTCGTCAGGGGGGCGGGACGGGGCCGACCGGACTGACCACGGGTACGCGGCAGCCGTCGTGCTGCCGTCCGCACGGACCCCGACGACCCGGTAGTCAGAGGGCTCTGGCCGAGCGGCGGGGTCGCGTCCTCGTGGCGCGGTCGGCCCCGCCCGCGCCCCTGCGGGCTCGGTGGGCAGCAGGTCGTGGGCGCCGGTGAGCGGGTTCCAGCGGCTCAACCGGTACGCGACGATCCGCGCAGGCCGCGTTCGGGCAGCTCCGGTAGGCACCGGAGGCCGCCTCTGAGCAGGACGCCGCGGGGTCCCTCGGAACGGTGGACCCGGAACGCTCCCAGGCTCGCGAACTCCTGGGCTGAGGCAGGGCGCGGCGAGTGCCGGGAGGTGATCGCCCGCCAGTGGGCCTGCCGCCGACGTCGGCTGACGGACAAGGTGCAGGCCACCGGCAGGGGTGGTCAGTGGTCGTGCTCCAGGATTCCGGACTGGGCGATGAGGTAGCCGAGTTGGGCGCGGGATCCACTGCCCAGCGCCGAGGCGAGTTTGGCGATGTGCGCGCGGCAGGTGCGGACGTTCATCCCGAGCCGGCGGGCGATGGCCTCGTCGACGTGGCCCTCGACGAGGAGTTTGGCGATGGATCGTTGGACGCCGCTTATCCCGTCCAGTTCGGGGGTGTACGACCCCAGGCGCTCGTCCCACGGCACGCCGTGCAGCCAGAACTGCTCGAAGACGCCGACGAGATACTGCACCAGACCTTCGTGACGCAGTTCCAGGGCCACCCGGCGGTCGCTGCGCGCCGGGATGAAGGCCACCTTGCGGTCGACGATGATGAGCCGGTCGATGATCTCTTCGAGCGTGCGGACCTCCGCGCCGTACGGTGCGACGCGTTCGACGTACGCCATGGTGGCGGGGTGGTGGCGCGAGGTGTGTTGGTAGAGGGTCCGCATGCGGACCCCGCGGTCGACGAGCATCTCGACGCGCCGCAGGCCGTCCTGGAGCGTCGCCGGCCGCCTGCCGCTCCCTGGCTGGACCGTGAGCAGCTCTTCGGTGCACTCGACGATGACGCGGTCCAGCGTCGCGTTGATCAGGCTCAGGCCCTCGAGGACGGTGATGGCGTGGGTCGTCGAGGGGTCCTGCGCACTGATGGCCATGAATGGCTCGAACGCATCCGCCAACGAGATCGTGAGGCGTCTTCGCTCTTGGATCTCGCGCTCGATGGGGTGTATCAGCTGATGCAGTGCGACCGACGGGGGCACCGGATGGAGCCATTCTCCGTCGTCGGGATCCGGGCGCAGCATGGCCAGGTCGATGAGGCATGGTGCCTCGGCCACCTCGGAGCGGGCTATGCGGCCGCTGCGCAGCGCGGACGCGTAGAGGTTTTTCCCGGCCTCGCACAGCTCGTCGTGACTGTGCTTTTCTCCCTCATCGCCCCTTTTCGCCTGCATTTGCACCCCCCTCAGGGTCCTGAATTACAGGAACATGATGCCTGGACTTGCTGGTGGAAGCGTTCGGAGTGAGCCATCGTCTTAGGCGCGGGGGAGGAGGTAGTGATTAAAAGAGGTGGAGATCGGCCATGACCAGGATGGTTCGTGCACTTTGCGCTATAGCCGTTGCGGCTGCTCTCGGTGGATTCGTGGCGAATGGGGAGCCCACGTGGGAGACGGCACCCACGTCCGCGATTGCGTCCCCG
Source organism: Streptomyces sp. NPDC059169 (assembly GCF_042755225.1). Classification (NCBI taxonomy): domain Bacteria; kingdom Bacillati; phylum Actinomycetota; class Actinomycetes; order Kitasatosporales; family Streptomycetaceae; genus Streptomyces; species Streptomyces sp. NPDC059169. The sequence continues at coordinate 155,340 of NZ_JBHZCF010000020.1, read as the reverse complement.
GGTGAGCCGACGTGGGAGATCGCGCCCGTGTCGGTGATTGCATCACCCGGAGAGCCGACCTGGGAGACCACACCGGCAGGCGTCGAGGCATGAGCGCCCCTCCGGACGACCGTGTCTTCCGGCGGGAGATGGCGACCGCTTACCGGTCGGGGTGGCATTTCATCGATCTCGTCACGGCCATCCCCCATCGTGGCGACTCGTTGATGGTCACCCTCTTCGGGGAGCCGATCGTCGTCGCCCGTGAGGACGACGAGGACGTCCGTGCCTACCGGTGCCTCCGTCGGCCCCGCGGGGCCCCACGACCAGTTCGTTGCGCCATCAGATACGGAATGATCTTTGTGAACCTGGACCAGCGGGACCACCAGCTGGTCGAACCCGAAGCTACCACCGCCACCCCCCGCAGTGCCTGAGCGGTTCCCCCGTCGTTCAAGATCGCTCAGGTGCTTCCCCCACACAGCGGCGCCATCGTGGACCTGAAACACGATGGCGCCGCTGTGCTGTGTGGGTTCTGCCGGATGTGGGCGCCCTCGGCGGCGTCCGGCCGGACGGGGTTGCCCCGCATCCCGGACGCCGAGCCCTGTCGTCGTCCGGCCGGACGGGTGCTGCCCGAGCCGGTGGTGCGCCCCGGGGCATCCGCCCTCACCGGACGGGCCGGTGGTGCTGCCCGTACCCGGCCGGTGCCCCGGTGTCCCGCGTCCATCGCGGGTCGGTCGGCCCCGGAGGGTGACCGCGTCGTCGGTCTGTCGTGAGCGCGCCCGGCTCCGCGGTGCACGCCCCGGGGCCGCATGCCGGACGGGACGTGCGGAGGTGCGCCGGGAGGTGCCACGTGCCCCGCGTCGTGCGTCGTGCACCGTGCACCGTGCACAAGAGTCCCGGCCGGGCATCTCCGCGTCGCCCCGCCTGTCGTGCCCGCCCCGCGGGCAGTTGCCGACGTTCCTGGCAGGTGCCGGCTACGCCCGGCCCATCGCGCGGGTCAGGGCGATCTCGATGACCACCCGGTCGGGGTTCGGCGTCGGGGTGCGCCCGTAGCGCTCCGCGTACCTGGCCACCGCGTCCGCGACCGCGTCCGGTTCCGTGCGGATCGTGGCGCGGCCCTCCAGTGTGGCCCAGCGGCCCTTGTCCACCTGGCAGACCGCGACGGGTGCCCCCTCCGACCCCGCGGCCAGGACGTTCGCCACCTTGCGGCTGTGCTTGTTGGTGATCACTCGGGCGATGCCCCGCGGGCCGCCCTCCGGGTCGTACGTCACGCCGACGGCGACGACGTGAGGTGTGCCGTCGGGGCGCGGGGTCGTCAGTGTGCACATGTGGTACTCGCGCCAGAAGCCGAGGTAGGACGCGTCGGGGCGTCGCGGATCGATGGCCATGTACCGGAACCTACCCGCGGTCGGGCCAGACCTACTACTCCCCACGCCTTGAGTGGACTAGACTCAACTTTGTGCACGTTCGATGAGTCATAGTCGAACGCGCACGGGTACTACTCATGGAGCCGGAGCCGAGGAGGAGAGACCACACGTGGACGCCGAGCTGACCAACAGGAGCCGGGACGCGCTGAACGCCGCCAGCACCCGGGCCGTGTCCGAGGGACATGCCGATCTGACCCCCGCGCATCTGCTGCTGGCGCTGCTCGCGGGCCAGGACAACGAGAACATCACGGACCTGCTCGCCGCGGTCGACGCCGACCAGGCAGCCGTGCGGGGCGGGGCCGAGCGGGCGCTGGCCGACCTGCCCAGCGTGACCGGGTCCACCGTGGCGCCCCCGCAGCCCAACCGAGAGCTGCTCGCCGTCATCGCCGACGCCTCGCAGCGCGCCACGGAGCTCGGCGACGACTACCTCTCCACGGAGCACCTGCTCATGGGGATCGCCGCCAAGGGTGGCCGGGCCGGCGAGGTGCTCTCACAGCAGGGCGCCACCGCCAGGAAGCTGCAGGAAGCGTTCGAGAAGGCGCGAGGGGGCCGCCGGGTGACCACGCCCGACCCGGAGGGGCAGTACAAGGCGCTGGAGAAGTTCGGCACGGACTTCACGGCCGCCGCAAGGGAGGGCAAGCTCGACCCGGTCATCGGGCGTGACCACGAGATCCGCCGGGTCGTCCAGGTGCTGTCCCGCCGCACCAAGAACAACCCGGTGCTCATCGGCGAGCCGGGCGTCGGCAAGACCGCCGTCGTCGAGGGCCTCGCCCAGCGGATCGTGAAGGGTGACGTCCCGGAGTCGCTGCGCAACAAGCGCCTGGTCGCCCTCGACCTCGGCGCCATGGTCGCCGGTGCGAAGTACCGCGGCGAGTTCGAGGAGCGTCTGAAGACCGTCCTCTCCGAGATCAAGGAGAGCGAAGGACAGATCATCACCTTCATCGACGAGCTGCACACCGTCGTCGGCGCGGGCGCGGGTGGCGACTCCGCGATGGACGCGGGCAACATGCTGAAGCCCATGCTCGCCCGGGGGGAGCTGCGGATGGTCGGTGCGACCACCCTCGACGAGTACCGCGAGCGGATCGAGAAGGACCCGGCCCTGGAGCGTCGCTTCCAGCAGGTGTTGGTGGCCGAGCCGACGGTCGAGGACACCATCGCGATCCTGCGCGGGCTCAAGGGGCGGTACGAGGCCCACCACAAGGTGCAGATCGCGGACAGCGCCCTGGTCGCCGCCGCCACCCTGTCGGACCGCTACATCACCTCCCGCTTCCTGCCGGACAAGGCGATCGACCTCGTCGACGAGTCCGCGTCCCGGCTGCGCATGGAGATCGACTCCTCGCCGGTGGAGATCGACGAGCTCCAGCGCTCGGTCGACCGGCTGAAGATGGAGGAGCTCGCGCTCTCCAAGGAGACCGACGACGCGAGCAAGCAGCGCCTCGAGAAGCTGCGCCGTGACCTGGCCGACAAGGAGGAGGAGCTGCGCGGACTCACCGCACGCTGGGAGAAGGAGAAGGAGTCCCTCAACCGCGTCGGCGAGCTCAAGGAGCGCCTCGACGAGCTGCGTGGCCAGGCCGAGCGCGCCCAGCGAGACGGCGACTTCGACACGGCGTCCAAGCTGCTCTACGGCGAGATCCCGACGCTGGAGCGCGAGCTGGAGGCGGCCAGCGAGGCCGAGGCCCAGCACGAGGCCGCGAAGGACACCATGGTCAAGGAGGAGGTCGGTCCGGACGACATCGCGGACGTGGTCGCTTCCTGGACGGGCATCCCGGCCGGCCGGCTGCTGGAGGGTGAGACGCAGAAACTGCTGCGCATGGAGGACGAGCTGGGCAAACGGCTGATCGGGCAGAACGAGGCGGTGCGGGCCGTGTCGGACGCGGTGCGCCGCGCGCGGGCGGGGATCGCCGACCCCGACCGGCCGACGGGCTCGTTCGTCTTCCTCGGCCCGACCGGGGTCGGCAAAACGGAGCTGGCCAAGGCGCTCGCCGACTTCCTCTTCGACGACGAGCGGGCGATGGTCCGCATCGACATGAGCGAGTACGGCGAGAAGCACAGCGTCGCGAGGCTGGTCGGCGCACCTCCCGGATACGTCGGCTACGAGGAGGGCGGCCAGCTCACCGAGGCGGTGCGGCGGCGCCCGTACAGCGTGGTGCTGCTGGACGAGGTCGAGAAGGCCCACCCCGAGGTCTTCGACATCCTGCTGCAGGTGCTCGACGACGGGCGGCTGACCGACGGCCAGGGGCGGACGGTGGACTTCCGCAACACCATCCTGATCCTGACCTCCAATCTCGGCAGCCAGTTCCTCGTCGAGCCGCTGACCGGCGAGCAGGAGAAGAAGGAAAAGGTGCTGGAGGTCGTCCGGGCCTCGTTCAAGCCCGAGTTCCTCAACCGGCTCGACGACCTGGTCGTCTTCTCCGCGCTGTCGACGGACGAGTTGGCGCACATCGCCCAGCTGCAGATCGACCGCCTCGCCAAGCGTCTCGCCGAGCGGCGGCTGACCTTGGAGGTCACCCCCGAGGCACTCCAGTGGCTGGCCGACGAGGGCAACGACCCCGCCTACGGGGCGCGCCCGCTGCGCCGTCTGGTGCAGACCGCGATCGGTGACCGCCTCGCCAGGGAGATCCTCGCGGGTGAGGTCGAGGACGGCGACGTCGTCCGGGTGGACCGCAGCGAGGACGGTCTGATGGTGGGGCCCGTCCGGTGACACGGCCCGGGTGGGGGTTGCCAGCACCCGCCCGGCATGGGGGAGGATGGTCGCATCCGTATGAAGGGAAACACCCGGTGAGCATCGACCCGTCCTCGATTCCCAACTTCGGGGGCCAGCCCCAGCAGTCCGCCGGACCGGCGGGCCCGGTCGTCCCCGACCAGGAGCTGGTCAAACAGCTTCTCGACCAGATGGAACTGAAGTACGTCGTCGACGACGAGGGCGACCTCGCGGCGCCGTGGGAGGAGTTCCGGACGTACTTCATGTTCCGCGGCGAGGCGGAGCAGCAGATCTTCTCCGTGCGGACGTTCTACGACCGCCCCCACCCGATCGAGGACCGCTCCAAGGTCCTCGACGCGATCGACGACTGGAACCGCCGCACGCTCTGGCCGAAGGTCTACACCCACATCCACGAGGAGGAGGCGCAGCCCCCGACGCTCCGTCTCATCGGTGAGGCGCAGATGCTGATCGGCACCGGCGTCAGCCTGGAGCACTTCGTGTCGTCGACGGTCAGCTGGGTGCGTGCGGCCATCGAGTTCGACAAGTGGCTCGCGGAGCAGTTCGGGATCGAGACCGCCTTGGACAAGTCGGACGAGAAGCCCGACGAGGACGCCTGAGCGCCGACCGCTGCGCCCGCGGATCCGCACGGGTGCGCCCCCGCTCGCCGTGCGGGCGCGCCCGCGGTGCTGTCCGCGCCCACCGGGGCGGGCTCACAGGGCCAGCGGTGCGAGGGTCAGGACGTACGTCCCGTAGCTGAACGACAGCCCGGCCAGGGCGGCGATCACTGTGATCGCCGCTCTCGGCCGGGCTTTCGTCAGTGCACCGGCCAGTGGGAGCAGCAGCGGGAACGCGGGCAGCAGGAAGCGGGGCTTGGACTCGAAGAACCCGGAGCCGCCGACTGTGATCAGCACCAGCACGGCCGTGTAGACGAGCAGTGCGAGGGGTGGACGGTCCAGCACGAAGAGCACGAAGAGCAGCACCCCTGCGCAGGTGATGACGAGTGCCAGGGGGAATCCGAAGAAGGCGGGTCGGGTCACCATGTCCCGCACCACCCGCAGCGAGCCGAGGCCCAGGTCGAACCGGGACGTCCACCCTCGCTGCACCGCGAAGTACCCCCCGAGCGGATCTCCCTTGCGCGCTCCCACCCAGAGCAGGTAGCCGAGCCAGCCGGCCGGCGCCAGCGCGACGGCCGCCCAGATCCTCGCCCGGCGCTCCCCTTGCGTGCCGCTGTGCTTCACCAGGGCGTACCCGGCCACGGCGCACACCGCGGCCCCGGCCGCGATCCCGTTCGGCCGGGTCACCCCGGCGAGTCCGGCCAGCACGCCCGCCCACACCCAGCGGCCGGTCACCAGGGAGTACAGCGACCAGGCGGCGAACGCCGCCAGCAGCGGCTCGGTGTACGCCATGGACAGCACGATCGAGTGCGGCAGCAACCCCCAGAGCAGTACCACCAGGGTCGCCGCCCTGCGATCGTACAGTCGTTCGATGAGAGCGTAGATGCCCCACGCGGCGGCGCCCGCCGCCACCCAGGACAGGGCGAGCCCCGCCGTGCCGCCGGTCACCGGCAGGAGAGCCGTCGTGGACCGCAGGAGGGCCGGGTAGAGGGGGAAGAACGCCAGGTCGGACTGGACGGCACCGTCCGGCCAGTGCAGCGTGTGGCCGTAGCCGTGCGCCGCGATCCGGGCGTACCACTGGGAGTCCCACGAGGTGGCGAGGAGCGCTCGCGGGGACCGGCCGATGTGCCAGGCCCACAGGGCCATCACCACCATCCCCGTGAGCCTGGCCGCGGCGAACAGCCCCAGGGCGGGTGCGGCGCGGCGTAGGGCCGCGCGCACCGCGGCGGCACGGGGCCGGGCGGGGGACGGCGCAGTGGTGGGCCGCGGCAGGCTCCGATCGCCGGTGGGTGCGGCCTGGTCGACGGACGGCGCCTGGTCGAAGGTGTCGGCGGACAGGGTGCACCTCCGTGCGCGCGGGGGTCGCGTGGTCGGTCACCCCGACCTTCCGCGGCGCAGGTGAGCGGCGCGAGCGCTGGGGAGCCGGCCGGGTGGAATGCGGCCCGACACGGCCGTGCGGGTGCGAGTCGCCGCGACAGCGCCGGCCCGGCGTGCTACCCGGACCGCCGGGGCGGCCCGGGTACCCGGAGGCGGAGCGGGAAGGGTCCACCGGACCCGGCCCCGCCCTGCTCCTCGGTGAGTGGCTGCCGGGCCCTGCGGGTGGCTCGCCGTGCGCTCCGCCCTCAGCGAGCCAGCTGCTTGAGGCGGGCCACCGCCTCGTCCAGGACATCCGTCCGCTTGCAGAACGCGAAGCGCACGAAGGGCGCCCCCTGCTCGCGGTGGTCGTAGAAGACCGCGTTGGGGATCGCCACGACACCGCAGCGCTCCGGCAGCGCACGGCAGAACGCGAAGCCGTCGGTCTCGCCGAGCGGTCGGATGTCGGTGGTGACGAAGTACGTCCCGGCCGGCTGGTAGACCTCGAACCCCGCCGCTGCCAGCCCCGGGACGAGCAGGTCGCGTTTGGCCCGCAGGTCCTCCCTGAGCCCGTCGAAGTACGTCTGGGGGAGGGCCAGCGCCTCGGCGACCGCGTACTGGAACGGTCCGGCGGAGACGTACGTGAGGAACTGCTTCGCGGATCGCACGGCGGTGACCAGCGGTGCGGACGCGGTGATCCACCCGACCTTCCAGCCGGTGAACGAGAACGTCTTGCCCGCAGAACCGATGGTGACCGTGCGCTCGCGCATCCCGGGGAAAGACGCGATGGGCGTGTGCTCCCCGTCGAACACCAGGTGCTCGTACACCTCGTCCGTGACGACCAGGAGCCCCCGTTCGACGGCGAGAGCGGCCACCGCGGCCAGCTCCTCACGGGTGAGGACGGTGCCGGTCGGGTTGTGCGGGGTGTTGAGGAGGATCAGTCGGGTGCGGTCGGTGACGGCGCCGCGCAGCTCGTCCAGGTCCAGGTGGTAGGCCCCGTCCCGGGGACGGAGCGTGACCGGTACGCGGGTGCCGCCCGCCATGGCGATGGACGCCGCGTAGGAGTCGTAGTAGGGCTCCAGCGCGATCACTTCGTCCCCGGGCTCGACGAGGGCGAGCAGTGCTGCCGCGATGGCCTCGGTCGCACCCGCAGTGACGAGGACCTCGGTGTCCGGGTCGTACGCCAGCGCGTACCGGTCCTGCTGGTGGACGGCGATCGCGGTGCGCAGTTCCGGGACGCCGGGGCCGGGCGGGTACTGGTTGCCCCGGCCGTCGCGCAGGGCGCGCACCGCCGCCTCCCGCACCTGTTCCGGCCCGTCGGTGTCCGGGAACCCCTGGCCGAGGTTGATCGAGCCGGTCGCCACGGCCAGGGCCGACATCTCGGCGAAGATCGTCGTACCGAATTCGGCGAGGCGGCGATTGAGTAGCGGGCGGGTTCCGGGGCCACGTCCTGGTGCTGTCATGGCGGCCATACTGCGCTGAATCTCTGGAGTTGCTCAACTACCTTCGGGACCGGGCGCCTACGGAGGAACGCAAAGGGCGACCTCTGAGCAGGGGGTGAGCCGTCGGCATGTGTTGTTATCTGTTGACGTTGGCCACCCTCGGACGGCCCACAGACGGCCCGGATCGGTGGCCTCGACGAGGCTCTAACGCCAGTGGCAGTCAACGTTACTGACCTGGGCTCATCAAGGTGATGGTGGCCACCGCTCCGAGCGCATCAGGAACTTCACCGGAGTTCACCCTGGCGAGCCGAGGTCAGTAGTGGCTCCGCGAATGCCGAGCCAGTTGAACACCAGGCCCAGGCAGGCGGCCGCAGACCCCAATCCCCTTCTCCCCCCGGGTAGGATCCTGGCCCCGGACTGCGACCGCCCGGACAAGTGTCGACTGATGTGACTGCAACCTGCACTCCCTGCGTGGGTCCTACTCTTCTTACGAACAGGGCACTGACGCAGGCGTGGCGCGAGGATACGCGACGCGGCAGACGTGTGGCTCCGCTGACGGAACCACACGTTGTGGGTTTCTGTACCTGGGGTCTAGGGCTCAGCGGCCGTTGCCGTAGCCGCCGTTTCCGTGGCCTCCGTTGCCGTTGCCGTAGCCGCCGTTTCCGTGGCCTCCGTTGCCGTTGCCGTAGTCGCCGTTTCCGTCGCCCCACCAGTTGTCGTCGTCGCCATAACCCCAGCTGCAACCACCGTTGTTGCAGTTGCCGTCGTCGTGGGACGCGGACGCGGACGCAGTGCCCGCCGCGCCAAGCGCGACTCCTCCGGCCAGCAGCAGGCTGGCGGCGGACGCCGCGATGACACGCTTCGCGCGTTGTACTCGCATGGGAAGTACCTTTCGTTCCATCTTTCTCGTGTACTCCGCTGAAGGAGTGCGAGGTTGATGGCCGCCGCAGCACAGTGGGACGTGCGGTACAGCGGTCTCAGGGTTGCCGCGCATGCGGAACGGCACGGGCTCGATACCCGCGGACGCACGGTGGACATCCGCACAACAGGTCGTGTGAACCGGGTCGGCCGGTGGCACCATTCAGTGCGGCTTTCAACTAATGAGTTTAGTCCCGTTTGCGCAGCTCGGCATCTCGGGGATGGCTATCGGCCGCGCGGTACGCGGTCCCCTACTGCTGACCTCGTGAATTCGACCGGGCACGCCCCGGGCGGCGGTCGATCGTGCGACCCGACCGCCTGCGCGCACCCCGACCGGTGCGGGCGTGCGCGGGCCCGACCGGAGAGGCGGCGTTCGCGCGAACACGACGAACGGCCGCGTGAACGGAACGACTCGACCCGTGAACACGGTGAACACCGCCGTGAACGAGTCGGCCGACTCCGTGAACACCCCCACGCGCCGCAAGGATCGACTCAAGGTCCACCCGCCCCGGTCGACCGGACGCCGACCCGACCGCAGCGCCGACGACGGGGACGAGAAGCCTCCCGCCGCCGCCCGGATCGCGGCCATGGCGCGCGAGCAGTACCGGTTCGTGGTATCGCCCGACGCCCGCTCGTACGCGGTAGCCCTGGACGGCGCGGAGACAGCGCTGCCGTTGCGGAACAAGGGCGGACTACGCCAGCTCTGGCCCGCCTGTTCGCGGACGCCTACCCCGGCGAGGGAGCCTCACGGAAGGCTCTGGAGTTGCTCAAGTCTGCTTTGGGCCGTGAGCGCGGTGGGCATCTCCCCGGGCACGACGGACGCAGCCTCGCTTCGGGGGGCCGGAAGGACGGTGGGGTCGGTGGCAGGAATCGTGGTCGCGGTCGTGTTGGCGGCCGCGCTCTTCGCGATCGTGCGGACAGCGCGCAAGGGGAGTCCGGGCTACGCGGGGGCACGGAAGGTCGGCGGACGCACGAGCCTGAAGAAGAAGCGGTCCGGCAAGGGCAGCTGGTGGGCCGGGGGCGGTGGTGCGGCGGGCGATACCACGAGTGGATTCGCCTGCACCTCCGGTTCTTCGTGCGGTTCCTCCTCGTCGTGCGGTGGCGGGTCGTCGTGCGGCGGCGGTGGCGGTGGTTGCGGAAGCTGCTGACGGTCGGCCGAGGGGCGGGGACCCGAACGGCACGGGGCGGTCGGGCCTCCCGCGTTCTGCGGCGCCTGGTGGGACGAACTCCCTCCGGGCGCCTTTCCTCTTTGCCCGGCACACCGGTGTTCCGGTTGCGACACGCCGGCGTCGCGGTGCGACACGCCGGTCATCCGGGGAGTTCCGCATCCTCCAGACCGTTTTTCAGTTGAACAGTTGAACCGTCAGGCCCCCGAGGGGATGGAAACCACGTCATGTTGGGTAAAAGCGCTGTGGGCGCCGCGCACTTCATGATTCCCTCGCTGTTGAGACCTTCCAGCCCTCGGACCTCCAGTGGACCCGAGTCGGCGGTCCCCACCTCCCCCGTGCATCTTCCCGGGGCGCCCCGGTCCATCCCGTCACGCGCGTTTGCGGAGCCGACCCATGCTCACGACCTTGAAGACCTCCTATACCGATACCCGCGCAGCCGATCTCGCCTGGGCCCTGGGCCGGGACCCGCTGCCCGCCCTCGCCGAGCTCGACATCGAACTGGCGGGCGCAAAACTGCAGTTGAGACTCCTGGGTGCCTCCCACCAGGTGCTGCTCGAAGAGGACCGGGGCACCTGCTCCGAGACCGTGGCCTGCATGCCCGGTAGCTGCACGCCGCTGCCGCTCGGGGTCGCCAAGCGGCTCGGTGAGTGGGAGTACGAGTTCGCTGCCCGTGTCGAGACGCTGTCGAGGGGGTCGTTCGCAGGGCGCGCGCAGGAGTTGCTCGCCCTGGTCGCGGACCATCCGAACGGTCTCGCCGGCACGTTCCCCGGCTCGCCGCACGCCTTCACGGCGATGGTCGCCCAGCGCTTCGAAGGCCAGGTCTGGTGGCGCACCTGGCATGCGTACCCGCAGGAGGGGCAGCTCGTGGTGACCAGGACGAGGGTCGGTTCGAGGGTGCCCGCGATGCGCTGATCCCATGCATCTCCGCGGCATTTCGGGGCAGTTGCACCCGTGTGGGTGACGTGATGCCACGGATGCGTGACGTAGCGTTACGACATGATCGACCCGTCTGCGCCGCCACAGGTCCAGGGCGTGGTGCGGCTCCCGGTCGGCCCGGGAGCGGGCCGGTTCCTCGTCCTCCTCGTGGTCTTCGTCTGTGCCGCCTGCGGACTCGTGTACGAGCTCGAACTCGTCGCCCTCGCCTCCTATTTGATCGGTGATTCGGTCACCCAGGCGTCCGTGGTGCTCTCCGTGATGGTCTTCGCCATGGGGCTCGGTTCGCTGCTCGCCAAACAGCTGCGCTGCCACGCCGCCGTCGGCTTCGGTTTCGTCGAGGCGGCGCTCGCCCTGATCGGTGGTTGCTCGGCGCTCGTGCTCTACGCGGCGTTCGCCTGGCTCGGCGAAGCCCGGTACGCACTGGTGGCGTTCTCGCTCGCCATCGGGGTGCTGATCGGCGCGGAGATCCCGCTGCTGATGACATTGATCCAGCGGACGTCCAGACGGGGTGGTCGGACCGGGACGGACGAGGACGCCGCGTGCACCGTCGCGGACCTGTTCGCCGCGGACTACGTCGGCGCGCTCGTCGGCGGACTCGCCTTTCCCTTCCTGCTGTTGCCCTGGTTGGGCCAGCTCACCGGCGCGCTGCTCACCGGCGCGGTGAACGTGGTGGCGGGCGGGGCGCTGGTGCTGTGGCTGTTCCGTGGGGACATGTCGGCGCGCAGCCGGTGGTGGCTGCTCGTCGCGAACCTCACGGTCCTCGCGGTGCTGGCCACCGCGACGGTCCTGGTTGCCGACTTCGAAGCGGCGGCGCGGCGCGCCGTCTACGGGGAGCGGGTGCGGGTCGCCGTGCGGACCGACGTGCAGGAGGTCGTTCTGACCGGGGTCGGGCACGGGCCGCCCGACCTGTTCCTCGACGGGCGGCTCCAGGTGGACGGGCACCACGGGGCACGGGACCACCGCGCGCTCGTGGCACCCGCGATGCGCTCGGGGCGGCACGCCCGGGTGCTGGTCCTTGGCGGTGGCGACGGCCTCGCGGCCCGCGAGGTGCTCCGGTACGCGGGCGTACGAGAAGTGACGGTCGTCGAGATCGATCCGGAGATCGTGCACCTGGCCCGCACGGACCCGGCGTTGTCCGCACTGAACGCCCACGTGTACCGGGACCCCCGGGTGAAGGTCGTCCACGCCGACGCGTTCAGTTGGCTGAGGAGCCCCGGGGCGGCGCGCGGCGCGTACGACGTCGTGGTCTCCGACCTGCCCGACCCGGGGACGACGCCCGGCACCAAGCTGTACTCGCAGGAGTTCTACGGCCTCGCGGCGTGCGTGCTGGCCGACGGCGGCAGGCTCGTCGTGCACGCGGGAGCGGCTGCGGCGCGCCCCCACACCTTCTGGACCGTCGAGGCCACCATCCGCGCGGCGGGGTTCGCGACCCGCCCCTACCGCGTGCCGCCCCCGGCCGATCGCGGATTCGTCCTCGCCTTCGCCGGGGCGCGGGGCGCACCACCGGCCCCCGGACCCGGTGTCGTCGACCTGGGCTTCCGACGTCCGCGGGGGCTGCCCCCCTCGACGCTGCTGCATCCGCGGTACGCCGAGTGAGCGCCGCGGAGCGGGCCGGTTGCGCACGGAAGGGGTTACCGCGGGCCGGAGCTGAGTAGGCTCGGTTCTCATGGAGCATGAGGTGTTCGTTCCGGTCCCGGCAGATTCCCTCCGTCAGACGCTGGCCGACCCCGCGCGCGTCGCGCGCTGCGTCCCCGGGCTCCAACAGGACGCCGACGCATCGGCGGGCCCGCTCGCGGGGCGCCTGAAGATCCGTGTGGGCGGCCACACGATCACGTACCGAGGCGCCCTGCGGATCACCCGGCAGGACGGCGCCTTCGCCGTCGAGGGCGAGGGCACGGAAGCTCGCGGGTCCGGCTCGGTCAAGCTCGCCGTGGCGCTGCGGCTCACTCCGGTGGACGAGGGCACGACGCTGACCTTCGCCGGCACCGCGCGTGTCGAGGGCCGGCTCGCCGAGGTTTCGGCCGATGCGGTGGCCCAGGCGGTCCGCCGTCTGCTGGGCCGTTTCGCCTCGGCCCTCGGCACGGCCGCCGCGGACGCCACCGGCTCCGGCGACGGCGGCGACACGCGCGGGGCCGCCGACGGGTCCGCGACCGCCGGTGGGTCTGAGGGCGATGACGCGCATCCGGACGGGGGCGGTGTGCGGCCGGCTCGGGACACGGACGCCGTGGACCCGACAGGTGGCGGTGACGGAACCGCGGTATCGGGCGCCGCGCACGACACCGACGGTGGCCCCGAAGCGGATGCCCTCGACGGTGCCGACGGCTCTGGAACCGGCGGCCCCGGAGCCGACGATGCGACCGGGAGCGGAGACGAGGCGTCCGTGTTCGACGTCGACGTCCCGCCTTCTGCGCTGGACCCCCTGGGTGACGAGGTGTTCGGAGAGGACGGCGAGCCCCCGGCGGAGGCTGCCCACGCGCGGCGGACGATGATCGGCCGGAGCGCGGAAGAGGTGGATCACGCACCCCCGCGCGGCCGGTACGCCCCCGTTCCGCCACCGCCACCCACCGCCTCGGGGGGCACGCTGCGCTGGGTGGCGCCGGCCGCCGCACTGGCGATCGCCTCCGCCGTGGTCGTCGGGCGGGCCCTGCGCCGCCGGAGGTGAGGCACCGCGGGAGCGCGACGCGCCGGGGCGTTGTGCGGCACGGCCGCTCGAGCCGGTCGGGACGCCAGTAGGGTCGGGGTGTGAGAGGCGAACAGAGTGTCCGGCTCACCGCCGGCGACGTCGAGCTGACCGTGGACCCGGTGAACGGCTGCCGCATCAGCAGTTTCCGCATCGGCGGGACCGAACTGCTGCGACAGGGCGAGCGCTACGGCTGTTTCCCGATGGTTCCGTGGTGCGGGCGCACCGCGAACGGTCGCTTCAGTACGGGGGGTGTCACCCACCGACTGCCCGTCAACGCCCCGCCGCACGCCATCCACGGCACGGGTCGCGACACCTCGTGGCGAACGGCGCGCACCGGGCCCGCGGAGGCGGTCTTCACCTACGTCCTCGGTGATCCGTGGCCCTACACCGGGCTCGTCACCCAGATGTTCGTGCTAGCCGAGGACTCGCTCACGCTCCAGCTGGGCGTGGAGACGTACGACGACTCGTTCCCCGCCCAGGCGGGCTGGCACCCCTGGTTCCTGCGGAATGCCTTCACCGGCGGGAAGGACGCCCAGCTGGCCTTCACGCCGGACTGGCAGGAGGAGCGCGGGGACGACTACCTCCCCACCGGCCGCCGGATCGACCCCACCCCGGGCCCGTGGGACGACTGCTTCGGCATGACCGACGGGGTCGACGTCACGATCACCTGGCCGGAGCATCTGGAGCTCACGGTGAAGAGCCGCTCCGAGTGGGTCGTCGTCTACGACGAACAGCCGGAGGCCGTGTGCGTCGAGCCCCAGTCGGGCCCGCCCAACGGTCTCAACACCACCCCCCGCCTCGTCACTCCCATCGATCCGCTGGAGATGGCCGCCACCTGGACGTGGCGGAGGTTGGACCGGTAGCAGCGCCTAAGCTCGTGGCCATGACTGACGTACGTGCTGAGCTGCTCCAGCAGATCAAGGACAAGGCCGTCGTGCACGGCAAGGTGACCCTCTCGTCGGGTCGTGAGGCCGACTACTACATCGACCTGCGCCGGATCACGCTGGACGGCGAGGCGGCGCCCATGGTCGGTCAGGTGATGCTCGATCTGACCGCGGACCTGGACTTCGACTGTGTCGGCGGGCTGACGCTGGGCGCCGATCCGGTGGCGACCTCGATGCTCCATGCCTCCGCGGCGCGTGGTGAGCGGCTCGACGCCTTCGTCGTCCGGAAGGCCCAGAAAGCGCATGGTATGCAGCGCCGCATCGAGGGCGCCGATGTGAAGGGCAGGCGCTGCCTCGTCGTCGAGGACACCTCGACGACCGGCGGCTCACCGCTGACGGCGGTGGAGGCGGTCCGTGAGGCGGGGGGCGAGGTCGTCGCCGTGGCCACGATCGTGGACCGGGGCGCCGTCGGCGCCATCGAAGGGGCCGGTCTGACGTACCTGACCGGTTACGTCCTCGCTGATCTCGGCCTCTCCTAGTGGGCTGACCTGGGGATTCCGAGGGGCACGGGGGGTTTCACGTGAAACCCCCCGCCCTTGCGCGGGAAGGCGGCATGGGCGTCTGGAAGGATAGGTGCGACGATGACGTCGCCCCCAGGTCAGGGCCCAGCACCGAAACCCGCAGATCACAAGGAGCGGACAGATGCCCATCGCAACCCCCGAGGTCTACAACGAGATGCTCGACCGGGCGAAGGCAGGCAAGTTCGCCTACCCGGCCATCAACGTCACCTCGTCCCAGACTCTGCACGCGGCGCTGCGCGGTTTCGCGGAGGCCGAGAGCGACGGCATCATCCAGATCTCGACGGGTGGTGCGGAGTTCCTGGGTGGCCAGCACAAGAAGGACATGGTGACCGGTGCCGTCGCCCTCGCCGAGTTCGCGCACATCGTCGCCGAGAAGTACGACGTCAACATCGCCCTGCACACGGACCACTGCCCGAAGGACAAGCTGGACGGCTACGTCCGTCCGCTGCTCGCGATCTCCGAGGAGCGCGTCTCCAAGGGCCTGAACCCGCTCTTCCAGTCGCACATGTGGGACGGCTCCGCCGAGACCCTCGCCGACAACCTGGCCATCGCCAAGGAGCTGCTGCCCCGCGCCGCCGCGGCCAAGATCATCCTTGAGGTCGAGATCACCCCGACCGGCGGTGAGGAGGACGGCGTCACCCACGAGATCAACGACGAGCTGTACACCACCGTCGAGGACGCCATCCGCACCGCCGAAGCACTGGGCCTGGGCGAGAAGGGCCGCTACCTGCTGGCCGCGTCCTTCGGCAACGTCCACGGCGTCTACAAGCCGGGCAACGTCGTGCTCCGTCCCGAGCTGCTCAAGGACCTGCAGTCGGGCGTCGGCGCCAAGTACGGCAAGGCCGACCCGTTCGACTTCGTCTTCCACGGCGGCTCCGGTTCCACCGTCGAGGAGATCGCCACCGCGCTGGAGAACGGCGTCGTGAAGATGAACCTCGACACCGACACCCAGTACGCCTTCACCCGCCCGGTCGCGGACCACATGTTCAAGAACTACGACGGTGTGCTGAAGGTCGACGGCGAGGTCGGTTCGAAGAAGACCTACGACCCGCGCAGCTGGGGCAAGCTGGCCGAGGCCGGTATGGCCGCGCGCGTGACCGAGGCCTGTGCGGCGCTGCGCTCCACGGGTACCAAGCTCAAGTAGGACCGAACCGCAGGGGGCCCGAATCCCGGACCTGACCTGAACCGAGGGCCCGGCACCGCCCTGTGGGACACCAACGGAGTCCCGCCCGTGGTGTCGGGCCTCCGTCCTGTCCGACAGGGGGATCATGACGTACGGCAGGGGACATACGTACGACTTCGACACCGTCGTCGACCGGCGGGGCACCGGGTGCGTCCAGTGGGACGGCGCCGCAGCCCGCTTCGGTGCCGAGGGGTTGCTGCCGTTCACCATCTCCGACATGGACTTCCCGTCACCGCCGCAGGTGCTGGATGCGCTGCGGGAACGGGTCGCCCACGGGGTGTTCGGCTACACGGACTGGCGGCTCGGCGACTTCCGCGAGGCGGTGCGCGAGTGGCACGCCAAGCGGTACGGCACCGCGGTCGACCCCGAACGGATCGTCTACGCGCCGTCCGTGCTCAGCCAGCTGTCGCAACTGCTGCGGATGTGGACGGAACCCGGCGACGGCGTCGTCGTCCACACCCCAACCTACGACGGCTTCCACCGGGCGGTGACGGGGCTGGGACGCCGGCTGCGGGGGGTGCCGGTGGGTGACCGGGAAGCCCTGGAACGGGAGCTCTCCCGGCCCGACGCGAAGGTGCTCGTCCTGTGCTCGCCGCACAACCCGACCGGACGGGTGTGGACGGAGGGCGAACTGGCGGAGACTGCGGGGCTGGCCCGGGCGCACGGCGTCGCCGTGGTTTCCGACGAGATCCACGCGGACCTCGTGCACGACGGGCACCGGCACCTGCCGTGGACGCGGTTCGCGGACGGCGGGCGCTGGGCGCTGATCACCTCGGCGTCGAAGGCGTTCAACTTCCCCGCGCTGACCGGCTCGTACGGGATCATCGGCGATCCCGAGGAGCGTGCCGCGTTCGTCCGGCGGCTGGAGACCGGGGAGGGGCTCGCCTCCCCCGCCGTGCTGGCGCTCACGGCACACATCGCCGCGTACCGGGAAGGCGCACCCTGGCTCGACGCCCTGCGCGGATACGTGGCCGGGAACCTGGCACTGCTCGCGGACCGGCTGGACGCTGCGTTCCCGGGGCTCGGCTGGACGCCTCCGCAGGCCGGCTATCTGGCGTGGGTCGACCTACGGCCGCTCGGCGTGGCGGACGAGGTGCTGCAGCGGGAGCTGGTCGAGCGGGAGCGTGTCGCCGTCCTGCCGGGGACGGTGTACGGGGCCGAGGGCTTCGTACGGGTCAACCTGGGGTGTCCGAGGGCGAAGGCCGAAGCGGGTGCCCAAGCGCTGGTCCGCGCGCTCCGGCGACGTGCCTGAGGGCCGGCCGATCCCGCGCGGCCACCTCTGACGGCCGCGGTGGGAGCTCACCGCGGCCTCCGACGGCCGCGGTGAGCTGCCGTTCCGGGAGCCGGCGCGCGCGGGACCTACGGCCGGGAGGGGCGGGGCGGGGCCCGGTGCGGCTGGGGCCGGCGGGGTCCCGGCCGTCGGTGGACGCCGTTGGTGCGTCATCGGTGTGCCGGGAAAGGCTGCCGGGGCCGGCCCTCCGGCGAGTTCGGATACACCGTTCGGGTCGCTCCGCAAGCCCGGGAACGCGATGATCCCCGTATGGACGACATCAGGCTGGCGTCCGCGAGGGGCCGGTGGGTGGTGCTGACGACCGTTCTCGGGTCCAGCATGGCCATGTTGGACGCGACGGTCGTCAATGTCGCGTTGCCGCACATCGGGGACGACCTCGACGCCGACCTGGCCGCCCTGCAGTGGACCGTGAACGCGTACATGCTGACCCTGGCAGGGCTGATCCTGCTCGGTGGCGCCCTGGGCGACCGGTACGGGCGGCGGCGGGTGTTCGTGCTCGGCGTCGCGTGGTTCGCGCTGGCCTCGCTGGCCTGCGGGCTGGCGCCGAACGCGGTCGTGCTGATCATCGCCCGTGCGCTCCAGGGTGTCGGTGGCGCACTCCTCACACCGGGTTCGCTGGCCCTCATCCAGGCCAGCTTCCACCCGGACGACCGAGCGCGGGCCGTGGGCCTGTGGTCGGGGTTCGGCGGGATCGGCGCGGCGGTGGGGCCGTTCGTGGGCGGGTGGCTGGTCGACGGTCCCGGCTGGCGCTGGGTGTTCCTGCTGAACGTGCCGCTGGCCGCCGTGTGCGTACCCGTGGCGCTGCGGCACGTCCCGGAGTCGCGCGACCCGGCGGCCCACGGCCGGTTCGACGTGCTGGGCGCGGTGCTGGGCGCGCTGGCCCTCGGGCTGGTGACCTACGGGCTGATCGACGAGTCGTGGTGGGCCGGGCTGGCCGGGATCGCCGTCGGCGCGGCGTTCGTGGGCGTGGAGCGCCGCCGCCCGAACCCGATGCTGCCGCCGTCGATCTTCGCTTCCCGGCAGTTCACGGCGGTCAATCTGGTGACCGTCTGCGTGTACGCGGCGTTCAGCGGCTTCTTCTTCCTCGTGGCACTGCAGCTCCAGGTGGTCTCGGGCTACTCGGCCCTCGCCGCGGGCACCGCACTGCTGCCCACCACGCTGCTGATGCTGCTGCTGTCCGCGCGTTCGGGCGAGCTGGGCGAGCGGATCGGCCCCCGCATCCCGCTGACCGTCGGCCCCCTGGTGTGCGCCGCGGGCATGCTGATGATGCTGCGGGTCGGCGAGGACGCCGCGTACCTCACGGACGTGCTGCCCGCGCTGCTCGTGCTCGGCCTCGGCATGGTGACCCTGGTGGCTCCGCTGACCGCGACCGTGCTGGCATCCGTGGACGCCGCACGGGCGGGTCTGGCCAGCGGGATCAACAACGCGGCCGCACGGGCGGCGGGCCTCCTTGCCGTGGCGGCGCTGCCGCTGCTGGCCGGGATGGGGCCGGAGGCGTACCGGGTGCCGGCCGAATTCGCGGCGACGTTCCGCAGGGCGATGCCGATGCTGGCGGGCGTGCTGGTGGTCGGCGCGGTGCTCGCCTGGACGACGGTGCGGCGCCCCGCCGCGGGGCGCTGCCACCCCGAGTGCAGGGTGCACTGCGGCGTCGGCGCCCCGCCGCTGGAGCCCGCCGAGCAGCCCGAGCCCAGCGATGACGCGGACGGCGGGCTCACGCGCGGTCGGGACGGTTGAAGGTCCTGACCGGTGCGGCGCTCCGGGGTGCGGACGACGGGCGGCGGCCGGTCTGGCCGGTACAGCCCGGTGGCGCCACCTTGACCGGCGGCGTCCTGCGTCCGGTGCGGCCCACGGCATCCGGTGGGGCCGGTACGGGTTTGCTTTTGCCTCCCGTGCCGCCGCTGCCTGAGTGACGGCGGCACAGACGTTTCAGCTGCGGTGACTAACGCTTCAGCTCGGTGTACGCCTCGGCGCTGCTGTCCCTGAGGAACTGCCAGCAACGCTCCGCCTCGTCCTTCTCGTCGATCTCGCCGGCGGCACGGGCGAGGGCGGCGAGGCAGCGCAGGAACCCGCGATTGGCCCGGTGGTCCCAAGGGATGGGGCCATGTCCCTTCCACCCGGCACGGCGCAGGGAGTCCAGACCGCGGTGATAGCCGGTGCGTGCGTAGGCGTACGACTCGATCACTCGCCCAGCCTCGAAGGCGTCGTCCGCGAGCATCGCCCAGGCGAGCGAGAACGTCGGATGCTTCGCCGCGACCTCGGCCGGAGACAGGGACTCCTCGCCCAGCAGGCGGTACGCCTCTTCGTTCTCCGGCAGGTGGGTCGGGTCCGGGCCGCCGAGCAGGTTCTTGTGCGTGGTCATGTAAGCAGTCTGCCACTTGGGGATGGGCGTTCGGGACGCCCCCGCAGATGGCCCGGTCGCGCGCTCTGCAGCGTCGCTCCCCTGGCCAACGGGCCACGTAGCGCAAGGCTCCGGCTGACGCATCCGCACGGCCGTGCGAATGACCGTGCAGGCATCCCCCGAACGGACGGGCACCCTTTGCGGTGCCCGTCCGTTGGCATGTCGTGCGAGGCGCGGAGAATCGCACAGACCATCGAGTGCGACGGGGGGCATGCCGTGGGCAAGCGAGCTGCCGGACGGAACCGTAGGAGGGTGCGGCTGCCGCTGGCCGCCGCGGCGCTGGGGCTCGTGGCCCTCGGGGCGGGCGCCGCCGTCGCCCACTGGCAGCGGGGTGCCGGCGAGCCGTCCGCGGCCCTGCCCCCCGCCCCGGGGGGCCCGGAGGTGACGCAGGCGCCCCGACCGGTGCCACCGGAAGCCTCCTCCACACCACCCGTGCGCGGTGGCGCGGACGCCGACGAGCCCGACGGGACCTCGCCCAGCGCGTCCGCCGGGAAGCCGCCCCCCGCCGACGTGCCCGCCTCCGGCGCGGGGACGTTCGCGGGGGCGGATTCGTCCGGAGAGCCGGTCGGCGCGGGGCAGTTGCGCCGCTACCGGGTGGAGGTCGAGGACGGCGCGGGCATCGCGGCGCCCCGGGCGGCGGCCGAGATCGAGCAGATCATCGCCCACCCGCAGTCCTGGGCGGCGCACGGACGCGGCCGCTTCCAGCTGGTCCCAGCCGGGGCGAAGGCCGACTTCGTCATCCGCATCGCCACTCCGAAGACCGCCGACGGGCTCTGCCGTGCCGAGGGCCTGGACACCGGAGGGGAACTGAACTGCGAGACCTCCGACGGCGTGGTGGTGAACCTGCGCCGTTGGCTGCTCGGTTCGCCGACGTTCACCGGGCAGCCGTCGGAGTACCGCCACCTCATCATCAACCACGAGGTCGGCCATGAGATCGGCATCCGCAAGCACCTGGGCTGCCCGGGACCGGGCAGACCCGCCCCGGTGATGATGCAGCAGATCAAGGGGCTGAAGGGCTGCGTGGCGAACGCCTGGCCGTACGGCAGTGACGGAAGCTACATCACGGGCCCTGCCATCCCCTGACGCGCGGATTATGATGCCGGCAGGGGACCGGAGCTCCGAAACCACCAACGGAAAGGGGCGGACCGCTACCCGGACACCCGTGTCAGGAGACAGCGATGTCGCAGTATCCCGATGCCTCCGGAGCCGGTTCGGTCACCCCGAATCTCGACTTCGCGGGCACCACTCCCTACGAGGACTACGTCCAGGCGGACGTCCTCACCCACCTCCAGCACCCGCTCTCCGACGATCCCGGAGAGATGGTCTTCCTGGTCACCACCCAGGTGATGGAGCTGTGGTTCACCGTCATCGTCCACGAGTGGGAGACCGCATCCCGCGCCCTGCGCAGGGACGACCTCCCCGTCGCGATCGACGCGCTGAAGCGTTCCGTGCGCGAGCTGGACGCACTGAACGCCTCGTGGCGGCCACTGGCGCAGCTCACGCCCGTCCAGTTCAACTCCTACCGCAACGCCCTCGGTGAGGGCTCGGGCTTCCAGTCGGCCATGTACCGGCGCATGGAGTTCCTCCTCGGTGAGAAGTCGGCGTCGATGCTGGTGCCGCACCGCGGCGCCCCGCGGGTCCACGCCGAGCTGGAGAAGGCCCTGCACGAGCCGAGCCTCTACGACGAGGTGCTGCGGTTGCTCGCCCGGCGCGGGCTGCCCGTGCCCCGGGACGTGCTCGACCGCGATGCTTCGCAGCGCTACGAAGCATCGCCCGAGGTCGAGGCCGTCTGGGCGTCCGTCTACGCGGCCGAGCCCTCCGACGGCCCGGCCGGTGAACTCGTGAGGCTCGGCGAGGCGTTGACCGACGTCGGCGAGCTGGTGTGGCGCTGGCGCAACGACCATCTGGTCGCCACGCGCCGGGCCATGGGCGCCAAGGCGGGCACGGGCGGTTCCGCGGGCGTCGCCTGGCTCGAGAAGCGGGCCGCCAAGAACGTGTTCCCCGAGCTGTGGACGGCGCGCAGCCATGTCTGAGCCGACCCCGCACCGCGTCGCGCCGCACACCGCGACCAGCCTTGCGCAGCGGGCGGCGTCGCTGGACGCCGCCGACGACCTGGCCAAGTGCCGCGAGCTGTTCGCGCTCGACGACACCGCCGTCTACCTCGACGGGAACTCGCTGGGCGCGCTGCCCCGCAACGTCTCGGACCGGCTGGCCGACGTGGTCACCCGGCAGTGGGGCGAGCTGCGCATCCGTTCCTGGGACGAGAGCGGCTGGTGGACCGCGCCCGAGCGGATCGGCGACCGGATCGCCCCGCTGGTCGGCGCTGCCCCCGGCCAGGTCGTCGTCGGCGACTCCACGAGCGTCAACATCTTCAAGGCGCTGGTGGCCGCCGTCCGTATGGCACCGGCCGGCCGCGACGAGATCGTCGTCGACGCCACGACCTTCCCCACGGACGGCTACATCGCCCAGTCCGCAGCCCGGCTGACCGGCCGTCGGATCGTGCCCGTCACCCCCGCGGAGCTGCCGTCGGCGCTCGGGCCGCGGACGGCCGTCGCCCTGGTCAACCACGTGGACTACCGCACGGGCCGGCTGCACGACCTGCCGGCGCTCACGGCGGCCGTGCACGAGGCGGGGGCTCTGGCGGTCTGGGACCTGTGCCACAGTGCGGGCGCCCTGCCCGTGGGCCTCGACGCGCATGCCGTGGACCTGGCCGTGGGCTGCACCTACAAGTACCTCAACGGAGGACCGGGTGCGCCGGCGTACCTGTACGTCGCCGAGCGCCACCAGGACCGGTTCGACTCGCCGCTGCCCGGCTGGAACTCGCACGCCGACCCGTTCGCCATGGTCTCCGGGTTCTCCCCGGCCGATGGGGCGGTACGGGGCAGGGTCGGCACGCCCGACATCCTGTCGATGCTGGCGTTGGAGGCGGCACTCGACGTCTGGGACGGGGTGCAGGTGGAGGCGGTGCGGGCCAAGAGCCTCGCCCTCACCGACTTCTTCCTGGAGTGTGTCGAGGCGTACGTGCCGGACCGGGGGTCCCCCCACGACGCAGGGCATGGGAGGAGGGTCACATCGCTCACCCCGCTGGCGCACGCGGAGCGCGGCAGTCAGGTCGCGCTGTCCTGCCCGGAGGCGCCCGCGGTGATGGCGGCCCTGATCGAACGCGGGGTGGTCGGTGATCTCCGCCGTCCTGACGTGTTGCGATTCGGGTTCACCCCGCTCTACGTCGGATTCGCGGACACCGAGCGCGCGGCGCGGGTCCTCGCGGAGGTCCTCGAGGAGATTCCGGCCGGCAGGAGGACGTCGCCGCGGGGCTGATCGCAGGGGGCCGGGGGCCTGGTACCGTCCCCGCTGGTCAGGCCGATTCGGCCCCCTCATCGAAAGGTTGGAGCAGCATGCCGGACCCCGCCGCTCGCGATGCCGCCGAAGAGGCCTCGGCCCTGTCCCACCCTGCCGTCGCCCCCGACGCCTCGGCCGCCTACGGCGAACACCCCGACCAGGTCGTCGACTTCTACGCCCCGCGTGACGGCGGCGACCGCACGGCGCCCCTCGTGGTGCTGCTGCACGGCGGGGCGTGGCGGGCGCCCTACGACCGGCAGCACGTGACGCCCCTCGCGGACTTCTTGGCGCGGCGTGGCTTCGCCGTGGCCAACGTCGAGTACCGCCGGGGAGGTTCGCTGCCCCAGCCGCGCGACGCGGACGGTGGCGGCGGGCCGCTCGCCGGGCGCTGGCCGGACACGTTCGACGACGTCGCCGCCGCGCTTGACGCCCTGCCGGACCTCGCCCGTGCGGCACTGCCGCGGGCCGATCAGCGGCGTACCGTCATCACCGGCCACTCGGCCGGTGGGCACCTCGCGCTGTGGGCGGCGGCCCGGCACGTGCTGCCCGCCGACTCGCCGTGGCGGCTGGCGGCACCTCCGCAACTGCGCGGCGTCGTGGCGCTCGCCCCGATCGCGGACTTCGCGAGGGCGGTCGCGATGTCCGTCTGCGGGGGCGCGGTGCACCAGCTCCTCGGTGGGGAGAAGCAGTACGCGGAGCGCGCCGTCCACACGGATCCGGCGCTGCTGTTGCCCACGGGGATCGCGACGACCGTCGTGCAGGGGTGCGAGGACGTGGTGGTGCCACAGGCCGTCGCCGAGGCGTACGTGGACGCGGCGGCGAAGGCGGGTGAGACCGTCGGCTTCACGCTTCTCGAGGGCGTGGGTCACTTCCCCCTGATCGATCCCGCGGCGGATGCGTGCGCGGTGGTGGCGGAGGAGATCGCCCAACTGGCGTGGTGAGGAGGGAGGGGCCTCACCGCCGGACGACTTCGGAGCCGCCGCTTCCCGGGTCGCCAGAAGCCCCCGGTCGGCCGGGTGCGCCGTCGGCCTGTGGGGTCCGCAGCGACTCCGGGGGATCCAGGGAGGGGCCGGGGCACTTCGCCCGTCCTATCCCGCGCGTCCTGCGCCGCGCGTCCTGCCCGCCGGGGCGGTCTCGTAGGCCAGCCCGCCCGCCACCGCGTAGTACCTGGGACGGACGCGGGAGGATCCGCATCACAGGTGACGACCTGCCCCGCTCGCCCCCGTACCTTGGCTGACGTGACCGATTCCGAGACCACGCGGCGCATCCCGCACATCGACGCCACGGGCAGCAGCCCCGAGATCCGTCTGGCCCTTGGCGCGCTCAAGGGCCTGCGTGACGATCTCACCGAGGACGTCTTCGCCTACCGGCCGCTCCCGCCGCTCGGCCAGGGCGGCCGCCTTATCCGCCGGCTGCCCGGCAGACTGCGCCACTGGGCGGTCTGGACCCCGCACGTCCTCGTGGGCTTCGCCGCGTTCGTGGTCGTGTGCGTCGCCTACGACGGGAGGAGCCCGGGCAGCGAGAGTGGCGCCCTGTTCATGCTGACCGGCCTCATACCCGCGGCCGCGGTGCTGATGACGCTGGTCCGGCCGGTGGCCGCGTTCTGGCTGTCGCTCGCCTCCGCCCCCTTCGTCTCCATGGTGGCGGATTGGGACGGTTGGCCGTGGTCCGCCACCTCCTTCATGGCGCACCTCGTCGTGCTGACCGTCGTCGCCGCCAGGACTCGGCCCCGTACCGCCGCCTGGATGTGGGTGGTCACCGGTGTCTACGGCGGATTCGTCGGGTTCGCCTTCGAGCACGAGTACGGCGGGAACACGGCACCGATGCTGTTCGTCTCCGCGCTCGCCCTCCTCGTGGTGACCGTGCGGCACGTGCGCCGGGAGGCGGAGCAGGAAGTGACCGCGCAGCGGACGGTCACCGCCGTGGAGCGCGACCGGCGCACCCTGCTGGAGGAGCGCACCACCATCGCTCGTGAGCTGCACGACGTGGTCGCCCACCACATGTCGGTCGTCGCGATCCAGGCGGAGGCGGCCCCCTACCGGGTCGAGAACCCGCCGCCGGAGCTGGAGCAGGCCTTCGTGACGATCCGGGAGAACGCGGTGGCCGCCCTCACCGAGCTGCGCCGGGTGCTCGGCGTGGTGCGGGCGGAGGACTACGAGGCCCCGGACGCGCCCCAGCCGACGCTCGCCGACCTGGACGGGCTCCTGGCCAACGTCCGCGAGGCGGGGCTCCGGGTGGATCTGACGGTCACCGGCGCGGTGCGCGAACTGCCGCAGGGCGTCGCACTGTCGGCGTACCGGATCATCCAGGAGGCGTTGAGCAACGCCCTGCGTCACGCCCCCGGCGCATCCGCGGGGGTGGAGGTGAGCTACGTGCTCGGCGGACTCGGGCTGCGGATCGTCAACGGACCGGCACGGGGGCTCGCCGAACCGCAACCCCGGCGGCCCCTGTCGACGGGCGCCGGCCACGGCATCACCGGCATGCGGGAGCGGGTGGCGATGTTGAACGGCGAGATGACTGCCGAGCCGACCACGGACGGCGGCTACGAGGTGGCCGCGTTCCTCCCCGTCGTGAAGGACGAGACCGCATGACCATCCGTGTGCTGATCGCCGACGACCAGGCGATGGTCCGCGAGGGCTTCTCCGTGCTGCTGAACGCGATGCCGGACATCGAGGTGATCGGCGAGGCGGTCAACGGTCGCGAAGCAGTCTCCCAGGTGGCCGCCCTGCGCCCGGACGTGGTGCTGATGGACATCCGGATGCCGGAGCTCAGCGGCATCGAGGCGACCCGGGAGATCGTTGCGGCCGACGCCGACGCCAAGGTGCTCGTGCTGACGACCTTCGACCTCGACGAGTACGTGTACCAGGCGCTCCGGGCGGGTGCGTCGGGCTTCCTCCTCAAGGACGCCTCCGCCCGGCAACTCGCCGAGGGAGTACGGGTCGTCGCGGCCGGCGAGGCGCTGCTCGCGCCGACCGTCAC
Source organism: Streptomyces sp. NPDC059169 (assembly GCF_042755225.1). Classification (NCBI taxonomy): domain Bacteria; kingdom Bacillati; phylum Actinomycetota; class Actinomycetes; order Kitasatosporales; family Streptomycetaceae; genus Streptomyces; species Streptomyces sp. NPDC059169. Next base: position 129,466 of record NZ_JBHZCF010000020.1, on the reverse strand, counting down.
CCGCCGCCTGATCACCGAGTTCTCGCGGATCTCGGTTTCGCCACGGCCGCCCGCGCTGGCCCAGATCGGCGATCTGACCGAACGGGAGACGGAGGTGCTGGTCCTGATCGCCCAGGGTCTGTCGAACGCGGAGATCGCCGAGCACCTCGTCGTCGCCGAGTCCACGATCAAGACCCATGTGAGTCGGATCCTGGTGAAGCTGGGCCTGCGGGACCGTACCCAGGCGGCGGTGTTCGCGTACGAGGCGAGGCTGGTGACGCCGGGGTAGGCAGGGAAGGGACACACGCAAGGGTGATCGGTGCGTGAACCGCCGCGGGGCGCGAATGCTCTGGCCACACTGGCCAGAGCACCGGAAGGAGTGCACCATGACGGTTATGGCAGAGCGCACGTCACAGATGACGGTCGACGAGTTCGAGAAGATCGCCGAGTTCGCCGCCAAGGAGTCCGACGGAGCCGTCAGGTTGGAGTTCATCAACGGACGGATCGGGGACAAGGGCGTGCCTGACGGCGACCACAACGAGATCTGGATGTGGCTGTCGGCGCTGTGCATGCAGCATCGGCCGGAGCTCGGTCTCTACAGCGGTGATCAGGGTCTCGAACTCGAGTCGTACCGCAAGGGCAGGGGGAGGCCGGACGGCTCCCTCGCCCCCCGGGGCACCTTCGCCGGACAGGGAGAGTGGGCCAGCCCCGACGGTGTGCTGATGACGGTCGAGATCACCTCGTACGACCATGACACCGACAAGCGCGACCGCGAGGAGAAGCCGATCGCCTACGCCGACGCGGGCATCCCCGTCTTCCTGCTCATCGACCGCGATGAGTGCACGGTCACCGTGCACAGCGATCCGGACCCGGAGAGCGGCCGGGGCTACCGCGATGTGCACAAGGTCGCCTTCGGCGCCACGGTCGCTCTCCCCGACCCCGTCGGCATCGAGCTCGACACGGACGTCTTGAAGAACTACGTCCGCTGACCCTAGCGTCCGCACATGGACGCCCTCTCCGCCACGCCCTTCGCCCCCTGGTCGCCCGCCTTCGTCGCCGACCCCTACCCGGCGTACGCGGAGCTCCGCGCGCGGGGCCGGGTGCACTTCTTCGAGCCGACCCGCCAGTGGCTCGTCCCCGCCCACGCGGACGTGTCGGCGCTGCTGCGGGACCGCAGGCTCGGCCGCACCTACCTGCACCGCTTCACGCACGAGGAGTTCGGGCGGACGCCTCCGCCCGCGGCGCACGAACCGTTCCACACCCTCAACGACCACGGGCTGCTGGACCTCGAGGCCCCCGACCACACGCGCATCCGCCGACTGGTGACCAAGGCGTTCACGCCGCGGACGGTGCAGGCGTTGGAACCGACGGTCCAACGGCTCGCTTCCGCCCTGGTGGCGGACCTCGTGAAGGCGGGGGGTGGTGATCTGCTCGCGGAGGTCGCCGAGCCCCTTCCGGTCGGCGTCATCGCGGAGATGCTGGGGATCCCCGAGCAGGACCGGGGGCTGTTGCGTCCCTGGTCGGCGGACATCTGCGGGATGTACGAGCTGAACCCCTCCGAGGAGACGGCGTCCCGTGCCGTCCGTGCCTCGCTCGAATTCTCGGGGTACCTGAGGGAGCTGATCGGCGCGCGACGCAAGGAGCCGGGGGACGACCTGGTTTCCGCGCTGATCGCCGCCCACGACGAGGGGGACAGGCTCAGCGAGCAGGAGATGATCTCCACCTGCGTGCTCCTGCTGAACGCCGGTCACGAGGCGACCGTCAACACGACGGCGAACGGCTGGTGGACGCTGTTCCGTCATCCCGGGCAGCTCGCCTCCCTACGGGCCGACCACTCCATGCTGTCCACGGCCGTGGAAGAACTGATGCGCTACGACACCCCGCTGCAGATGTTCGAGCGGTGGGTGCTCGACGACATCGAGATCGGCGGCACCGTCGTGCCGCGGGGCTCCGAACTGGCGTTGCTCTTCGGCTCGGCCAACCGCGACCCGGCCCGGTTCGGGCGGCCCGACGAACTGGACCTCGCCCGGCCGGACAACCCGCACATCACCTTCGGCGCGGGCATCCACTACTGCCTCGGTGCCCCGCTAGCCCGTATCGAACTGGCTGCCTCGTTCGGCGAGTTGCTGCGCGAGGCACCGACGATGCGGCTCGCCGCCGAGCCGGAGTGGAAGCCGGGGTACGTCATCAGGGGAGTGCGCGAGCTGCTCGTCGAGCTCTGAGCCGGGGCTGGCAGGCGGCGGCCGCCCGCCCGGCCCGGCGGCGCCGCCCACGGCGGGTGCGCGGTGCGGCGCCCCACCCGCTCGGCTGCAAGGGGGGGCGCCGCACCGGCAAGGCGGTGGGATCAGCACGTCACGTCCCGCCGGCGCAGCGCCGCCAGGCCCGCCGCCACCAGGACCGCCGCCAGTGCGGTCAGCACCAGTACGGGGGACCAGGCCATCTCGGCGCCCGGCAGCTTCGGCAGATGGCCGAAGGGGGACAGGTTCAGGACCGGTTGCGGGAGGTCCAGTGCCGGCCCGATCCAACCGAGCAGCAGGCACAGACCGGCCACGCCCCAGCCGGCCGCGGCCGCCCGCGGTGCCACCCCGTACAGCAGCAGGGCGAGCCCGGCCAGTGTCCATACCGCGGGGAGCTGCATCAGTGAGGCGCCGAGGATCGCGGCCGACCCGCCGCCGTGTCCGAGGGCCAGGCCCGCTCCGCTGAGCAACATGATCACTGCCGCTCCGCCGAAGGCGACGGCCAGGTGGCCGGCCGCCCAGGTGAGTCTGCCGACGGCGTTCGCGAGCACCGGTTCGGCGCGCTGTGAGGTCTCCTCGGAGTGCAGCCGCAGTACGGACCCCACCGCGAAGAGCGCGGCCACCATCCCGAACATGCCGACCATCGCGGCGAGGAAGGCGTCGGTCAGACCCGACTGACCGCCCATGCGCTCGAAGATCTCCCTGGCCTGCGGGTTGTCCCCGACCAGGTCCGCGGCGCCGCTCGCCATGCCGCCGAAGACGGTCCCGGCCAGCAGATAGCCCACGCTCCAGCCGAGGAGCGAGCCGCGCTGCAGACGCCATGCGAGGCCGCCCGCGGTCGCGAGCCGGCCCTGCGCGGGACCCGGCCGGGCGGGGAGGAAGCTCATCCCGATGTCCCGCCGCCCGGCCAGGGTGTACGCGACGGCGGCCTGGGCGGTGACCGCGGCGGCGATCAGCAGCAGCACCCACCAGCGCTCGTCGGCGAAGGACCGTACGTTCTCCGCCCAGCCGATCGGCGACAGCCACGTCAGCACGGAGCCGCCGTCGGCCGATCCCGCGTCGCCCGCGGCCCGCAGCACGAAGGCCAGCCCCAGCGCGCCCGCGGTCAGGCCCTTGGCGAGCCTGGCGCTCTCGGTCAGCTGGGCGGCGATCGCCGCCGTGGTGGCGAACAGCACGCCGGTCCCCCCGATCGCCGCGCCGAGGGCGAACGCGCCCCCGACGCCTTGCGCGGCCAGCCCGACCGTGATCAGGACGGCCACGGCCGTATCGCCGATCACGGCGGTGAGCAGGGCGGCTGTGAGGGGCGCGCGGCGCCCCACCACGGCGGAGGACAGCACTTCCTGACGGCCGCTCTCCTCTTCCTCGCGGGTGTGCCGGACGACGAGGACCAGGCTCATCACCGCGGCCAGCACGGCGGCGAAGGTGGCGAACCGCCAGGCGACGAGCGCTCCGAGCGAGTCGTCGAAGACGGGACCGTACAGCGAGCGCATCGAGCTGTTGGCGTCCATCGATGCGGCGAGGCCGGCGCGTGCGGCTGCCGTTCCGTACAGGCCCTCCAGGGTGCCGGCACCGCTGGCGACCATGCCGCCGATGACCACGACCCAGAGCGGCAGCACGAGGCGGTCGCGGCGCAGGGCGAGCCTGAGCAGTGTCCCCGTGCCCGCCAGTGGCCGGGAGGCTGTGGTCCGTGCCGCCCGGGCGGTGGCCTCTGCGACGGCGGTCATCGTGCCATCGCCCCTTCGGCGGGTGTGCCGTCACTGCTGCGTACGTCGTCCTGGTAGTGACGCAGGAACAGTTCCTCCAGGGTGGGTGGGGTGCAGGTCAGTGAGCGCAGCCCCGACCCGGTGAGTGAGCGCAGCACCGCGTCCAGCTTGTCCGTGTCGACCTGGAGCCTGACCCGGCTGCCCCGGACGTCGAGGTCGTGTACGCCGGGCAGCTCCGCCAGCCCGCCGGCGGGGCGAGCCAGTTCGGCGGTCACGCTGGTGCGGGTGAGGTGGCGCAGGTCGGCGAGCGAACCGCTCTCCACGGTGCGGCCCTTGCGGATGATGCTGACCCGGTCGCAGAGCGCCTCGACCTCGCTCAGGACGTGGCTGGACAGCAGGACCGTCCGGCCGCGGTCCCGCTCCTCGGCGACGCAGCTCTGGAAGACCCCTTCCATCAGCGGGTCGAGGCCCGAGGTCGGCTCGTCGAGGATCAGTACGTCGACGTCGGACGCGAAGGCGGCGACCAGGGCGACCTTCTGGCGGTTTCCCTTGGAGTAGGCGCGGCCCTTCTTGGTGGGGTCCAACTCGAACCGCTCGATCAGCCGGGCCCGCCGCGTCGCGTCCAGCCCTCCCCGCAGCCTGCCGTAGAGGTCGATGACCTCGCCGCCGGAGAGGTTGCGCCACAGGGTGACGTCGCCGGGGACGTAGGCGACCCGCCGGTGCAGCTCCACCGCGTCCCGCCAGGGGTCCCCGCCGAGCAGCCGGGCGCTACCCGAGTCGGGGCGCAGCAGTCCCAGCAGGATCCGGATGGTGGTGGACTTCCCCGAGCCGTTGGGGCCGAGGAAGCCGTGGACCTCGCCGGTTTCGACGTCGAGGTCGAGGCCGTCCAGGGCGTGGCTGCGACCGAACGACTTGTGCAGCCCGGAGACAGTGATTGCCTTCGTCATGATTCAGAACGTACGCTGTGTTCATAAAATTGTGAAGTTAAGGAAGTGTATAAACTTGACCCCGTGGCCGTGAGCAGGGGAGATGATTCGAAGGTGACCGAACAGCGCGCGAGCAGCCCACCACGCGACGAAGAGGCCGTGTCCGTCTTCGTGGAGCGCTTCGCCGCTCAACTCGTCGAGGCCGGCATGACCCGGATGCCCTCCCGGGTCTTCGCCGCCATCCTCGCCTCCGACTCGGGCGTGATGACGTCCGCCGAGCTCGGCGAGCAGCTCAAGGTCAGCCCGGCTGCGGTGTCCGGGGCGATCCGCTACCTCGCCCAGGTCAACATGGTGACGCGGGAACGCGAGCCGGGCTCGCGCCGCGACCGCTACCGGGTGCACAGCGACCAGTGGTACGAGGCTCTGACCAACCGCGACCAGATCCTGAGGCGTTGGGAGGTCACCCTGCGCGACGGGGTGGCGAGCCTCGGCGCCGACTCGGCGGCGGGCCGCCGGATCGCCGAGACACTGGAGTTCTTCGAGTTCATGGAGAAGGAGCTGGCGCAGCTGATGGAGCGCTGGCGGGCGCACCGCGAGCGGGTCTTCGGCACGACCTGACGCCGTCCGTGCCCGTGCCGTTTGACCCTCGACCTTGTCGAGGGCCCAGAGTCCCGGCTGTGGAGAGCGAGATGCGAAGCATCGGTGAGATGGCTCGGGACAGCGGGCTGACCGCCAGCGCCCTGCGGTTCTACGACCGCTCGGGGGTGCTGGTCCCCGTTCACGTGGACCCGCTGAGCAGCTACCGGTGGTACGGGCCCGAGCAGCTCGACGAGGCCCGGCTGCTCGCCCGGTTGCGCCGGGCGGGCATGCCGCTGTCGGACATCCGGCTGGCCCTGGCGGGCTGGGCGGGAGGGGATGCCGGCCTGGTGCGGGGGCTCCTGGAGGAGCACCTGCGCCGCCTGGAACGCGGGTTGTCCGATGCCCGCAGGGAGTTCTCCACGGTCCGAACGCTGATCGAGGACAGGGAGAAACCCGTGACCGTGACCACCACCGCCCAGGTGTCCGTTTCCGCTACCGAGTTGCTGGGGGCGCTGGACGCCGTGCGGTTCGCGGCCGGCGGCGCGGATCCGGCGCTGCCGATGCTCGCCGGGGTGCTGTTCGACGTCGAGGGCGACGGAATGCGGGTCGTGGCGACCGACCGCTACCGGCTGGCCGTCGCGCGCGCTGCGACGGCCGGGCACGGCGGGGGGCGGGTGCAGATCGTCGTACCGTCGGCGCTCGTCGACGCCATGCGGGCACTGCTCGGGGGCGCCGGGGACGCGCGAGCCGCGGACGGCGCGGTGAGTGCCGGGGGTGCGTCGCGTGCCGACGGCTCGGCGGCGGCGCGGCTCACGGTGGACGGAGACCGGATCACGCTCGAGGCCGGCGGCGGCCAGGCGGGCGGCCGGGGCCTCGGGCGAGGCTTCCCCGACTACCGCAGGCTGGTCCGGTTGCCCGCCGGGCGTCGGGTCGAGGTCGACACCGCGGCGCTGCGGGCTGCCGTCGCGGACGGCCCGGTGCGCGCGGGCGAGGTGCGCGAGCAGGACGGGGTCGCCTTCGACCGCACCGTCCTGGCGGTGACGGCGGACGGCGGTGTGGCCGTGTCCGAGGACGGCGACCATCACGCCGACCGGGTCGGGGTCAACCGTGACTTCCTGCTCCAGGCGCTGGCGGCGGGGGCGCGGGACCGGCTGGTCCTGGAGCTGGGCGGCCCGACGACACCGTTGGCGATCCGCCGCCCCGACGCCGAGGGCACCTTCTCGCTGCTGATGCCGGTGCGCCTGGAAGCCTGACGGCGGGCCGGGGACCGCCGGGGCGCGGCCATACCGGCGCCGGTCGGCGCTGCCGCCCGGTCCCGGCCCGGCGGAGCCCGCCGGCACCACCCCGTCCGCCTCCACTCGCAGCCGGTGCGGGTGCACCGCCAGCGGCTCGGGCGGGGCGGCCGTACCGGCGCCGGTCGGCGCTGCCGCCCGGTCCCGGCCCGGCGGAGCCCGCTAGCCCGGCAGCGTCAGCGACCACGCCCTGGGGCGGAATGTCCAGGTCCGTTTGCGGACCGGTCCCGCGACCAGGGCGTCCGCGCGGTAGCGGAAGGACGAGCCCGAAACCGTGATCACCTTCGCCAGGCCCCGCAGCGGTTCGGCCGCCGACTCCCGCTGGACGGTGACTTCAGCGGCACCACCGACCGCACGCACCCGCACGTCCTCGACCGGCTCGTCCAGGTCGTTCAGCACCACCCCGTCCGCCTCCACCCGCAGCCGGTGCGGGTGCACCGCCAGCGGCTCGGGCGGCGCGGGCCGGACGAGGGTGCGGACCAGGGAGCGGCAGGCGTGCCACACAGAACCCCCGGCCGCCGCGGCTGCGGAGGCCGGGGGCGAGGCGGGGATGCGGAGGTCGGCAAGCACCACCCCGTCGCTGTCGTCGACCAGCAGGTCCTGGTGGTGCGGGACGCCGTCGAGGACTGCCCGCGCGGCCGCCACCGCGCCCGTCGGCACCCCCAGGGACCGGGCGAGGTCCACGGACGTGCCGGACCCGACCGGGACGAACGACAGCGCGTCGTCGCCGAGCTCACGCCCGCGGTGCAGAGCGGTTACGGCGCGTAGCAGCGCACGGTCGTCCCCCACCACGACGGGCCGGCGGGAACCCCTTCTGGCCAGGGCCCGAGAGAATTCCTCGGGCCCGTCCGGCAGGCAGATCTTCGCCGCCGCCCCGGCACACAACACATCCTTCACGATCCGTACGGACTCGCCGTCGAAACGGCGGGCGACCGGGTCGATGACCACCAGGAGCTGGTCGGGAGCCGACACCTCGGTCCTTCCTCGGGTAGCATCTTTGTGCAAGAGCCCCTTGCGCTATTGCGCCAGGGGCTTCGTCTATTCCGGGGCAACACCGGTTGGCGGCTCAGGCTCCCCGACCTTGGACATGCCCCGCCCGGAAGGGGTGTACGCCTGTGCCCGCACTCGTGCTGCTCGGTGCTCAGTGGGGTGACGAAGGCAAGGGAAAGGCCACCGACCTCCTCGGTGGATCCGTGGACTATGTCGTGCGTTACCAGGGTGGTAACAATGCCGGCCACACGGTCGTCGTCGGCGACCAGAAGTATGCGCTCCACCTCCTTCCTTCCGGAATCCTCTCGCCGGGATGCACCCCGGTCATCGGCAACGGAGTCGTCGTCGATCCGGCGGTCCTGCTCTCCGAGCTGAGCGGGCTGAATGAGCGAGGCGTCGACACGTCCAAGCTCCTGATCAGCGGAAACGCCCATCTCATCACCCCGTACAACGTCACCCTCGACAAGGTGACGGAACGGTTCCTCGGGAAGCGCAAGATCGGTACCACCGGTCGTGGGATCGGCCCGACCTACGCTGACAAGATCAACCGCGTCGGCATCCGCGTCCAGGACCTCTACGACGAGTCGATCCTGGCCCAGAAGGTCGAGGCCGCGCTGGAGCAGAAGAACCAGCTGCTCGCCAAGGTCTTCAACCGTCGCGCCATCGAGGCGGACCGGATCGTCGAGGAGATGCTGGGCTACGCCGAGCAGGTGAAGCCGTACGTCGCCGACACCACGCTGATCCTGAACAACGCCATCGACGAGGGCAAGGTGGTCCTCTTCGAGGGCGGCCAGGGCACCCTCCTCGACGTCGACCACGGCACGTACCCCTTCGTCACCTCCTCGAACCCGACCGCGGGCGGTGCCTGCACCGGTGCCGGAGTCGGTCCGACGAAGATCAGCCGCGTCATCGGCATCCTCAAGGCCTACACCACGCGCGTCGGTGCGGGTCCGTTCCCGACGGAGCTGTTCGACGAGGACGGCGAGGCGCTGCGCCGCATCGGCGGCGAGCGCGGCGTCACCACCGGCCGGGACCGCCGCTGCGGCTGGTTCGACGCGGTGATCGCCCGCTACGCGACCCGGGTCAACGGCCTGACGGACTTCTTCCTCACCAAGCTCGACGTGCTGACCGGCTGGGAGCAGATCCCGGTCTGCGTCGCGTACGAGATCGACGGCCGGCGCGTCGAGGAGCTGCCGTACTCCCAGACCGACTTCCACCACGCGAAGCCGGTGTACGAGTACCTGCCGGGTTGGTCCGAGGACATCACCCAGGCCAAGACCTTCTCCGACCTGCCGAAGAACGCGCAGGCGTACGTGAAGGCGCTGGAGGAGATGTCGGGCGCGCCGATCTCCGCGATCGGGGTCGGCCCCGGCCGTACCGAGACGATCGAGATCAACTCGTTCCTCTGACGGTTCCTTCCGTCGGCGAGCACGCAGGCCGGCGAGCGCGCAGGGCCACGGGGTGGGCCGGCGGGACACGTGTCCCGCCGGACCACGCCTCCCCCTCGGCCAGACGGGGGGGACCCCCCCGGTCCCCCTGGGAACCGGTGGAGCGCCCGGTGGCACGACCACCCCGTACAGGTCCG
>NZ_JBHZCF010000020.1:111312-120165 GCF_042755225.1 Streptomyces sp. NPDC059169 | reverse complement strand
GGGGGGAGTAGGTTTTTTTTTGGGTGTTTTCTGTCGGGGGGGGGGAAGGGGGGGGGGGGGGGGGGGGGGGGGGGGGGGGGGGGGGGGGGCCCCCCCCCCCCCCCCCCCCGCGCCTCCTCGTCGGCCGGACGGTGGGCACCCCCCCGGTCCCTCGGCGACCCGGCGGATCGACCGGTGGCCCGACTACCCCGTACGGGCCGGCGAGCGGGGCCCGTACGGCATGCCGTGCCGGACGGGCGCAGCCGAACCGTGGCCGCCCCGGACGGCGCGGGGAGGGCCGGCGCCCTGCCGGGGAGGGGCCGTTCGTGTTCGTGGCGCGGGGGGTGACGGGCGCCGGGCCACCGGGCACGCGCAGTTGCCCGACCGCCCGGAGGACGGGGCCCACAAGCGGTGCCGCACACATCCGCTGAGCGTCGACGAGGAATCAGTGGCGGAAGCTCCCTACACCTGGATTTCCGTCCCTCCTGCGACTGATCCGCCGTTCCCCGACGCCGGGGCGCAACGCCGCCACGGGTCCGGAGGGACGGCGCTCCGTCCCACGGTCTGGCCCAGACCTTGACAGGTGCAAACCACTACCCGACAGTGCCCTCAACCCGCACTCCCGATAGGGAAGGCCGATATTGTTGTCCGCACGCCGAGGGATCCTCGCCCTGCTCACCGCCTCCGCGGTGGTCGTCGGGCTCCTGGCCCTCCTCCCGGCCTTCTCCTCCGTCACGGCGCCGTGCACGAGCCCGTGGACCTCCTCTTCCGTGTACACCGGAGGCATGACCGCCTCCCACGACGGCCACAACTGGCAGGCCAAGTGGTGGACCCAGGGCGAGACGCCCGGCACCACCGGCGAGTCGGGCGTCTGGGCCGACCAGGGCGCCTGCACCTCCGGAGGGGACGGTGGGAGCGGTGGCAATCCGAATCCGGGTCCCTTCGTCGTCAGCGAGGCACAGTTCAAACAGATGTTCCCGAGCCGGAATCCCTTCTACACGTACGACGGACTGACCGCGGCGGTGAGCGCGTTCCCCGCCTTCGCCACCACGGGCAGCGACACGGTGCGCAAACAGGAGGCGGCGGCCTTCCTCGCCAACGTCGCCCACGAGACGAAGGGCCTGGCCTCCATCGTCGAGCGGGACACCGCGAACTACCCGCACTACTGTGATGCGGGCCAGTCCTACGGCTGTCCTGCCGGCCAGGCCGCGTACTACGGCCGCGGTCCGATCCAGCTCAGCTGGAACTTCAACTACAAGGCCGCGGGTGACGCGCTCGGCATCGACCTGTTGGCCCAACCGTCGCGCGTGGAGCGGGAGCCGGCCGTCGCCTGGAAGACCGGGCTCTGGTACTGGAACACCCAGAGCGGACCGGGCACGGTGACGGGGCACGGCGCGATGGTCGACCGGGCCGGTTTCGGCCAGACGATCCGCTCGATCAACGGCTCGCTGGAGTGCGACGGCAAGAATCCGGAACAGGTCCGGAGCCGTGTGAGCAGCTACCAGCGCTTCGCCAAGATCCTGGGCGTGCCGACGGGCGGCAAGCTGTCCTGCTGACCGCTGCGCCGCGGCACGCACCGCGACGGGCGCCCCCGTTCCCGGGAGCGCCCGTCCGTTTGCGTGTGCGGCGCCCGGTCATGGCCGCCGCGGTCGTGGCTACTGGCTGGCCGTGCCGAACGCGTCGCCCGCGGCCGGGAGTCCGCCCTTGCCCGGCTGGTACGAGACCACCGGCTCCGCCGCGCCGTCGACGAGGTTCGCCCACGGCAGGGCGTGCAGCGCGCCCCTCGCGCCCGGGCCCAGGGGCATGCCCACGTAGAGGTGACCGGCGGCCGCGGTCATGTAGTTGCCCACGGCGTGGGAGGTGCCCGGGGAGCCCGGCAGTCCGGCCTTGCCCTCCTCGACGACGACGTCGGACTTGCCCGCGTCACCGAGCAGGGGGACGACGCGGATGGATCCCGCGTCCTTCACGGAGCCGAGGTCCTCGCCCGGGATGCCGATCGCCAGGAGGAGGTTCTTGCCGGTGCTGACGGCGCCGGGACGGGTGTTCACGGCCGTCAGGTTCCTGCCGAAGGCGTCGCCTGCCTCGTGCGCGCCCGCGATGCCCGTGGTGCCCTGGCTGAGGTCGGCCAGCTGGGTGATCTTGCCCGCGGCGTCGACCTTCAGCGTCACCACCCGGCCGGCGTCCTTGATCACGGGGCTGCCGGCGGTGTCCTCACCCGGCACGCCGATCGCGAGGATCGAGTCGGTTCCGCTGGACGCGGCGCTCGGGCGGTAGGCCACCATGGCCAGCGAGGCACCGAACTGGTCACCGGGTTCCGAAACGCCGCTGATTCGGTCGGAGTCCTGGTCGAAGCCGGTCAGCGGGGTCGGGCCGCCCGTGGAGTTCAGCGTGTGGCCGTAGATCTGTACGGTGCCGCCCTTGGTCTCCTTGCCGATGGCTTCGTTCGGGGTGCCGACGGCGAAGTGGCCGGGAGAGGCGGCGAGGCTGGTGCCGAAGCGGTCGTCCTTCTCGGCGGTGCCGGCCGCGCCGGGCTTGTCCTGGTGCACCGAAGCGTTGGTGGTGCCGCGAAGGTAGAAGACGTTCCCCGCGTTCACGATGTTGCCCAGGTCCTCCCCGGGGACGCCGATGACCAGGAAGGGTTCGCCGGCGACGGTGGTCCCGGCGGCCAGGGACTGGCCCATCCGGTCGCCCGCCTCGCTTGCGGACGCCTTGATCGCGCCCGCGCCCTTGCCCTGTTCCAGCGCCAGCGCGGCACGGCCCTTGGTCAGTCCGCCCGGTGCCCCGTACAGCACCTCCACCAAACCGGCGTCCGCGGTGCTGCCGATGTCCTCCCCGGGGATGCCGACGACCAGGTCGGTGCAGCCGTCGAGGTCGTGGTCGAAGGTCGCCAGCGACTCGCCGAACTGATCGCCGGCCTCTGCCCCGCCCGGGATGGCGGCACTGTCCTGGTTCAGTTCCACGGTGCCCTTGCCGCCGCCGTACACGACGCGCACCACGCCCGCCTTGGCGTCCCCGCCGACCGAGGCCTTCGGGTCGGCGATCGCGATGTCGCGGATCCCGTCGCAGTTGAAGTCGGTGGGGCGGGCCGCGGTGACGGTGGTCGTGACCCAGCCGGCCAGGTCGTCGGAGCGGGAGGCGACCGCGCCGGTGCGGGTCTCCTTCTCGGCGAGACAGCCCCCCTGCCAGGAACGGGTGCTGACGCCGACCAGTTCGGTGCCGCCGCCCGTCTCGCGCAGCAGGGGCGCGCCCGAATCGCCCTGGCAGAGCGCGCCGTTCACGCCGGTGAGCGCGATGTCGTCGGCTCCGGACGCGTCCACGGTGAAGGTCGCGGTGTGCGGTGTGTCCGGTACCCACTCGGTCTTCGTGCGTCCGAGGCCCACGGCTTTGAGCTGTTCGCCCGCCGCCGCCGTGGTGGTCGACAGTTTCACGGGAGTGATCCCCGTGACGGGCTTGGCGAGCCGTGCCAGGACGACGTCCCGCCCGGGGCGGGGCACCAGCTCGACGACCTGACCGGTCTTCCCGGAGACCGTGACGGTGGTGCCGAGGGCCGGCTTGCCCGGCGTGACCACGGGGTTCCCGGGGTCGGTGGCGAAGCAGTTCGCGGCGGTGAGGATCCACTGCGGGGCGACGAGCGCGCCGGAGCAGCCACGGGCGTCCTCGTCGGTGCCGACGACGAGCCTGGCGGTGAAGGCGTGGCTTGCGGAGGGTACGGCGTCGCCCGACACGGCGTGGGCCGGGGAGCAGACGAGCGTCCCGGCGGTGACGGCGGCGACCAGGGCGGCGGTTGCGGCCGCACGTGGGCGTGGGGAGTTCACGGTTCTCGATTCCTTGGCGCTGGAGGGGCCGGGGTCAGCCGGTGACGCGGATCTCGACGAGTACGGACCTGGCACCGCCGACGGTGCCTTCGCCCACGCTCTCGAAGCCGCCCTTGGCGACGTCGACGGTGGTCGTGGCCCCGTTGGCCGTGAGATCGGCGCTGATCGGGTGGTCAGCCGTCTCCAGAGCGAAGACACGGGGCAGTTCGAGGGTGAGGTATCCCGTCTTGGCGGTGGCCCGGAAGCAGTAGTTGCCCTTGCGGCCGACCGCGTCGTCCCTGACGGTGTGGACCTTGATCTGGCCGGGCGTCGTGTCGCACTCCGCGAGCACGATGCGCCCGTCGCCCTTCTTCAGCTTGATGCCCTGCGTCGCCAGGACGTCGTCGGCGCCGGGGTAGTCGTATTTCTCCACGATGACCGGCGGGGTGTCGCCCGCGGCGGGCGGAGCAGGGGAGTCATCGGCAGTGGCGAGCGGAATTCCGATGACCGCGGCGAGTGTGCCCACGGCTCCGGAAATCAGAAGGCTTCGGGTGCGGAAAGCCACCGCACGCTCCTTTCAGGTGGCCACCAGACATTGAGGGTTGGTGGCCGAAAAGTAATTGCAGAGTAAAGGGTGGGCAGTGAATCTAGGGCTTCCTGTGACGCATCGTCAACTTGCCTTCACAGAACTAATGGTGGGGTGTGTGGGCTTTTGTGATGCTATTCCTGGGCTGTTTCCGGTCAAGTGACGTGCGCGTCACACGTGTGGACGGAACACCGGGATGGTGCACTGGAAGATGTGACCGAAGCGTGAAGAACGGAATTTGAAATTCCAGTGACTTGGGCAACACTCGTCCGCTCGGGGTGGGTGCCTTGCCAACTGCTCCAAAAGCGCCGCGTTATGCTCCCGTCGCCAATATGGAGAATGGCAACTGCCGTTGCCGTCGACCGAGATGAGAGTCTTTTGAATCGAAGAATTAACGGGCGACGACGGGCGAGGGGAGCTCTGACGACTGCGCGCGCGCTGGTCGCGGGCCTGCTCCCGCTCGCCCTGACGATGGGGCTGATGGGCGGGACGGCGACCGCCGCCGACGACCCCCTGTCCGATGACGGCCTGTTCAGCGGTCAGAGCGGTAGTCCCATGCCGCTCACCTCCCGCGCTCTGGTCGTCGACCTGTGGAAGTCCGGCGGACCCGGCGTCAGGGCCGCCGCCGAGGCGGCCCTCACCGGCACCGACGCAGACGTCCGGGAACTGCTGGGCACCGTCGCCGAGACGGAGGTCCAGGACAACCGCGTCGCCGCGGCGCAGATCTCCGGCCTCGGCGGCAGCCAGCTGTTGGACGCCGCGCGCACCGCGCTGGCAGGAACCCCGGAGGACCTGGAGACCTTCCTGTCGTCCGGCTGGGAGGAGCCGCTCCGCCAGGACCAGCGGGTCCAGGTCGCGCGGATCGTCAGCACGGGCGGTCCCATCGTCCAGGAGGCCGGGCGGGCCGCACTGAACGGCACCGCCGAGGACGTGCAGGCGTTCCTCTCCTCCGGCCAGTACGCCAAAGGCCAGGAGGACGACCGGGTCGAGCTGGTGCAGATCGTCGGCGCCGGCGGACCCAATGTGAAGGCCGCGGGCCGGCTGGCCATCGGCGGAACGCCGGAGGACATCAGGGAGTTCCTGGACGTCGGCCAGTACGTGGCGCGCTCGCGCGACCAGGAGCACGCCACGGTGGCCCAGTTGGCCGCTCAGGCCAAGGAGGCCGGACGCCGGGCTGCCAAGGAGACCGCGGCGGCCAAGGAGGAGTCGGCCAAGGCCGTGAAGGCGGCTGCCCTGGCGAAGGATGCTGCGGAGAAGGCCGCCAAGGAGGCGTCGCTCGCCCGCAAGGACTCGCTGGACGCCGCGGCGGCGGCCGGCCGGGCCGCCAAGGCCGCCAAGCAAGCGGCGAGCGCTGCCCAGCAGGCGATCTCCGCGGCCAATGCGGCCAACAACTCGGCCCGGGTCGCCGCCAGCGCCGCCTCGCAGGCCGCCGCTGCGGCCGCCGGTGCGGCCCGCGCGTCGTCGAACGCCCGCAGCGCCGCGGCCGACGCGGCACGTGACCACAAGAACGCCACCGCGGCCCGCAAGGCGGCGGATGAGGCCCGTATCGCCGCCAAGGGCGCGGATCTCGCGGCCGATGCCGCGGACCAGGCGTCGAAGGCCGCGACAGCGGCCGGTGCGGCGGCGCTGTCCGCCGCGAGCGCGGGCGCCAACGCCGATCGCGCCGCCTCCGCGGCCGCGGAGGCGAGCAGCTACGCCAACCAGAGCAGTGCGCAGGCCGCCGAGGCGCGCCGTGCTTCCGCCGCCGCCAAGCGCCACGCGGCCGAGGCCAACCGTGCCGCGGCGGCTGCGGAGAGGCTGGCGGGCAAGGCTGCGACGGCCGCGGTGCAGGCCCGTGACGAGGCCCGTTCGGCGGCGAAGCACGCTCTCGCCTCGGCGAAGGCCGCCGATGAGGCAGCCGACCACGCGACCGACGCGGCGCACGCCGCCACCAAGGCCACGGAACACGCCGATGCCGCCTCCGAGGCCGCCGGCACGGCGAGCCGGGCGGTGGCCAAGGCGCAGGAGGTCTTCGCGCTGGCCCGTGAGGTGGAGGCCGAGGAGCTCAAGGGCCGTACCAACGCCGGCATCGAGCAGGCCAAGGACCTCAGGGAAGCGGACGACGAGCGCCGGGCGGCGGCGGCCGCCGAGGCCAAGCAGTCCAAGGAGCGCGACGCCGAGGCACAGCGCCTGGCTGCTGCTGCTGCCCGGCCGGGGGCGGACCTCGCACAGGTCGCCGCCGACGGACGGGAGCTCGCCTTCCTCGCGGCGGACAACGGCGAGGCCTGGAGCCGCGCGGCCGCCGAGGTGGCGCTCGCGAGCCCCGACGAATACGTCGTCGACTACGTCCGCAACGGCTGGCAGGAGGCCCGACAGCAGGACGAGCGCTTCCAGGTCGAGCGGCTGGCCGAGGACAGCATGAGCGAGTCCGTGCGGAACGCGGCTGAGACCGCACTCGCGGGCGACGCCGGCGCAGTGCACTCCTTCCTGACCCAGGGCCAGTACGAGTCGGGTGCGCAGGACTTCCGGGTGGCCATTGCCCAGGCCGCCGACGTCGGTGGCCCGATCGTCAAGGACGAGGCGCGCAAGGCGCTGGCCGCCGGGACCCCGGCCGCTTACCGGCAGTTCCTGCTCACCACCGAGGACACCGCCCGCACCCAGGACGAGCGGGTCGAAGCGGCGCAGCTCGTCTCCAGCGGCGGCCCCGAGGTCAAGTCCGCGGCGCGCATCGCCCTCGAGGGCTCACCGCAGGCACTGCACGCGTTCATCTCCCGGGGCCAGTTCATGGCCAAGCGCAAGGACCTGCTCGCGGCGACCCACGTGGCACAGGTCCAGCAGCTGATCTCCGAGGCCGCGGGGGTCGCGGCGACCGCCCAGCAGGACGCCGCCGAGGCCCAGCAGACCGCCGCGCTCGCACGCAAGGCGGCGGACAAGGCTGCCGCGTACGCCAAGCAGGCCAAGGAGTCGGCGGCCAAGGCCAAGAAGTGCGCCGACGAGGCGACCGCTTACGCCAGGGCCGCGGAGGCGTCCGCCGCCCAGGCCGCGGAGTCGGCGAGGACCGCCCGCAGCGCGGCGAACAGTGCCAACCGGGACGCCCGCGCCGCGGCGGCGTCCGCCGCCACGGCGACCGTCTCCTCGGAAGCGGCGCAGGCGTCGGCCTCGCTCGCCTGGTCGGCGGCGAACGAGGCCCGCGCGGAGGCCAGGGCAGCGGGCAAGGACGCCAAGGCCGCCCTCGCGGCGGCCAAGGACGCCTACCACGCCGCGTTCACGAAGCTCAAGGCCGAGGAGGAGGCCCGCCGCAAGGCCGCCGTCGCCGAGAAGGCCAAGAACGACCCCGGCGCACAGGCGCGCGAGAAGTACCGCTGCGGCTTCGTGGGCTGCGACGAGGCGAACCGCAACCACCCGCGCTGGTGCCAGCACAACGAGATCCTCTGCGCGATCTTCGCGGACGGTGCCCGGTTCGCCACGGCGATGGAGCAGCTCCACGACGTGGTGTCGCTCTTCACCGACCTCGACACGCTGGAAGCCTGCGCGGACGACCCCAGCGTCTCCCACTGCTGGGAGCTGCTGGCGGACGTCACCGTCAAGTCGAAGGCACGGTGGGCGGAGCACGCGTACGAGCTGATGCGCAAGCTGCACAAGGTCAACAAGGCATGCAAGGTCGCCAAGGTGGTCCCGGGTCTGTCGTCCGTGCAGCGCTCCTCGGTGAAGGGCGTGTCCGCGAAGGGCGTGTTCGCGAGGAGCGTCTCCGCGCGGGCGGCGGCCGGCGGCAAGAAGTGGGCCTGCGGTGACTTCATCAAGGGCTACGACGGCGACGGCATGATCACGGCCAACGTCTCGGGCGACGGCATTCTGACGATCGCGGTCGAGAGGAACGACAGCAAGGTCCCCGGGTGGCAGATGTTCGACGCCATGATGGAGCACTACGGCGCGGACAACATCCGGATCGTCCAGGGGAACTGGAACCGCAGCATGCCCAGCAACCTGGACAAGTTCAACCAGCTGCTGCGCGAGGGGAAGAGCGAGGAGGAGGCCGCGCTCGGCACCTTCACCGGCAGGAACTCGAAGCGGTACGGGTTCACCAAGGCCTACGGCTTCACGCTCAAGGGCGAGCGCGGCCACTACACCCACGTCCAGGTCCACTTCGGAAGGTAGAGCGGAAGGCACAGTGGAGAAGGCAGCTGAGGACGTCCGGAGGATGGCCGCGGAAGGCGCAGGCATCCTCGCCGTGATCGAGATGCTCAGGGGCGAGGAGGGCTTCAGGCTGACTCCCCTGCACCTGCTGCGGATCCTGGACGAGGCGCTCGGGATCCCCTGGACGGAGTCCAGGGCGCTCCTGGAGCACTTCGATCCGGATCTGCGGCCGCTCGATCCTCCGGACGAGATCGACCGCAGGGCGGGTGAACTGCTCTCCCGCTACGTGACGCGGGAGCAGTGACCGCAGGGTAGGGAAGGGGCCGGTGTAGCCCGGGGGGGGAAACCGGGAACCACAAGTAACCGCAGAGTCCGGGAAAC
>NZ_JBHZCF010000020.1:109632-111302 GCF_042755225.1 Streptomyces sp. NPDC059169 | reverse complement strand
GGGGCGGCGCCCGGCGGCGCCGCGGGGTGTGGCGCGGTGGGGGGGACCCCCCCCCACCCCCGCGCCCCCCCCTCCCCCCCCCCCGGCCCCTGCCGTGTGCGGGACCCGACGGCAGGTCAGTCGTCCAGGACGGTCAGGTCGATCCTCGCCAGCCGCTGCGGGTCCGCGAGGATGTCGAGTCGCACGATCTTGCCGCCGCTGACGGTGAAGGCCATGACCGACATGACCTCGCCCTCCGGGGCCGTGACGGTGCCCAGCGCGCCGTTGACGAGCGCGAGGCGGGCGTCCGGCGCGAATCGCCGGTACATCCACGCCTGGCTCGCCACCTCCCGCGCCCCGCGCACCAGCTTCGACAGCGCCGACGCCAACGCCCCACCGTCCACCCGCAGGACGACGTCCGGGTCCAGCAGCGAGACGAGCGCCTCGAAGTCGCCCCCGCGCGACGCCGCGACGAACGCGTCGACCACCTTCCGCTGACGTGCGGCATCGGTCTCCGGCTCCGGCACTGCCCCCTGCACCCGCCGCCGCGCCCGGCTCGCGAGCTGCCGCGTCGCCGCCGCGTTGCGTCCGACGATCTCCGCGATGTCGTCGAACGGCACCGCGAACATGTCGTGCAGCACGAACGCCAGCCGTTCCGCCGGCGGCAGTGTGTCCAGCACCACCAGCATGGCGAGCCCCACCGAGTCGGTGACCATCGCCTCCTGCTCGGGATCGGTCCCGCGGATGCCGCTGACGATCGGGTCGGGCAGGTGGACGTCCAGCGGGTCCTCACGCCGTGAGGTCCGCGACCGCAGCATGTCGAGGCAGATGCGGCCCACCACCGTCGTCAGCCAGCCGCCGAGGTTCTCCACCTGTCCCGTGTCCGAGCGGCTCAGACGCAGCCACGCCTCCTGCACGGCGTCATCGGCCTCGGCCACCGAGCCGAGCATCCGG
The DNA here is from genome assembly GCF_042755225.1 of Streptomyces sp. NPDC059169. Taxonomy (NCBI): domain Bacteria; kingdom Bacillati; phylum Actinomycetota; class Actinomycetes; order Kitasatosporales; family Streptomycetaceae; genus Streptomyces; species Streptomyces sp. NPDC059169. Next base: position 110,369 of record NZ_JBHZCF010000020.1, on the reverse strand, counting down.
TACGCCACGGAGCGCAGATGCGTCCGCTGCGCCTCGAAGCGCTCCGCCAGAAGTTCTTTTTCGTCCACCGGTCACATTCTCCCGTCGCGATCCGTCAGTGCAGTGACGATCCGAACCGAGCAGCAACTGACACTCGATCTCGAGGAGAGAACCATGGAAGCACGCATGAAGCACCCCGCTTTCGTCGTCCCGTCCGCCATGCAGGCGCTGCTGGCCCTGGGCAAGTCGACCAAGTCGACCGGGCTTTCGGACGAGCTGCTGGAGCTGGTCAACCTGCGTGCGAGCCAGATCAACGGCTGCGGGGTCTGCCTCCACATGCACGCCCGCGACCTGCGCAAGGCCGGTACGAGCGACGAGCGCATCGACACCGTGGCGGGCTGGCGCGACGCCCCGTACTTCACGGACGCCGAGCGCGCGGCCCTGGCCCTCACCGAGGCCGTCACCCGCATCGCCGACTCCGCGGACCCGGTGCCGGACGAGATCTGGAACGAGGCGGCGAAGCACTACGACGAGGCGCAGCTCAGCGCGCTGCTGCTCGCGATCGCCGCGATCAACGTCTGGAACCGGCTCAACGCGGCGACCCGGCAGGTCGCGGGCTCCCTGGGGGCCTGACGTGCCCGATGCGGTGGGGGGGGGGGGGAGGGAGGGGGAGAAAACGAAAAAGGATGTCCTCCCCCCGAAAAAGAGAGCACCACAAGCTCCTGGGGGAGAAGAAAAGGGGGGGAGTGTGACGCCCT
>NZ_JBHZCF010000020.1:0-109622 GCF_042755225.1 Streptomyces sp. NPDC059169 | reverse complement strand
GCACACGGCCGGGCCCGCACCGCCGGGTCATTCCGCCCAGGCGAGGAACGCCGTCCAGGCGTCCGGGGCGACGGCGAAGGCGGGGCCGTCGGCGACCTTGGAGTCGCGGACGTGGACGGTGTGGGGGCAGGCGGCGACCTCGACGCACTCACCGCCGCTGTCGCTGCTGTAGGAGGACGTGCGCCAGTCGAAGGCCACTTCGATGCACTCGCCGCCGCTGGCGTTGCTGTAGCTGGACTTGAACCAACGCAGGCTGTCGGTCATCTCTGCTCTCCTGCCAACTGCTGGATGAGGCCCAGCGATTCGCGGGGATCCAGGGCCTGTGCCCGGATCCTCGCATACCGCTGGGAGTACCTGCTCACCTTTCCCTGGTCCTTGATCAGCAGGCTCTCCTCCTGGGACTCCAGGTAGACCAGGTGGTCGTGTTCCGGGGTCGCCACCAACGTCATCTCGCCGTGGCCACCCGCGTACTCGCCGCTCAGCCCGCAGTCCCGCGGCAGCACCTGCAACGTCACGTTACGCCGCCGCGCGCACTCTGCGAGATGCCGCATCTGGCCACGCATCACCTCGTGGCTGCCGATGGTCCGGCGTAACACCGACTCCTCCAGCACCAGCTCGACCAGCGCCACCGGCTCCCGCACGAACAGCGCCCGCCGCGCCATCCGGGCCTCGACCAGCTCCTCCACCCGGTCCTCCGGCAGCGGCGGATAGCCTCCGCCGATCAGCGCCCGTGCGTACTCCTCCGTCTGGAACAGCCCGTGCACGACGAGCGTCGCGTACAGGTGCAGGCCCACCGCCTTCTGCTCCAGCAGGGCGTAGTTCTTGAACTGCGCCGGGTACGTGTCGAGCCGTACGTACTCCCGCGCCTGCTCGAAGATGCCCGTCCCGTCGCCGAGCACCTGCTCCAGCTTGACGAGCATCGCGTCGCTCGCGGGCTGGGCGCAGGTCTCCATCGCGCTCACCGCGGCGGCCGTGTAGCCCAGCTCCCTGCCGAGCTGCTCCTGCGTCCAGCCCTTCCGCGCCCGCATCCTGCGGGCGATGTCCGCGACCAGACGGGTCGTCGGACCCGCCGTTTCCTTGTTCTCCGCTCGCGCCATTGCGATCACCATTCGACTCAACCGGACTCAACCGGTCACGACTCATCCCCGCCGGACTCGACCCGGATCAAGGTGAGTTCGCGCAGGTCAAGCGGTGTGCGACCACCTCGCAAGGCCGTAGAAAACGCTATCCGAGCGGCGCCAGACTGGCCCCGTGAATGCGGAGAATCACGAACTCGACTTGGAGTGGATTCCGGTGTCCGGATTCCAGCTCCGCAAGGCCGGCGTGCACGTCGACGCGGTGCGCGTCGACGGTGCCGACGGGCAGCGGCTGGCCGATCTCATGGACCGGATGACGGGAGGCGACCCGGGCCCGATCGTCAGCGAGGCGAACGGCTGCCGGGGCGTGTTCTTCCTGCTGCCGCCGGGCAGTACGGCCCACCGGTCCTGGCCGCGCGGGGTCATCCGTCTCAACGCGGCTGCGGGCAGCGTGGGTTACGTGCCCGTCCCGGCGCTGCACGGGCCGACCTGGCCACTCGCGTGGTGGTCCCTGCCGCCCGCCGACCGCCGATTCGTGCACCCGATGCTGCTGCGTACGGCGGCGACTCAGCTGCTGGGCTGAGCGGGTACCGACCGGTCCCGGGCCCAGGAACGGCGGTGCCCTGCACCCCGTCCCACGGGGACGGTGACCGCCGCCCGGACGGTCTGCCGGGTCAGACAGGACCCCGACCGTGGCCGGGATGCGACGCAGCGTGCACCGTCCGCGCACGGAAACGGTGCAGGATGAGCCTGCCGGCCCGGAAGCAGACGATGATCGCGGCGATCTGCAGCAGGAAGACCGCGGCGCCCCACGAGCCGAGTGCCACGGCCTCCGTGAGCGACGAGGCCAGGGCCTTCCAGCCCCTGTTGGTCGCCTCTTCCACCGGGTCGAGCACGATCGTACGGCCCAGCAGCGTGCACAGGACCGCCAGCCCGCCCAGGACCACGATCGCCTGTCCCAGCAGTCCGAGCACGCTCCTGCCCGCCGCCCGTGGTCCGCGCACGTCGCCTCCTCCTGGCTACCCGCCCGGCCGGGAAGGTGTCGTCCCCGCCGGTCCCGGCGTGCCCGCCATGTGCAAGGACGCGCCACGAAGCGCGCGGGTTCCGGTCCCCGGGGTCATGTCCGGGGAACAGCCCCGCCACGGCTCGGACCGGCAGCCCTCCGCTCCGCCCGGGGCGGCGGGCGGTCACCGGGGCCGTCCGGCGGTGCGGGGCCCGGCAGTGGGAAAATCAAGGCATGGGCCAGGGCCTCGTCACGCTGTTCCTGAGCGGTGACGTCATGCCGGGCCGGGGCGTCGACCAGATCCTGCCGCACCCCGGCGACCCCGCCCTGCGGGAGGGGCACGTTCGCGACGCCCGCGACTACGTGGCCCTCGCCGAGTCTGTGAACGGTGCGATTCCGCAGCCCGTGGACTACTCCTGGCCCTGGGGGGACGCACTCGACGTCCTGGACGCGGTGGCCCCCGACGTACGCGTCGTCGACCTCGAGAGCAGCGTCACGACGAGCGACGACTTCGCCCCCGCCAAGGCCGTGACGTACCGGATGCACCCGGACAACGTGCCGTGCCTCACCGCGGCGCGACCTGATGTCTGCGCGCTGGCGAACAACCACGTGCTCGACTTCGGGCGCCGGGGCCTGGAACAGACCCTGGACGTGCTCCGCGACGCCGGTCTGGGCCCGGCCGGGGCCGGGCGGGACGCGGACGAGGCGCGTAGGCCGGTGGCGGTCGACACCGGGGGCGGTGGACGGGTCCACGTGCTCTCGTGCGGGATGGCGTCCGCCGGGATCCCGTCTCGGTGGGCGGCCGGAGAGCACCGGCCCGGCGTCGACTTCGTGCCCGACCTCTCGAAGCGGAGCGCGGACGCACTGGCACGGAGGCTCCGTGCGGTGAAGCGGGACGGCGACCTCGGCGTCGTGTCGATCCACTGGGGGTCGAACTGGGGGTACGGGGTCTCGCAGAGCCAGACCGCCTTCGCGCACCGGCTCGTCGACGGCGGGGTGGACGTGGTGCACGGCCACTCCTCCCACCACCCGCGGCCCATCCAGGTCTACCGGGGAAAGCTCGTCCTGTACGGGTGCGGGGACCTCATCGACGACTACGAGGGCATCGCCGGCTACGAGCGCTACCGCGACGACCTGCGGCTGCTGTACTTCCCGTCACTGGACGCGGAGACCGGGGAGCTGGCCGCACTCCGGATCGTCCCCATGCAAGCCCGCCGGATGAGGCTCCAGCACGCTTCCGCAGCGGACGGCGGGTGGCTGTGTGAGGTCCTCAGCCGAGCCGGGCGCCCCTTCGGGACGGTGGTGGAGCCGGAGTGGGGAGGGGACGGGGGGTTGACGCTGAGGTGGCACCGCCGGTGAGCGGTCCTCCGGCAGGGCCGCGGGGGACGGCCGTGCGTCCCGGTGCGGTGGCGTTGGGCGGGAGCGAGGGCCACTGTGCCCGCTCGGACGAGTTGCTCGGAGCCCGGGCGCTGCCCCGGGGTGTCCGTCCGCCGGGGTATCGCCAGGGCTCCGGCGGGATCCCCGCGGGCTCGGAGCGGGGGTGGCGCCCCGTTGGGTGCCGGCCGGGTGGGTGCCGTCCGGGCCCGCATTCGTTCCCCCGCCGTCAGGAACCCGAGGCCGTCGTCGCCGCGACCACCCCTGCGGCCACCGCCGCCTGCATCGTGCGGATCGCCTCCCGGACGACCGCGCCCGCCCACTGCCCTTCGGCGATCTCGGCCATGCGCGGTTCGACCTTCTTGCGGGGCGTGCCGGGGAACGCGAGCGGGTGCAGCCGCGCGGCGTGCAGCAGGGCGATCAGACCGCAGGTACGCGGATCCGGAGTGCCGCCGCCCAGTACCGCTCCGGAGAGACGGCCCCGCACTTCGCGTGCGACCGTGCCGTCGGCCCCCGAGTAGCGGCGCACGGGGAAGAGGCCCAGTGCGCGGAGCTTTTCCTCGACGACGACGCCTCGGCCGCACAGGCTGTGCACCGCCGCCCGCACGGCCGCGGGATGGTCCTTCGCCAGCCACTTCCCGGCCTTTCCCCAGCCCCTTCGCTCGGTCCAGGAAGCGATCTCCGCCAGCCGTCCGTCCAGCAGCGCGATCCCCGTGGGTGCGGCGTCGATGACGACGACGCGTCCGTCGGTGACGCTGACGCGTTCGGCCATGGCCAGTTCCAGCAGGGTGCCGCCGGCCACGGCCCAGCCCGCGGCGGAACGGTTCTTCATGGTGCCGGACTCCTCGTCCAGCGACAGCAGTGCGACTTCTTCACCGAGGGTGACGTGCACGCCAGTTCCTCCCGTCGGGGCCGGTCCGTCACCGAGGACGACGCGGAGACCCCCCGGGGAGGTTCCTGCGAGTGTCCCGCGTCCGGCCTCAGCCCACCTTGGTGTACGTGAGCGGTGCCCCGCCCGAGCCCACGAGCTCGCGGACGATCGTGCGGTCGTCCGGCATGTCCAGCCGGCTCCACTGGCCCGGCGAGCAACTCCGGCGATCTCCGAACGTGACCTGCGTGGGCCCGAGTTCGAGGGGCGGGCCGGATGCCTGGAGGGTGGCGGACCAGCGGCACTCGTAGGCGGCGCCCTGCCCCGTGAGCGTCATGACCGTGGTGCCGGACGAGCCCTGGGCGATGGTCATGACGCGGGTGTTGGTGCTGCCGTCCGAGGTGGTGAACGAGGCACGCCAGGTGCCGACGTACTCCTCGGGCACTGCCCCGGTGCCGGAGGCCGGCGAGGGGGAGGTGCCCGACCCTCCCCCCTCCGTCCGTGGGGTCGGGGACTCCGGGGCGTCCGGTGCCGCGGAGCCCGTCGAGCCGGACGCCGTCGGGGCCTTCGCGTGACCGGAGTTGTTCATCAGCGCGTAGACCGAGGTGCCCGCCGCGACCGCGACGACCACGGCGACGGCGACGAGGGCCACCGTCCCGCGGATTCCGCGGGCCGGCGGCTCCGGGGCCGGCGGCCCGTAAGGGGTCGTGTAACCGGCCTGGTGGCCGGCCGGCGACCAGGGCGGCGGGGGCGTCACGGCATGACCGTGGGGGTGGACGGAGCCGTACGACGGGGCCGTCGTGTGGGGCGGCAACGGGCCGTGGGGAGGCATGGGGGAGCCGGCCCTCGTGGGGAGGGCGTGGACGCCCGGTGTACCGGGCGCGCCCGGCGCCCCCCGCCCGCCGCCTGCGGCACCCGCGGCCGGCGCACTCGGCGCGCCGCGCGCGGCCATCGGATCGGGGAGGTTCTCCGGGTGCTCGACTTCCAGCAACCTCACTGCGTGGCTGCCCAGTTGGGCGATGAGCGGTCCCGGCAGCCAAGGAACCGTCGAGCCCTCGGCCGCACCGGCGCGGGCCAGCACCTGTCCGAGGCCCGGCCGTTCGTCGGGATCCTTGTGCAGGCAGTCCTGGACCAACTCCCGCAGCCCGTCGGGCACGTCGGAGAGGTCCGGTGCCTCCTCCGCGATCCGGAACATCAGCGCGTGCACGCCGCTGTCCGCCGAGCCGAACGGCAGTCGGCCGGTGGCCGCGTACGCGAGGACCGAGCCCAGGCAGAAGACGTCGCACGCCGGGGTGATCCGCTCGCCGCGCACCTGTTCGGGTGCCATGAATCCGGGCGAGCCCACCAGCGCGCCGGTGCGGGTCAGTCCGCCGTCCGTGACGGTCTCCAAGGCACGGGCGATGCCGAAGTCGATGACGCGCGGTCCGTCGATGGTGACCAGGACGTTCGAGGGCTTGAGGTCCCGGTGGACGATGCCCGCGCTGTGGATGTCGCGCAGGGCGCGGGCGAGACCGGCCGCGAGGGCACGCACCGAACGCTCGGGCAGCGGTCCGTGGCCGGGACCGGGGCCGCCCGACACCACCGCGTGCAGCGAAGGGCCGGCGATGTAGCCGGTCGCGACCCACGGGACCGCGGCTTCGGTGTCCGCGTCCAGCACCGGTGCGGTCCACGTGCCGCCCACGCGACGGGCCGCGGCCACCTCCTGCCGGAAACGGCTGCGGAACTCCTCCTGCTCCGCGAGCTCGCGGCGGACGAGTTTGACCGCCACCGTACGGCCGCGGTCGGAGCGGGCGAGGTACACCCGGCCCATGCCGCCCGCCCCCAGGCGGGCGAGCAGGCGGTACGCACCGATGCGGTGCGGGTCTCCGGATGCCAGCTGCTCCATGGCCGAGCGGCCCTCCCCCGATGTAGCTGTGCGCGTGCACGCGTGCTCGATCGCACGAGAATAGTGGGCCGGGCGCAGGTAGCCACAGGCGGGAAGGAGGTCGGGATGCGACCTCGCTGCCACTGGGCGCCCGTCCGCCGTCACCGCCGGGTGATCCGTCGCCACCGCCGGGTGATGAGACAGCCGTGAGCGCCCAGCCGGTTCCCCGAGCCGCGCCGTCGTAGCGCCGGGATCACCCGGAACGGCCCGGGCGCGCGGACCGCTCCGGATCGGCGGCGCCCGCGGGGGCAGGGGGCGGACCATCGGGCTCCGGGGTGGCGATCGCGTCCATCGCCTCGGTGAGCTGCTGCAGCACCCGCACGGTCTCGGCGAACCCCTGGGTGCCGAGCCGGTCCGCGAGCCGCGCGGCGAGGTCCGCGTGCCCGGGGCCGATCCTCTCGACCGCGGCCCGGCCCTCGTCGGTGGGGCGGAGCAGCTTGGCGCGCCGGTGGGCCGGGTTGGGCGCGTACTCGGCGAGGCCCTTGCCGACCAGGAGATCGGCGATCCGCTGCACGCTCTGCCGGGTGATGCCCATGGTGCGAGCGATACCGGCCACGGGCAGGGGGTCGCGCAGCACCGCACCGAGGACCTGCCACCACGCGGCGGTCAGCCCGGCCGGGCGGGCCAGCTCCTCGGCGACCCCGAGGAACTGGCCGTTGAGCCGGAAGACGCCGAGTGCTGCGGCGCTGAGCATGTCCTGGAGTGCGCGGCTCGGCTGCTCGGCCGTGCTCATGCGTTGAGCTCTTCGAACGCGGCCGGGTCCGAGTCGTGGAACAGCCGGTACCAGGCGTCGAGCTTGCCGCCTTCGAAGGCTCCGAGCCTGCCGAGCACCTCGCGGGCGAACGCGACGGGCTCGGTCGGACCCGCCGTGATCAGGTCCCCGTCGGTGACGGCGTCGGCCTCGACGTAGCCGTCGCCGCCCCGATAGCCGGTGGCCGCGAGGTAGTACGACACGGCACTGGTGTGCTTCCGCCCGTCGAGGAGGCCCTCGCGGGCGAGGCCCGCGGTGGCTCCGCAGATCGCGGCGACGGGCACGCCCGCGGCGAGGAACTCCCTGGCCTTGGCGGCGAACGGCGCGAGTTCGTCGCCGGCGTCCCAGAGGTCGGCGCCGGTGAGGATGAGCATCGCGCTGTCCCGCGGGTCGAGGTCGTCGAGCGCCAGGTCGGGCTGGATGCGCAGGCCGCCGATGGTGGTGACGGTTCGTCCTGCGGTGGGTCCCACGGTGCGGACGGGGTGGCCGGTCCGCGCGAGCCAGGCGGTCGCGTAACCGGTCTCCCAGTCGGCGAACGTGTCGTAGACGGCGAGATGGACGGTACTCGTGGTGTCGACGATCATGGCGGCCCCCTTCGGCCTCAGGGATCGGCGTGGGGCGGTGTACCCCAGCTATGACAGAAAGCTGTCATGTCGACAGTGTGCTGTCAATATCCTCCGTCCCCGCGTTCCGGCCGGCCGACCACCCGGCCGACCATCCGGCCGACCACCCGGCCGTCCGCCACGCCCGGCCGCCCGCGCGGGCCCGGTCCTGCCCCTCACACGCAGTGCGACCCTCGTCCGCACGAGCAGCACGACACCTTGCCCACGAAAGAGGCCGAGGTCATACAAGGTGGCCATGTCGACCCGTGCCGGAGCTTTTCTAACCTTGCCCGCATGACCCCTCACGTCGAGCCCGGCCCCCAGGCGGGCAACAAGAACAACGGCGCCCCGAGCCCCCTCGGAAGGGCGGTCGCGGACGACGGGCGGGCCGTCAAGGCCGCCGACCGGGCGCACGTCTTCCACTCGTGGTCCGCCCAGGCGCTGATCGACCCGCTCGCCGTGGCCGGCGCCGAGGGGTCGTACTTCTGGGACTACGACGGCAACCGCTACCTCGACTTCACCAGCGGCCTCGTCTACACCAACATCGGCTACCAGCACCCGACGGTCGTCGCAGCGATCCAGGAGCAGGCGGGGCGGCTCGCCACCTTCGCCCCCGCCTTCGCCGTCGACGTGCGCTCGGAGGCCGCGCGCCTCATAGCCGAGCGCACCCCCGGCGACCTGGACAAGATCTTCTTCACCAACGGCGGCGCCGAGGCCGTCGAGAACGCCGTGCGCATGGCCCGTCTGCACACGGGCCGCACGAAGGTGCTCTCCGCCTACCGCTCGTACCACGGCGCCACTTCCACGGCGATCAACCTGACCGGTGACCCGCGCCGCTGGGCCTCCGACACCGCCTCCGCCGGCGTGGTCCACTTCTGGGCGCCGTTCCTCTACCGCTCGCCCTTCTACGCCACCACCGAGGCGGAGGAGTGCGCGCGGGCGCTGCAGCACCTGGAGGACACCATCGCGTTCGAGGGGCCGCAGACGGTCGCGGCGATCATCCTCGAAACCATCCCCGGCACCGCCGGCATCATGGCCCCGCCGCCCGGCTACCTGGCGGGCGTCCGCGAGATGTGCGACCGCTACGGCATCGTCTTCGTCCTCGACGAGGTCATGGCCGGCTTCGGCCGCACGGGCAGGTGGTTCGCCGCGGAGCACTTCGACGTCGTGCCCGACCTGCTGACCTTCGCGAAGGGCGTGAACTCGGGGTACGTACCGCTCGGCGGCGTCGCGATCTCGGCCGAGATCGCAGCGACCTTCGACAGGCGCCCCTACCCCGGCGGCCTCACCTACTCCGGCCACCCGCTGGCCTGCGCCGCGGCCGTCGCCACCATCCAGGTGATGGAGGAGGAGCACGTCGTCGAGCAGGCGGCCCGCCTCGGCGAGACCGTCCTCGGGCCGGGGCTGCGCGAGTTGGCCCAGCGCCACCCGTCGGTCGGCGATGTGCGCGGCGTGGGCGCGTTCTGGGCGCTCGACCTCGTGCGCGACCGCGAGACCCGTGAGCCGCTGGTGCCGTACAACGCCTCGGGGGAGGCGAACGCCCCGATGGCGGCCTTCGGCGCGGCCTGCAAGAAGAACGGCCTGTGGCCCTTCATCAACATGAACCGCACCCACGCCGTCCCGCCCTGCAACATCACCGAGGCGGAGGCCAAGGAGGGCCTCGCGGCCCTGGACACGGCGCTGAGCGTCGCCGACGAGCACACCACGGCCGCGCGCTGACCTCACGGCCGCGCGCTGACTCACCACGCCCGATGCCGGGTGCCCTTGATGAGCGACGGCGTCCCCGGCCCCGGAGCCAGACCGGGGACCGGGGGCGTTCGCCGACCGGGAGGACCGCCGCGGCACCCTGTGGCGGGACTCGAACCCCGGCCCCGACCTCGTTCCCGATCCCGGCGCCGTCGGCCGCGGCGGGCGTCGGCCTCCGCCGTCGCGTCCGCCACAGCCGGACGGACACTCCGGCGCGACGACGTCCCGCAGGAGTGTCCGGTCGCCGCCGTTCCGACACGAACCGTCGCCTCTGCACCCGGCCGTCCGACCGGCCTGGCCATCCGCCCGCCGTCCGGCCGCCGGCAGGCACGGACCGCGGCGACCGCACGGGAGTCGGCGATCCCTGGCTTAAGGTGTGCGGAACCGGACGGAGGGGACCGAGACCATGCCCGCGAGCGCAGCTGTCACCCGCAACACCCTGCGGCAGCAGATCGCCGATGCGCTCCGTGACGAGGTGCTCGCCGGGCGTCTCCAGCCCGGACGGGAATTCACCGTCAAGCAGATCGCCGAGCAGTACGGCGTGTCCGCCACCCCCGTGCGCGAGGCGCTCGTGGACCTCACCGGCCAGGGACTGCTCGACTCCGTCCAGCACCGCGGCTTCCAGGTGCACCGCTTCTCCGTCGGCGACTTCCGGGACATGATCGAGGCCCGTTCGCTCGTCGTCGACGGCATCTTCCGCAAGGAGGGCGCTCCGCGCGCCCGCCCCGCCCGCGGAGCGGCCCTCGTCTCCGTACGGCGCCGTGCCGAAGAGGCCGCCCGCGCTGCCCGCGGCGGTGACCTGGACGTCCTGATCGGCTACGACCTGCGGTTCTGGCGAGAGCTCGGCGCGCTCGTCACCAACCGCTACGTCGCGGAGTTCATGGACAGGTTGCGCGTCCAGGCCTGGGTGTTCGCCGTCCGCCACCTGCGCGACGATCCCGAGCGGCGCGAGTGGCTGTGGAGTAGCCACGAAGAACTCGTCGACGCGATCGCCGCGGCCGACGCCGAGGCGGTCCGCGCCGTGATCACGACCCACAACGAGCTCGCCGTGCAATGGGCCGACCACCTGGAGCGGCACGCGTCGTGACCTCCCCGAATCCCACGAGCGCCGCCGCCGGTACCTCGGACCCGGCCGTGGACCTCACCGTCGTCGTCCCGGCCTACAACGAGGAGGACCGGCTCCGCCCCACCCTGGACGCGATACGCGAGCACCTGAACGCCGATCCGGACCGCTGGGGATCCTGGGAGCTCATCGTCGTCGACGACGGCTCGACCGACGGCACGGCACGCATCGCCCGCGAGGTGGCCGCCGAGGAGCCGCGCATCCACGTCATCGACAGCGCCGGCCCCAACAAGGGCAAGGGGCACGCCCTGCGCACCGGCGTCCTCGCGTCGTACGGCCGCCGCGTCCTCCTCACGGACGCCGATCTCGCCACCCCCATTGAGGAACTGGACCGGCTCGACGAACAACTCGGTGCGGGTGCGGGTGCGGGTGCGGGTGCGGCGATCGGCTCGCGCGCCCACCCGGACTCCCGGATCGACGTGCACCAGCGGCCGCTGCGCGAGTGGTTGGGCCGCCTGGGCAACCGACTGATACGCGCGGTCGCCGTGCCCGGCATCCGCGACACCCAGTGCGGATTCAAGCTCTTCGACGGCGACAAGGCACGGGCCGCCTTCGCGGACGCCCGTCTGCGGGGGTGGGGGATCGACGTCGAGATCCTCAGCTTCTTCCGCCGCGCGGGCTGGCCGATCACCGAGGTCCCGGTGCGCTGGTCGCACCGCGCCGGTTCCAAGGTGCGGGCCGTGGACTACGCGAAGGTGCTGCTGGAACTCCTGCGCCTCAAGGCGCGCGGTGTGCGGCGTGCGGACCTGGCCGTGACGGGACTCTTCCTGCTCGCCTCCGTGCTGCTCTACAAGAACCTCTGGTGGGACCTCGACCACGGCTACCTGGCCGACTCGATGCAGGACCAGAACCAGTGGGAATGGTTCTTCGCGGTGACCGCGGACAACATCTCCCACCTGCGCAATCCGCTCTTCACGACCCTGCAGGGCCACCCCGACGGGGTGAACCTGATGGCGAACACCGTGATGCTGGGACTGTCCGCCCCGCTCACCCCCGTCACCCTGCTCCTCGGCCCCACCGTCACCTGGGCCCTCGTGCTCACCCTCGGTCTGACGGCGACCGCGTGCGCCTGGTACTGGCTGATCGTGCGGTGGCTCGTGCACGACCGCCGGGCGGCCGCGGTCGGAGCGGCGCTGTGTGCGTACGCGCCGCCGATGATCTCCCACGGCACCGCCCACCCGAACTTCCTCGTCCTGTGCATGATTCCGGTGATCGTCGACCGGGCGCTGCGGTTGTGCGAGGGACGCCGCGTGGTGCGGGACGGAGTGCTGCTCGGACTGTTCGCGACGTACCAGATCTTCCTCGGCGAGGAGCCGCTGCTGCTCGCAGCCGTCGGCATGCTGCTCTTCGCGCTGTCCTACGCGCTCGCGCGGCCCGAGGCAGCACGGGCGGCCTGGCGACCGCTGCTGCGGGGCATCGGCATCGCGGCGGCCGTAGCGCTGCCGCTCGTCGCCTTCCCGCTGTGGTGGCAGTTCTCCGGGCCGCAGAGCTACACGAGCGTGCTGCACGGGGACAACGCCGGCAACAGCCCGCGCGCCTTCCTGGAGTTCTCCGGGCGGTCGCTGCTCGGGCAGGACTTCCGGGCCGATGCGCTCGCGATGAACCGCACCGAACAGAACGCCTTCTACGGCTGGCCGCTGATCGGGCTCGCGGCGATCATCGTCGTCCGCCTCTCACGCCTGGCCGTGGTCCGGGCCCTGGCGGCCACGGCCTTCGCGGCCGGTCTGCTGTCCCTCGGGCCGCGCATGCGCATCCCGTTCACCGACGTGGTGCTGACCGGCCCGTGGAAGTGGCTCGCCGACAAGCCGCTGTTCGAGTCGGTGATCGAGTCGCGCATGGCGATGATCTGCGCCCCCGCCCTGGGGATGCTGGTGGCCCTGGCCGTGGACCGCCTCAACCGGGCCGCGGTCCGCGAGTACCGGGCCGTCGGCCTGGCCGCGGTGGTCGTGGCCCTGCTCCCGATCACGCCCACGCCGTACCCCGTGCGGGAACGCCCGGACGTCCCCGCTTTCATCGCGGACGGCACCTACCGCGACCACCTGCGCCCCGGGGAGAGCCTGGTGCCGGTACCGCTGCCCGACCCGGGCGATGCGGAAGCCCTGCACTGGCAGTCGGCGACCGGACTGGGATTCCCGGTGCCCGGCGGGTACTTCAACGGCCCGTGGGGACCGGAGCGGACCGGCATCTACGGCGCCGCCCCCCGCCACACCTCCAGCCTCCTGCGTGACGTCCGCTACGGCAAACCCCTGCCCCCCATCGGCCCCAACTGGCGGGCCCAGGCCCGCAGGGACCTCGCGTACTGGCGGGCGGGAGTGGTCGTCCTGGCGCCACAGGACAATGAGGAGGCGCTGTACGCCGCCGTCGTCAAACTGCTCGGCCGCCCGGGTGAGCGGATCGGTGGCGTGTGGGTATGGGACCTGCACGGCACCGGCGACGGCTGACTGTGCGCGATGTGTTCGTAGCACTACGCTGTCCCGACCCTCGTACAACCGCTGACGAACCCGTCCGCCCAACCGCTGATGAACCTGATGGAGAGCGAGCCCGCCTTGGCCTGTGACCTGTGGTTGGTCCCCCTCGTCGACGTGCTGTGCCACAGCCCCGACAACCCCTTCGCCGAGGAGATCGCCTCGTACGACAAGGCGCTCACCGAAGCCGGGTTGCCCACCGTTCCCGTCTTCGCCTACATGCCGGGCCTCTCGGGCGACGTCGCCCCGGTCGCCGGGTTCGACTACGACGCCCTGCACTTCCTGCGGCGGGCGTACCTCCTCCAACTGTGCGGGCTGGCCGTGACGCCGGTCGACGAACTGGGCGGTGACTACGAGCAGCTCCTGGAGATGTTCGAGTCCAACGCCCAGCGGTCCCACCTCGTCTGGCACTACGACCACGCGGGCGCGTATGTGCCCGTCGACTTCTCCGCCCCGCTGTCCAACGAGGAACTCCTCGCTGCGGGTGGACCCTTGGGGTCCTCCCAGGGACTCCTGCGCGAACTCGAGCTCGTCGCCCCGGCCATCGGCATCGACCCCGCGAACCCCCCGTCGGCTCCGGCCCCTCCGGCCCGGCCCACCTCGCTGGAGGAGCCGGCTGGACCGATCCCGCACGACGACAGCCCCTTCGCCCGCGAACGCCACGTCTGGCTCGGCCTCCACGCTGCTGCGACGCGCAGCCTCGGCCAGGGCTCGATGATCATCTTCAGCTGACCCGCGGACTGGTTGACCCGCGGACTGGTTGACCCGCGGACTGGTTGACCCGCGGACTGGTTGACCCGCGGACTGGTTGACTCGCGGACCGGTGTGCGCGCCGCACGCAGAAGAGGCGGCCCGTCCGGTACGACGGGCCGCCTCTCCTCTTCGGGTCGCCCCGGCGGTTTCACCCGACGGCGGTGTGGCCCGTCCACGTCGTCCCGACGCTGCTGCTGATGACGTTGCAGATGACGGTGGTGTTCAGCGTCGTGCTGCGGCTCCCCGGATAGGCGGTCGCGTTGCCGTTGGCCCGTACGGCCCAGACGTCCGGGACGCCGTCCCCGCTGACGTCGGGGCTGCCGATGACGATCGGGATGTCCGCGGTGTGCCACCCGGACGTCCCGTGGCCCGCCCCCGTGTAGCCGTTGAGGGCCCACAGCACGCTGCCGGACGTCGCGAGCAGGTCGGGCCTCCCGTCACCCGTGGCGTCGCCTGCGCTCGTCACGTGGGAGTGCAGCAGGGAAACGGGCCGGGCGCCGGTCGGCGGAAGGGGCCCGGGGGACGTCCGCCGTGTCGTCAGGACACGTCGGTGGCATAGGAGTTCAGGAGGCCGAAGTTCTGCGCGTACGCGTCGTGCGGTGCCGTGCCCTCCAGGCGCAGCAGTGCCTCGTCGTTGTCGTGCAACGAGGAGTCGTCCAGGTTGTGGGATCCGGTGAAGGTCCACTTGGTGTCGGGGTGGCCGGCGTAGTTCCCCTCGACCAGGAGGTACTTCGAGTGGACGAGGTAGCCGTCGCCGGTGTTGAGCTTCCTCAGCGAGATGTTGGTGTGGCCCTTGAGGATCTCCTCGTCGTTGCTGTTGGCGTACACGATCTGGATCGAGCAGCCCTTGCCGGCCAGGGAGACGAGGGCGTCGGCCACCGCGTCGCGATGCAGGGCGAAGGCTGCGACCCGCACGATGGATTGGTGCGTGGACGTGCCCACGGTGGTGTTGCCCGTGCAGGAGACGTTGTTGAGGACGTCGACGATGACGTCCCCGGTCTTCTGCGGGAAGAAGTAGTACTTCTCGGTCCCCACTTTGCCGCTGGTGAAGTAGTCGTCGGTGCGCTTCTCCGCGGCCAGGTCGTTGAAGTAGCCGACGTAGGCCGTGTACAGGTCGGTGTTGCCGACCACGGTGTACGCGTTGTTCCAGTACTTGGCGACGTTCACGGCCGTCTGGTTGGCCGAGGTCTGGATGACCACGTCCTCGGCCACGCCCGCGTCGCCGATGCGGGAGAAGGTGAAGAACTTGTTGTGGTTGATCGGATTGCTGTCGCCGGTCGCGATGCAGGCCCCGGTGGCGCCGCACACGTGGACCCATGAAGAGGCGGACGTGTCGGTGCCCAGTTCGGCCCGCAGGCTCTGCACGGCGGCGGAGGTGCTGTACTTGACGTCCAGGACCAGCCGTATGTTGACACCGCGCTGGTGCGCCTGGATCAGGGCGTCCGCGTAGTCCTGGTCCGTGAGGGCGTACAGGGACGCCCGGATCAGCCGCCCGCTCTGGGTGTTGGCGATCGCCGTGATGATGTGGTTCTTGACGGCGTTCTGCTCGGCCGTCGTTCCCTTGGGGTCGTTGAAGACGGCTCCCGTGGTGATGGGCGCGCCGACCGCCGACGAGACGCCGGCGCTCGGGAGAACCAGGGAGGCGGCCAACAGGGCGGTCGTGAAGAGGCGTTTGGGCACGTGCGGGCTCCAGGCGATCGGTGTCGAAGGAAAACACCGGATCAGACCACACTTCTCCACGATCTCGCCATGCTCGTGCCCCACCTGGTTTCCGCCGCGCTCGTGGGCCGCGACGGGGTGTTGCGTCCGGCCAGAGCCGTCTCGCCGACGGGGCCGGTGGCGGCCGTTCCTTCTGGCCGGCCACGCCCGCTCCGCCACGCCCGCTCCGCCACGCCCGCTCCGCCACGCCCGCTCCGCCCCGCCCGCTTCGCGGCGCCCGCTCCGCCCCGCCGCGGCCGTTACCGCGGCTCCGGCGGCCGCTGGCGCGGCATGTTCGGGCGGGTCGGCGGGGGCATCGGGAAGCGGCCGAGCGGGGTGCCCTGCTCCTGGCGCGGAGCCGGCGTCGTCGCCGACTGCAGCATCAGGGGCGCCGGGCCCGAGCGGAACTCGATCATCCAGTCGGTGGTTTCGGCGCGCACCAGGTCCGCGACGTCCTCGGAGAACCGTCGCAGCACCCCCAGGCAGCGCTCCGCCGCCTCGCTCGCCGTGCCCTCCGTCGGCCCGAGGACTTCGCGGACGCTCTCCGACGCCCACTCGAACTGCAGGGTCTGCAGCCGGCGCTGCACCGCCTGGGCGGTCGCCACGTCCCTTATCCAGCCCGACGTCAGCCCGAAGTACCGGTCGCACGCCAGGCACGCCGCGCCCAGCACCAGCGAGAGGTACCCCCAGCCCGCTGCGCCCCCGAGCACCCCCGTCAGGTCCAGCAGCGGCAGGGCCGCGCCCGCGATCGCGCCCAGTGCCGTGCCCGACCGCAGCAGGCGGGCGCCGCGGCGCTTGCGGACGCGGTCGGTCAGGTACCACTCCGCCGTGCGCAACGCGTTCGACTCCACCCAGCGGTACAGCTCGTCGAGGCGCTCCGCCGGCTCGCCCCAGTCGCCGAGCGGGAAGGGTCGTCCGGTCAGGTCGCGGCGCGGGGAGCTCCCGCTCTCCCGGACCCCGTCCTCCTCCCGGGCGGACCCCCCGGGCTGCATCTCCGGCTGACCCACCGGGGCACTCCTCTGCGCTCTGCGTGACGACGTACCTCACCGTGCTAACCCTGCGTGACATACGGTGCGCCCGCGGGTACCGGTGCGCATGGTAGTCCTACCGCCGAACGGTGGACGGCGGGGGCCGGATCCCGGGAAATCCGCCCGCACGAGGGCTGGGCCGGGCCGGTGGAGGACGGCCGTTCTCACTCGAAAGAGTTGCTGGCCACTGCGTGGGGCGGGCCGCCCTGCGACCACGTAGGCTCGGTTTACCGAACAACCGTCGTCGAAATGCCAGGAGTGACCGTGATTCCCGGTGGTGGCCAGCCCAATATGCAGCAGCTGCTCCAGCAGGCCCAGAAGATGCAACAGGACCTCGCCCGCGCCCAGGAGGAACTGGCCGCGACCGAGGTCGACGGGCACGCGGGCGGCGGCCTCGTGAAGGCGACCGTCACGGGCTCCGGCGAGCTCCGCGGCCTCGTCATCGACCCCAAGGCCGTCGACCCGGAGGACACCGAGACCCTCGCGGACCTCGTCGTCGCCGCCGTCCAGGCCGCCAACGAGAACGCGCAGAAGCTGCAGCAGGAGAAGCTCGGGCCGCTGGCCCAGGGCCTGGGCGGCGGCAGCGGGATCCCCGGCCTGCCGTTCTAGCCCGTCCGGCCCTTCTAAAGGCGCACGCTGACCAACTACCGTAACCACAGAAGCAATCCCAGAGAGGCGATCCGTTGTACGAAGGCGTGGTTCAGGACCTCATCGACGAACTGGGCAGGCTGCCCGGCGTCGGTCCCAAGAGCGCGCAGCGGATCGCCTTCCACATCCTCCAGGCCGAGCCGACCGACGTCCGCCGCCTCGCCCACGCCCTGCTCGAGGTGAAGGACAAGGTCCGCTTCTGCGCGGTGTGCGGCAACGTCGCACAGCAGGAGCAGTGCGCCATCTGCCGGGACGCCCGTCGCGACCCGGCCGTCATCTGCGTGGTCGAGGAGCCCAAGGACGTGGTGGCGATCGAGCGGACCCGCGAGTTCCGCGGTCGCTACCACGTGCTGGGCGGCGCGATCAGCCCGATCGAAGGTGTCGGCCCCGACGACCTGCGGATCCGCGAGCTGCTCGCACGGCTCGCGGACGGCACGGTCACCGAGCTGATCCTGGCGACCGACCCCAATCTCGAGGGCGAGGCCACCGCCACCTACCTGGCGCGCATGATCAAACCCATGGGATTGAAGGTCACGCGCCTCGCCAGCGGGCTGCCCGTTGGCGGCGATCTGGAATACGCCGACGAGGTCACGCTCGGGCGTGCCTTCGAGGGGAGGAGACTTCTCGATGTCTGACGCAACGCTGCACTCCGTCACACAGGACCCCGACGACTTCGCGGTCCAGATCGCCGACTCGATCGAGAGCTTCATCGTCGCCACCACGGAAGTGGCGAAGGGCGACGAGCCCGACAGCGCGGTGCCGTTCCTGCTCCTGGAGGTCTCCCAGCTGCTGCTCGCGGGCGGACGGCTCGGCGCGCACGAGGACATCGTTCCCGAAGAGCAGTACGAGACGGACACCGGCCCCGAAGCGGACGTCGACGAGCTCCGCGAGCGGTTCGCGATGCTGCTGGACCCGATCGACGTCTTCTCCGAGGTCTTCGACCCGTACGAGCCCCGCCGGGCGCCGGTCCCGTGCCGGATCTCCGACAACCTCGCGGACGTCATCACCGATCTGCGCCACGGCCTCGCGCACTACCGCGCGGGCCGCACCACCGAGGCGCTGTGGTGGTGGCAGTTCTCGTACTTCTCCAACTGGGGACCGACGGCCTCGGCGACGCTGCGCGCCCTCCAGTCGCTGGTCGCCCACGTCCGGCTCGACCAGCCGCTGCAGGAGCTGGACGGGCTGGACACGGACGAGGACCTGGCCGAGGACGACCTCGCGGAAGAGGCGGGGCGGGTGATGGCGGAGGAGATCGCAGGGCCGCTCGGACTGCGTACGGCGCACTGACGGCCCTTCGGCGACACGCCCTTTCGCAGAACAGGCCCTGAAGCCCTAAGCCCTGAGGCCTTGTTCAGGTCCTGAACTGGTCCTTCTCGGCTCCCGACGTCTCGGAGCGCGGGGCCGGGCCTGACCGTTCGATGGGCTGCGGTGGCCGGTCCCCGTAGAGCCGTCTGCACCGCGCCAGCACGCCGATGACGGACGGTCGGCACGACGCGTGCGGTCGGCCCCGAAACCGCCGCGCTACACAGGAGCGGCCGGTGGGCGCCGCGGTTTCGGGGCAGGAGCCTCAGCGCGCAGGCGCCTCAGCCGGGCAGGAGCCTCAGCTGCACAGAAGCCGTCGCCGGCAGGCGCATCAGGCCGCGATCCGGTCCAGCTCTTCGCCGATGGCCCCTCGCAGGCCGTCGTGCTGCACACCGAGCGCGTACGTCTCGTCGCTCCACCTCTCCCGCGGGTACAACCACACCGGCAGACCCACGAGATGGGTGGGCTCCCACGCGTAACGCGGCCACACGTGGGCGTGCAGGAAACCGTCGGTGTTCCCGAGGATCTCCAGGTTCACCCGCCGGAAGGCCGGGTCCAGTCGGCGGCAGGCGCGTTCGACCGCCTCGCCGAGCCGGTCCATGTCGGACAGGAAGCCCAGCCGCTTGTGCCGGGGTAGGTCCGACAGCCGTTCCACCGCAGGATCATCCGTCAGCAGCACCGAATAGCCAGGCAGGAACTGGACGTCCCCGATCACCGCGAACCCGCTCCGAGCCGTCGGAGCACCGACGGGTTCGTACCCCGGAGCGCACTGCCGATCCGGTCCTCACGCCAATCGTCCGCCACGGCAGCAGACCCTACCCGTCGACCGTCGCCGCCATGGCCGACACCCCTCGTGCAGCCGGCCCTTGGGGCCGGCCGCCCGTTCGGCGATCCGTGCGCCGGGGCGGAAGCGAAGCCGGGGCAGTGGGCCAACGGGGCGTCCTGTCGTCTCCGGACGGCCGGGGCCTGGCGCGCCCGGGCGCAGCGCCGCCCGTACCCGCTCCCGAAGCCGCCGGCGGGCGGGATCCGCGTCGTTGCGCGGGTGCCGGGCCACCGTGTCGTCGGCCTGCACGGTGAACTGGCGGGTCAGGTCTGCGGGATCGGCCACCGGGCCGGGGGCTGGGACCCAAGAGGCCGCGGGCCTGCTCGACAACGGCCCCTATATGCGGACGCAGTTGCACGGCGACCGGTGTTTGGGCACCATCCGCCGCCCGGCTCGTACGAGGACGGGATTGCCGAGCCGCGCCCGCATCCGGCCGAGGGTGCGGCTCATCGCGGGCGCGGACAGGGGACGCGATCGTGCTGCTGGTGATGGTGGGCGTGGTGCGGCTCATCGCGGGCGCGGACAGGGGCAACCGGGCTGCCGCGCCGGTCACGCTCTCCTCCTCCAGGAGCGCGTCGAGGGCGACGAGGAAGTTCAGGTCCGGCGATCATGTGCTCCTCGGGTGGTCGCGGGTGGTCGGCGTCGAGGCGGCCCGCCGTCGTCCCGCCCCGTCCCCTCGCGTCCCGCCCCGTCCCCTCGCGTCCCGTCCGTCCGCTCGCGCCGCGCCCCGTCCCCTCGGGTCCCGTCCCCTCGTGTTCCGTCGCGTCGTGGGTGCGCGGTGTGCGCGTGGTTGCTGCCGGCCGTCGGACGCGTGCCCGGTGTCATGGCCGACCGCCCGGGGAGCCGCCCACCGACGTGCGCCGGCCCTGTGCCGAGCCCCCCGGGGGCGCGCACCGGGCTTCAGGGGGTGGAACGTTCCCGGCGCACCCGTGCGCCGTACCCGTCAGGGCTTGTCCGCCCGGGTGCCTCGCCTGCCGCCTGCTGCTTGCCGCCTGCCGGCACCGGCTCCCCGCCCCGGCGTGTGGTCGCGGGCGGGCTCGCGCGGTGCCCCACCCGCCGTCGCGGCGTGCATACGACGTTCGGGCGTTCCCGAGCCGGTGGGAGCGAGCCGGGGTGGAGTCGTCTGCCGGGCGGTCCGGTGTGAGCCGCCCCACAAACCGCGTAGCCGAGCCGTGCGCGGGCATGCGCTCAGCCGGAGCGGCCAGGAACGCCTCGTCCGCGGATCCCCGGTCCTGCGGATTTCGCGGAGTTACGCGACGACACTCCGCGGACGGACACATCGTGAGCGGGACATCTCGCGATGTGATACGCCGGGGGCGTTCCCGGCCCGCTCGTTAGACTGAGCCGACCGCAGTAAAGACTGCGGCAGAGACCGAGCGAGGAGCGCACGTGGGCCTTGTCGTGCAGAAGTACGGAGGCTCCTCCGTTGCCGATGCCGAAGGCATCAAGCGCGTCGCCAAGCGGATCGTCGATGCCAAGAAGAACGGCCACCAGGTGGTCGTCGTGGTTTCGGCGATGGGCGACACGACGGACGAGTTGATCGATCTCGCTGAGCAGGTATCGCCGATCCCTGCCGGGCGTGAATTCGACATGCTGCTGACCGCCGGAGAGCGGATCTCCATGGCCCTGCTGGCGATGGCGATCAAGAACCTGGGGCACGAGGCCCAGTCGTTCACCGGTAGCCAGGCGGGTGTGATCACCGACTCGGTCCACAACAAAGCGCGCATCATCGATGTCACCCCGGGCCGTATCCGTACGGCACTGGACGAGGGCAACATCGCCATCGTCGCCGGGTTCCAGGGCGTGTCCCAGGACAAGAAGGACATCACCACCCTCGGTCGCGGTGGTTCCGACACCACCGCGGTGGCGCTCGCCGCGGCGCTGGACGCCGAGGTCTGCGAGATCTACACCGACGTCGACGGCGTCTTCACCGCCGACCCGAGGGTCGTGAAGAAGGCCCGCAAGATCGACTGGATCTCCTTCGAGGACATGCTGGAGCTCGCCAGCTCCGGTTCCAAGGTGCTGCTGCACCGCTGTGTCGAGTACGCGCGCCGCTACAACATCCCGATCCACGTCCGGTCGTCCTTCTCGGGACTGCAGGGCACCTGGGTCAGCAACGAACCACACTCCGAGCAAGGAGCCCGCAAGGTGGAGCAGGCCATCATCTCCGGTGTCGCCCATGACACCTCCGAGGCGAAGATCACCGTCGTCGGTGTGCCGGACAAGCCGGGCGAGGCCGCCGCGATCTTCCGCGCCATCGCGGACAACGAGATCAACATCGACATGGTCGTGCAGAACGTCTCGGCCGCCTCGACGGGTCTCACGGACATCTCCTTCACCCTCCCGAAGACCGAGGGCCGCAAGGCGATCGACGCGCTCGAGAAGACCAA
This sequence comes from Streptomyces sp. NPDC059169, assembly GCF_042755225.1. Taxonomy (NCBI): domain Bacteria; kingdom Bacillati; phylum Actinomycetota; class Actinomycetes; order Kitasatosporales; family Streptomycetaceae; genus Streptomyces; species Streptomyces sp. NPDC059169. The sequence continues at coordinate 88,048 of NZ_JBHZCF010000020.1, read as the reverse complement.
GGCCGCCATCGGGTTCGAGTCGCTGCGCTACGACGACCAGATCGCCAAGATCTCGCTGGTCGGTGCGGGGATGAAGACGAACCCGGGCGTGACCGCTTCGTTCTTCGAGGCACTGTCCGACGCGGGCGTGAACATCGAGCTCATCTCGACCTCCGAGATCCGCATCTCCGTGGTCACGCGCGCCGATGACGTGATGGAGGCCGTCCAGGCCGTCCACACCGCCTTCGGCCTCGACAGCGACTCGGACGAAGCCGTCGTCTACGGGGGCACCGGAAGGTGACCCGCGCACCCCGGACCCCGGTGGCCGCGCGATGAACCGCAAGCCGACGCTCGCGGTCGTCGGCGCGACCGGGGCCGTCGGTGCGGTGATGCTCCAGATCCTGTCGCAGCACGCGGACGTCTGGGGCGAGATACGCCTGATCGCCTCGCCGCGTTCGGCCGGCCGCAAGCTGACCGTGCGCGGCGAGGAGACCGAGGTGGTGGCGCTCTCCGAAGAGGCGCTGTCGGGCGTCGACGTGGCGCTCTTCCTGGTCCCGACGGACGTGGCCGCCCACTGGGCGCCGATCGCCGCGGGCAAGGGCGCTGTGGTCGTGGACAATTCAGCCGCCTTCCGGCTGGATCCGGACGTCCCGCTCGTCGTTCCCGAGGTGAACCCCCACGCCGCGCGGGTCCGCCCGCGCGGCATCGTCGCGAGCCCCGGCTGCGCCACCCTCGCCATGATCGTCGCAGTGGGTGCGCTGCACGCCGAGTTCTGCGTCGACGAGCTGGTGGTGTCCGTGCACCAAGCCGTCAGCGGTGCGGGGCGCGGTGGCGTGGAGATGCTGCGCACCCAGCTCTCCCTGGTCGCCGGGACGGAGCTGGGGACCAACCCGGGTGACGTCCGCCGTGCCGTGGGCGACGACACCGGTCCGTTCGCCGCTCCCCTGGCGCTCAACGTGGTGCCGTGGTCCGGGGCGCTGGCCGAGGACGGCTGGTCCTCGGAGGAGCTCGCCGTCCGCGCGGAGACCCGCAAGATCCTCTCGCTGCCCGAGCTGAGGGTGTCGGCGACCTGTATCCGCGTGCCGGTCGTCACCACGCACTCGGTCTGTGTTCACGCGCGGTTCGAACATGAGGTTTCGGTCGAGCGGGCCCACGACATCCTGGCCACGTCGCCGGGCGTCGTGCTGTTCGACGATCCCGCTGCGGGCGAGTTCCCCACGCCCGCCGACGTGGTGGGGACGGACCCGACCTGGGTCGGGCGGGTCCGCCGGGCCATGGACGACACCCGGGCCCTCGAACTCTTCGTGTGCGGCGACAACCTGCGCAAGGGCGCTGCGCTGAACACCGCTCAGATCGCGGAAGCGATTGCCGGGGAATTCTGAACACGGGCCGCCGCGGATCTTTGTAGGATCTGTGAACGCCCTGTGAGTAAGTAGCTGGTATGTGCACCTTGATTCGGGGCGAGGGCATGTTCGACGATGCTTTCGCGCCATTGTGCAACCGGCTGGGTGACCGGGGGCGTCTTCGTGGTCACCCGTGCGCGGCACCGCAATGGCCGTGCAAAATGGGGCATTCGGGAAGAACGGGTACGCATGAGGGCATACGATGCGTCATCACGACCGGTGGCGTGCGCGTACAACCCTGACGGGGGGCAGCGTGTCCAACAGGCGTGGCAGAGGTACTCGACATCACCGTGCTGGTCCCGGTGCGCGGCAGAGCCGCGCACCCGGTGCAGGGGTCGGGCGGGGGCCCGGTCCGGGGCGCCGGGGTGGTCCCGTTCCGCGCCCCCGCTCCCGCGCGTCCGCTCCGCCGAGCCGCTGCTCCTGCCGTCGGTAGGAGCCCCGGCGGGATGCCGGTGATCGCTCCCATGCCTGCCGCGCGCTCCGGGCGCGTGCCGTCCCAGCGCGACGACGCTGACGGCACGCCGGCCGCGGGCACCACCGTCGACCACCTCACCGAGACCTATCGCGCGCACTACCGGTCACTGCTCGGTCTTGCCGCGCTGCTCCTGGACGACACGGCCTCCTGCGAGGACGTGGTCCAAGAGGCCTTCATCCGCGTCCATTCGGCGCGCAACCGCGTCCGTGACCCCGAGAAGACCCTGGCCTACCTGCGGCAGACCGTCGTCAACCTGTCCCGGTCGGCGTTGCGGCGGCGCATCCTCGGGCTGAAGCTGCTGTCCAAGCCGATGCCTGACATGGCGAGCGCAGAGGAGGGCGCGTACGACCAGTTGGAGCGGGACGCGCTGATCAAGGCGATGCGCGGGCTCCAGCGGCGGCAGCGCGAGGTGCTCGTGCTCCGCTACTTCGCCGACATGACGGAGGCTCAGGTCGCCGAGACGCTGGGCATATCCCTGGGTTCGGTGAAGGCGTACGGCTCCCGGGGCATCGCGGCACTGCGCGTGGCCATGGAGGCCCCGGCATGAGCAGGCAGGACCACGAGCGCGAGCACGGGCGGGATCGCGAGCGCCCGCGCCGGCGCGGGCAGGGGCGCGAGTACGAGCACCGTCGGGACGGTGCCGCCCCCGGCGATGCGCACGGCCGCACGCACGACGAGAAGCGCACCACCGAGCGGTACGGGTTGGACGGGCCGGGACGGCCGCTGAACGACCGGACTGGGAACGAGATTGTGAACGACGGCCCGCTGAACGGCACGGACGACCACGGGTTCGGGGATGAACCACCCCGCGGCAGCGGAACGGGTGGCCGGGACGGGCTGCACCGGCCCTTTACCGCCCCGGGTAGCTCGGGTACCGCCCCGGGTGGCTCGGGTACCGCCCCCGACGGCTCGGGAAAGGAGCAGGAGGCCCTGAGCCAGGACGAACTCGCCTTGCGGCGCATGCTCCACAGCACGGTCGGGGACCTCGAACCCTCCGTGGGTGCACTCGACCACCTGCGCAGGGCAGTTCCCGTGCGGCGCGCCCGCAAGCGCCAGGCCCTCGTCGGAGCCGCGGCCTCCGTGATCCTCCTCGGCACCGCCGTCCCGGCGTTCGTCCATGTGGCCAACTCCGGCGGCTTCGACGACCGCCCGGTCAACGCCGGCCACGGCGAACAGGCCCAGGGCGGTACCGGCTCGGAGCAGGGCGGCGCGGGCGAGGAACTCGAGAACGGCACCCCTCCCGGGAGCGTCGCCAGCCGCCCCGGCGCACCGAAGGCGCCCCAGACGTCCCCGTCGCCGGGCGCCGGCACCACGGGCACTGTGGCGGGCGTTCCGGTCGCGCCGTCGGGCAGTTCGGTCGCCTCGGCGCCCGCCTGCACGCCGGCCCAGCTCGGCGTGGACGGAACGCAGGTCGCCGCGCCCGACGCGGACGGCAAGGTCTACGGGACCTTCCGCATCGCCAACGCTTCCGACAGCGCCTGCACGGTCAACGGCATCGGCGCGGTCGGCTTCCAGGCCGCGGGTGCGGCGGACAGCAAGAAGATCAGCGTGGTCACGCACGTCACCGGAGACGCGGCGAGCGGACTCCCGGACCCTTCGGCGGAGTCCGGCACCCTCGTGCTCAAGCCGCAGGCGGCGTATGAGGTGAAGTTCGCCTTCGTGCCGTCGGAGACCTGTCCCACCACGGACCCGTCGCCCGATCCCACGCCCTCACAGGGCGGCTCCTCGGGTGCGACGGACGGCGCGGGGGCGACCGGCACCGAGCCGCAGCTCGCCGCGGCGGACGGTGGCACGGCCGACGGGAGTATCTCCGTGACGCACACGCCCGAAGCGGGGGGCCTGAAGGCAGAGGCGGCGATCCCGGACGCCTGCGCGGGGACGATCTACCGCACGGGCATCCTCGCCCCTTCCTGACCGGCCCAGCCTTCCTGGTCGGCCCAGCCTTCCTGACCGGCCCAGTGGCACTGGGCCCGCCGGGTGGGACGCGGCGGTGTCCGACCTCGCCTGGTTCGGGAGTGCGGGGGAGCGGACTACGCGGGATCGAGGCCCAGCGCCCGGTCCTTCGCGGCTTCTGCTTCACGGCGCACGAGCCGGAACCACATGAACAGGACGAAACCGGCGAACGCGAACCACTCGAGCGTGTAGCCGAGGTTCTGGAACGCCTTGAGGTCGAGTCCGCTGCCCTGCGGCGCGGCCGGGGGCACCGGCTGCATCCCCTGCGGCGCGACGGGGAGCGTGATCCACGCGTCGTACACGTCCCCCGGCACCAGGTTGACCAGTGTCGCGGCACTGATCATGCCGAGCTGGCCGCTGGGCAGCCCGCCCGCGGCGTGCACCCCCTCGGTGTTCTGCGTCTCCGAGGCCTGTAGCGCACCGGTGACCGTCACCTCACCGGTCGGTACCGCGGGCGGCTCCGCACTGATGGGCAGCCAGCCCCGGACGACCGGCAGGGCCTTGCCGCCGTCCGTGCGCAGCAACGTCAGCACGTACGACCCGCGCTTGCCGTCGAGTTCGCGGTCCGGGACGAGGAACTGCTCCCCGTACCGTCCGCGAGCCGTCCCGAGACGGCCCGACGTGCCCTTGTCGACGGGCAGTAGCTCGTTGAGCGGTGCGGTTGTCTGTTGTTCGTCCGGAGCCGATCGCTGCTGGGCGGTCTCGTGGGCGTCGACGCGGTCTTCGAACCGGCCGAGCTGCCACGACCCCATGAAGATGCAGAAGGGGATCGCCAGCACGACGAAAAGGTTGATCCCCCACCAGCGGGGCGTCAGCAGGAACCGGTACACCCCTCCACGGTACGGAACGCCCCGCTTTCCTCCTCTCCCGGGTCCACCTCTGGGACCTCCGATTCCACCTGCGGCACCAACCGGTACCACCCGACATCAACCGTTACCACCCGGCTCCGGCACCGATGCTGTCCCCGCCAGCCAGCCAGCCAGCCAGCCAGCCCGCCAGTCCGCCAGTCCGCCAGTCCGCCAGCCCGCATCGGTCTGTCCCGGCACGGTTCCGGGACTGAGTGTCTGCTCCTCAGAGTTCCGAAGCGCTGCTCACCCCCTTCCCGGCTCCCGGTACACCCGCCCCACCGCCAGGGCGTGGTGCCGTCCCCCGCTCTCCCGGGTCCTGATCCCGCCCACGACCAGGACCCGGCTGCCGCTACTGCGGACGGTCGGTCGCGCCGGCTCCCGCGAGGTGCTTCCCGGCGAAGTCCAGCTCCAGCCGTACCTGCTTGATCCGCTCCTCCACCACCAGCGATCCGTGACCAGCGTCATACCGGTACACCTCGTGGACCGCGCCGCGGGCCGCGAGACGGTCGACGTAGTTGTCCACCTGGCGGATGGGACACCGCGGGTCGTTGACCCCGGCCGAGATGTAGACCGGCGCCTTCACCCCGTCCACGTACGTCAGCGGCGACGAGGCCTCGTACCGGTCCGGCACCTCCTCGGGCGTACCGCCCATCAGGGTGCGGTCCATTGCCTTCAGGGCTTCCATCTCGTCGTGGTACGCCGTGACGTAGTCCGCGACGGGCACCGCGGCCAGGCCAAGGGCCCAGGCGTCCGGCTGTACCCCCAGGCCGAGGAGGGTCAGATATCCGCCCCACGAGCCGCCCGCGAGGATCAGCTTTGCCGGGTCGGCGAGCCCGGAGGCCACGGCCCACTCGCGGACCGCCGCGATGTCCTCCAACTCGATCAGTCCTACCCGGTGCTTCAGCGCATCGGTCCACTCCCGCCCGTAGCCGGTCGATCCGCGGTAGTTGACGCGGACCACCGCATACCCGTGGTCCACCCACGCCGCGGGACCCGCCGCGAACGCGTCGCTGTCGTGCCAGGCCGGGCCGCCGTGGATCTCGAAGACGGTGGGAAACGGACCGTCCCCCTCCGGGCGCTGCACCAGTGCGTGGATGCGGCCGCCGGGGCCGTCGACCCACACGTCGTCCACCCCGACCGATCCGGGGGCCCGCAGCCCCGGCGCGTCCAGCACTTCCACGCCCGTCGTGGAACGGACCTTGGGCGGGTGCGCGGCGGACGACCACATGTACTCCACGGTGCCGTCCGGCCGGGCCGTTGCGCCCGAGACCGTCCCGGCCGGAGTCTCGACGCGGGTCAGCTCGCGCGTCGTCGGGTCGAAGCGCCACAGTTCGCTGCGTGCCTCGAAGCTGTGCACGATGAGCAGGGCCGAACCGTCCGGATACCACTCGGCGCTCACGTCACCCGGCAGGTCGATCGCCAGGTCCGTCTCCTCGCCGGACGCCACGTCCCACAGCATGGGCTCCCACCGGCCGCGCCGCTGGTGACCGACCAGCAGCCGGGTGTCCCCGTCGACCGGTGCGAAGCCGAGCACCTCCAGGCCGAGTTCCACCGAGCCGTCCTTGGTGTCGTCGAGCTCGGCGACCGGCGACCCGTCGAGCCGGACGACCCGCAGTGCCGCGTGCATCGCGTCGCCGTGCTCGGTGTGCTCCATCGCGATCAGTGTCCCGTCGTGCGAGAGATCGCCCACACCGGCCGACTCGCGGTGCCGGTAGATCTCGACCGGGCCGTGACCTGGCCGTGCGACGTGAACGGTCGTCCCGTCCTCGTCCGTCGACCTACCGACCACAGCCGTGCCGTCGCGTCCGAGGGCCAGTCCCGCCGAGTAAGAGGCCTCGAGCCCGGGCACAGCGGGCTCGTCAGGCCCGCCGTCGAACGGCTGCCGCATCCAGATCCCGAACTCGTCGCCGTCCTTGTCCGCGAACCACCAGATCCACTCGCCGTCGGGCGTCAGTATCCCGTCGGTCGTCCCGTTCGGCCGGTCGGTCACCTGGCGCTGGTCGCCCGTCGCGCGGTCCCACGCGTACAGCTCGTAGGTCCCCGTGGCGTTCGACACGAAGAGCGAGCGGTCCGGGGCGTCCTCCGCCCAGTCGGGCAGGGAGACACGGGGCGCACGGAACCGCCGCTCCCAGCCCGGAATGTCCGCCCGCGTTTCCGCAGGCCCGTCCGTGGGATCCGACGCCGTGGATTCGGTGATCTCAGTCATGCCCCCCATTCTGCGCCGCCGGACCCACAATCCGTCCGCGTCCTCCGCAGCCTGTGGATAACCTCTCGACATGCATGCACCCGCGCCTTCCGACGGGCGCGGGGCGAATCGTTCCCGCTGGGACGAAAGGTTTCCGATCCACGTCGAGGGCGACTTCCACGACCTCGAGGCATTCCGCGCCGACAGGGCCTCGCTGCGCGGCTTCGAGGCGGCGGAGGCGGGGACGTCACCGGCCGGTCCCTCTTGCGCCTGCCGTGCCACATCGGCCGGGACACCCTGTCCTGGGCCCGGCGTGGTGCCGGGAACGTCGTCGCCTCGGCTTCTCCGAGCCGGCGCTGGACACCGCCCGGTCCCTCGCCGCCGACCTCGGCTACGGCCCGACCGCGCCGCGTTCGTGGCCGTACGACGTGCACGGCGCGGCGGAGGCCGTGCCCGATGCCGCGTACGACGTCGTCTACACCGGCGGCGGTGCGCTGAACCGGCTCCCGGACGTCGTCCGCTGGTCCGAGACCGCCGCGTCCCTCGTGGCCCCCGGCGGCTCCCCTACCTCGCCGAGTTCCACCCCGCTCACGGACGTCCTCGACCGGCGCGACCGGCTCGCGCGTCCCGCACGACCACTTCGCCAGCGACGCCCGGGTCGACGCGACACGGGCACGTACGCCGACGTCGATGCGCCGACCGTCCGCAACCGCAGCGTCGAATGACAGCACCCGATCGGGGGACCGTCGTCTCGGCCATGGCCGCCGGCGGCCTGCGCATCGACTTCCTGCACGAGCACGACGCCACGCTCTTCGAGCGGTTCGGCTCGCTGTCGTGGCAGTCGGACGGGTACTTCCGCTTCCCTGCGGACCGCCCACGTATCCCGCTGATGTACCCGGTGAAGGTCGCCAGAGCCTGATTGTCAGTGGTGGGGTGCACACTCTCCGGTATGACCGAACCGAGCGAACCGACCGGCCTGCGCAAGGCGGTCGAGACGTACTGGTCCTCGGCCGAGGCTCGTGACTGGCGTGCTTTCGCGGCCACCCTCACCGAGGACGTCATCTATGACCTGCCGCAGACCCGCGAGCGGATCCGCGGCAGGGCGAGCTATGTCCGGTTCAACCGCGAGTATCCGGGTGACTGGCACGTCCGCGTCCGTCGCATCGTCGCGGACGACGAGGGCGCCGTGTCCTGGATACAGGTCACCGCGGGCCTGGAGGAGGTGTACGGCATCACCTTCTTCACGGGCGACGCGGAAGGCCGCATCAGGACCGTGACGGACTTCTGGCCCGAGCCGTACGAACCACCCACGGGCAGGGAGCACCTCGTCGAGCGCTACTGACGGCAGGCGTCTGCACGCGCTACGGGCGGGAGGTCGGCTTCGTGCTGTGGCCCGCCGGCTCCTTCACGCGGGTCAGCGTCGCGTAGACGACGACGTTCCCCAAGTAGCCGTGTGACCTGCTGAAGGCGCCACCGCACGTGATGATCCGCAGTTGCGGGGCGGCGGTGCTCCGGTAGACCTTCTGGTTGGGGAAGTTCTTCTTGGGATAGACCTCGGCCGCGTCCACGGTGAACACCGCGGTGCGTCCGTCCCGGCGGGTGATCTCGATGGTCTTCTTCTTCCGGAGGCTACCGAGGCCGTAGAAGACGGCACGGCCGGTGGGGCTGTCGAGATGCCCGGCCACGATGGCCGCGCCCGCCTCACCGGGGGCCGGTCCCTTGGCGTACCAGCCGGCGTAGTCGGCCTTGCCGGCGGGCGGCATGGCGAGCGCCCCCTTCTTGTCCAGGCCGAGCTTCGTCACCGGGGCGTCGACGCCGATGGCCGGGATGCGCAGTCGGACCGGCTCGGAGCGGGGCTGCGGGCCGATGCGGTGGTTCGGCGGCGCGTGGTGCGGGCCAGGAGAGCCCGAGCCCGCAGGTCGGGGCCCGGGCCTGACCACGGCGGCGCCGCTGGGCGCCGCCGTGGGAGCGGCGGTCGGCGGGTCGTACGCCTGGGCCGCGGTCGGCTGGGGGGCGGACTCGCCGTGCACTCCGTGCATCAGCAGGCAGCCCCCGGCGACGGCGAGGACGAGGAGCGCCCTGGTCGACGTGGCGGAAGGAGCTTTCGTACGTCCCATGGTGGGTCCGGGCTCCGGTCTGGGCGTGCGGAAGGAGGTTCTGCGGGGGTGCTCAGCCCGCTACGCGGCACTGCTGTTCATGCGGTTCCGCATCCTGATCGCGCCACCCGTCGCTGCCGCGGCGAGGAGGAGCGAGCCGATGACGATCTCGGTGCTGTTCAGTCCGCTGGCACCGCCGAAGCCGCCGCGGACCGGTCCGTTGGGCTGGCGGGCGACTTCGAAGTCGGCCGTGGCACGGGTGCTCGGCGGGCACTTGACCGTGATCGAGTAGACACCGTCCTTGGCGTCGCCCGGGACGGTGAAGTCGCCGGCGAGCTCGCCCTCGTTCTGGTTCTCGACCATGTTGATCTGACCGCCGGCCTCGGCCTGGCCCTTGGCGTACGTGACGTCGGGGCCACAGGCCGACGTGCTGACGGTCACCGTGGATCCCGGGGCGGCGACCCGCGGGCTGACGCTGACTTCGGACTCGTCGGCGGCCGCCAGGGGCGCCGCCGACCCGAGGGCAAGCACGGCCAAGGCGCCACCGGCGAGGGCAGCACGTGCAGTGCGCATTTTCACCACTCTCCCAAGAGCGCGGGCCAGGACCTGCTGTCCCGACGAGGACGCCCCGCTCTGTGGTCCAAGACAACCCAGCTCCGGTGATTCCACGACCGGTCGGGGATGGGACGGAGCGGTCGAACCGGGTGCCCGTCGTGCCGTTTGCACAGGTCGTGCGGCTCTCGATAGGCCCAAAGACGGAATATCGGAGGAACGTGGCGAACGGGTGGCGGTGCGCCCACTCGGGAGCGAGGGACCTGACGGACCGACAGCTGCCACGGGTGGAACCGATGCCGCCGGTGCCGAGCCGCCGGTGCCGAGCCGCCGGTACCGATGCCGCCGGGCCCGTCCGGCGCCGGTGGGGTGCCGTAGGCGCCAGCCGACGTGCCGACCTGACTGCCCGTCCGGTCCGACTGCCCGTCACCGGCATGTGCTGGCCGCAGGCCCGATGAACCCTGCGGCGTTCTCCATCCCGTCGGCCACCGTCAGTACGCGGCGACCGAATCTGCTGACCATCCGTCAATCCCGTTCCTGCTGGCGCCCTCTGCTGTCCGAGGCGCAGCTGCCGGGGCGCGCCCTCGTCGTGAGCGGGGCTCAGCCCTCGGCCCGCTCGGCGATACGCTCGCGTGCCCAGCGTGCCCAGTCCCGTTGCATGGCCGACTGGCGCAGACCGTACTCGAGGACCAGTCGCCCGTTGACCGACAGGACGTCATCGCCCCATGCCACCGTCGTCTGGAGGACCTCCAGGGCGGCCAGCCGGTTCGCCGCCGCCTCCTCCTGGCGGGCCAGCTGGGCATCGGCCTCCGCGGGGGGCAGCAGGCCCAGGAAGAAGCAGCGCAGCAGGGTCTCGCTGCGTACGGGCTGGGGCACGAACGGCTCGGCGAGCCAGCGCCGCAGCTCTTTGCTGCCCTCCTCGGTGATCGCGTACTCCTTGCGGCCGCGCGGCCCCTCTGCGGCAACCTCGATGAGGCCGGCCGTGCTCAGGCGGTTGAGCTCGCCGTAGAGCTGGCTCTGAGTGGCGGGCCAGACGTTGGCGAGCGACGTGTCGAACAGCTTCATCAGGTCGTAGCCGCTGGCGGTCTTCTCTTCCAGCAGGCCGAGGAGGGCGTGGCGAAGGCTCATGACGCCAAGACTACCTTCCACAATTGACAGGTCGAGAATGACATTCTAGTTTTGACATGTCAGGAATGGAGATTGGGTGATGGGCCCGGCCGACGACTGAGGAGCACTCGAGCCATGAGCTACCTGCGCGGGTTCCTGCCGTGGATCACCTTCGCGGCCGTCTCCACCCTCGGCTGGCAGTGGGGCGCGCTCGCCGGGCTTCTCGCCGGGCTGTGGCTGCTGGTCCGTGACGGCAGGGCCGGCGTCGCCGGGAACGCCCGGATCCTGGAGACGGGCACGATCGTCTTCTTCGCGGCCCTGACCTCGCTCGCCTTCGCCGAGCCGCACAGTCAACTGCGGCCGTACGTCGGCACGCTGTCCTTCACCTGGCTCGCCGTCGTCGCCTGGGGCGGCCTGGTCCTCGGACGGCCGTTCACTCTCGGTATCGCCCGCTCCCAGGCGCCCGCAGCCGTCTGGGAGCACCCCGCCTTCCTCAGGATCAACCGCGTCCTCACCGGTGTCTGGGCGCTCGCCTTCACGCTCACCGCCGCCGCCCTGGCCGTGTGCACCGTCGTTCACGCCGGCTCGTTCCTGCCGACCGCTTGCCAGGTCGCCGGATTCGCGCTGCCGGCCGCCTTCACCGCCCGGTACCCCAAGAGGGCCGCCGCCGGTTTGCGCGGCGCCGCCCGGGGTGCCGACCGCTGACCCGACCCCGACCGCCCCACCCGAACCAAAGGACCAGCCATGACCTCGAACGAGGCCCGCACGTCCCGTCCCGCAGCAGGCCCGCTGAGCGCCACGACCGACCAAGCCACGCCGCCACACCTGCTCGGAAACTACGCCCCGGTCCCCGATGAACTCACCGTCACCGAGCTCCCCGTGACCGGTGCCGTCCCGCCCGAACTCTCCGGCTGGTACCTGCGCAACGGGCCCAACCCCCATGAAGCACCCTCCCGTCACTGGTTCCTCGGCTCCGGCATGGTGCACGGGGTCCGGCTGGACGGCGGCCGGGCCACCGCCTACCGCAACCGCTGGGTGCGTACCTCGTCCTTCACCGACGGAGCCCAGATGCACGGCCCGGACGGACGGCTCGACCTCACCGCCGGGCACGCCAACACGCACGTGGTGCGGCACGCCGGACGGACCTTCGCCCTGGTCGAGGCCTCCTATCCGTACGAACTCGACATGCGGCCCGGTTGCGAGCTCGGCACCGTCGGGGCGTACGACTTCGGCGGCCGGCTTCACACGCCCATGACCGCCCACCCCAAGACCTGCCCCACCACGGGGGAACTGCACTTCTTCGGCTACGGGACGGTCGGTGCCCCGCCGCTGACCTACCACCGCGCCGACGCGGACGGGAAGTTGACGGTCAGCCGGCCCGTCGAGGTGGCCGCCCCGACGATGATGCACGACTTCCAGCTCACCGAGCGCCACGTGGTCTTCCTCGACCTGCCGATGGTCTTCGACCTGGAGCTCGCCGTGTCCGGGGCCACCGGGCTGCCGTTCCGATGGAGCCCGCAGGAATACGGAGCCCGGCTGGGCGTCCTGCGTCGGGACGACCCCTACGGCGAGGTGCGTTGGTTCGAGATCGAACCCTGCTACGTCTTCCACACCGTCAACGCGCACGAGGAAGACGACCGGCTGGTGCTTCACGCGATGCGCTACCCGGATATGTCCGACGGCACGCTGCTGGCAGCATCGGCCACGCTGTGGCGGTGGACCGCGGATCTGGCCGCGGGAACCGTACGGGAGGAGCAACTGGACGACCGGGCAGCCGAGTTCCCGCGCATCGACGACCGTCTGGCAGGCAGGAACGCCCGGTTCGGGCACGTGACGGCGGACGCCGATCCGGTGGGGCGTGCCGGAGCGGCCCTGCACCGGTACGACCTCCGGTCCGGCGGGGCGACCAGCCACGTCTTCGGCCCTGGTCGCACCCCGGGCGAAGCCGTCTTCGTCCCTGCCGACGACTCGCCCGGCGGTGCCGGCTGGTTGATGACATTCGTCCACGACGCCGCCACCGACCGAAGCGACCTGGTGATCCTGGACGCCGACCGGCTCGCGGAAGCCCCGGTCGCGACGGTGCACCTGCCTCGACGCGTGCCGTTCGGCTTCCACGGGAGTTGGCTCCCCGACCTCGGCTGATTCCGGTCGTGCCCGCGTGCGTCGCTGCGGTGCGCGGTCCGCGGGTCGGCGGCCGTGACCACCGGGCGGTGGCAACGGCCCGGCGGTGCGCGGCCCCAGTAGCGTGGGGCAGGCAGGGTCGCGCGGTGGTGGGAGAGCGGCTCGGACGGTCAAAGGCCGGCGGCACCGGAAACGACGACCAACGGCTGAGGAAGGGCCCGGTCACGGCGAAGCCCCGGCTGGTGGGCCGGTCCTACTCCGGGGGGACGCCGCCGGGCGGACCCCGTGCCGCCGCGGCTCCGAGGAGCCCCGACGGTGGTCCTCCCGCCCCGATCCCTGACGAGGCACAGTGACGGAGCCGAAGGGTCGTTCCCACACACGGTGCGCCGCAGCGGACGTGCCACCCGTCCGTTGCGACGGGGCGGTGGGGTTGTCCCCGGCGGGACGTTCGACCGCCGGGGGCGGACCGATCGTTCCCCACGCCACGGTTCGCGTCGTGACGGGGAATCAGGCCTCGGCCAGCACGGCTCGAATCACATGGCGGGCGCCGTGCGCCATCGCTCGGTTCGTCTTCCGGTAGTACGGCAGCGCGATCAACGCCTGGGAGAGCGTCCGCCCCCGGCCGCGGTTCCAGGTCGCGTCGTCCACGTCGAGCGCCTCGCGGAAGACGCCCCTCGCACCGGCGGGCAGAAGATTCCACGCGGGGAAGAGGTCGCAGGCCGGGTCGCCCACCCCCGTGCAACCGAAGTCGATCACGGCGGCCAGCCTGTCGCCGTCCAGAAGCAGGTTGCCCGGCATCAGATCGGCGTGCAGCCACACCGGGGGACCGTCCCAGCGCGGCGTGTGCAGTGCTTGCTCCCATACGGCGATCAAGGAGTCGCAGTCGAAGCCTTCCTCGGGCATCGCGCGGAGTTCCTCGATGGCGGATCGGGTGGGCGCATCGAGCGCAGCGAGCGGTCCACCGCGGTGCGCCGACGGAGCGCCCGGCAGGGTGACGGCCCGCATCGCCGCGATGAACTCCGCCAGGTCGCCGGCCAGCAGCTCGGGTTCGCCGAGCGCCTCGGCGTCGGGCGTCCGTCCCGGCAACCACCGGTACACCGACCACGGCCAGGGAAACCCCTCGGCCGGTTCCCCGCCGCCCAGGACCTCGGGAATGGCGATGGGGAGTCGACGTGCGAGACGGGGCAGCCATCGCTGCTCCATCGCCACGTCTTCGGCTCCACCCTCGACGAGCGGCAGCCGTACGACCACGTCGTCGCCGATCCGGTACATCGCGTTCACGGTGCCTGCGGACGGCATCCGTTCGACGGCACGGTCCGCATACTGCGGGAACTGGCCGGCGATCAGCCGTCGCACGAGGCCCTCGTCGATGGGGTGTTCGTCGGCATGCATCCGCCCGGTGCTCATGGGGCCATCCAATCGCGGGGCCCGGCGAGCAGCAACGCCGTTTCGTGCCCGGCCTCCGGCGTAGACGTGTCGACCCGGAGCCGGAGCGGCCGAACCGGAGCCACCGACGGCTGGGCGTCCAGGCCCGTTGAGCGGTGCGTCCCCGCGAGGAGCACGGGGCGACGGCTCCCGAGGGCCCGCATCCCGTGAAGGACGACGCTCGTTGCGCTGGACCTGAGAGCTGTGACCCGGCACACACAAGGCCGGCGATGACTTCTCCTCACGCCGGCGGTCCAACGAACGACAACACCGAAGGGAAGGTCCCGGCCATGACACACACGCTCGACGCACCCCAACGCACCGCCTCCGTGGCCTCCGTGGCCTCCGCGGTGCGACCGGTGGTACGGCCGGCCCTGGCCGGGGGTGTGCTCGCGGGCCCGACGTTCCTCGTGTTCGGCGTCGCCCAGGGTCTCTCGCGGGACGGCTTCGACTTCACCCGCAACGCCATCAGCCAACTCGCCCTCGGCGGGGAGGGGTGGATCCAGACGGTGAACTTCCTGCTCACCGGAGCCCTGCTGATCGTAGGCGCGACCGGTCTGCGCCGGGTGCTGCGCGGTGTCGCGGGTGGTACCTGGGGCCCGCTCCTGGTCGGCGTGTTCGGAGCCTCGTTCTGGGCAGCAGCGATCTTCCCGGCCGACGCAGGAGCCGGTTTCCCCTCCGGAGCGCCCAGTACGACCACACTCAGCGGGCACGGCGCCGCGCACATGCTGGCAGGGATGGTCGGCTACCTCGCCCTGTGCGCGGCCTTCGTCGTCCTGGCCCGGCCGCTCGCCGCCAGCGGTCACCCCGGCTGGTCCGTGGCCTCGCGCCTGGTGCCCGTGGCCGTTCTTGCCGGTTTCATGGCATCCGCCGTCTCCGTGCCGGCCTTCACCGCGGGCGCCGGCCTCGGCCTGCTGTGGCTGGCCGTGGTGATGGCCCGCCTGGCCGTCCCGTCGCACCGCTAGTTGCGCGCCGCTCCGGCGGGGCGGCGTCGATACCATCAAGATCATTCAGAAAGGAACCGGGGCATCTCATGACCAGTGCAGTGAAGGGTCCCGCCAGCTACTTCCCCTCCATCGAGAAGAAGTACGGCCGCCCGATCACCGAGTGGAAGGGCCTCATCCGCGCCTCCCCTCTCACCAAGCACATGGAGATCGTCAACTGGCTCAAGACGGAACACGGCCTCGGCCACGGTCACGCCAACGCCCTTGTCGCCCACACCCTTGCCGAGGGCGTCGACGCGTGATCGGCAGCCGCGTTCAGGCAACCCGGTCCGGAGGGCCGAAGAGCGGGAAGAGGCGGAGGTGTCACGGAAGGCCGTGACACCTCCGCGACGCGGGCCCCAAGATCGGTTTGTTCGGCGGAACGCAGCATCGCGGCGTTGTCCGACAACGTCTCTATCTGCAGCCACTGCAGGCCGTGCACGACGAAACCGTAGTGGCAGAGCACCGCCACCACGTCGGTGCCGTAGCCCATCCCGCGGGAGGACGGCAGCAGCCCGAGACCGATGTGAGCGGACCGGTTGTGGTTGTCGATGCCCCACAGCGTCGCCGTGTCGACCAGCGTGTCGCTCTCCAGCGCCACCACGGAGAACTGGACGCTTCCCTGACTCCCGTCGTCCACCACGAGCCGCGGATCCTTCGGGGCCCCAGCCCGACCGTGCTGCCTCTTAACACGCGAGCTTCCTATCCGGCCCGACTGGCCGACGGCAAATCAAATGCGGCCGCCTCAACTGGTGTGGTGGCGTGTCTGGATGAGGGTGACGGAGGCGCCGACGAGAACCAGCACGTGCTCGGCGGTGGGTCGTAGTGACGATGGAGAACCGGGCTTTTGCGCTCAGAAGCCGGAAGGGCACCGGCAAGGGCCGCAGGTGCTGTGGCTCACCCTGTCCGGGCGTGTGCCCCGGCCACCACTTCGACCGTGAAGAATCCTGGCGACCAGATCTTCTCCCGGAGTTCTCCCAGCACGGGGCAGTGCCGGCGTTCTGCGATGGGCTCGGACCGTGGCGCAGCTCAGCCCAGAGGGACCCAGTGAGTCACCGGCCGTCCGTCGTACGTAACCAGACGGAACTGTCGGCTCTTCAGTCAGGGCCGCTCCAGTCGAATGGGAAGTACTTGCTCGATTTGCCGGAGCGTTCCCAGGAGAAGCCGAATGCGTCGGCGCGGTCGACGGTGGCCCGGCCCCACGTGGCGATCTGGCCCGGCCCCACTTCGGCGCCTGGGGCGTTGTGGACCTGGACACGTGCGCCGTTCGGGGTGGTCGGGCCGGTGAGAGCCTCGGCGGTT
The DNA here is from genome assembly GCF_042755225.1 of Streptomyces sp. NPDC059169. Lineage (NCBI taxonomy): Bacteria > Bacillati > Actinomycetota > Actinomycetes > Kitasatosporales > Streptomycetaceae > Streptomyces > Streptomyces sp. NPDC059169. The sequence continues at coordinate 71,619 of NZ_JBHZCF010000020.1, read as the reverse complement.
GCCGTGACACGGCCCGGGATCTCGGCTCGCCAGGTGGCGAGGTCCTCGTCGATTTCCACGTGGATGGGGGCGACGTCCATGCCACGCATCTCAGGGTGGAACATCTCCCCGAACTGTGCCGGCCATCCGCCCGCCTCACCGCCGAAAACGGCTCCGAGCGCAGCCCGCTGCTGATCGTCGGCGCGTTCGTCGAGGAAGACCGCGGCGTACGGATCTGTATGCGTGCCGGTCCACGGATTGCCCTCGAAGGAGCCGAGCATCAGGACGTTGAGATCGTTGAGCTGTACGTCGCCGAAGTTGCCTTCCCGGATGTGCCAGACCAGAACGCCTTCGCAGTCACCGTAGGTCGGGGGCTGCGCGAACGTGCAGGGGCAGGGTATGGCGCACTTGCACACGTCGAACCAGTCGCCGACCAGGTGCCAGCGCGTAACGGTGGTGGCCTGTTCTGTCATCTCGTTTTCCTCCTGCCGAGCCCGAAGAGCTCACACAGAGTGACGAGACCGCGTATCCCGAGCCCGCTCCCGGGATCGGGAGGGAGGCCTCCCCTCCAGCTTGCACCTCACATCCCGGTCGGGAAAGCGGCCCACGTCGGCAATCGCCCGTGTGGGTGGGCAGCGGCGCCGAGCTGCTCATCGAGCGGACCCACATCTGACGAGTCGGCGGGAGCGCCGGGGAAGTGACCTGGCACGTATATAGGGGTGATCACATGCCGTCCATCGACGGCATCGAACCCTGTAGCCCCGGCAGCAGCCAGTCCTGAAACGGGGCGAGCAAGGCCAGGACGAGGAAAGCGGCGCCCACGACGCTGGTGAGAAGCAAGCCCCGGGACCACAGCTTCTCCAAGAAGATCACCAGGGCCAGTCCGGCCATCGCCGCCACGTTCATCACGCCGAGCGGAATGAGGACGACCATCAGTCCGGCGCAGCAGCCGACACAGTAGGCGCCGTGGTGGACGCCCACCCTCAGGTCGCGGGCCGGTCGCCGGAAGCCGGCGTAGTGCACCAGATGGCTCAGCGGGTCGCGACAGTGCCGTAGGCAGACGTGCTTGAGGGGACCGAGTTGGTACAGGCCAGCCAGCAGGAAGGCGATCGAGCCGATCCAGCGTCCAGCGGTCGGATGGTTGTCCACCAAGTCGCCGGTGAAGGCCAGGGCCGCGTAGGCGAGCAGTCCGACGGCCGTCCACACCAACAGATATCCGCCCACGAACTCGATGGAGCGGGCGGCCCGGATCCATCCCGAGGACTGCCGTCCGATGGCACGCACCCAGGTGAGGGCCACCGGCGCCATGGACGGCAGCATCATGGCCGCCATCATCGTCACCCAGAGCAGCAGGAACAGGGGCAGCGCCAACCCCATAGTGCCGGGCTCGCCCCCCATGTCCCGTGCCTGTTCGATCGTCAGAGCCCAGGCGGGCACCGTGATCAGGATGACGAGGATCCAGGCAGCCGCGAGATCCCGCGTCGGCAGCAACCCCCCGCTCGCTCCGGTGGGGGCGGGCGACCGGGTGGGTATGAAGGCGGAAGTCCGGCTGCGACGCATCGGTGTTGCCTCCTGCGGCTGATTCCAGAACAGCACACGTGCACCTGCGACGCGACCTGGCCCAGGCGGTTCTTACGGCCAGTCAGATTCGCGAACGCGCAGGCCCGAGCCACTTGAGTCGATGTGCCTCGGGCGGCCCAGGCAGTGCCCCCGGGAGAAGCCGACCAAGATCTTCTCCCAGATTTCTCCCAAACGATCTCCGGAGAAGCAGGAAGGGCCTGATCCTCAGCGAGGATCAGGCCCTTGACCTGGTGTTTCTCTGTCGGGGTGGCGGGATTTGAACCCACGACCTCTTCGTCCCGAACGAAGCGCGCTGCCAAGCTGCGCTACACCCCGATGTCGCTGCTCTCGCGGCGACGACGTTTACTTTAGCCCACCCGCGCCCGGAGACGAAATCCGCTTTTCCGGGGCCCTCAGCAGGGGTGCAGGCCTGGTTCTGTCCCCCGGCCCGTCGTAACGCTCCCTGCGGCCACGGTGTGGTCCCGGCTGCCGGTGCCCGGTCGGTCGGTCCCTGTTGCGGCGGTGCAGGCGTCGGACGTGGCGCGGCGGGCTGCCGACCCGCCGGCCGCCGCGGTGGAGCCGAGCGGCGGGGTCCCCGTTCGAGGACGGACGGTTGACCACCCCGGAGAGGGCTCAGGCGGTGGAACGGGCCCGGCGGGCCGGGCTCCCGCGGGTTCCGTCAGTCGCGGGGCGTCAGGGTCAGCAGGGTGGCCTCCGGCGGGCAGGCGAAGCGGACCGGTGTGTACCGGTTGGTGCCGCAGCCCGCCGAGACGTGCAGGTACGAGACCAGTCCCCCTGCCTCGTGCGTGGACAGTCCCCTCGCGCGCCCCGTGTCGATGTCACAGTTCGTGACCAGGGCCCCGTAGAAGGGGACGCGCAGCTGCCCGCCGTGGGTGTGCCCCGCGAGGATCAGGGGGTAGCCCTCCGTGGTGAAGGCGTCCAGCGACCGCAGGTAGGGGGCGTGCACGACGGCCATGGAGAAGTCCGCGTCCGGCTCCGGCCCGCCAGCGATCGCCTCGTAGCGGTCGCGCTTGATGTGCGGGTCGTCCAGCCCGGTGAACGCGAGTTCGATGCCGTCGTGGAGCTTCAGCCTGCCGCGCGCGTTGTTGAGCCCGACCCACCCCGCCGCGTCGAAGGCGTCGCGGATGTCCTCCCACGGGTTGTGGACGGCGCCCACCACCGGTTCGTTGCCGTTGAGGCCGTGGCGCCCCTGGACCTTCTCCAGCAGGTAGCGCGCGGGGTTGCGCAGCCTGGGGCCGTAGTAGTCGTTGGAGCCGAACACGTAGGTGCCCGGGAGCTCCATCAGCGGCCCTAGGGCGTCGAGCACCTCGGGGACGCCTTCCGTGTCCGACAGGTTGTCGCCGGTGTTCACGACGAAGTCGGGGCGCAGGCCGGCCAGCGACTGCAGCCAGGCCCGCTTCTTGCGTTGGCCTCTCACCATGTGGATGTCGGAGACCTGGAGTACGCGCAGCGGACGCATTCCGAGCGGGAGGACGGGTACGGTCAGCCGCCGGAGCCGGAAGGAGCGGGCTTCGTACCCGGCGGCATAGACGAGACCGGCTGCGCCGGCCGCCGTGATTCCGGCACCGATTTTGAAGGGGACCCCGTAGCGTGCGCGCATGTGCCCATGGTCGCAGACTGGCCGGATGCGTACGGTCGGACCCCGTGTGCCCCCCGGCCGAGCGGGAGCAGGGCGAGCAGGGCGAGGGATATCCAGACGTACGCGTTGCTGCCCAGGACGCCGGGTGCTCCACCGTTGTTCCAGCGCCACAGCCAGACCATGCTGCTGCACAGGACGGCGTAGCTCGCCAGGGCCCAGACCAGCAGCGTGCGGCGTCGCTCCCCGCCCGGGGCGGCAAGCAGTCCGGCGTCGGCGACCACCGCCAGTGCGGGGATGAGCCAGACCAGGTGGTGCACCCATGTGACGGGGCTGACCAGGCAGGCTGCCGCCCCGGTCAGGGCGAAGCCGGCGAGCTCGTCGCCGGCGGCGACGGCCTGCCGTGACCGACGGGCCCACAGCCACAGGAGGATCAGCACGCCGAGCGCCCACACCGCCCGGCTGGGCTCGGCGAACGGCTCCGTGAACCGGGCCAACATGCCTTGCCAGGACTGGTTGGAGATGAAGGCGAGCGAGCCGACGCGGTCGGTGTTCCACATCGCTTCGGTCCAGAACGTCCGTGATGCGGTGGGTGCCGCCCAGGCAGCGAACAGCGTGGCACCGCATGCGACCGCCGCGGCGACGCCCGTCGCCCGCCATCGCCGGGTGACCAGTAGGTAGCAGATGAAGATCGCCGGTGTGAGCTTGATGGCGGCCGCGAGCCCGATGCCGACGCCGGCGAGCCTGCCGAGGGCGGGGAAGCGTTCCCGCCCGGCGGACAGCATCCAGCAGTCGGCCAGCACCAGCGCGAGGAGCAGCAGGTTGACCTGGCCGAAGCTGACCGTGTCGCGGACGGGTTCGAGCAGGGCGAACAGGCAGACCACGGCGGTGTACGCGAACCGCGGGTGCCAGCCTTCCCTGCGGATCGCCGTGTCGGCGCACACGTAGAGGATGACGGCGGCCGCCCCGACGTTGAGGACCTGGCTGATCGCGAGGGCCCCGTGCCAACCGAGCAGGGTCATGGGCAGCATGCACAGCGCGGCGAAGGGCGGGTACGTGAAGCCGTAGTGCGTACCGGGCTTGAGGTAGTCGTAGATCGGGTTGCCGCCCATCCAGTGGCCGACCGCACCGTAGTAGACGTGGAGGTCGAACCAGTTGCGGTGGAAGGGCACGGTCGTCAGGAAGAACGTCGCCACCGACAGCATGGCCAGCGTGACGAGGACACGGCCCCGCGTGGTCGTCGGAAGCCTCGCGCCGTGGTCCCCGGCGGGCGCGTACGGTGCGCCGCCCCGCTCGGCTGTTGCGGTGGAGCCCTCTCGGCTCCCCCTATCGTCAGCTTGTATGCGCAGCACAGCGCCGCTACCCCCCTGGAGTGCTCCCACCAACCGCGATCAAAAGATGATTATTGTCCGGGGTGTGGCCGCTCGGCAGTACCCCGTGCCGGAGAGTGCTCCTCGCCACGACCGCTGCAGGCTCAGGGCGCACCGGCCAGACGGGCGCTCGGTGGATGTCGGACACGGTGCCGTGGGCTCGAACCGGCCGGTCACTGGGCCCGGGCCGTTCGGCCCGCCGGGCTGGTTCCCGTTGGGCGGGCCCGGTGCCGAAACGGCCCCCGCTCGCGGTTCCGGAACGCCGTCCGGGACCGTCCGGCGCCGCGGCACAGCGTCCCTACGTGCCGGTGCTGACCGGGGCGAGGTGTCGACCGCCGGGCGCGCGTCGGGCGAAATGCGCGGGCGAGTCCGGGCATGAGCCTGCCACAATCGACCCATGACCACGCTCAAGTCCAAGCTGCAGGAAGACCTCACCGAGGCGATCAGGGCGCGCGACGAGCTGCGCTCCTCGACGCTCCGGCTGACCCTCTCCGCGATCACCAAGGAGGAGGTCGCGGGCGAGGAGGCGCGTGAGCTCTCCGACGACGAGGTCCAGAAGGTGATCGCCAGGGAGGCGAAGAAGCGTCGCGAGGCGGCCGAGGCCTTCGGCCAAGCTGGTCGCACCGAGCAGGCCGACCGGGAGAAGGCGGAGGGCGAGATCCTCGACACCTATCTCCCGAAGCAGCTGACGGACGACGAGCTCGCCGGCATCGTGGCCCAGGCGGTCGAGGAGGCCAAGGCCGCCGGCGCCGAGGGCCCGCGCGCGATGGGCGCGGTCATGAAGATCGTGAACCCGAAGGTGGCGGGTCGTGCCGAGGGCGGCCGTGTTGCCGCCGCCGTCAAGAAGCTGTTGGCCGGCTGAGGTTGTCGCGCGCCGGTGCGGCGGCTCGCCCGACGGGTCGCGGCGCGGGTGCTGGTGGGGGACCCTTGTCGTCGACCGCCCGACGTCGATGCCGGTCCGATGGTCCCTGCGCCGCCGACCGGTCCGAGGGGGCCGCGCCGCCGGCCGTCAGAGAGGCCCGGGCCACTGCTGGCCCCGAGAGGCTCCACCGCCCGGCGCGCGTCGTCCGCTCCGAAGAACCCGGCAGCGCGCCGCCCTCGCCGGAGCTCCGCCACGACTGAGCGTCCACGGCGGGCCGGAGCCGCGGCATGACGTAGGGCCACGGTCCTCGCAACTCCCACAGATCGCGGGTGTTGCGAGGACCGTTAGAACCCAAGCTCGGCACCGGGGCCCTGTCCCGTCCACACGGGCGGGGAGCCGGGGGCGGACCGGGCGTCAGCCCCGCCTGCCCGGCTTCCCGCCGCCGCCGTCCTGCCCGCGGACGACGTTGCCGCCGATGAAGTCCGGTGGGAGCGAGATTCCGGGCCACGGGTCCTGGCCGCCGTTCCGGCCCGGCTTGCCACGGTCACCGGGGTGCTTGCCCTTGTCCCCCCGTTCCTTCGGACCGTCGGGGATGTTGACGCCGTTGAAGCCGGGGGCCTCCTTGCCCTCCAGCGCGCCGGTCATCGCGTCCCTCCAGATGGGGCCGGGCACCTGACCGCCGAAGACCTTGGCGTGGTACACCCCGCCGATGGTGATGTTCACCATCTTCACCTTCTGGGTGGCGCTGCCGACCCACACGGCGCCCGCCAGGTTCGGCGTGTAGCCCACGAACCAGGCGTTCTTGCGCTCGTCGGTCGTACCCGTCTTGCCGGCGTTGTCACGGTTGGACAGGCCGGCTTCCTGGCCGGTGCCGGAGTCGACCACGCCGCGCAGCAGCGTGTTTATGGTGTCCGCGGTCCGCTCGGACATCACCTTGCCGCACTCGGACCGCGGCACCTTGAGGCTCTTGCCGTCGGACGTGGTGATGGATTCGATCGCGTTCGGCGTGCAGTAGGTGCCGCGGTTCGCGAACGTCGCGTAGGCGTTGGCCATCGTCAGCGGCGCGATACCGGTGGAGCCGAGGGTCAGTGGCGAGGGCTTCACCGGCAGCTTCGCGCCGCTGCCCTGCACCACACCCAGCTTGTCGGTCATCTCGACGACCGGGCAGAGCCCTATGTCCTCGATCATCTGGACGAAGTACGTGTTGACCGACTTGGCCATGGCCTCCTTGAGCGCGTACGGGCCGACTTCCTTCTCGTTCTCGTTCTCCAGGGTGTCGCCCTGGTTCCGCCAGGTTCCGGAGCAGGTCGGGATGGAGTCCGGGTAGGGCATCCTGAACGGCGCCGAGTACACCTGGGTCGGAGGCCGGCCCTGCTCCAGTGCGGCCGCGGCCACGAACGGCTTGAACGTCGAACCGACCGGAAAGCCGAAGTTCGACCCGCCCATCTTCTGGTTGACCGAGTAGTTGATCTGCGTCTCGTTGGTGCCGAAGCCGTACGGCTTGGACTGGCCCATCGCGATGATCTTGCCGGTGCCCGGCTGGACCATCGTGACCGCCGCCGCCACCTTGTCGCTCTGCTTGACGTGGCTCTTCAGGGAGTCCTGCGCCGACCGCTGGGCTTGCGGGTCGAGTGAGGTCCGGATGGTGAGGCCGCCCCGGTTCCAGATCTTCGCGCGTTCTTCCTTGGTCTTGCCGAAGACCGGGTCGGAGAGGAAGACCTCGCGGACGTAGTCGCAGAAGAAGCCCGCACCGTTGACGGCCGTGATGCAGCCGTTCTTCGGCTTGCTGACCTTCAGCTTTATCGGGGTCTTCTTGGCCTGGTCCGCCTCTTCCTGGGAGATGTCACCGACGTCGGCCATCCTCTGCAGCACGGTGTTGCGCCGCTTGATGGCCTCGCGCTCGTTGTTGACGGGGTCGTACAAGCTCGGCGACTGGACGGTGCCCGCGAGCAGCGCCGCCTCTTCCAGGGTCAGGTCCTTGGCCGGCTTGGAGAAGTAGCGCTGGGACGCTGCCTCGACTCCGTAGGCCTGCTGCCCGAAGAAGGTGATGTTGAGGTAGTTCTCGAGGATCTTCTTCTTCCCGAGTTCTTCCTCGACCTGGATCGCGTACTTCAGCTCGCGGACCTTGCGGCCGATGGTCTGCTGGGTGGCCTGCGCGACCTTGTCGGGGTCGTCACCGGCTTCCTCGACGAAGACGTTCTTGACGTACTGCTGGGTGAGCGTCGAGGCGCCCTGTGCGACTCCACCCTGCTGGGCGTTGCGGTTGAGCGCGCGGAGCACGCCCCTGAGGTCGATCGCCCCGTGCTCGTAGAAGCGTGCGTCCTCGATCGCGACGATCGCCTTCTGCATGTGCGGCGAGATGTCCTTGAGCGGGACGACGGTGCGGTCGCGGGAGTAGACCGTGGCGATCTGGCCGCCCTTGGAGTCCAGGATCGTGGTGCGCTGGCTCAGCGGAGGGGTCTTCAGGTTGGCTGGGATCGTGTCGAACCCCTCGACCGTTCCCTTGGCTGCGAGCCCGAGTGCACCGGCGGCCGGCAGGGCGATGCCGGCCAGTACGGCTCCGGAGAGCACGCTGACCCCGAGGAACTTGGCGGCCTGCTGGGTCCCGGTCAGACCTCCGCCCGAGCGCTTCTTTGGCATGGCTGCAGCCTAATCCGTACGCATGCACGTTCCGATGGAGCGGGTGTCCCCCGGGAGATTCGATTGCAGGATCGTGACCTCCCGGGGGCCTCCCCCGGTGCGGTGCGGTGCGTGGCGCGGCGGGTGTCCCCTCCGGCCGGCGGGCCCCCGGCGCAGTCGGTGACACGGGGCCAGGGGAGGACTGCCCGCGAGCCTGCGTGGGTCGTGTGGCGCCTGCTCCGCCGCACGACCCACGGGCGTGGTCCGGTGCGGCACGGCCCGGGCCTTGGACGCCGCAGGTGCGGCACGGCGGGGTGACGTTGGTCACCGTCGTGCGCGCAGGCATCGCCACGGGGCGCCGCGAGGGTTGCCGTGAACGACTCCGGCGTTCTTCGCTGGAGGTTCGGTACAGGCCTTCGACGTGCAGTGACGCGGGGCATCGAGCCGCGCGTGTTCGGTGGAGGGCGCCCTCTGGGCACTCCTCGCGCGCGAGGGCGCGACCGCGCGACGTGCCGACGTTGCCAATCGCCGGACAGGCGTCCAGGCATTGGCCTAAGCTGCTCTCAACTGTCACAGCAGTGTGGTTGCGTATCAAGACCACGCGACAGCCCCGGACCATCCCACGAGGCGGCGCCTTCCCCCGGCTGTTCCGCCGAACTATCCCCATTTTCAGATTCGTTACGTATGTCCTCACCTCACTCCCCTGGGTGATCTGCCGCGTACGCATAGTCCGTTCGGGCCATTCAAGATTGGGCCCGAAGGGGGTGTTGCGCTGTGCCCACCTTCCGTAACGTCCTCAACTGGCAGCGGTGAATATGCCGCTGCCGCCGTGGGGGAGCCTCGATTCGGGAGAGGACGGCGCCGGAATGGGCTGGGTAACCGACTGGAGTGCGCAGGCAGCCTGCCGCACTACCGATCCGGATGAACTGTTCGTACAAGGAGCGGCGCAGAACAGGGCCAAGGCAGTGTGCACCGGATGCCCGGTGCGCACCGAGTGCCTGGCCGACGCGCTCGACAATCGCGTCGAGTTCGGGGTGTGGGGTGGTATGACGGAACGGGAGCGGCGCGCGTTGCTGCGGAGGCGACCCACGGTCACTTCGTGGCGCAGGCTGCTCGAGACCGCGCGTACGGAGTACGAGCGGAGCGCGGGCATCCTGCCCGTCGGGCTGGAGGACGACGAGACCTACGAGACGTACGCGGCCGTGGGGTAGCGGCATCCTCAGAACACCGTTCCGCGGCTGGAGTCCGTTGGGTGGCTCCGGCCGTTGGGCAACCCGTCCGTCGTGTCCGGGCGCGGCGGTGGTCGACTGTTCCGTCCGGTCGTGACGTGCCCGTGTGGGCGGAGCGTCCGCACGGCGTGCGGAGCATCTCTGTGGCGCGTCATCGGGCTATTGCGGCTGCCGTTCGGGCAGCCGCTCCGTACCGCGGCGCGTGCAACGGTGCTTGTTGCCCTTCGGATCCTGTCCGCCGGTCCTACGCGGGCCGGTCGTCCACGGCCGGGGGACGTCGATGTGTGCGCGCCTTCGTGCAGCCTGCCCGCGCAGCCTCGCCTGCGCGTGTGGCTGTCCGCCGATGCCGCCACCTGTGCCCGCCCGTGTCGCGCCGCGCGCCAGGGGCGGGTGAGCGACCTGGGCCAGGTGCGTCGGGGTTTCGGCGCGGCGCCTAGCCTGCCTGGCTCCCGCCGGCCGCGAGCCGGTCACCAATGGCTCGGAGCCCTGCGAGGTCGTGCACATCGGCCGCCAGAGCACCTACTTCGGTCACCGCCACCTCGGGGTGGAGCGCGGTGAACCGGTCGCGCGTGCGTTGTTCGCGCGCGAGCACCTGCATCCGTTCGGCATGGAGGCGCAGCAGACCCGCGGTCAGCTGCGTGGTCGGAGGTGGTGAAGGGCGTTCGGCAGCAGGCTCCACGGTGGGAGAGGGGTCCGTGGAGCCACGAACACCAGCTTTCCCGTCCACCTGATCCACAATGCCGTTTTCATCAAGATTTTCTGCGGCGGCCAGAGCCCGCTCGGCCGACAGCCGGGAGGCGCCGCTGGTGTGGACCCGGTTGAGCACCAGACCCGCCAGGGGCATCTCCTCGGCGGCCAGCCGTTCCACGAAGTACGCCGCTTCGCGCAGTGCGTCCCGTTCCGGGGCGGCGACCACGAGGAACGCCGTGCCCGGTGCCTGGAGCAGCCGGTAGGTGGCGTCCGCACGGGTGCGGAACCCGCCGAACATCGTGTCCATCGCCGCCACGAAGGTCTGTACGTCCCGCAGGAGTTGGCCGCCCAGCAGTTTGCCGAGAGTGCCGGTCATCATCGACATGCCGACGTTCAGGAACTTCATCCCGGCCCGGCCACCCATCTTCGCGGGCGCCACCAGTAGTCTGATGAGCTTGCCGTCCAGGAACGAGCCGAGTCGCTTCGGCGCGTCCAGGAAGTCCAGCGCCGAACGGGACGGGGGTGTGTCGACCACGATCAGGTCCCACTCGTCGCGCGCCCTCAACTGGCCCAGCTTCTCCATCGCCATGTACTCCTGCGTGCCGGCGAATCCGGCGGACAGGGACTGGTAGAAGGGGTTCGCCAGGATCGCGCGGGCCCGCTCCGGGTCGGCGTGCGCCTCGACGATCTCGTCGAAGGTGCGCTTCATGTCGAGCATCATGGCGTGCAACTCGCCGGGACCATCGAGCCCTTCCACCCGCCGCGGGGTGTTGTCGAGCAGGTCGATGCCCATGGACTGGGCGAGCCGGCGCGCCGGGTCGATGGTCAGCACGACCACCTTGCGGCCGCGTTCCGCCGCCCGCAGGCCCAGCGCCGCCGCGGTCGTCGTCTTTCCGACGCCGCCGGCCCCGCAGCACACGATGATGCGGTTCTCCAGGTCGTCGAGCAGGGGATCGACATCGAGCCGGGAGGCGTCCCGCAGTACGATGCCAGGTGCCGTGCGCGGTGTCATTCGTTCACCCCGAGCTTTCGCAGTTCGGTCGCCAGCTGGTACAGCCCGGCCAGGTCGATCCCCTCGCTCAGCAGGGGGAGTTCGTACGTCGGTAGCCCCAGCCCGTCCAGCACCGCGCGCTGTTCGCGTTCCAGCTCGACCCGTTGCGCGTGCTCGGCGGCCTGCTCCAGCAGCGGGGTGACGAGCCGCGACGCGCCGCCCACGCCGGCGGCCGCGAGCGCGGCGGCGATGTCCTTGCGGCGACCGGTGGTCGCCGCCGCGCGAACGGCCTCCTCGTCGAGGATGTGCGGCCGCACCATGTTCACGATCACCTTGCCGGTCGGAAGGTCCGCGGCGCGCAGCTCGGCGACGCCGTCCGCGGTCTCCTGGACGGGCATCTCCTCCAGGAGCGTCACCAGGTGCACCGCCGTTTCCGCGGACTTCAGCACCCGCATCACGGCCTGGGCCTGATTGTGTATCGGGCCGATCTTCGCGAGGCCGGCCACCTCGTCGTTGACGTTCAGGAAGCGGGTGATGCGGCCGGTGGGCGGGGCGTCCATGACGACGTAGTCGTAGGCGTAACGCCCTTGTTTGTCGCGCCGGCGAACGGCCTCGCAGGCCTTACCGGTGAGCAGGACGTCCCGCACGCCCGGGGCGATGGTGGTGGCGAAGTCGACCGCACCGAGCTTCTTCAGGGCCCGGCCCGCCGAGCCCAGCTTGTAGAACATCTGGAGGTAGTCGAGGAGCGCCCGCTCGGCGTCGATGGCCAGCGCGAACACCTCGCCACCGCCCGGGGCGACGGCGATCTTGCGTTCCTCGTACGGCAACGCCTCCGTCTCGAAGAGCTGCGCGATGCCTTGCCTGCCCTCGACCTCCACGAGGAGGGCGCGCTTCCCCTCGGTCGCGAGGGCGAGCGCGAGGGCCGCGGCGACCGTCGTCTTACCGGTACCGCCCTTGCCGCTGACGACCTGAAGCCTGCTCACGCCTTCGAGCCTAACCAGTCGGCCTCGAGCCTAAGCGACCCCGGGTCGGCTTGGCGGGTTCGGGCGGCGGCGGGCGGGGATTGGCGGGTGCACCGCGAAGGAGCGGTGCGGTCCCGTCTGTTACCCCGGGCCTGTTACGCCCCTTTCGTCACCTGTGGTCCGTTGCCCGTGCCGACTCCGCCCGGTCGGCCCGTGACGTCGCCGGGAGGGTGCAGTGGAACCGGCCCCCGAGGTGCCGTGACCACCACGGCCCGCGCCCGCACCTGCCGTTCGGGCGCCCCAGCCGCACGGACGGCAACGCCAGCCGGGCGCCCCGGCCTTTCGCCGGCGCCACCACCGGTGCCCGTGGGCTGCGTCACGGGGCATCCCGTCGGTGCGGCTACAGTCGGCTCCATGACCAAGTGGGAATACGCGACCGTGCCCCTTCTCGTGCACGCGACCAAGCAGATCCTGGACACCTGGGGCGAGGACGGCTGGGAGCTCGTCCAGGTCGTCCCCGGGCCGAACAACCCCGAGCAGCTGGTGGCCTACCTGAAGCGGGAGAAGAGCGCATGAGCGCCGTGGAGGCGAAGGTCGCCGAGCTCGGACTGACCCTGCCGGAGGTCGTGCCGCCGCTCGCCGCGTACCAGCCGGCCGTCCAGTCGGGCCCGTACGTCTACACCTCGGGCCAGCTCCCGATGGTGGAGGGCAAGCTGCCCGTCACCGGCAAGGTCGGTGCCGAGGTGACGGCCGAGGAGGCCAAGGCCCTGGCCGCCACCTGTGCGCTGAACGCCCTGGCCGCGGTGAAGTCGGTCGCCGGGGACCTGGACCGCATCGCGCGGGTCGTGAAGGTCGTCGGCTTCGTCGCGTCGGCGGCGGACTTCACCGGGCAGCCGGGCGTCGTCAACGGCGCGAGCGAGTTGCTGGGCGCGGTCCTCGGCGACAAGGGCGTGCACGCGCGCAGCGCCGTGGGTGTCGCGGTGCTGCCGTTGGACGCCCCCGTCGAGGTCGAGATCCAGGTGGAGCTCGTGCAGGGCTGACGCCCGAGGGCGGGTGCGACCGGCCGTCACCGACGGCCGGTCCGGCTGCGGGTCCGCTGCCCGGTGGACTCCTCGGGGGCGCGGGGCGGGCGCAGGATCCTCCGGACGCCCCGGCGGGCAGCACCGTTCCGGCACCCCGTCGCACCGCCGTGCCGTGCGGCACGGCCCGCGAGGGACGGGGAAGTGCGGCTCCGCGAGGAGAATCCGGCGTCGAAGCCTGAGATGATCGAAGGGGCGGACGGGGCTCCGTCCGGCGCCGCGGCCACCTCTCGAACATCCGCGCGTGAACGCATAGCATCCGCCCATGTCCAATGGTCAGTGGTACCCACCGGAATGGCCCGACCGGATCCGGGCGCTCGCCAGTGGCGAGCTCGTCGCCGTCACCCCGAGGCGGGCGGCGACCGTGATGCTGCTCAAGGACACTCCGGAGGGCGTCTACGTCCACATGCTGCGCCGACGGGCCTCCATGGCCTTCGCTGGCGGCGCGTACGTGTATCCCGGCGGCGGCGTGGACGAGCGGGACTCCCGCCCCGTCCGCTGGGCCGGCCCTCCGCCGGCGGAGTGGGCGGACCGGCTCGGCGTCGAGGACGAGGCGTCCGCGCAGGCCGTGGTGTGTGCAGCGGTCCGGGAGACCTATGAAGAGGCGGGCGTGCTGCTCGCCGGAGAAACCGCGGACTCGGTCGTCAGCGACACGACCGGTGACGACTGGGAGGCGGACCGGGCCGCCCTGGTCACCCGGGAGCTGGGCTTCGCTGAGTTCCTCGACCGGCGCGGGCTGGTGTTGCGTTCGGACCTGCTGGGCGCGTGGGCCCGTTGGATCACTCCGGAGTTCGAGCCGCGCCGCTTCGACACCTGGTTCTTCGTCGCAGCCCTGCCCGACGGACAGCGCACCAGGAACGCCTCCACGGAGGCGGACCGCACGGTGTGGATCCGTCCCGCGGAGGCCGCAGCCGGGTACGACAAGGGCGAGCTGCTCATGATGCCGCCGACGATCGCGACGCTCCGGGTGCTGCAGCGGTACGGGGCCGCCGGCGACGCCCTCGCGGCGGCCGTGGAGCGGGACCTCGCCCCGATTCTCGCCGAGGCCCGACTGGAGGGGGACGAGCTGGTCCTCAGCTGGCCCGGCCACGACGAGTTCACCAAGCACATTTCCACGGGACCCCCGGGAGGCTCCCGATGACGAACGCAGCGGCGCTGCCGGGTCAGCCGCGGGGCTCCGTGGTGTCGGGACCCGCGACCCCGCGCGCGGTCAACGTCCTCGCGCCCAACCCGTCCGCGATGACCCTCGACGGCACCAACACCTGGATCGTCTCCGAGCCCGATTCCAACCTCGCCGTCGTCATCGACCCGGGACCGCTCGACGACGCGCACCTGCAGCACGTCGTCGCCACCGCCGAGGAGGCGGGGAAGCGGATAGCGCTGACCCTGCTCACCCACGGTCACCCCGACCACGCGGAGGGTGCGGGCAGGTTCGCCGAGCTGACCGGAACGAAGGTACGGGCCCTCGACCCCGCGCTGCGCCTCGGCGACGAGGGGCTGTCAGCGGGGCAGGTGATCACGACCGGCGGTCTCGAGATGCGGGTTGTCCCCACACCCGGGCACACGGCGGACTCGCTCTGCTTCCATCTGCCCGCCGATCGTGCGGTCCTCACGGGGGACACCGTCCTCGGCCGGGGTACGACCGTCGTCGCGCACCCGGACGGGCGCCTCGGCGACTACCTCGACTCGCTACGTCGACTGCGTTCACTGACGGTCGACGACGGGGTGCACACGGTCCTGCCGGGGCACGGTCCCGTCCTGGACGACGCCCAGGGCGTCGTCGAGTTCTACCTCGCGCACCGGGCGAACCGCCTGGCCCAGGTCGAGACGGCCGTGGAGAACGGGCACGGCAGCGCGGCCGAGGTGGTCGCGCACGTGTACGCGGACGTGGACAGGTCCCTGTGGCCCGCGGCCGAGCTCTCCGTGCGGGCACAGCTCGAGTACCTGCGCGAACACGGTCTGATCTAGCTCGGGGGTACCCCCGCTCCACCCCCTTGCCCCCGGGTGCTTTACTCTCCGCTTACTTTCGGCATGCCGTCTTGCTCTCGGCATGTCGTCCGTCGTTCGTACGCGGTCCGTGGACGGTCCGCACTTGGGGGGTAGCAGTGTTCGTCCTGTCCGTCCTGCTCGTCATCGCCGCGGTGGTGCTGTACGTCGTCGCGCGCACGAGCGACCGGCGCGGCCTCAAGGCCGGCGCCGCCGCCACACTGGTCGCGGGCCTGTTCGCGGGCACGGCCAGCATGGTCTACGTCGTCAGCGCCTACGAGGTGGGCGTCCCGGTCGTCTTCGGCAGGGTCGGCGCGCCGATGACGTCCGGCATGCACCTCACGTCGCCGTTCACGAGTGTCACGACGTTCTCGACCCGCCCGGTGGACCTCAACCTCTCGGACAAGGACGTGGTCGAGGTGCGGTCGAGCCAGGGCGGCGTCATGTACGTGGAGGTCACGGTCAAGTGGGCGGTCACGCCCGGGAAGGCTGTGGAGCTCTACAAACTGGCGGGCAGCGAGGGAGCCATCCAGCAGCGGCTCGTGTATCCGGACAGCCGGGAGATCGTCCGCAACGTCTTCGCCCGCTACACGAGCGAGCAGGGCTACACCTCGGCCCGCGAGAAGATCAACACCGAGATCGGTGCGTTGATCAAGGAGCGTCTGGCCCCGCGCGGCATCGATGTGACCACGGTCAACCTGCGCAACGTGAAGCCGTCGGACCGGCTCCAGGACCAGATCGACCGCAAGATCCAGCAGCAGCAGGCGACGGAGCGCGCACTGGAAGCGGCGCGTACGGCGACGGCCGAGGCGGAGCGGCGCCGCATCGAGGCGGAGGGCATCGCCCGCGCCAACAAGATCCTCAACAATTCGCTGAGCGACAAGGTCCTGATGAACCAGTGCATCGACGCCTTCAAGGAGGCGGCGGCCAAGCACCCCGTGTACGCGGTCCCGTGCGGTGGCGGAACCGGGAACCCGCTGATCGTGGACGGCACGAAGAACTGACGCGCCGAATCGACCGCAGACAGGACGGAGGCCGCTCCGGTGTGTACCGGGGCGGCCTCCTGCGTTCGTTCGCCGGCGAACCGTGCGTGAACCGCGCGAACGGTCCTCGTGCCGAAGGTCTCAGCGGGAGCGCTTGGCGAGCCGCTCCACGTCGAGCAGGATCACGGCCCGCGCCTCCAGGCGCAGCCAGCCGCGCTGGGCGAAGTCGGCGAGTGCCTTGTTGACGGTCTCGCGGGAGGCGCCGACCAGCTGGGCCAGCTCCTCCTGGGTCAGGTCGTGCACGACGTGGATGCCCTCCTCCGACTGCACACCGAAGCGGCGCGACAGGTCGAGCAGCGCGCGCGCCACACGACCCGGGACGTCGGAGAAGACCAGGTCGGACATCTGGTCGTTGGTCTTGCGCAGCCGCCGTGCCACGGCGCGCAGCAGGGCGGTGGCCACTTCCGGGCGTGCGTTCAGCCACGGCTGGAGGTCGCCGTGGCCGAGGCCGAGCAGCTTCACCTCGGTGAGCGCGGTGGCGGTCGCCGTGCGCGGGCCCGGGTCGAAGAGCGACAACTCGCCGATCAGCTCACCGGGGCCGAGTACCGCCAGCATGTTCTCGCGGCCGTCGGGCGAGGTGCGGTGGAGCTTGACCTTGCCTTCGGTGACCACGTACAGGCGGTCACCGGGGTCGCCCTCGTGGAAGAGCGCGTCGCCGCGGGCGAGCGTCACTTCACTCATCGAGGCGCGGAGCTCCGCGGCCTGCTCGTCATCGAGCGCCGCGAAGAGCGGGGCGCGCCGCAGAACGTCGTCCACGAGTTCTCTCCTTGTCGACCTGCTCAGGGGACGGTGGTCCCCATGATGCCGCACCGGAAAACAGTGCGATCGATCACAAGGGTCCGACACAAGTTTGACGCACGGCCGTGTCCTGCCGGGAGCCAGGGGTCGAATCGGGTGGTGATCCGCTGTGGCCGGGGCGTAAGCCGACGGTGACCTTTAGGCTGGCCGGGTGTCCAATTCGCCGGTGAAAGCACAGGCCGAGGGGGCCGGAAGAGTGTCAGGGGAGCAGAATTCCGCCGTGGGCGAACAGTCGCCGCCCGCATCGACGAAAGCCGCAAAAGGGTCAAATGGCAGGACCTCGCGGGCGTCGCAGGCTGCGCGGCCTGCGAAGACCCGGGGCGCCGGGAGGCGCACGAAGACCGCCGAGGAGGCCGAGAGCGCGAAGGGGACCGGGAGGGCGAAGGTGACCGAGAACACCCAGGCAGCCAAGAGCGCCAAAGCGACCAGGAGCGCGAAGGCGGCCAAAGCCGGCGGGTCGTCCTCGGCCACGGCCCGGACAGCGGGTCGGAGGTCCGTCGCGTCCTCCGGCGCCGAGCCCCCGGCGAAGACCGCGGCCAAGCCGGAATCGCGGCTCGCGATGGTCCGTCGCGCCCGGCGGATCAACCGGGAACTGGCCGACGTGTACCCGTACGCACATCCCGAGCTCGACTTCCGGAACCCGTTCCAGCTGCTCGTCGCCACCGTCCTGTCTGCCCAGACGACCGATCTGCGCGTCAACCAGACGACCCCGGCCCTCTTCGCCAGGTACCCCACCCCCGAGGACATGGCCGCCGCCGTGCCCGAGGAGCTCGAGGAACTCATCAGGCCCACCGGCTTCTTCCGAGCCAAGGCCAAGTCACTGATCGGACTGTCCGCGGCGCTGAGGGACAACTTCGGCGGTGAGGTCCCCGGGCGGCTCGAAGACCTCGTCACGCTGCCCGGGGTGGGCCGCAAGACGGCTTTCGTCGTGCTCGGCAACGCGTTCGGGGTCCCGGGCATCACCGTCGACACCCACTTCATGCGGCTCGCCCGCCGCTGGAGGTGGACGGAGCAGGAGGACCCGGTGAAGATCGAGGCGGAAATCGCGACGATCTTCCCCAGGAGCGAGTGGACGATGCTCTCGCACCGGGTGATCTTCCACGGTCGGCGCATCTGCCACGCGCGCAGGCCCGCCTGCGGCGCCTGCCCGATCACCCACCTGTGTCCTGCGTACGGCGAGGGCGAGACCGACCCCGAGAAGGCGAAGAAGCTGCTCAAGTACGAGATGGGCGGCTACCCCGGCCAGCGGTTGAACCCGCCGCCCGACTATCCGGGCACGCCCGCTCCGCCGCTGAGCGCCACGTGACGCGCCGCGCCGCCGCACGTCCCGCCGTGGCTCGCGGACCGGTCCGTCGGCGTGTGGTGCCGCTCCCCGTCCACGGGCAGCCCGGAGGCCCCCTCCCCGAAGCACACGATCCAGGGGCACCCCCTCCGGCGCTCGCACGGCACGGACGGACCGCCGGGGGGCGGGGTTCCCACCACGGGGGTCCCGCGGGCCCGGTGCCGGCCTGCGCGGGAGCGTCCGGCGGTACGGGGGCGTCTCCCTCCGGGAGGGGGCCATGGCCGTCCTCGTCCGAGGGCGGGGCCCCGAGGGGCTTCTCACGCCGGGCCGCCGTCTCTCCGGTGGCGTCCGGGCGGAGGGTCGGTCCCCTGCGGCACCGCCGGGTCGGTCGTGCCGGAACGTGCCCCTGCGCCCGCCCTTCCGGCTGCGCGTGGAACGATCCCGGCCACCGCACGCGTTGCACACGACGGGGGTGCCCATGACACGCACAGACGAGACGTACGACGGCGACCTGGCCGTGACGAGCGACGGTCTGCCCGACTGGCTGGCTCCGGTCGACCGGGCGGCCAGGACCGTGGCCCCCGAGCAACTGAGTCGGTTCCTCCCGCCCGAGGGCGGCGGAGGACGCCAGTCAGCGGTGCTCATCCTCTTCGGGCACGGCGCCCGGGGCCCGGAGCTGCTGCTCATGGAGCGTGCGAGCAGTCTGCGCTCGCACGCCGGACAGGCGTCGTTCCCCGGCGGTGCGCTGGACCCCGAGGACGGAAATCCGACCACCACCGGTCCGCTCCGTGCCGCCCTCCGCGAGGCGGAGGAGGAGACCGGCCTCGAGCCGGCCGGCGTCCAGATCTTCGGTGTGCTGCCGCGCCTGTACATTCCCGTCAGCGCGTTCGTGGTGACCCCCGTCCTCGGCTGGTGGCGCGACCCCAGTCCCGTCAGGGCGGTCGACCTCGCGGAGACCGCCCGTGTCTTCACGGTTCCCGTGGCGGATCTCACGGATCCGGACAACCGAGCAACGACGGTCCATCCCAGCGGTCACCTGGGCCCGGCATTCCTGGTCGAGGACGCTCTGGTCTGGGGTTTCACCGCCGGAGTGATCGACCGCATCCTTCATTTCGCCGGTTGGGAGCAGCCCTGGGACCGCGCGAAGCGGGTCACGCTCGACTGGCGCGCATGAGAGCGTTGCCCACGTGCTGTGTTTGCCCGGAGCCCGGCTCGGCTTCACCCCGTGTTGACCTGAGAACCCCCGGCCGGACCGAATGCCGGACGACGAAACTGCGAGGCTAATGACGGTGAACGTGCTGGACATCCTGTTGTTGGTCGCCGCCGTGTGGTTCGCGATCGTCGGTTACCGCCAGGGCTTCGTCGTCGGCATCCTGTCGGTGGTCGGCTTCCTCGGCGGTGGACTCGTCGCCGTCTATCTGCTCCCTTTCCTCTGGGACAAGATCACCAACGAGGCCGAGGTCACCACGAGCGTCGCGATCGTCGCCGTGGTGATCGTGATCGTCTGTGCCTCCGTCGGGCAAGCCTTCACCACGCACCTCGGCAGCCGGCTACGCCGCCACATCACGTGGTCGCCGGCGCGTGCCGTCGACGCGACGGGCGGCGCGGTCGTCAACGTCGTGGCCATGCTGCTCGTCGCCTGGCTGATCGGTTCCGCGCTCGCGGGAACATCCCTGCCGACACTCGGCAAAGAGGTGCGCAACTCCAAGGTCCTCCTCGGCGTATCGCGGGTGCTGCCCGCTCAGGCCTCGGGATGGTTCACCGATTTCTCCTCGGTCCTCGCGCAGAACGGCTTCCCCCAGGTCTTCAGCCCGTTCGCCAACGAGCCCATCACCGAAGTGCGCGCACCCGACCCGGCGCTCGCCAACAGTCCGGTGGCGGCCCGCTCGCAGCGGTCCATCGTCAAGGTCGTCGGCACGGCGCCGAGCTGCAACAAGGTGCTCGAAGGCACCGGATTCGTCTTCGCCCCACGACGCGTCATGACCAATGCCCACGTCGTCGGGGGCGTCAGCGAACCCACCGTCCAGATAGGCGGCCAGGGGCGGCTGTACGACGCCAAGGTCGTGCTCTACGACTGGCGCCGGGACATCGCCGTACTGGACGTGCCCGACCTGGAGGCGCCCCCGCTCAGCTTCACCGACACCGACGCCCGCACCGGCGACAGCGCGATCGTCGCGGGCTTCCCCGAGAACGGCTCGTACGACGTGCGCTCCGCGCGGGTCCGCGGCCGCATCGACGCCAACGGCCCCGACATCTACCGCCGCGGTGAAGTGCGCCGCGATGTCTACTCGCTGTTTACGACGGTCCGCCAGGGGAACTCCGGAGGTCCGCTGCTCACCCCCGAGGGCGACGTGTACGGAGTGATCTTTGCCAGGTCGCTCGACGACACCCGCACCGGCTACGCCCTGACGGCCGATGAGATCCGTGACGACATCAGGCTCGGCCGGAGCGCCAACCAGCAGGTCGACAGCCAGGGCTGCGCACTGTGACGCCGCGGCGGGTCAGCCGCGAGGGTGGCGGAGCCGCGCCGAGACCCAACGGGCCCGGCGGCGGAGGATACGCGGGATCCCGAGACGGGGGTCGTGTCCCTGCCCTTGCGGGCGGCTCCTCCCGTCGGTGATCGGCGCGGAGGCCGAGCGGGAAGTGCTTGCCGTGTCACCGTAGTCGTGCGTCCAGCCCATACCCCGACGTGTGCCCCTGCGCCAAGGTCGGTAACCGTATCGGGGACCGCCAATTGGCCTATGCGCGAGGCAATGCCCATGTGTCGGACACCCGTTCGGCCCGACGCCTTCGTGAGCGGAGAGCCCCTTTCCGCCCGGCGCTTGGACCCGACGGTCCCGCCCACCCTGCGCCCGGCCGCACGCCTGGCGGGTCGCACGATGTCACCGGTCAGGTTCGGGGTCCTTCAGCCAGTTGATGAGTTCCGTGGAGAACGCCACCGGGTCCTCCTCGTGAGGGAAGTGCCCGAGGCCGTCGAAAAGGCGCCATCGGTACGGGGCTTCGACGTACTCGCCCGACCCGGCTGCGCTGCGCGTGCGCATCGCGGGGTCGAGCGAACCGTGCAGGTGCAGCGTCGGCACCCGCACGGGCCGCTTCATCCGTCGGTTGAACTGGATGCCGTCGGGGCGGGCCATCGACCGCACCATCCACCGGTACGGCTCGATCGAGCAGTGTGCTGTTGACGGGATGCACATGGCTCGCCGGTAGACGTCCAGCACCTCCTCCTCCGGCGGCTGTGGGCCCGACCAGTCCTGGATCAGTCGACCCACCAAGGCTGCGTCGTCCGCGACCAGCTGACGCTCCGGCAGCCACGGCCGCTGGAAGCCCCAGACGTACGACCCGGCGCGGCTCTGGGCGTAGTCGCCGAGCATCGATGAACGCCAACGGCGCGGGTGCGGCATGGAGGAGACCGCGAGGCGGCGCACCAGCTTGGGCCGCATGACCGCCGCCGTCCAGGCGAGATAGCCGCCCAGGTCGTGGCCGACGAGCGCCGCGTCGGGCTCGCCGAGGGACCGTACGACCCCCGTGATGTCGAGGGCGAGGTTCGCCGGGTCGTACCCGCGTGGGGTGCGGTCACTGCCGCCCACCCCTCGCAGGTCCATGGCCACCGCGCGGAACCCGGCGTCCGCGAGCGCGGTCAGCTGGTGTCGCCACGTCCACCAGAACTGCGGGAACCCGTGGAGCAGTAGTACCAGCGGCCCGTCGCCCAACTCGGCGATGTGGAAGCGCGCACCATTGGCCGCCACGTCCCGGTGGGTCCATGGACCCCCGATCCGTACCGGGCTGCCATGGCCCTTGCCGTACCCGCGGTCGCTGTCGGCCGAGGGCGTGTCAGGTGCCGTCATGCCGACGAGCGTGCCACAGCAGTGGACGACTCCGGTGCCGGACGGGGGTGCGGCTTCGCGTTCTGCAGCACGGCAGCGGTCTGCTTCGCCGAGGCGATCGTGCGCTCCGGTGGCTTGACCTTCTTGAACTTGGACACCGCGACCAGCGCCAGGATCCCGGCCAGCAGCAGGAACGCCGCCCCCACGATCAAGAACGACCAGGCGAGCCCGAGGCCCAGGTTGTGGATGCCGTACGCGGCGGCGAAACTCAGCACCGGCAGGGAGAACAGCGCCAGGACACCGGCGACGCTCACAGCCGCACCGCCCGTCACGCCGCGCTTGACGTCCTGTCGGATCTCCGCCTTGGCGAGTGCGATCTCGTCGTGCACCAGGGCGGACATCTCGGTGGTCGCGAGCGCGACCAGCTGCCCGACCGTTTTGTCGGTGCCGGCCAGCCGGACCGGACCGACCGCGTCGCCCGCGGCCTCGAGGGCGGTACCTGCGCTGCTGCCGGGGTCGCTCATCGCTGTATCCCTCATCTCTGCTTCGTCTCCGTGGTCAGATCATGCCGGACGGTCGCCGTCGCCGCGCGACGCCCCCGCGACTTGTGCCTTGCGCCGGTGCTCCGCCGCCTTCTCCTCGTAGATTGCGGCCATCCGAAGGTGGTACTGCGGGTTGTCCTGTTCATACACGTCCGGTATGCCGTCCAGGTCCTCGTCGCGCTCCTCCTCGTCGCACAGCGCCCGGTAGGTGCGTACCCGCAGTTTGAGCAGCACGCTCGCGAGGACCGCGGCGATGAGGGAGCCCATCAGCACCGCGGCCTTCACCTCGTCCGTCAGCAGCGGGTCACCGGCGAAGGCCAGCTCGCCGATGAGGAGGGAGACGGTGAAGCCGATCCCGGCGAGCGACGCCACGGCGAAGACGTCCGCCCAGGCAAGGTCCTCATTGAGTTCGGCCTTGGTGAACCGGGCGGCGAGCCAGGTACCGCCGAAGATGCCGACCGACTTGCCCACCACCAGCCCGAGGACGACGCCGAGGGTCTCGGGCTTGCCGAAGACGTCGGTGAGGGCGCTCCCGGAGATCGTCACCCCGGCCGAGAACAGGGCGAACAGCGGCACGGCGAGACCGGCGGAGACCGGGCGTACGAGGTGCTCGATGTGCTCGCCGGGCGACTGATCCTCGCCCTCGTGCCTGGTGCAGCGCAGCATGAGGCCCATCGCCACTCCGGCGATGGTGGCGTGGACCCCGCTGTTGTACATCAGGCCCCAGATGACCAAGGCGAGTGGTACGTACACGTACCAGCCGCGTACGCCCTTGTGGAGGAGCAGCCAGAAGACGCCGAGTCCGACGATCGCGCCCGCGAGGGCGGCGAAGTTCAGGTCGCCGGTGAAGAAGATCGCGATGATCAGGATCGCGAAGAGGTCGTCCACGACGGCGAGGGTGAGCAGGAACGCCCGTATCGCGGAGGGCAGTGAGGTACCGATGACCGCGAGGACGGCCAGGGCGAAGGCGATGTCGGTGGCCGTCGGGACGGCCCAGCCGGCCATCGAGCCGCCGCCCGCCGCGCTGACCACCGCGTAGACGACCGCGGGTGCGACCATGCCGCAGATCGCTGCGATCACCGGCAGGGCCGCTGCTCTGGGGTCGCGGAGCTCGCCCGCGACCAGTTCGCGCTTGAGCTCGATGCCGGCGACGAAGAAGAAGACGGCGAGCAGTCCGTCGGCGGCCCAGTGCTGGACGGACAGGTCGAGGCCCAGTGCGGCCGGGCCCAGGTGGAAGTTGCCCACCGCCTCGTAGCTGTCGCTCAGGTTCGCCCATATGAGGGCGGCGACGGCCGCTGCGAGGAGCAGGATGCCGCCGACGGTCTCAGCGCGCAGCGCATCCGTGAGGTACGTCCGCTCGGGGAGTGGTAGACGTCCTAGGAACTTACGGGCAGTGGGGGTCGGCGCGGGCACGTGCGGGCACCTCCGGTCTGACGGGCATGGGTGAACACATGCCGACCAGACTTCCCGGCTCACCTGGATCTTCGCAGTGCACTCTCAATCGATCATTACTTTACCTAAGAGTTTGCCCGGGTGCACAAGAGAGGTCTGGCGAGCTTCACCATAGGCGCAGAACGGGGCACCCGGCGCGTTGATGCCGGGTGCCCCGAGGAGTGCGCGGGGAGACCGATCAGTCTTCCGCAGCCGCCGCCGGCAGCTTGGACTGGATCAGATCCATCACCGAGGAGTCGGTGAGGGTGGTGACATCGCCGAGCTCGCGGTTCTCGGCGACATCGCGCAGCAGCCGGCGCATGATCTTGCCCGAGCGCGTCTTGGGTAGTTCGGCCACGGGGAGGATGCGCTTGGGCTTGGCGATCGGCCCGAGCGTCGCACCGACGTGGTTGCGCAGGTCCGCGACGAGCCCAGCGTCATTCGCGTCCGCCGCGGCGCTTCCGCGCAGGATCACGAAGGCCACGATGGCCTGGCCGGTGGTCTCGTCCGCCGCTCCCACTACGGCGGCCTCGGCGACCTTCGGGTGGGAGACCAGGGCGGACTCGACCTCGGTGGTCGAGATGTTGTGCCCCGAGACCAGCATGACGTCGTCGACGCGGCCCAGCAGCCAGACGTCGCCGTCGTCGTCCTTCTTCGCGCCGTCACCCGCGAAGTACCTGCCCTCGAACCTCGACCAGTAGGTGTCGATGTAGCGCTGGTCGTCACCCCAGATGGTGCGGAGCATCGACGGCCACGGCTCGGTGAGCACCAGGTAGCCTCCGCCACCGTCGGGCACTTCACGGGCCTCGTCGTCCACGACCGTCGCGGAGATGCCTGGGAGCGGGCGCTGCGCGGAGCCCGGCTTGGTCTCGGTGACACCGGGCAGCGGAGAGATCATCATGGCGCCGGTCTCGGTCTGCCACCACGTGTCGACGATGGGGCACCTTCCGCCGCCGATGTGCTCCCGGTACCAGATCCAGGCCTCGGGGTTGATCGGCTCCCCGACCGAACCGAGGATGCGCAGGCTGGAGAGGTCGAACTTGGCGGGGATGTCGTCCCCCCACTTCATGAACGTACGGATCGCCGTCGGCGCCGTGTAGAGGATCGTCACGCCGTACTTCTGCACGATCTCCCAGAAGCGCCCCTGGTGCGGGGTGTCGGGCGTGCCCTCGTACATCACCTGCGTGGCGCCGTTGGCCAGCGGTCCGTAGACGATGTAGGAGTGACCGGTCACCCAGCCGATGTCGGCGGTGCACCAGTAGACGTCGGACTCCGGCTTGAGGTCGAAGACGGCGTGGTGGGTGTAGGCCGCCTGGGTGAGGTATCCGCCGGAGGTGTGCAGGATGCCCTTGGGCTTACCCGTCGTCCCGGACGTGTAGAGGATGAAGAGCGGGTGCTCCGCGTCGAATGCCTCGGGCGTGTGGTCGCTCGACTGGCGTCCGACGATGTCGTCCCACCACACGTCCCGTCCCTCGGTGAAGTCGACGTCCTGGCCGGTCCTGCGGACGACGAGCACGTGCTCGACCTGCGGGCACTTTCCGACGGCGTCGTCGATGGCCGGCTTGAGGGCGCTCGGTTTGCCCCGGCGGTAGCCCCCGTCGGCCGTGATCACGAGCTTCGCGTCGGCGTCCTGGATGCGGGAGGCGACCGCATCGGCCGAGAAGCCGCCGAAGACGACGGAGTGGGCCGCGCCGATGCGGGCGCAGGCAAGCATCGCAACGGCCGCCTCGGGGATCATCGGGAGGTAGACGGCGACGCGGTCGCCCTTGCGCACCCCCAGCTCCGTCAGGGCGTTGGCGGCCTTGGAGACTTCGTCCTTGAGCTCGGCGTAGGTGAGGGCCCGGCTGTCGCCCGGTTCGCCCTCGAAGTGGATCGCGACGCGGTCGCCGTGGCCCGCCTCGACGTGCCGGTCCACACAGTTGTACGCGACGTTCAGCCTGCCGTCGGCGAACCACTTGGCGAACGGGGGGTTCGACCAGTCGAGGGTCTCGGTCGGCTCGGTGGCCCAGGTGAGCCGGCGGGCCTGCTCGGCCCAGAAGCCGAGCCGGTCCGCCGCCGCCTGCTCGTACGCCTCGGCTGTCACGTTGGCGTTCGCGGCGAGCTCGGCCGGCGGCGCGAACTTCCGCTCCTCCTTGAGCAGGTTGGCCAGGCTTTCGTTGCTCACGACTTCTCCCTTTCCCAGGGCGTCCTATGTGCCTATGTGTCCCAGGCCATAGCTCATCAGGCAGAAGGCCGGGTGACAAGAGCCTTCGAAAGATTGGTTTAGACCTCTTTGTTCAGTTCCGTCGCCCGTGAGGACGAGCGGCCCCTCCTCCCCGGGCGGTGGGGAAGAGGGGCCACACTTTTTCACGTGCGCCGGGCCCGCCTGGTTCACGCCGCGTTCGGAGCGGGCGTGTCCTGTGGTGCGTGTGGGGCGGATGTGACCCGGTGGAAGACGCCGGGGACGGTGCCCTGTCCCTCGGTCAGGAGGTACGCCTGTGCCTCGCCCACGTGGAAGTACATCCCGTGAAGCTGCAGCGTGCCCTCGGCCAGGCGCCGGGCCACCGCCTCGTGCCGCCGCAGGTGCTCCAACTGCTGGACCACGTTGGTGAGACACAGCTGCTCCACCGCGTCGGCGGGCGGCCTCCAGGAGATCGTCGCACCGGAGGCGTGCGGTGCCGCCGTTCGGTCCAGGCTGGGGCGGCCGTGTCGCAGCCAGCGCTGCAGCGGGGTCGATCCCGCAGCCTCTTTCGGTGGACCCTGCATCAGAGCCTGCATCGCGCCGCAGCCGGAGTGGCCGCATACCGTGATCGAGTCCACCCGGAGGACGTCGACGGCGTACTCGATCGCCGCGGCGACCGAGTCGTCCCCGCTCTCCTCGCCTGGGAGCGGGACGAGGTTGCCCACGTTCCGCACGGTGAACAGGTCCCCCGGCCCGCTGGCAGTGATCATGCTCGTGACCAGCCGGGAATCCGCACAGGTCAGGAAGAGCTGCGAGGGACGCTGTCCTTCTCGGGCGAGGCGGGCGAGCTCGTCACGGACCAGCGGTGCGGTGTCGCGCTGGAAGGAGCTGAGTCCACTGGCGAGTTGATGGCCGACCACATTCGGCCGCTGACCCGCGGCGGCGTCCGGATGCCGTCCGCAGTGGTGGTTGCGCCAGGGCGTCCAGGGCCTGCAGCAGGCGTGCGGCTCGGACGCGGGCTCGGCGATCCGCCCGCCCGAGCGCCCCGTGAACTCGACCGTGCCACCGTGGGCCTCATGAGCCGCCTGCCAGTCGTGCAGTGCTTCATGAGCCGCGTGGTCCATGAACGAACCGTTCAACTCCACAACCGCGGCGGCTCCGTGGGGGACCTGACCGAGGACCCGGCTCAGTCGTGGCACCGCCAGGAACGTCAATTGCCCGTGGACCCGGACCCGGTGGACCGCCTCACCTTCCTCCACCGTGATCCGCGTACGGGTCAGCCGCTGAAGTGAGACCGCCACCGCCACGGCGATCCCGATGGCCACGCCCTCGAGAACTCCGGTGAGGACGACGCCGGCCATGGTCGTCGCGTACACCAGCAGTTCACGGTTCCGCTTGACGCTGCGCACATGCGTGATGTTGACCATCTGGATGCCGATGACCATCACGAGTGCGGCGAGGGCGGCCAGCGGGATCAGGTCGAGGACGGGCACCAGCAACAGCGCGGCGATGGCGATCCACAGTCCGTGGAGGATCGTCGAATGACGGCTCACCGCGCCGGACGAGACGTTCGCGGAGCTGCGGACCGCGACGCCGGTGATCGGTAGTCCGCCGAGGGCGCCGGAGACGACGTTCGCCGCACCTTGTCCGGTGAGTTCACGGTCGAGGTTGACGCGGGGGAGGCGGACGGCTGGCTTCTTGCGCGCCGCGGCCAGCTTGTCGATGGCGACGGCCGACAGCAGGGACTCGACACTGCCGACCAAGGTGATCGTCAAGACCGCGGCGATCAGGCCGAGCACGGGCCCTTCGGGGAGCTCGGGCAGAGCGTGGCTCTGCCAGGAGGGCAGGTCTACTCGGGGAAGATCGAACCCGGCCAGGGCGGCCAGTGCGGTCGCGGCGACGACCGAGGCGAGTGCGGCGGGGAGCTTCCGTGCGGTGCGGCCGATGTGCCCGGGCAAACGCGGCCACGCGAGCAACACCGCGATAGTCAGGACGCTGACGGCCAGTGCGCTGAGGTGGACGGCGGCCATTTGGCTGGGCAGGCCGAGGAAGTTGTCCAGGGCGGAACTCTGCGGCGTGCCGCCGAGCACGATGTGGAGCTGGGCGAGTGCGATGGTGACGCCGATGCCGGCCAACATGCCGTGCACGATGGCCGGACTGACGGCGAGGGCGGACCGGGCCACTCGGAGCGCGGACAGTGCGAGCTGGGCGAGTCCGGCGAGCACGGTGATGGCGCACGTGGTGCGCCAGCCGTAGCGGTGGATGAGATCGGCGGTGACCACGGTGAGTCCGGCAGCGGGGCCGCTGACCTGCAAGGGGGAGCCGCCCAGGAACCCCGCGACGATCCCGCCGACGGCTGCCGCGACGAGTCCGGCCTGTAGGGGCGCCCCGGTGGCCAGAGCGATCCCGAGGGAGAGTGGTAGCGCGATCAGGAAGACGCTGACGGAGGCGGAGACGTCCGCGCCGGCGACCCGGAAGCGGCGTCCGGGTCCGCGCTGTGGCCGCTCGCCCGGTCCCGTGGGCTCGGCGTCGTCGCCCGGCGCGTGGGTGCCTGTCGTGCGCGAACTGTCGGCTGTTCGACCGGCGTCTGGCGGTGGCGGTGCACCGGCCGTGCCGTTGGGATCAGGGGAGTCGGCTGAGCCGGTGGCTTCGGTGGTGTCAGCGGGAGTGGGGGCGTCGGTCGCGGACTGTGGGTCTGTCGTTCGAGCGGCGCGGGTGGTGGGGGGCGTGCAAGGCAGGTCGTCGCAGGCAGACATGTTCCCGTCTCCTCCGGGGCTGCGCGGTCGCGGAATATGGGGCGCGGCCGTGGGTCACGGCGTACAGCGGCGGGCTGTCGACCTCGGAGCACTGAACTCGGTGCTACCTCAACTCCGCAGTCAACGATCAGTAAATGGATCGTAATCCAGAGTAAAGGTTTCGGTAGGATTTTTCGTGCAAATAGGGCATCAATTCACTCAGTTGGCTGATTAGTCATTCTGGTTCAGCCTGTTGTGACCTGCTTCCCGGTACATGACGCCCCACATTCCTGCCGTCGTATGCGCGTACCGGCCGGTGCGTCGGCAAGGGGTGGGCGTGTGGCCTTTCTCGCGGAAGGCGTACTTCGAAGGTCACGTCACGGCGATCCGCGCCGGGCTCACGGGGCGCGCGAGCAGCGACGGGCAGAGGCCGGTACCTGGCAGTCCGCCGCGCCACCGCCGTCCATCGACGAGGACGTGGGGCGGGGCCCGTCGGGCCGCACCTCCGGGACGGCGTGTGCACGCGGGAGGGTGCCCGGAATGTGATGGTCCGTCAATTCGTCGACCGGCCCGGGTGTGCAGCCCTCCGGAGCCTGTACGCCCGGACCTCGACAGGTAGGTGCCCGAGCGGGACTCGGGAGTCCTTCACGGCCGTTGCCCGTAGGCCGCCCACTGGCCCCCGTGGGCCGGACGGGCGCGCGTGGATGTGTGAACGCGCACCCGTCGACGCCGGTGCGGTGAGGGGGAGAGCGAGAGGGAGCCGACGATCGTCTCCCCTGGTCGGCGCTGAACGTGCAGCCGTGGTCAGGCCGGCTGCGGGGCG
Organism: Streptomyces sp. NPDC059169; assembly: GCF_042755225.1. Taxonomy (NCBI): domain Bacteria; kingdom Bacillati; phylum Actinomycetota; class Actinomycetes; order Kitasatosporales; family Streptomycetaceae; genus Streptomyces; species Streptomyces sp. NPDC059169. Next base: position 42,056 of record NZ_JBHZCF010000020.1, on the reverse strand, counting down.
TTGGGCTCCGCAGCCCGTTCCCCGAGCACGAAGGCAGGGTCGACCTGAGCGGCGAGGTCGACCCCGGTGCGCGCGTTGCCCCAGCTCTCCGCGTTCTTCAGGTGGAAGTGCACCATCTGGCGGGTGTACCGCTCCCAGTCGCGGCCGGTGTACGACGCGTCCGCCGCCTGCTGGAGCGTTCGCAGAGCGGCCCGGTTGTCCTCCTCCAGGCGGCCGAAAAGGGGAGGGCGTCCCTTCTCCATCGCCCGTACCCAGTTTGAATGGCCGACGGTGACGAGCAGGTCATCGCCCGCAGCCTCGCGGAGGAACTCCAGGTCGTCCGGGCTCTGGACCTTGTTGCCGACGACCTTCAGTGAGACGCCGAAGTCCCGCGCGTAGCTCTTGTACTGGCGGTAGACGGAGACGCCCTTGAGGGTCGGCTCGGCGACGAGGAATGTCATGTCGAAGCGCGTGAACAAACCTGAGGCGAAGGAGTCCGAACCCGCCGTCATGTCCACCACGACGTATTCGTCCGCCCCGTCGACGAGGTGGTTGAGGCACAACTCCACGGCTCCGACCTTCGAGTGGTAACAGGACACCCCGAGGTCCGTCTCGGTGAACGGACCCGTCGCCATCAGTCGGATCTCTCCGCCGTCCAACCGCAAGGGTCGGGAGCAGGCGTCGTAGACCGGGTTGTCCTCGCGTACCCGCAGCAGGCGGGAACCCTCTCCGGGCGGTGTCGTCTTGATCATCGTGTCGGTCGAGGTGATCCGCGGATTGGTGCCGCGCAGGTAGTCCTTGATGAGCGGGAGGTGTGCGCCCATCGCGGGCAGCGCCGCCGCCTGTTCCTCATCGAGGCCGAGCGCCGCGCCGAGGTGCTGGTTGATGTCGGCGTCCACCGCGATGACATGGGCCTGCTGCGCGGCGAGGTGGCGGACGAACAGCGACGACAGCGTGGTCTTGCCGCTGCCGCCCTTCCCAACGAAAGCGATCTTCATGTTCACCTAGGGTAGCGGTGTGGTTACTCGACGCGCTGTGGGTGCGTGAAGAAGACCACTCCAACGTGGGGCGGGCGCCGGGGGCGCGTAGCCTCGCTACTTATGAGTACGAACGCCTCTGACCCCTTGGCCGCACTGAGTGACCTCCCTGGGGTCGTCGACGCCGTGGACTCCGTGCGCAAGGCGGTGGACCGCGTTTACGGGCACCGCGTCATGCGGCGCCGCAGCAACGAGGTCGCGTCGGAGGCGGCTTTGCGCGGGGCCCGCGCCTCGGCGGCCCTGGCGGGAGCCGACTGGGCACTGGAGGAAGTTCGCCGGCGGACGGACTTCAGCGGCGACGCGGAGGCCCGCACGGTCGGGGCCGCACTGCGCCTGACGGCGGAGTGCGGCCAGTTGCTGTCGATCTGGCGCCAGTCGCCGCTGCGCGTCCTGGCCCGGCTGCATCTGGTGGCGGAAGGCGGCGTGGCTCCCGATGAGTCCGTCGGCCGGCCCAGGCTCGCGGGCGAACGGGTCGACGAGCCGTTGATCGAGGCGCCACTGCCTGATGCGGGGGAGGTCGCGGGGCGTCTGGAAGGGCTCTCCGGTCTGATCATCGCAGGGACTTCGGCCCCGGCTCTGGTGACCGCCGCCGTCGTGCACGGCGAATTGCTTGCACTGCGTTCCTTCTCCTCGGCCAACGGGCTCGTCGCCCGCGCCGCGGAACGCATCGTCCTCGTCGGCAGTGGACTCGACCCGAAGTCGATCTGCCCGGCCGAGGTCGGACACGCCGAACTCGGCCGCGCTGCATACCTCGCTGCGTTCGACGGCTATCTCTCCGGGTCCCCGGACGGGATGGCCGCCTGGATCGCCCACTGCGGGCGCGCGGTCGAACTCGGCGTGCGGGAGTCGACGGCGGTGTGCGAGGCGCTGCAGCGCGGAGCCGCATAGGGCTTCGGGAGTGATCAGTCCACGGCGGACGGCGTTTCCGTCGGTCCGTGGCGGCGAAGTGGCGTTCCGCCCGAGGGGCGTGCGGCGATCCCGGCGGCGACGGCGCTCATGTACCGATGGGTGCCGGTCGGTTCGGGCGGCCTGGCCATGCCGTGCGGGACGCGTGGGGAGGCCGGGAAAAGGGTTGCGGCGGTACCGGTTGGTACCGCCGCTGGCATGTCGGTCGAGTTACCAAGCGTCCTCGATGTGTTGCCCATCAGGTCGGGAACTTTGCCCGTCACCTGGTGCGGCTGGCCCGTAATCGACGGGTCGACGTCGCGTGGGTGCTCGGCGTCCATGCTTCGGTCCGTGGGGCCTTTGTTGCGTAGAAGGTGATCCTCTCGGATGTCCCAGGTCTCGCGGGCCGTTAAGTCCTTTGTACTCCAGCGATCCGGCAAGTGGAACCCCTGGCTGCACTTTTTACTTTTGACCTCAAATCCGGGCAAGGGAGGCGCTGCGCCTGCGACTGGTGTACCAAACCAACCCGGCGGTGGCGACGGCGGCGCCCACGGCAGCCGCCGCGACCAGCGCAGGACGGGCCGGCAGCGTGAACGCCGGGATCCGCTGCTTCAGCCGTACCGGACGGTTGAAGACGAGCACGGGCCAGCCGCGCGAAACGGCCTCGCGGCGCAGCGCACGGTCGGGGTTGACGGCGTGCGGATGGCCGACGGACTCCAGCATGGGGACGTCGGTGACGGAATCGCTGTAGGCGTAGCAGCGTGTCAGGTCGTACCCCTCCGACGCGGCGAGTTGCTTGACCGCCTCGGCCTTCGTCGGCCCGTATGCGTAGTACTCCACCTCTCCGGTGAAGCAGCCGTCGTCGCCCACGACCATACGGGTGGCGACGACCCGGTCGGCGCCGAGTAGTTCGCCGATGGGTTCGACGACCTCGGCCCCCGAGGTCGAGACGATGACGACGTCTCGACCCGCGGTGTGGTGTTCTTCGATGAGGGATGCGGCCTCGTCGTAAATGATCGGGTCGATGAGGTCGTGCAGGGTCTCCGCGACGATCTCCTTTACCTGTTGCACGTTCCATCCGGTGCAGAGCGCCGAGAGGTACTTGCGCATCCGCTCCATCTGGTCGTGGTCGGCACCGCCAGCGAGGAACACGAACTGGGAGTACGCGGTCCGCAGTACGGCGCGGCGGTTGATCAGTCCGCCGTGGTAGAAGGACTTGCTGAAGGTCAGCGTCGACGACTTCGCAATGACCGTCTTGTCCAGGTCAAAGAACGCTGCTGTGCGCGGCAAGGAGTGGTTTTCCACGCCCCAGAGCATAGGGGCCCACCATTCGGCGTAAGCTATGGCGTGTGGGTTTGCCTGAGAAGGCTCTCGGGTACACCATGGAAGTCACGGATCGTTCGCGACCGTGCTAACCCGGTCCGACTCCTCCCCCCCCGAGTCGGCCGTGGGGACGACCCCCGCTCTCCCCCCCGGCGGGGGTCGTCGCATGTCCGGACGCGTTTTCGGTCGCTTGCATCTGATCATCTCTTCTCTCCTCGGCCTCGCGCTGCCGGTCATGGGCCACCTTCGGTACGTAACTCTGGGTAGTTGATGCGCTGCGCTCCGGCAGTCATGCAGGAAGTCACCGGTATGGGTTACGGAGATATTCACAAGTGGTGAGTTGTCCACAGTTTTAGAGCAAGATCCACACGATTTCCCGGGCCGGTGCACGGTGATTCCGTTCGTGAAAGTTCACGGGCCGAAGGAATCGCAGATCGCGGAACGATCTCGCCGTGCACCGGGCGCCGGGGCGGCCGCTGCGCCGCACCCGTGACGCCCCCGCGACCGCACGGCGGAAGGGGGAGAAATCGTGGCGGGTTTCATCACGTCCGGTCCTGCCTGGGCTTCGGGACCAAGCACGTCCGGCCCTGAAAGCGCATCGGGACCTACCGTCGGGACACCGGGAGGTGGAGAGCGGCGTGCGGGTCCGCTGATCGTCACGGAGGATCCGGTGCTGTTGGACGATCTGCTGCGGCTGTGCGCCGCGGCCGGTGCCGATCCCCAGGTGCACCACTCCGTTCCCGACGACAGACAGGCCTGGGAAGGCGCACCGCTGGTCCTGGTCGGGGAAGACGCTGCCGCACGCTGCAGGGGCGTCCCGCGTCGGCGCGGGGTGCTGCTGGTCGGTCGCGGCCAGGACGATCCACGGGTGTGGCGCTCGGCCGTCGAGATCGGAGCCGACTGCGTGCTGCGGTTGCCCGAGGCCGAGGGGTGGCTCGTGGACCGGATCGCCGACGTGGCCGAGGGGCACGGCAGACCGGCACTCACCGTCGGTGTGATCGGGGGCCGAGGCGGTGCGGGAGCGTCGACGCTGGCTTGTGCGCTTGCGGTGACGGCAGCCCGTGAGGGGCGGCGCACCATGCTCGTCGACGGTGATCCGCTGGGCGGCGGGCTCGATGTGCTCCTCGGCGGCGAGCAGTCAGAGGGCAGGCGCTGGCCCGACTTCGTCGCGTCCAGGGGAAGGGTGGCCGGCGGCGCCCTCGAGGAGTCCCTGCCGTCGGTGCACGGGCTGCGCGTCCTCAGCTGGGACCGGGGGGATGCGGTGCTGGTCCCTCCCGAAGCCGTGTGCTCGGTGCTGGCTGCCGCCCGCCGGCGCGGAGGGGTCGTGGTCGTCGATGTGCCGCGCCGGGTCGACGAGAGCGTCGCCGAGGTGCTGGCGCAACTGGACCTCGGGCTGCTGGTCGTTCCCGGCGAACTCCGTGCGGTGTCAGCCGCCCGGCGCGTCGCCGCCACGGTGGGCATGGTGCTGGGCGATCTGCGGGTCGTGGCCCGCGGCCCGTACTCCGCGGGGCTTGACGAGAAGTGGGTGGCGGAAGCGCTCGAACTGCCGCTAGCCGGAGAACTGCCGGTTGATTCAGGGCTCTTGGCCGACCTGGACGGAGGGATTCCGCCGGGTGGTGGGGCACGTGGGCCACTGGGCCGGTTCTGCTCGGCCTTCTGGGAGCGCGCTCTCGCGGGCGGTGATCCGTCGTGACCGCGATGCTTCTGGAAGCAGTGCGGCAGCGGCTCGCCGAGAGCGGTGCCGAGCCGACCCCGGCCAGGGTCGCGGCCGCTCTCCGGGCGCAGGGGCGGCTCCTGGGCGATGCGGAAGTCCTTGGCGCCGCCGAGGAACTGCGCTGCGAGCTGGTGGGTACGGGGCCCCTGGAGTCGCTGCTCGCAGATCCGGCGGTCACGGACGTGCTCGTGTCGGCTCCCGACCAGGTGTGGGTGGACCGGGGACGCGGGCTCGAACTCGCCGGTGTCACCTTCGCCGATGCGGAGGCCGTGCGCAGGCTGGCGCAGCGGCTCGCCGCGGTGGCGGGACGCCGACTGGACGACGCTCGTCCGTGGGTGGACGCAAGGCTGCCCGACGGCACCCGGATGCACGCCGTGCTTCCTCCCGTCGCGGTCGGATCGACCTGTCTCTCGTTGCGGGTCGTGAGGCCGAAGGCCTTCTCGCTCGCGGAGTTGGTCGAGGCGGGGACGGTTCCTCCGGGCGGAGATCTGGTGCTTGCCGCACTGGTCGCGGCGAGGGTGTCGTTCCTGATCAGCGGCGGCACCGGCTCGGGGAAGACGACGTTGTTGTCGTCCCTGCTCGGTCTGGTCGGCCGGTGCGAACGGATCGTGCTGACCGAGGACTCGTCAGAGCTCCGGCCCGATCATCCGCACGTGGTGCGCCTGGAATCCCGTCCGGCCAACCAGGAGGGCGCGGGCCAGGTCACGCTGCGGGACCTGGTGTGCCAGGCGCTGCGGATGCGGCCGGATCGGCTGGTGGTTGGCGAGGTGCGCGGTCCCGAAGTGACTGATCTGCTCGCCGCGTTGAACACGGGGCACGACGGCGGCTGCGGCACCGTCCACGCCAACACCGCGGCGGACGTCCCTGCGCGCCTTGAAGCCCTGGGTACGGGGGCCGGTCTGGATCGGGGCGCGCTGCACAGCCAGCTCGCTGCCGCGCTTTCCACTGTGATCCATCTCGTCCGAGACCGGGACGGACGGCGGCGGGTGGCCGAGATCCATGTGCTGGGGCGTGATGCGGACGGGCTGGTGGTGACGGTACCGGCGCTCCGGTGGGGCGCGGCGGGTTTCGTACGCGAACCGGGCTGGGAGCGGCTGCGATCGCTGCTCGGGGATCTCGGAGATGGGGAGCGGTGACGACCGCGGTGGTGTGTGCGGCCCTGTGCGCGGGCGCTGCGGTGTGGGTGGCGGTGGACGGGGACGGATGCCTGCGACGGCCCGGCCCGACACTGGCAGGCGGCCGTGTGGTGGTGGAGGGGACACCTCGGTGGCAGAGGGAGAAGCTGCAGAGAGTGCTGGGGCGACTCCGGCGCGAATGGCTCCTGTTGCCGGCCGCCTTGGCGCTGGCCGTCCTGGGCCAGTCGGTGCTGCCTCTGATCGCGGGGGCGGTGGCGGTTCCTCTGGTCGGACGGTGGCTGAGGGCCGCGGAGCGGGAGAAGGCCGGGGAGGCGCGGGCAGGTTCGGTGATCGCGCTCTGCGAGGCCATCGCGAGTGAACTGCGAGCGGGCCGGCAACCAGGAGCGGCGCTGTCGGTCGCCGGCCGGGCCACAGGGGCGCTCGGAGACTCGGAGTCGGCTGTACTGGCTGCTGCGCGCTTCGGCGGCGACGTGCCGGGAGAGCTCCGACGTGCCGCCGGAGCACCCGGCGCGGCCGGGCTGGCCGGACTCGCGGCTTGCTGGCGGGTCGCCGTGGACGGCGGGGCCGGGCTGGCCTGCGGGTTGGACCGGCTTCATGCCGCGTTGCGGGCCGAGCGAGACCAAAGGGAACAACTGCACGCACAGTTGACAGGTGTTCGGTCCACGGTCGTGGTCCTCGCGCTACTGCCGGTCGTGGGGCTCGGACTCGGCTGGGCGCTCGGTGCGCAACCCCTGCGGGTCCTGCTGCACACCCCCGGTGGCCTTGGGTGCCTCCTGCTGGGAGGGTTGTTGGAAGCTGCGGGTCTCTGCTGGGCGGCACGGGTCGTACGGGCGGGGGAGAGACCGTGAGCGCGGCTCTTCCCCACGAGGGGCACGCGGTCGCCCTCACGGTCTTTGTGGCGGCGTGGATGGTCTGTGCCGCAGCCGGCTGGCGTCGTGAGCGGCGGGTGCGTGCGCGGACCGCGGTGCTGCTGGCGGTGCGGCCCGGGCGCCGCCGCATCTCGGCCCCCGGGAGCGGGAGGCAGGTGTGGCGGTGGGCCGTGCCCGCGGTCGTGGTGATCGCCGGCTGGATCCTGGCCGACGGTCCCGCAGGGGCCCTGCTGGGCATCGCCGGGGCGTACGGCGTCCACGGATGGCGACGAGGTCGCCGCCGGGACAGCCCCGCGGTCGATCCTGGAGCCGTGGAGCAACTGCCCCTCGCGGCCGATCTGCTGGCGGCGTGCCTGTCCGCGGGGGCCGGTCCACGGGAAGCAGCGGAAGCCGTCGGCGAATCCCTTGGCGGCCCGGTGGGTGAGCGTCTCGTACACGTGGCCGCGCAACTGAGGCTCGGTAGCGAACCGGCTCGGGCGTGGGGCCTGTTCGGGGAGATAACGGGCGCGGCGGGGCTGGCCCGATGCCTGGAGCGCGCCGGTTCCTCAGGGGCACCGTCGGCAGAGCCGGTGTCCCGGTTGGCTGCCGGTTTGAGAGCCGCACGGTCGAGGGCCGCTGCGTCCCGGGCCCAGCGCGCGCAGGTCCTGATCACCGCGCCGGTCGGCCTGTGCTTCCTGCCCGCGTTCCTGGCCATCGGGGTCGCTCCGGTGGTGATCGGTCTGGCGAGCGGACTGCTGAGCAGGACGTGAAGCGACAGCACTCACGGCGCGACGGATGTCTCGACAACAACGATGATCACAGGGGGTTGACGTGGAACTCATGGTACGGACGAAGGAACGGATGGCGGCGGTCCGGTCCAGGTCCCGGGCGGGTCTGGGGAAGCGGTGGCTCCGCGGGGACGCGGGGATGACCACCTCGGAGTACGCGATGGGCACGATCGCGGCGTGTGCTTTCGCCGCTGTCCTGTACAAGGTCGTGACGAGCGGGAGCGTATCGGCGGCGCTGCAGTCGGTGATCGGGAAGGCGCTCGATGCGCAGTTCTGACGGCAGTTCTCGCAGCAGGCACTTCCTCGATGCGGGGTTGGCGGGGACGGTGGCGACGCGCAGCCTGGGGTCGCTGAGGGAGAGACGGGCCCGTGGTCGTGCTTCGGCGACCGCGCCGATGACGCCCGACCGGGGCTCGGTGACGGCGGAGGCGGCTGTCGCGGTCCCGGCGCTGGTGGTGTTCACGATGGCGCTGGTCTGGGCCCTGGCGGCGGCTGCCGCCCAGATCCAGTGCGTCGATGCCGCCAGGGCCGGTGCCAGGGCGGCGGCCCGGTCCGAGACCAGGGCCGCGGCGCTCGCTGCTGCGCGGTCGGCGGCTCCGCCGGGCTCCAGGGTCATGCTGGGCAGGGGCGGTGACCTGTGGCGGGTTCGGGTGGAGGCTCCCAGCCCCGGCCCGGGGGCGCTGTCCCTGACACTGTCCGCCGAGGCCGCCGCACTCGCGGAGGACACCGTGGGGAGGACCCCGAGGTGAACGTCCCGAAGAGAGCTGGAGATAGCGGTTCGGCGACGGTGTGGGTGGCGGTGGCGGCGAGCGCCATGTGCGCGGTGTTCGCCGTGGTGCTGGCGCTGGGGCAGGCGGTGGCGGCACGCCATCGGGCCGGGGCTGCGGCCGACCTGGCGGCCATCGCCGCGGCGGACCGAGCCCTGGAGGGGGCAGAGTCCGCATGCCATGTGGCAGCGCGGGTTGCCGCAGCGCAAGGAGCTGCCGTCGTGCGGTGTTCGGTGGACGGCGAGGTCGCCGATGTGGTGGCGCGGGCTGCTTTCGGCCCGTACGGGCCGCAGATCAGGTCGCGTGCGGGTCCGCCGGGTGCGCTGTTCCCGGGGAGCCCTCCTCTCGCGGACCACGGGCCTCCGACTCTGTCGGCGTCCCCGGCCGAGGGGTCTCCGTCCCGGAGCCGGGGCCCGTCCCTGGTCGAGGGGTCTGCGATACGTCGACCTCAGAACCGCCCGACACGCCCGACACGCCCGGGCGGTCCAGTGGGCCCCGGGATTTTTCCTCTGGCACCGGCGCTTCCTTGAGCAGAACGCTGAGCAGGCGGACGGCTGCTCGCTTGTGCAGCGGTTCGTTGCCGTTGCCGCACTTCGGGGACTGGATGCAGGAGGGGCAGCCCGCCTCACACTCGCAGGAGGCGATTGCTTCCCGTGTCGCGCCCAGCCACGCATGGGCTGTGTGGAAAGCCCGCTCGGCGAAGCCGGCGCCGCCCGGATGGCCGTCGTACACGAACACGGTGGGCAGCAGGGTGTCCGGATGGAGCGGGACGGAGACCCCACCGATGTCCCAGCGGTCGCAGGTGGCGAAGAGCGGCAGCATCCCGATCGAGGCGTGTTCCGCAGCGTGCAGGGCGCCGCCCAGCTGCTCGGGGGCCACCCGTGCGGAGTCGAGTTGGTCCTCCGTGACCGTCCACCACACGGCTCGGGTGCGCAGGGTGCGCGGCGGGAGGTCGAGTCTGGTCTCGCCGAGGACTTCACCCGTGATGAGCCTCCTGCGCAGGAAGGAGACGACCTGGTTCGTGACCTCGACCGATCCGAAGCAGAGGCGTCCGGCGCCCCAGGGGATCTCGGTGTCGGTGTCCAGGATGGTGATGGAGGTGGTGTCACGTGCGGTGGTGGAATACGGCGGGTTCGCTTCCTCGACCAAGGCGACGGAGTCCTCCAGGTCCAGCTGCTTCACCAGGTACGTACGCCCCTGGTGGAGGTGGACGGCACCTTGGTGGACGGCGGCGTGGGCGGCGGGTTCGTCGACGGTGCCCAGGAGCCGGCCGGTCACGGCCTCCACGATCTGCACGGGCCGCCCGCCCTGCCCCCGGATGTCCGTCAGCTCGGCCGCCCGCTCGCGCCGGGTCCAGTACCAGCCCGTGGTCCGCTTGCGCAGCAGTCCACTGCTCTCCAGCTGTGGCATCAGTTCCGGCGCAGCTGGGCCGAACAGCGCAAGGTCGTCCTCCGTGAGGGGCATTTCCGCGGCGGCGGCGCAGAGGTGCGGGGCGAGGACGTAGGGGTTGTCGGGATCGAGGACGGTGGACTCGACCGGCTGCCGGAAAAGCGCTTCGGGGTGGTGGACGAGGAAGGTGTCCAGTGGATCGTCCCGGGCGACCAGTACCGCGAGGGCGCCTTGACCGGAGCGCCCCGCCCGGCCCGCCTGCTGCCAGAGCGAGGCCCGGGTACCCGGGTAACCCGCGATCACCACTGCGTCCAGGCCGGAGACGTCGACGCCCAGTTCCAGCGCCGTGGTGGCGGCCAGGCCCAGCAGTTCGCCGGAATGCAGGGCTCGCTCCAGGGCGCGCCTCTCCTCCGGCAGGTAGCCGCCCCGGTAGGCGGCGACCCGTCGGGCGAGGCCACGGTCGACCTCCGCCAGCCGTTCCTGGGCGATCACGGAGATCAGTTCCGCGCCGCGTCGGGAGCGTACGAAGGCGACCGTGCGGACGCCCTGGACCGTCAGATCGGTGAGCAGGTCGGCGGTCTCTGCCGTGGCGGTCCGGCGCACCGGGGCGCCCTTTTCGCCGTGCAGTTCGGTGAGCGGGGGTTCCCAGAGGGCGAAGACGAGCTCGCCGCGGGGTGACGCGTCGTCCGAGACCTCGGTGACGGGCAGCCCGGTGAGGCGCTCGGCGGCGACGGCCGGTTCCGCCGCGGTGGCGGAGGCGAGGAGGAAGACGGGGTGCGCGCCGTAGCGGGCGCAGACCCGGCGTAGCCGGCGCAGCACCTGGGCCACGTGGGACCCGAAGACGCCCCGGTAGGTGTGGCACTCGTCGACGACGACGTAGCGCAGGGAGCGCAGGAAGGATGACCAGCGGGGGTGGGAGGGGAGTATCCCGCGGTGGAGCATGTCCGGATTGGTGAGCACGTAGTTCGCGTACTGGCGGACCCACTCGCGCTCCTCGACGGGTGTGTCGCCGTCGTACACGGCAGGTCGCACACGGTTGCCGAGCGGTTCCGCGAGCTCTTTCACGGAGCGTCGCTGGTCGGCGGCGAGGGCCTTGGTGGGAGCCAGGTACAGGGCCGTGGTTCCGCGCCCTCCCGGGGCCTCGGCGCCGTCGAGGAGGGTGGACAGGACAGGAGCCAGGTACGCGAGGGACTTGCCGGACGCGGTGCCCGTGGCGATCACGACCGATTCGCCGTCCAGGGCGTGTTCGGCCGCGGTGGCCTGGTGGGCCCACGGGTGTTCGATACCGGCTAGGAGGATGGCGTTGATCACTTCTCCGCGGATGCGATGCGGCCAAACGGCATGGCGGCCCGGCCTGGGGGGCAAGTGCTCCGTATGAGTGATGCGCGCAGCCCGGTCCGCCCCCGTGGTGAGGCGGTCGAGGACCCTACCGGGGGAGGGGCGGGTCTCCCCGCTCTCGGGGTGTCGTCTGGGACGGTGATTCGTGGCCATCGGCACCGAGTGTGTCACCGGCGTGACGGACAATGGTCTCAAGGCGTCGTGCATGGCTGCTGGTAAGTGATTGAATGCCATGGCGGCTGGCGATCCGTCCCCTGGCTCCGCCGGGGAGACCCGAGGGGCGACCGCTCGATAGCAAGGTGCTGGAGGATCCGTGGACCTGTCCCTGTCGACTCGCAACGTTTCCGGTCCTGGTGGCGACCGCACGGTCGTCGAGGTCGGTGGCGAGATTGATGTGTATACCGCGCCCAAGCTGCGCGAGCAGTTGGTCGAGTTGGTGAACGACGGCAGCTATCACCTGGTTGTCGACATGGAGGGTGTGGACTTCCTCGACTCGACCGGCCTCGGCGTGCTTGTGGGCGGTCTGAAGCGCGTGCGTGCGCACGAAGGCTCGCTGCGCCTGGTCTGCAACCAGGAGCGCATTCTCAAGATCTTCCGGATCACTGGTCTGACCAAGGTGTTCCCCATTCACACCACGGTCGACGAGGCCGTCGCGGCGACCGACTGAGTCGCCCGGAGGGCTCCGGAGGCTCCGGGCGGTTGCCTGGAGGCTCCGGAGAGGTCCGGAGAAACGTCTCGGGTTCCGGGCGCGCAAGCCCGGGCCCTGGCAAGCACGCTCGCACGCTGGTACGTCCGAGGGGGACCGTATGGCCACCGTTGAACTGCGCTTCAGCGCTCAACCCGAGCACGTCAGGACGGCCCGGCTCGTGGCCGCTGCCGTGGCGCGTCGGGCGGGGGTGGACGAAGCCGTTCTCGACGAGGTCAGGCTTGCCGTCGGAGAGGCGTGCAGTCGCGCCGTGGGGCTGCACCGCAGCAATGCCATCACCGCCCCGGTGCGGGTCGTGCTGGTGGAGGAGGAGAAGACCTTCTCCATCGAGGTAGGCGACGAGGTGCCCGTTCCGGGTGCAGCAGCCGGCGGGTCTGGTTCCGGAGGGCGGTCGGCGGAAACGGAGAGTGACGGCGAGGACGAGATGGGGCTTGCGGTGATCAGCGGCCTCGTGGACGACGTCGAGGTGATGTCGGGCGAGGACGGCGGGGTCATCCGGATGAGCTGGCCGGCCAATCCAGCCGTGATCGCGTCAGGCCAGTGAGACCCATGAGGACGGTGTTGCCGCCCGCTCACGCCTGAGCGGGTGTGTGGCCCTGCTGCGTCCGCCTTCTTCCCAGGCCCTGCTGAGCAGGGCCTTTTTCATTTCCCTAGATCATTGATCAAGCGTCAACGCTTTTGCCCCATTACCGCTTTCGGGGGGCAATCTTGAGGCGCGATCTTTTGCTGAGTAGCGAGCAAAGGTCAATTGCGTTTGTCGCGCCCTGTTTTGATCAGGTTCAGCTCCCTACAATCCGTCCACATCTTGAGCTCTGAACGTCAAGGAGGACGAATGGCGGGGCTCTTCAACCCATACGTGGCCGCCGACCCCACAACGCTCGCGGCAGCGGTCCTTACAGAAGACAATCGATTGATCGTCATTGTCATCGCGGCTGTCGCGCTGGCGGCACTGGTCGTCGCCCAGTTGCTGGTGCGCCAGGTGCTGGCTGCCGGTGAAGGCACCGATTCCATGAAGAAGATCGCGGCCGCCGTGCAGGAAGGAGCAAACGCCTATCTGGCGCGGCAGTTGCGTACGCTCGGCATCTTCGCCGTCGTCGTGTTCTTCCTGCTGATGCTCTTGCCTGCGGACAACTGGTCGCAGCGTGCGGGACGTTCCGTGTTCTTCCTGGTGGGTGCGGTTTTCTCAGCGGCCACCGGATACATCGGCATGCGTCTTGCGGTACGGAGCAATGTGCGTGTGGCCGCGGCCGCGCGCGAGGCGACGCCGGCGGAAGGAGAACCAGAAAAGGATCTGACGTCCGTTGCGCACCGGGCCATGAAGATCGCTTTCCGAACGGGCGGAGTGGTCGGCATGTTCACCGTGGGCCTCGGCCTGCTCGGTGCCTCATGCGTGGTCCTCGTCTACGCGGCGGACGCCCCCAAGGTCCTGGAGGGCTTCGGCCTCGGGGCGGCGCTCATCGCCATGTTCATGCGTGTCGGTGGAGGCATCTTCACCAAGGCCGCGGACGTCGGCGCTGACCTCGTCGGCAAGGTCGAGCAGGGCATCCCCGAGGACGACCCGCGCAATGCCGCCACCATCGCCGACAACGTCGGCGACAATGTCGGCGACTGCGCGGGTATGGCCGCCGACCTCTTCGAGTCGTACGCCGTCACCCTGGTCGCCGCACTCATCCTCGGCAAGGCCGCCTTCGGTGATCTGGGGCTGGCCTTCCCGCTGATCGTCCCGGCGATCGGCGTGGTCACCGCGATGATCGGCATCTTCGCGGTCGCCCCGCGGCGCGCCGACCGCAGTGGGATGACCGCCATCAACCGCGGTTTCTTCATCTCTGCGGCGATCTCGCTCGCACTGGTGGCGGTTGCCGTGTTCGTGTACCTGCCGTCGTCGTACGCGGACCTGAAGGGCGTCACCGAGCCGGCGATCCTCGGCCACAGCGGCGACCCACGGATGCTCGCCCTCGTCGCGGTCGCCATCGGCATCCTGCTGGCCGCCGTGATCCAGCAACTCACCGGGTACTTCACCGAGACGAACCGGCGGCCCGTCCGCGACATCGGCAAGTCCTCGCTGACCGGACCGGCCACCGTCGTCCTCGCCGGTATCGCGATCGGCCTCGAATCGGCCGTCTACACGGCCCTGTTGATCGGCCTGAGCGTTTACGGGGCGTTCCTGCTCGGCGGCACGTCGATCATGCTCGCGCTGTTCGCCGTGGCGCTGGCCGGAACCGGTCTGCTCACGACCGTCGGTGTCATCGTCGCCATGGACACCTTCGGTCCGGTCTCCGACAACGCCCAGGGCATCGCCGAGATGTCCGGTGACGTCCAGGGCGCGGGCGCGCAGGTCCTCACCGACCTCGACGCCGTCGGCAACACCACGAAGGCCATCACCAAGGGCATCGCCATCGCGACTGCCGTGCTCGCCGCGGCCGCGCTCTTCGGTTCGTACCGCGACGCCATCGCCACGGCCGTGGCGGAGGTCGGTACGAAGGCGAGCGGGATGAACCTCAGCCTGGACATCTCGCAGCCCAACAACCTGGTGGGGCTCGTTCTCGGCGCCGCGGTCGTCTTCCTCTTCTCCGGTCTGGCGATCAACGCGGTGTCCCGGTCGGCAGGCTCCGTGGTCTACGAGGTGCGGCGGCAGTTCCGCGACCACCCCGGGATCATGGACTACAGCGAGAAGCCCGAGTACGGCCGTGTCGTCGACATCTGCACCAAGGACGCGCTGCGTGAGCTGGCCACGCCCGGCCTGCTCGCCGTCATGGCGCCGATCGCCGTCGGGTTCACCCTCGGGGTCGGCTCGCTGGGTTCCTACCTCGCGGGGGCCATCGCCACCGGAACGCTGATGGCCGTGTTCCTCGCCAACTCGGGCGGGGCCTGGGACAACGCCAAGAAACTCGTCGAGGACGGTCACCACGGTGGCAAGGGGAGCGAGGCGCACGCCGCGACGGTCATCGGCGACACCGTCGGGGACCCGTTCAAGGACACCGCGGGTCCCGCGATCAACCCGCTGCTCAAGGTCATGAACCTGGTGGCGCTGTTGATCGCGCCGGCAGTGGTGCAGTTCAGCTACGGCCAGGACGCCAGTGCTGGGGTGCGGGCCGTGGTCGCGACCGTGGCGATCGTGGTCATCGTCGGCGCCGTGTACATCTCCAAGCGGCGCTCCGTAGCTGTGGGTGACGAAGACAACGCCGCCGAGCGGACGTCGAAGTCGCCGGACCCGGCGACTGTTTCGTAGGAATCGTCCCGCCTGCGGGAAATGCCTGCTCACAGTGCGGGCGGACGGCGCGTTCCGGCGCGACGTCCGCCCGTTCGTGTGTCCGGGCGTGGGGCGCCGGTGAGTCTTCTCTCTCTTGGTGTAAAAACCTGCAAATTCGGATGAATCAGACATATAGCACGGGATTGTTGTCCGCTTGGCGTGTATGTTCCGGGGCCGAGAGCCTTGGAAGGGACCCATCGGTGAACAAGAAGCTTGCGGCCGCCCTGTCCGGCGGCGCGGTACTGGTGCTGGCGCTGTCCGGCTGCAGCGACGACGGCGAGAACGACGCCAAGGTGCAGGCCTGGGCCAAGAGCGTCTGCGACCGGGCGCAGCCGCAGATCCAGAAGCGGGCCAACGCACAGCAGACGATCATTTCGACGTCCGTGGACGGCAAGCCCGCCGACATCCAGGCCGCCGACTCGAAGGCCTTCCAGGACATCGCCGACGCCAACAAGGCGCTGGCCGCCGCAGTGCAGGGCGCCGGTACCGCTCCGGGCGAGGGGCACGAGAAGCTGCAGCAGGACGCCGTCAAGGAGCTCAACGCCACGGCTGCCGCCTACCTCTCGCTGAAGAAGGAGGTCGACGCGCTCGACCCCAAGGACCAGCAGAAGTTCGCGGACGGACTGCAGGGCATCGCGGACGGCCTGAAGAAGATCCAGCAGATGGACCAGGATGCCCTCGGCAAGCTTCAGAACGGCGAGCTGGGCAAGGCGTTGGGGAAGCAGAAGGGCTGTCAGCGGGTCAAGCCCGTCGTGGCGGAGACTCCGCCCGCCGACGGAGGCTCCGGTGCGCCGAAGCCCGCCACCGAGCCGTCGAACGCCGCAGGCCCCTCGAAGTCCGCCGGCGGATCCGAGTCGTCCGACGCTTCGAAGTCCCCGAGCGCCTCGAAGTCGAGCGAGTAGTCGGCGCGACGATCCCGATACGCGCGGTGCGGGCCCACGGTCCGCGCCGCGCGTCCGTCGTCCACGGTGGCCGCGGCGCGATGCGACGCCGGATCCTGGTCCGGTGCGGGCGGTAGCCCCGCCGGGGGCGCGGTTGAGGCACCACCCGCGCCTCTCGGGTGAGAATGGCCGCGTGAGTACGACCAGCCTCGCCGCAGGCCTACCCGTCCCCGACCAGTCAGACCGGCTCCGCGACGCCCTGCTCGCCGCCGACTTCACCGCCGACGGGCTGCTCGAGCTGCTCGGTGCGCCCGCCTATGCGGCCCTCGCGCGCAGCGAGACCGTTCCCGCGCTGCGCGCCACCCGGGGGGATTCGCCGCTGGAGACGCTCGTACGGCTCTTCCTGCTGCAGCGGACGGTGACGCCCGAGCAGGCCCGGGCAGCGCTGCCGCTGGACGCGGTGCTCGCCGACGGCTGGGTCGTCGAGGGTCGCACGGGCGTCCGGGCGACCGTGGACGTCCGCCCCTACGGCGGCCCCGAGGGGCAGGACTGGTTCATCGTCTCCGACCTCGGCTGCGCCGTCGGCGGGGCGAGCGGCGCGACGGGACACGACGAGGGCGTCGTCCTCGGTGTCGGCGGGGCGTCCACGACGCTCGCCGGGATCACCGTCCGCACGGCCGTGTCCAGTGCCCTCGACATCGGTACGGGGTCCGGCATCCAGGCGCTGCACGCCACCCAGCACGCGACGCGGGTCACGGCCACCGATCTGAACCCGCGCGCGCTCGGCTTCACCGCGCTCACCCTCGCGCTGTCCGGAGCGCCGGCGGCCGATCTGCGGGAGGGGTCGCTCTTCGCGCCGGTCGGGTCCGAGACGTACGACCTGATCGTGTCGAACCCACCGTTCGTCATCTCCCCGGGGGCCCGGCTCACGTACCGGGACGGCGGGATGGGCGGCGACGACCTGTGCCGCTCGCTCGTGCAGCAGTCCGGGGAGCGGCTCAACGACGGCGGGTTCGCACAGTTCCTCGCCAACTGGCAGCACGTGGAAGGGGAGGACTGGCAGGAGCGGGTGCGCTCCTGGGTGCCGCGCGGCTGTGACGCCTGGATCGTGCAGCGCGAGGTGCAGGACGTGACCCAGTACGCCGAGTTGTGGCTGCGGGACGGCGGGGACCACCGCACCGCCCCCGGAGAGTACGCGGCGCGATACGAGGCATGGCTCGACGAGTTCGAGGCGCGCAGGACCAAGGCGGTCGGCTTCGGTTGGATCACGCTCCGCAGGTCGGGCGCGCTGCAGCCGTCGATCGTGGTCGAGGAGTGGCCGCACCCCGTGGAGCAGCCACTCGGCGAGGCCGTGCGGGCGCACTTCGCGAGGCAGGACTACCTGCGGACGCACGACGATGCCGCGCTGCTCGCCGATCACCTGGTGCTGGCGGACGGGGTGGTCCAGGAGCAGGTGGGCATGCCCGGGGCGGAGGACCCCGAGCACGTCGTGCTCCGGCAGAACAGGGG
The DNA here is from genome assembly GCF_042755225.1 of Streptomyces sp. NPDC059169. Taxonomy (NCBI): domain Bacteria; kingdom Bacillati; phylum Actinomycetota; class Actinomycetes; order Kitasatosporales; family Streptomycetaceae; genus Streptomyces; species Streptomyces sp. NPDC059169. Next base: position 24,506 of record NZ_JBHZCF010000020.1, on the reverse strand, counting down.
GATGCGGCGCGCCACGAAGGTGGACACCGTGGCGGCGGGCTTCGCCGGTGTCTGCGACGGCTCGCTGAGCGCCGGGCGGATCCTCGACGCCATCGCCCAGCTCGTCGGCGAGGATCCGGTGGCGTTGCGGGACCGTACGCCGGCGGCGATCAGGCTGCTGGTGCAGGAGGGATTCCTGGAGCCGGGCGGGAGTGCGGACCGCGGCTGAGCGGTCCGGTCCGGGGATCGGTTCCGTCCCGCTCCGGCCGACCGGTTCCGGTGGGGACCGGTCGCCGGTTCCGGCCGTGCCCCCGGACCCGGCGACCGGTCCGGGGTCGACCGAACGGGCTCGTCGTGGTGTCCCGTGTCGCATACCGGCCACCGCTCCCATGCGGAACCGGCCATTGTCGGGCGGAAGCGGAGGGCGGCCGGTGCCCGCGCGTGAGGGTGCTGAACCGCCGCACATCCGGTGGGCGCATTCCTTCGGAGGGGGGCCTCCGTTTGTGGCCGAGAAGGACGCGCCGCCTCGGTTCGAGTGACGCCGGTAGCCCTGGAAGCATTCGTTCCGATTGCCTGTGCGAGCCTCGCGGCGCTCCTGTGGAGCCGTCCATTCCGGTCGTGGGGTGCCCTGCTCCGGCTGGTTGCGGCAGCCGGAGCGGCATCCGTGCCGGTGGCGGAGTTCCGGACGGCGGCAGCCCTCCCGCCGTGGCCTCGCGACGGCCCTCCCCCGGTGTTCCGGAGGTTCTCCTTCCGTGCCGGACGGCCCGCCTCCGTTCGAGGCACCGGGGCTCTCGGCCCGTGCGGCCGTCCGCGCGGCCCGTTCCTCCGGCCGTGGCGCGGAGCGGCGCCGCCCGGGTGAACCCGCGTCGCGTTCACCTGGAGTTCTCGCGGGTGACGCCCGGGAGTGCCAGCCTTCGGTTGCCGGGGCGTCCCGGGGACACGGCCGAGGAGTGGGTGGCGCACATGGAGAGCGGTCCGGCGATCTTCGCCACGGGGGTGTTCGCACTGTTCGGAGCCGCCCTGCTGGCGTGGTCGGGGGCGTGTCTGGCGCACCGCGCGCCGGTCGCGCACGGAGTGAACCCCGCCACGGCCGCCACCCTCTCCGTGATCTTCGGTGCCGCCTTCCTCCTCGTCGGAGTCTGGTGCTCCGGCCGCATCTGACCCCTTCCCGGGGAGCGCGGCGACCGACGCGCCCCGGGGACCGCCGTGGGAGTCCGGGCGGCAGGAATGCCCGGAGTCGGGTTACCGTTCGAGTGGCCGTTGCGAGCTTTTGCCGTTTGACACGGGGTCGGGTTGTACCGTCACACTCCGCAGCGACAGCAAAGTGCAGTACGGCCGTACGCCGTACGTTGTACGCCGTACGTGCCCACCGAGCGTCGACCGGAGAGAAGAGCGAAGTTGTCCCCGACCAGCGAGACCGCACAGGGCGGCCGTCGACTCGTCATCGTCGAGTCGCCTGCCAAGGCGAAGACGATCAAGGGGTACCTCGGCCCCGGCTATGTCGTCGAGGCAAGCGTCGGGCACATCCGCGACCTTCCGAACGGCGCGGCCGAGGTTCCTGAGAAGTACACGGGTGAGGTCCGCCGCCTGGGTGTGGACGTCGAACGCGACTTCCAGCCGATCTACGTCGTCAACGCCGACAAGAGGGCCCAGGTCAAGAAGCTCAAGGAGCAGCTGGCCGAGTCCGACGAGCTCTACCTCGCCACCGATGAGGACCGCGAGGGCGAGGCCATCGCCTGGCACCTCCTGGAAGTCCTCAAGCCCAAGGTCCCCGTCCACCGGATGGTCTTCCACGAGATCACCAAGGACGCGATCCGCGAGGCGGTGGCCAACCCGCGCGAGCTCAACAAGCGCATGGTCGACGCGCAGGAGACCCGACGCATTCTCGACCGCCTCTACGGCTACGAGGTCTCGCCGGTCCTGTGGAAGAAGGTCATGCCGCGGCTGTCGGCCGGCCGCGTCCAGTCCGTGGCGACCCGGCTCGTCGTCGAGCGCGAGCGCGAGCGCATCGCGTTCCGCTCCGCCGAGTACTGGGACCTGACCGGCACCTTCTCCACTGGTCGGGCCGGTGACCCGTCCGACCCCGCGGCTTTCACCGCGCGGCTGACCACCGTCGACGGACAGCGGGTCGCGCAAGGCCGGGACTTCGGCCCCAACGGACGGCTCAAGACATCGTCGGTGCTGCACCTGGACGAGGCGAACGCGCGCGCCCTGAAGGCCGCGCTCGACGGCGCCGCGTTCTCGGTCCGCTCGGTCGAGTCCAAGCCGTACCGCCGCTCGCCGTACGCCCCGTTCCGGACGACCACCCTCCAGCAGGAGGCCTCGCGCAAGCTCGGCTTCGGGGCCAAGGCCACGATGCAGATCGCGCAGAAGCTGTACGAGAACGGCTTCATCACCTATATGCGTACGGACTCGACCACGCTCTCCGACACCGCGGTGGTGGCCGCCCGGGCCCAGGTCACCCAGCTGTACGGCGCGGACTACCTGCCGGAGAAGCCACGCACGTACGCCGGGAAGGTCAAGAACGCCCAGGAGGCGCACGAAGCGATCCGTCCGTCGGGTGATCGTTTCCGCACGCCCGCGGAGACCGGGCTGACCGGTGACCAGTTCCGCCTCTACGAACTGATCTGGAAGCGCACCGTCGCCTCCCAGATGAAGGACGCGGTCGGCAACTCGGTCACCGTCAAGATCGGCGGAACGGGCTCCGACGGACGGGACGCGGAGTTCTCGGCCTCTGGGAAGACGATCACCTTCCACGGCTTCATGAAGGCCTATGTGGAGGGTGCCGACGACCCGAACGCCGAGCTGGACGACCGGGAGCGGCGGCTGCCGCAGGTCGTCGAGGGCGACCGGCTCGCCGCCGAGGAGATCACGGCGGACGGCCACGCGACCAAGCCGCCGGCCCGCTACACCGAGGCCAGCCTGGTCAAGGAGCTGGAAGAGCGCGAGATCGGCCGCCCGTCGACGTACGCGTCGATCATCGGCACGATCCTCGACCGCGGCTACGTCTTCAAGAAGGGCTCGGCGCTCGTCCCGTCCTTCCTCTCCTTCGCCGTGGTCAACCTGCTGGAGAAGCACTTCGGTCGGCTCGTCGACTACGACTTCACCGCGAAGATGGAGGACGACCTCGACCGCATCGCCCGGGGCGAGGCCCAGGCCGTGCCATGGCTGAAGCGTTTCTACTTCGGTGAGGGCGCGGCTGCGGGCGGCGCGGCGGAAGCCGGCAACGGCGACGGGGACCACCTCGGTGGCCTCAAGGAGCTCGTCACCGACCTCGGCGCGATCGACGCGCGCGAGATCTCGTCCTTCCCGGTCGGCAACGACGTCGTGCTGCGCGTCGGCCGGTACGGCCCGTACGTGGAGCGGGGAGAGAAGGACGCGGAGGGCCACCAGCGCGCCGACGTGCCCGCCGACCTGGCACCGGACGAGCTCACCGTCGAGCTGGCGGAGGAGCTGCTGGCCAAGCCGAGCGGCGACTTCGAGCTGGGCAAGGACCCGGAGACCGGCCACGAGATCGTCGCCAAGGACGGGCGCTACGGCCCGTACGTCACGGAGGTGCTGCCCGAGGGCACGCCGAAGACGGGCAAGAACGCGGTGAAGCCGAGGACGGCCTCCCTGTTCAAGTCGATGTCCCTGGACACGGTGACCCTGGAGGACGCGCTCCGGCTCATGTCGTTGCCGCGCACCGTCGGCAAGGACGCCGAGGGCGTCGAGATCACCGCCCAGAACGGCCGCTACGGCCCGTATCTGAAGAAGGGCACGGACTCGCGCTCCCTGGAGACCGAGGACCAGATCTTCAACATCACGCTGGACGAGGCGTTGGCGATCTACGCCCAGCCCAAGCAGCGCGGTCGTGCCGCGGCCAAGCCGCCGCTCAAGGAGCTCGGCACGGACCCGGTGAGCGAACGGCCCGTGGTGGTCAAGGACGGCCGCTTCGGTCCGTACGTCACCGACGGCGAGACCAACGCGACCCTGCGGACCGGCGACAGCGTCGAGGCGATCACGCCGGAGCGCGGCTACGAGCTGCTCGCCGAGAAGCGTGCGAAGGGGCCGGCGAAGAAGGCCGCCAAGAAGGCCCCTGCGAAGAAGGCCCCTGCGAAGAAGGCGACCGCCAAGAAGACGGCTGCCAAGAAGACCACGGCGTCGAAGAAGACAGCGGCCAAGAAGACGACCGCGAAGAAGACGGCTGCCAAGAAGACCACGGCGACGGCGGCGAAGGCGGCTGCCTCCAAGACGTCGCCCTCGGACGAGTAGCGGCAGGCCGGCAGGGAGGGGAGCCGACCGCGCGCGCGATCGGCTCCCCTCCGCCGGCCCGCCGCCCATTTGTTCGGCCTGGGCCTCCGGGGAGCAACACCGTCCGGATAGGCTGGGCGGATGACGCGAGCCGAGCAGCCAACGGCCCAGAGCCCCACCTCTGACCCCGACGCACGTGCCGCCGACGCACTGGCCGCGGACTCACGCGAGCGGGCCGTACGCGCACTGTTGCGCGTACCCGCGCTGCGGCGATTGTGGAGTGCCCAACTCGTCGGCAGTATCGGCGACGCCCTCGCACTGCTGGTGCTGGTGTTGCTGGCGCTCCAGGCGACGGTTTCCGAAGGGGCGTTCGGCGGTGGATACCGGGGGGCTGCATTCGCCGTCGCCGCCGTGTTCGGCGTCCGCGTCCTCGCCACCGTCCTGTCCGGTGCCGTCCTGCTGGGTCCGCTGACCGCACTCACCACACCCGGAGGTCCCCTCGACCGGCGGTGGACCATGATCGGCGCCGATGGAATCCGCATCGTGCTGCTCGTGATCGCCCCGCTGTGGATCGACTGGACCCCCGAGGCGGCCGTGGCCTGCCTGCTCGCCACGGTCTTCGTCGCCGGCGTCGCCGAGCGGTTCTGGGCGGTCGCACGGGAGAGCGCCGCCCCGGCCCTGCTGCCGGCGCCGCCGCTGGAAGGCGCTGCCGTCCGTCCGCTGCCCGACCACCAGGACGCGCTGCGCCGGCTCTCGTTGCGCACCGCTTTCGCCGCGGTTCCCGCCGGGGCCGCCGTCCTCCTCGTCGCCACGCTGATCGGCAACCTCCTCGGTTCCGGCATCGACTGGTTCTCGGTCCACCAGGCGGCCCTCGGGTCCTACGTCGCGGCAGGCCTCTTCGCCGCGTCGGTGTCCGTGCTGTCTGCCGTCGACTTCCCGGGCATTCCGACCCCGCGCCCCCGCTCCCCGCTCGAGGGGCTGCGCCGCCCTTCCACCGGCAGCGGTCTCGACAAGGGCCGGACGGGAGCGGTGCCGCTGTTCGTCCTGGCCTGCGCCGCGGTCGCCGGGGCCATTGCCTCCGCCGCGTCCGTCGCCGTCCTGCACGCCCGCGACCTGCACGGTGGACCTGTCTCGTACGCGCTGCTCGTCCTCGCACTGACCGGCGGCACCGGCGTGGGCATCCGGGCCGCGAACTCCGTGCTCCCGACGCTGTCGCGCCGCCGCCTGCTGGCCCTCGCCGTGGCCGTCACCGGTATCGCGCTTCTGGCGCTCGGACTCGTGCCGGACACGGCGACCGTGTTGTTCATCGCGGTCTTCGCGGGGGTCGCGGCCGGGATCGCCGCAGCCACCGGACACACGCTGATCGACCAGGAGACCGAGGAGTACCGGCGTCCGCGGATCACCGAGCACCTCCAGGCCGTCGTCCGCGTCTCCATTGCGCTCGGTGCGATCATCGCCCCGTTGCTCGCCGCCGCCATCGGCCCGCACCGCCTCGCCAGCGGCGACTTCGTCTTCGCGCACGGCGGCGCCGCCTTCACGCTGATGCTGGTCGGTGCGCTGCTGCTCCCCGTCGCCGTGGTCGTCCTGGCCAAGACCGACGACCGCTCCGGCGTTCCCCTGCGCCGCGATCTCGCCGACGCGGTGCGCCGCGGAGCGGACCCGGCGCAGGCACCGGCGGCGACCGGCTTCTTCATCGCCCTCGAGGGCGGTGACGGGGCGGGGAAATCCACCCAGGTGGAAGCACTCGCGGAGTGGATCCGGGCCAAGGGCCACGAGGTCGTCGTCACGCGCGAACCGGGCGCGACCCCGGTCGGCAAGCGGCTGCGCTCGATCCTGCTCGACGTCTCCTCGGCCGGCCTCTCGAACCGCGCTGAGGCACTGCTGTACGCAGCGGACCGGGCCGAGCACGTCGACACCGTCGTCCGCCCGGCGCTGGAGCGCGGTGCGATCGTCATCTCCGACCGCTACATCGACTCGTCCGTCGCCTACCAGGGCGCGGGGCGAGACCTGTCCCCGACGGAGATCGCCCGCATCTCCCGCTGGGCCACGGACGGACTCGTGCCGCACCTGACGGTGCTGCTGGACGTCTCTCCCGAGACGGCACGCGAGCGCTTCACGGAGGCGCCGGACCGGCTGGAATCCGAGCCGGCCGAATTCCACCAGCGGGTGAGGGCCGGTTTCCTGACGCTCGCCGCCGCCGACCCGGGCCGCTACCTCGTGGTGGACGCGGGCCAGGAGCCCGAGGCCGTGACCACGGTGGTGCGCCACCGGCTCGACCAGATGCTGCCGCTCTCCGAGGCCGAGGTGAAGGCCCAGGAAGAGGCGCGGCGGGCCGCGGAGGAAGAAGCCCGACGCAAGGCCGAGGAAGAGGCCGCCCGGAAGGCGGAGGAGGAGCGTCTGGCGCGCGAGCGGGAGGAACAGCTCGCCAAGCTGCGTGCCGAGGAGGAGGAGCGCAAGCGCCGCGAGCTGGAGGAGGCGCGGCAGCGCGAGGCCGAACGGCAGGCTGAGGAGGCCAGGCAGCGCGCCGAGGAGGCGCGACGGATGGCCGAGGAAGAACGGCGCAGGCGCGAGGCCGAGGAGAAGGCCCTCCGCGAGGAGGCGGAACGCCGCCGTCAGCAGGCCGAGGAGGAGGCCCGGCTGCGGGCGGAGGCGGAAGAGCGGCGTCGGGAGAAGCAGCGCAAGGCCGAGGAGGCACTGCTGCGCGCCGAGGAGGCTCGGCGCGCAGCCGAGGAAGCTGCGGCGGCGGCCGCGGCCTCGGCGGCGACCGCCACACCGGCGTCGTCCGGCCCTTCGGGTCCGACCGGCTCGACAACGGGCTCGACCGGTTTGACCTCGACCTCCGCCGCGGACGCGCAGACGGTCCAGACTCCGCGTCAGGCTGTCGTCCCCGCCGATGCGCAGACGGTCGAGACCGCACGGGCCGACATGGCCAAGCGCGATCTCCCGGATGCCGCGGAAACGGCCGTGCTGCCCCAGGTCGCCGACGCGGAAGAGACCACGGTGCTTCCGCCCGTTCGGGAGGCTTCGGCCGCCGAGGAGACGGCCGTGCTCCCGCCGGTGCGCGCCGCCGATCCTGCCGACCGGGTACCGCCGGGCACCTTCCGGGACGACGCGGCCCCGGGAACGGACGAGCGCACGCGTGAACTGCCTCAGGTCGACGGCGAGGGACGTCCGCGGCGCCGCTCCGACTGGGCTGAGGAGACTCCGCTGGACGACCTTCCGACCCTCGCGGACGAGCTGCTCGGCCCTCGTGACGACGACGATGAGGACGGGTGGTACGGCGGTCGCCGCCGCCGCTGACCTCGGACGCCGCTCGGGGCGGGGCCGGCGCGCGCGGAGTTTTCCACAGGGGGCCGGGGCTGTCCGACCCCTGCCCCACAATGGGAATCCGCATCTCGGAAGACATCGGAAGGCGGTGGCGGAAGCATGGCCGTATGGGATGACCTGGTCGGGCAGGAGCGGGTCCAGGAGCAGCTCGCCGCCGCCGCCAAGGACGCGGACGCGCTCGTCACCGCTGGAGCCGCGGGGGAGCGGCCGGCCGATGCGTCGAGGATGACGCACGCCTGGTTGTTCACGGGCCCGCCGGGATCCGGCAGGGCCACTGCAGCCAGGGCGTTCGCCGCCGCCCTGCAGTGCACCAGCCCGGACCGCGCGCTGGGTGGGTCTCCCGGCTGCGGGTTCTGCGACGGCTGTCACACCAGCCTGGTCGGTACGCACGCGGACGTCGAGGTCGTCCGCACCGACCTGCTCTCCATCGGTGTGAAGGAGACCCGTGACCTGGTCCGCCGGGCCCAGTTGTCACCCGCGGTCGGACGCTGGCAGGTGATCGTCCTGGAGGACGCCGACCGCCTCACCGAGGGGGCGGGCAACGTCCTGCTCAAGGCGGTCGAAGAGCCCGCCCCGCGCACGGTCTGGCTGCTGTGCGCTCCGTCACTGGAGGACGTGCTTCCGACGATCCGCTCCCGTTGCCGGCACCTCACGCTCCGTACGCCTTCCGTCTCCGCCGTCGCGGACGTCCTGATGCGGCGGGACGGCATCGAGCCCGAGGCGGCCGCGTCCGCCGCCCGCGCCACGCAGGGACACATCGGTCGGGCGCGGAGGCTCGCCACGGACGAGCGGGCCCGTGCCCGCCGGGCCTCTGTCCTGAAGCTCCCGCTGCGCATCGACGAAGTCGGTGGGTGCCTCAAGGCCGCGCAGGAGCTGGTGGACTCCGCCGCCGAGGATGCCAAGCAGGTCTCCGAGGAGATCGACGCCAAGGAGACCGAGGAGCTCAAGGCTGCTTTGGGCGCGGCGGCCGGAGGGCGGATGCCGCGCGGTACGGCGGGGGCGGTGAAGGAGCTGGAGGACCGCCAGAAGCGCCGCAAGACCCGGACCCAGCGCGACAGTCTCGATCTGGCCCTCACCGAACTGACCGGCTTCTACCGGGACGTCCTTGCGATGCAGCTCGGTTCCGGGCTGGCCCTTGCCAACGAGGACGCCCGGGATGCGCTCGACAGGGTCGCCCGGAGTTCCAGCCCGGAGCGGACCCTGCGCCGGATAGAAGCCGTCCTGGCCTGCCGTGAGGCCTTGGACGCGAACGTGGCGCCGCTGCTGGCCGTGGAGGCCATGGCGATGGCGCTGCGCGCGGGCTGATCCTGGCGATGGTGCGGGGGTTGGGCTGACCTCGCAGCGGCACGATGGCCTGCGGGGGCGCAGGAGTCCGGTGCCCGCGCTGCCCTTCTTACGAGCAGCCCCGTCATGGTGCAGAAGTGTTCTCGAGGAGGGCGCATGAGTTCGAAGTGGTGGGTGCACGGCCACTCGGGCGCGTCCCACGGGGCTGCCCGCACCGACGCCAGGGAACGCGCGCCGCTTCGCTCCGCCCGTGGCATGCACGGCAGCCCGGTCGCGCGCGGCACGGGCCCGGTGCAGTAGCGCGGGGCTACGTCCTCTCGGCCTTGGGGCCCGGCGATCACAGCTCTCGGGGCTCCGCCGAGGTGCCGGATCTGCACGGGCTGACGTCAGCCTGGTGTCACCCACCGCCTCGTCCACCGAAGGCTTGGCAACAGAGGGGTCAGACTCATCCGTACGGGTGCAAAACGGCATTTTCCGGCGCCTGGAGGTTAGGCTCGCAAGATGGACACCAGGCAGCTCCTGAGGACCTCCGCGGTCACGTTCGCCACAGCCCTGGGGCTGCTCATCACCGGCTGCAGTGCGGACAGTTCGTCGGACGCACCCGGGCCCGCTGAGACCTCGCCCGCGCCGGGGGCGTCCGCGCCGTCGCCGGTCTCGTCCGCCGCCCTCAAGCCGTACTACACGCAGCGGCTGACCTGGCGGGCGTGCGGCGTGCCCGGCTTTGAATGCGCCACCCTCAAGGCGCCGCTGGACTACGCGAAGCCCGACGGGCCCTCGGTGAAGCTGGCGGTCGCCCGGGTGAAGGCCACAGGGCCGGGTAAGCGGATCGGGTCGCTGCTGGTGAACCCCGGCGGACCGGGCGGCTCGGCGGTTGCCTACCTCCAGGGGTACGCGGGCATCGGCTACCCCGCGCCGGTCCGTGCCCGGTACGACATGGTCGCCATCGATCCGCGGGGCGTGGCCCGCAGCGAGCCCGTCGAATGCCTCGACGACAAGCAGATGGACACGTACACCCAGGTCGACCTGACCCCGGACGACCAGGCCGAGATCAACGAGCTGGACACCGCGTACAAGGGTTTCGCAGCGTCCTGCGAGAAGCGTTCCGCCGCGGTGCTCCCGCACGTCTCGACCGTCGAGGCCGCCCGCGACATGGACGTCCTGCGGGCGGTTCTGGGCGACGCGAAGCTGTCGTACGTCGGGGCGTCGTACGGCACCTTCCTCGGTGCGACCTACGCGGAGCTCTACCCTGACCGCGTCGGACGGCTCGTCCTCGACGGAGCCGTGGACCCCTCTCTCTCGTCCCGCCGGATGAACCGCGACCAGACCGCGGGTTTCGAGACGGCGTTCCAGTCCTTCGCTGCCGATTGCGTCCAGAAGCCGGATTGCCCGCTCGGCACCACCTCGCCCGCGGACGCAGCGGACCGGCTGAAGGACTTCTTCGCCGAGCTCGACGCCCACCCGGTGGCGACCGGCGAGAGCAGACGCCTCACCGAGTCACTTGCCACCACGGGCGTCATCGCCGCGATGTACGACGAGAGCACTTGGCCGTCCCTGCGCGATGGCCTCACCCAGGCCATGAAGGGTGACGGCTCCGGGCTGCTGACGCTGTCCGACACGTACTACGAGCGGAACGACGACGGCGCGTATTCCAACCTGATGCCCGCCTTCGCCGCCGTGAGCTGCCTCGACCAGCCACCCGCGTTCAGCTCTCCCGCCGAGGTCGCGGCAGCTCTGCCGGACTTCGAGAAGGCATCCCCCGTCTTCGGCGAGGGCTTCGCCTGGTCCTCCCTGAACTGCGCCTCCTGGCCCACTCCGGCGACCGGCGTCCCACACCGCATCGTGGCCAAGGGAGCCGACCCGATCCTGGTCGTCGGCACCACGCGCGACCCCGCCACTCCGTACGCATGGGCGCAGTCCCTCGCCGGCCAGCTGTCCTCCGGGACACTGCTCACGTATGACGGTGACGGACACACCGCGTACGGCCGCGGCAGCGACTGCATCGACACCGCGATCAACACCTACCTCCTGGAGGGCACGACCCCACCGGCCGGAAAGACCTGCGACTGACGGCTCCTTCGCCTCCAAGGGGTACCCCGCATCGCCTCGCCTCGGGCTGGTGCGGGGCACCCCGATTGACCCTGTAGACTTGGCGCCGCTGCTGATGCGAACCTGATCTCTCGGGAACGGGTATATCCGCAGCTTGCCGCCTTAGCTCAGTTGGCCAGAGCAACGCACTCGTAATGCGTAGGTCTCGGGTTCGAATCCCGAAGGCGGCTCCATCGAAACCCCAGGTCGGATGTGCTCCGACCTGGGGTTTCGTCGTTCAGCGGATGCGGCGACGGCGTAGGGAGCGGGCCGCGCGGGTGTCGGCGGTCTCAGTTCTGGTCTCAGTGGGGCCGGAACCCGGGCCCGGATCGGGGGCCGAGGGAGCAGGGACGAAGAACTCGCCCATGCGCCGCATCGCGTCCTTCGACAGGTGTGATCTGCCCTTCACGTAGCGGCGGGTCTGGCTGATCTGCGTGTGCCGCAGGATCTCCATGATCGTGGGCATGTCGACGCCCAGCTCGTTCAGGATCGTGCCAGCCGTATGACGGCTACCGTCGTACAGGCGGCGGTCGTCGATCCCGGCCTCGGCGAGCAGCTCCTTGAACTCCTCGTAGTCCTGCCGGGGGTCGAGCGGGCGGCCGTCCGGCCGGGAGAACACGACGTGGTGCTCTTGCCACAGCTCCCCGGCCGCGGCTCGCATCGCCTCCTGTTGAGCCTTGTGGTCGCGCAGGAACGGGATGAAGACGGGAGGGATCGGGACGGGGTTCTGGCTCTTCTTGGTCTTGGGGCGGGTGAAGGTGAGACCGCCTTCTTTGCGGTCGGGGCAGGCGCTCGCGTGCTTCGTGCACGTCTTGATGCAGGGTTTGGGGCAGCCACGCTTGTACTTCTTGTGCGTGGTGCAGTTCGGCGGGCACGGCTCGAAGTGGTGGAGGCGCTCGCCGCAGGCGTGCGGGTCGTCGCAACCGTGCCGCCATGTGAGGCGCTGTAGCTGCCACTTGGGATGGAACAGCTCCGCTTCGAGGTCGACGTACGGCCAGCGCAGACCGAGCGTCTCGCCTTGCCGGAACCCCATGCCCACGCCGACGATCCACCGCATGAAGGTGGGACGCTTCGCCGCAGCTTCGAGGAACGCTTTGGACTCCTCCTGAGTGAAGGGGTTCGCCTCGGTCTCGTCGACGCTGGGCGGGTCCACCAGCGTGGCCACGTTTTCGCTGACCATGCGGCGACGGTGGGCAATCTTCAGGGCCCGAGACAGGATGCGATGCACCTTCACGACGTGCGACGGGGCGTGACCGGCGTCGAGCATCGCCCGGTACATGCGCTCCAGGTGCTCCGGCTGCAGCTTGTCGATCCGGTGCTGGCCGACTCCCGGGATGATGTCGTTGCGGGTCTTGGACCAGTAGTCATCCAGGGAGCGGGGCTTGAGCTTCAGGCTCGCGATGTCGGTGAGGTAGGTCTCCATCCACTTGGCGACGGTCGGTGCGCGACCGGCCTTGGTCGCGCGGCCCTCGTCGCGCTGGCGCTCCAATTCCTTGACCTTGCGCTTGATTTCGGGCTCGGTCCTGGCGCGGCGGTGGCGGCGGTCGGGGCTGCCGTCGTTCTTCACGCCCATCGTGACGCGACCGTGCCACCAGCCGTCGGACCCGAAGTAGATGGATGACTCGTTGTTGGGTTTGCGGGGGCTCATGTGCTCCTCCATGCGAGAGGCGCCCCGAGCGGAGTGCTCGGGGCGCCTCAGGGCGTGCTCGGGTCAAGCGGGCAGTGGGGCGAGGTTCTCGACGTACGCCTCCAAGTCCGCGCGGCGGATTCGGCGCGTGCGGCCCAACTTGATGTACTTCAGGGTGCCTTCGGCCATGAGTTCGTAGACGGTGGAGCGGCCGATGGCGAGTGCCTCGGCAGCCTCCTCCGGCTTGTACAGGAGTCGGTCGACGGGGGCAGCGGTCACGGTGCTCATCCGGGGTGCCTCCTCGGCAGGGCTCTCGGGACCTTCTGGGAAGTCCGCTACATCCGCTACAGCGCTACATCGCAGGTCAGCGGGGGTGTTTTTGTAGCGGAGGGGTGGCGTGTAGCGGCTACGCGTGCGCTACGGGGTGGCGGGCGTAGCCGCTACACGCTTTGGTGCCGCTACAGATTCAGGGTCTCTGAGCTGGGCTGTAGCGGTGTAGCGGATGTAGCGGAGTCCTGAGAGGGGGGCGGGCAGTAGCGCGCCCACGCGTCCGTCAGGTCTTCGGCGTGGAAACCCTTGAGGACCCCGCCAGCGGTGCGGATGTTGCGGGACCGGATGGGCGCGTTGTCGGCCGTCATGTACTCCCCGAGCATCCGCGCGAGGCGCCTGTTGTCGAGCGGCTTGCCGTCGAGGTCGGCCCATGGGGCATCGTCGAGGGCATTGAGCCGGTCGAGGATGGCGATGGTGGGCAGCTTGTCCACGCCAATCAGTACATGGTCGCGCAGATCGGTCAACAGCCGGATTCCCAGGCTGTGTTTGTCGGTGGTCTGCGCGGCCTTGACGAGGGTGACGCACGCTTCGCGGGCCCGGCGCGGCCATTCGCCGCCGACGGCGTCGGCGATGGCGAGCAAGGGTTCCCACACATCCGCCGGGCGGTCGGTCACCCCGTCCGGCATGTCCGGCCAGGCCCCGAGTACGAAGCCGCGTGCCTGTGCGGCCCATTCGGCGAGCCGGTCACGGAGCTTGTGGCCTTCGGCTTCGTGGATGCGGGCGCGAAAGGGTTCCACGCGTTCGTTGCGGGCCCGTCGGCGCATGCGGATGACGATGGAGCGGGTCAGGATCGTGTCGGGCAGGGAGCCGAGTCCGGCGACCGCGACCGCGCAGTACGAGGGGAAGGCTTGGACAGTCTGGTTGCCACCGTCTCCGATGCACCGGTAGGTGACCCCGGTACGGCGGTGTCCGGCGTTCAGGAAGCCGCGAAGGTCCTCGTTGTCTCCGGCTTTGGGACCGAAGATGGTGTCGATTTCGTCGAACAGGATCGTGGGCCGTCCGTCCACGCCGGACACCGCGCGGAAGAGCGCGGCGGCGGACGCGTTCACGGCCACCATCGGGTGTGGCACGAGCGTCTCGACGATCTCCAGTGCCCGCGACTTGCCCGATCCCGGCTCGGGGGACAGGAACGCCAGACGGGGGGTGGAGTCGAAGCAGTCGAGGAGGTGGGCGTGTGCGTCCCACAGGGCGACGGCGACGTAGGCGGCGTCGGTGGGGAAGACGTTGAATCGGCGGTGGAAGGCTTCCACCTCGTCGAGTAGCGTGGCGCCGTCGATGGGGTTGGTCATGCGGCGGCCCTTCCTTCCTGAGGGTTGCAGCGGTCGTCGTCGCCGTGCGCGTCAGAACCACAAGCAGCTCGGACGCCCTGACGGGCGGCGCCTTTCGGCTCGCCTACGGTCGTCGTGTCCACAGGCTGTGGAGCGGCGTGCGGTCCGTTGAGGGTGTTGGTGGGGCAGTCCAGGGCGGGGGGAGTTGGCGCCGTCATGCTGCCTCCCGTGGGGTGGCGTGGGCGATGACCCAGTCCAGGGCGCTGCGGATGGTGGTGCGGCATTCGGTCGGCGGAAGTCCCGTGGCCTCCCCCGCCCCCTGGATTGCCTGCTCGACCACGTGCCGGGGGATGTCGCCCCATGCCACGAACCGCGCCACCTTGCAGGCGCTTCGGTGCAGGGTGTTGTTGCGGCCGTTCGGCCCGCCCTCGGTCGTGGAGGCGATGACGGCGCACTCGCGTTCCAGGGCGGTCCTGGCAGCGCTGGTGCCGTCGTAGACCTGTACCGGCACCGGAGCAGGCCGCTCAGGCTCGCGCAGCAACGCGGCGATCCAGGCGGGGAGTTCGGCCACGGGCGCGTCGTGGGTGACCTCGTATGTGCCGTCGGGGGTGGTGCTTCCAGGGGCGACGACGTAGCCGCCCCATGCGCGGGTGTCGATGTGCGGTCCGAGCCGGTCCACGCTGCACTTCAACCGCACCCCGGTGGGGGCGGTGAAGTAGAGGTGTTTACCGCGCGCGGTCCGCACCCGGTAGGTGTCCGGGAGAACCTGCCCGGCGCGCTCGCAGAGCGCCTGCAAGGAAGTGGCGCCGTCAGGCGCTCCTTCTGGCTCTTCTGCCTTGACCGGGTCCAGGTCGATGACGAGCAGCCCGGCCGGGCCGGTCGCGATCCCGACGTTGTAGGGCCGGTGCGCCCACGCGGCGTGGATCAGCTCGGGGTCGGTGGTGGCTCGCTCCTCCGGGGTGCGGTGCCCGTTGGCGCACCGCCCGGTGCCGGGGCAAGCACGCTCGGGATGCCCCGCCGGGCGCTTACTGCCGGGTTGAAGCGGGATAACCGGCCAGCCGCGTTCAGCGGCCGTAAGGGCGGACGCGAGCAGCGGCAGACACTCCAGGTCGGCACTCGGGATCGTCGGCGGCGAGCCGGGGACTCGCCGGATCTGTACGGGTTGGGTCATGCTGGGAGACCTCCACAGGTCTGTTGAGGACTGGAGACAAGGGCGGCCCCGCGACTTTGGCGAGACGAGGGGGCCGCCCTTGGCGTAGCTAGAGGTCGGTGCCGGTGTAGTGCGCGACGTAGCCGGGGCAGTCGCAGCCGCCGCGCTCGTTGCAGATGTCGCCGGAGCACTGGTCACACAGTTCGTGGCCGGGGCATCCGTAGTCGGCGCAGTCGTCGCAGTAGGTCTCGTCGTCCATCGGGTTCCTTTCGTGTGCGGTCAGGCGGCGGCGGTGTCGTCGCCGCACGTGGTGGTCAGTCGGCCGTCAAGGGTGCGGACGACCGTGCCGCCGATGTTGAGCGTCTTGACGGCCTTGGACACGGCGCCCTTGGACAGGCCCGTGAGCGTGACCAGGTCCTTCTGGAGGACCGGTTCGTCGGCTGTCTCGATGGCCTTCAGGACACGGGCGACTGCGCCGTCGGTGGCCGGTGCCGCCTCGGTCGCGGTGTCCTTGACGAGGGTGAGCGTCGGGGTGCCCGCGGCTTCTACGGTGGGCGCGACCGAGCGGGACCACGGCGTGCGGTCGGGTAGGGCGATAACGACGGCCTTGTCCATGTAGCGGACCTTGACCGGGTCGGGCTTGCGCTTGCCGTCCCGGATCAGCGCCACACCCGGCACGGGCAGTTCGTCTGCGTTCCAGCCCTTGGCCTGAGCGTCCTCCCCGAGGACGACGCGGGCTTCGGCGGGGGTGCGCACGGCGAGGCAGATGGAGACGCCGATCTGCGGGGCGATCTGCTTGGGGATGCCGTCGCCGATGGTGGGCTTCTGGGTCATCCACCACAGGTCGATGCACGCCGCGCGCCCCATGCGGGCGATGGACTCCAGGCCCGGCAGTGCGGAGCGGTCGACGGTGCGGGTCTTGCCGTCGGCGGTCTCGGTCTCGTAGGGGACCTTGTCGGCGGCGGTCATGACCTCGGCGCCTTCGTCGACGACGACTGTGATGCGCGGCCGGTCGGCGGTGGGGGTCCAGGTGTCCTGTCCCTTGGGCAGGATGCTGAGCCGTTCCAGCATCTCCGTCTCCAGCTCATCGACCACGTCGACGACTTCGCGCGGAGTGGAGGCGACACGGGCCCGGTGGTCCCACAACCGGCCTTCCACGCGCTTGAGGTCCACGACGACGAGCGCGTTCGTGGCTCCCTCGGATGCGTCGAACAGCAGCGGCCGGGACGCGACCGACTTACCGGCGCCGGAGCGTCCGGCGATGAGCAGCCGTTCCCCGAGCGGCACGCTCACCTGCTCGCCGGTGACGGTGTCGATGCCGAGCGAGCGCCGCTCGGGCGTCCACGTCAGGTCGTCGCCGTCGGCCGCGCTGCGGGTGCGCAAGGTGAGTTCCGCCCAGCCGCCTTGCTTGCCCGCCTTGATCTGCATGCGCAGGCCCGTGCGGGCCCCGAGCAGCGCGCGGATGTGATCCTCGGCGGTGCGGAGCTTGGTCGCGGTCCACGTGCCGTCGAGTCGGACGGCGCACACGATGCCCGCCTCGGTCAGCTTCGGACGGCCGGTCAGCGTCCCGGCGAGACCGCGCTGTTCGGCGTGCTCCTTCCAGTGCTGCGGCTGAAGGCGCTTGAGCAGCGCGGATTCCTCGGCGGTGGGCTTGAGGCCACTGGTGTCGCGCTCGCGTACCGCGATCCACACCGTCAGGGCGGTGACGGCCGCGACGACGGCGACGGCCGACCACACCCACGCGCGGGCGGAGACCTGCGGCAGCCACACGTACCCGGCGACACCGAGCGCGGTGGCGGTCTTGGTGGCGAACAGCCACATCGGGTCGGGCACGCGCCGCTTGGCGGTGCGCAACTCGCGCTCGGCACGGTGGCGCAGGGGGGTGACGCCCTCGGGGTCGATGGCGCGGGCGGTGGCGAGCGCGCGGCGGGCGTCGCGCACGAGCGGCTTGCGTTCGGCGCGCAGGGCGCGGCGGTGCTCAGCTTCCTTGCGCCACACGGCGGCGGTCCAGCGGGCGGCGGTGGCGGCGTACTGGCGGTGGGTGCGCCAGACTTGTCCGTGACTCACGGGTGTCCTCTTCTCAGGGATCGGTGGGTTGGTGGTGACGGGCCCTGCGACGGCCCGTCACCACACGTGCGGGTTACGCGGAGTGAGCGTGTTTCCGGTTTCCTGGTTTCCGAGGGGGCCTCTACGCGTGCGCGCGCGAGAACGGAAACTTCCGTCACCCTGCGTCGCTACGGGGTCTACAGCGGCCGAACAGTCTTCCGGGGGTCAAACCCCACCCGGAAGGGGGCTCAGGCGCCCTGCGGGGCGCCTACGGCTTCGGGGTGTTTCAGCGGCCCTTCCGGCCGTGCTTGCCAGCGGCCTTGCCGCCGTCGCCGACGGCGCGGACGACGGTGACAACGGACCAGCCGAGCACGAGCGCGATGAAGGCGAGCATGGCCAGGTTCGCGGCGATGGCGGTCAGCGCGCCGACGAGGAGCGGGCCGAAGTAGACACCGGCCGCGACCGCACCGGCGCCGACACCGGAGCCGAGCGCGACGCGCTGCACCGTGCGGTCCGGCGGTGCCTGGTGGATGTGCACCACCTGCGGCCCGGCGGGCTGTTGGGCGGGCAGGTTGGCGGGGTCGGCGTAGGCGTGGGTGCCGTCGGGGAGCTGGACGACGGTCAGCGGGCGGTGTGCGGGGAGCTGTTCCATGACGCACCCTCCGGGGCGTTGTCGGGGAAAGCGCAGGGCGTGCACATGCCGAGCGACGGCGGGATGACGTATCCCGCGTCCCGGCGGCACTCGGGGCAGATGCGGCGAGCGGCGTTGGCCTTGGCCAGAGCCGCCCACCGGGCCGGGGTCATCGGGCGCACCGGCTTCGCAAGGTCGACGCGGTACAGGTGGGCGACCAGCGGGCCCCGGCGGCGCCGGGGCCGCTCCACCTGCGCCGCCACGTCCTGACCGCCGGGGCGGAGTCCGAGGGCGCGGAGCTGGCGGTAGGTGGCGTAGCCGTCCGGCGCCATGCGCCACCGGTAGACCGGCAGCGTGGCCATCAGACGACCTGGAGACCGCGTTCGGCGCGCAGGGTGTCGCGCAGGGTGCGGGCGTTGGCCGGGGATGTGCGGACCTCACGGCGGATGCCCTCGGCGGTCAGCTTTGCATCCGGCCAATCGGCCGTCGCCTTCCGTGCCTCATCGAGCAGCGCATCGGCGGTGCGCTTCGGGCGCGGGGTGCGGGCGACCTCGGGCACACGGCCCGTGGCCCGGCGCACTCGGGTCGACTCGGCAGCCACCGCGCGCCGCTCGATCGGCGCCACGGTCGGCTGCTCGATGGCCACCACGGGCTTGGCCGGGATGGTCGACTTCAGGAAGCCGACCGCCACCGCTCGGGGCAGCGGCTTCACGTTCGGCGTGATCGGCGCCGGGGTCGATACCACGAGGTCAGAACTAGACCGATTCCTCTCGGTATTGGTCGATTCCTCCGCATTCGTGGTCGGGATGGCGATCGGGGTGGGTCGGTGGTGCAGCACCTTCGCCACGAGGTCGGAACCGAAGTAGATCGACCCGACCGGCAGCGAGGTAGCGAGCAGTACGAGCACCCAGTTCGCCGGGTCCCAGTCAGCCAGTCGACCCCAGTCGACCGACCGGCCGTGCAGCTCCGGGACCAGGCCGTGCACGTAGTTCAGCACGAGCGAAGCGATCGTGTAGGCGGCCAGCACCCGCAGCGCGAAGATGCGGTCCTGACCGGCGAGCACGAGCGTCGCGATCAGAGCCAGCGCCATCAGGCCGTCGACGACGAACGGGTACAGCGTCGCGGCCGTGTCGTCCGCGCCGATGGCGCCCGCGATGTCGCGCAGGGCGTTCCAGGACACCCGGAAGGCCATCGCGACCACGACGACCAGCGCGAGCACGAGGGCGGCGCGGCCCTTGCGGTGCAGGTTCATGCGGCACCGCCCGTCTGGCCGTTCGCGCCGTTGACGTGGTCGCGGTGCGCGGCCAGCGCGCGCCTGCGGGCCCGGCGGATGCGCCGCTCGTCCAGCTCGCACGGCGTGCGGTCGATGACGATGATCTGCGCGTCCAGCAACTCCATCTCCGCGCGGATGACGGGCATCTCCGCGTCGATGGCGTCCAGCTCCGCGTCCGTGGGCTCCATCCACGGCTCGAACGCGGTAACAGCGTCCTGAACAGTCACGATGTGGTCCATGGGTCGTGTTCTCCCTAGCAGGTGGCAACGGCCCGAACAGCGGCCCCGGTGTTCCAGCACCGGGGCCGCGCGCCGTTGAAGTCGGTAGATCCGGCTCCCCTCTGCGCCGCTCGTACGAGACGAGCGGCGGAGGCAACCGGCGCGGCGAGGCCGCGAAGGTCGACGCGCGATCCAGTCGCGCGGTCCGCCTTTTCGACTCGGGGAGGCGGGGCCCACCTATGCAGTTCTCAAGCAACGACCGACGCGGGGCCCCTCGTAGTGGCGAGCCATCCCGGATCGGAGCGGTGCCGCGCACGGCTGCACCTGCACTCCTGTACTCATGTGCAGGAGTGATGTGTAAGAGAGTGCCCGACTCATGTACATGAGTCAACCCGCCGAGCGAAATTGCTGCGACGGGCCGGGGCTCGGGAGGAGGGCTCTTCAGTCGTCCGCAGGGATGCGGTACTCCAGAACGAACTGGTCAGCGGCCATGAACGTGTCGCAGACCTCGATGACCCGGCCCGCCTCAGATTCGGCGTTGCGGGTCAGATGGATGATGGGTGAGCCAGGGCTCAGGCTCAGCGCGGCGATCTCCTGCTTGGTGGCGAGCCGCACGCGTACTGTCTCCGACAGTTCCTTCAGGACGTGCCCGTGCTCTTCTAGCCGGGCGTAGATGCCACCGCCACCAGGGTTCTCCTCGAACAGTTCCGGGATGTCCTTGGCGATGTCCCACGGAAGGTAGGAGGTGGCTTCCTCGGTGGGGATGCCGTCGCTGAAGTAGAGGCGGCGCCGCGCCAGAACCTTCGCGCCGGCCGGAACCGACAGCCGCTCTGCGATCTCCTCGGGCGCGTCGACCGGTCCGACGTACAGGACGCTCACGCTGGGCGTACTGCCCGCTTGCTCTGCCTCCGCGAGGTACGCGGCCTTGCCCGCAGTGCGATGTGACCGACGGAACCTGTCAGAGGATTTCCGGCGCACCGGAGGGCGCCGCTTCACGTATGACCCCTTGCCGTGGCGGGTCTCGATGAGCCCAGTGGCGCGCAGCTCAGCGAACGCCTTGCGAACCGTTCCCTGGGAGGCGGCGTACTTCTCCATGAGGTCGGATTCACTGGGTAGCTGCTCTCCTGGAGGGAGGTCCTTCCCCTTGATCTGCTGAACAAGGTCGTCAGCGATCTGGAGGTACTTCGGCTTTCCCGAGTCTCTGGTCGACGTGGCCATGTCCTACTGTTCCTCCTAGGGTCCTGTACATAAGCAACGCTACTCGGAGGCGTACCAATGCCGCTTCACTCGGTCTCGGTCGCTGGCGTAGTCGTGCGCGACGACGGCCGTGTCCTCGCGATCCGGCGTGCCGACAACGGCACGTGGGAGCCTCCGGGGGGAGTCCTTGAACTGGATGAACGGCCAGAGGATGGAGCCGTTCGGGAGGTGCTCGAAGAGACAGGCATCCGCGTCTCCATCGAGCGCCTGACGGGCGTCTACAAGAACATGAACCGGGGCGTAGTGGCCTTGGTCTTTCGGTGCCGCCAGGTCGGCGGAGTAGAGCGCACGTCCAACGAGTCGACTGCTGTGGAATGGCTGACCCCTGAAGAGGTTGAGAAATGGATGGGCGAGGTCTACGCGGTGCGCGTGCTTGACGCCCTGGACCCGGTCGGAGCACCGCACGTTCGCGCGCACGATGGGCGCCACTTGCTCGAATCGGCGTAGGCGGAGCGTTCCGGCCATTCCGTTCGGTGGGTGCTTGACTGGCGAGCAACAGAGGTAGCTACCCCTGGTCATGACGGCATCGATCAAGGGGTGGCTATGCCTGGCGTGAACGAGAACATGGCCGATCGGCGGTCGGAGAAGGCAACCGACCTCGGCGAAGAGAACGCCATCGGGTGGGGGCTGGCGGCGGTTTCGAGTGCGCTTCTGGAGGTCGCGGCGGCCATTCGTGAGGCTGGTAGTGATGTCGCCAGCGCCTTGCGCGAGCGGTGAGGCGCGGGGCCTGACCGGTCTCAGTTCTGGTCTCGTTGCTGGCTCACTCCGAGGTAGTACGCGAGCGTCCGCCGTCGTCCGACAAGCCGTCTGACCAGCGCTTCGAGCCCTGGAGGGGACTGCGGTGGACAACCTCGGATCAAGATCGGACAACTCGTAATGCGTAGGTCTCGGGTTCGAATCCCGAAGGCGGCTCCAGAGAAGCCCTGGTCATATAGCATCTGACCAGGGCTTTTTCTTGTGCCCGGACCAGTCGGGGGCGGAACGCGATGATCTTCGCACCCTCCTGCGTGCCCATTGCGTGCCCATCCGTTTGCCCCTGTACCTGCTCGACCTCGGGCTCGACGGGATCGGGCACCGCCTGCACCGGGCGCGTCGTACGCCTCGGGGCCATGGCGACGGTGGCCTCGGCGGCGTCTCGCGCAGCCTCGGGCATGACCGACTGATAGATGTCTCGCGTGATCCGGCTGTCACTGTGGCCGAGGGCCTCGGACACGATCTCGACGTCGACGTCGAGCATGAGCGAGGCGGCGACGTGGCGCAGGTCCTGCAGTCGGATGGGCAGCAGACCGGAGAGCTCGACGAGCCGCTCGAACTGCTCGGTCAGCCACCCGGGGTGAAGCCACTCCCCGATTCCCACGTGAACATGCGCCGGTGTCCTGCCACCCGTCGAAGCGAGGGCGGCGCCCTGGTCGCCGAGCCCAACGTTGCCGCGGAGTATCCGGCGCTCATCACGGCTTGCCGGATGATCGCCGTCGAGGTGTGCTCGTGCTCGTCGACTCGGATCTCGAATGGGTTCAGAGCAATTCCGGTGCCGACCTGCCCGGTTGGCGGAATGATGAGATGGGCCCGGATTTCCCGGTCGTCGTCGAACGATGCGCCGCCCTGGGCGCGGACCAGGCGGTCAGGTCGCCGGGATACGGATTCCGCTGGCTCGCGCCGTAGCGTTGGCGCAGGGGCCAGGAGGCGACGCCGTCCGCTGATCACCTGGAGATTCCGTCGCTTCCTCAAACCAGACGGACTTCCAGCGGCAGAAGCGAGCGAAACGGGGCGGCGCCGCGCGGCGAGAGGGCTGCGAATCTCGCCTGCCGCTCCGACCGGCGCATAGCAGGGCAGCAGCGAAAGCCGCCCAACGGGGCATAGCCATGTACGTGCTCTCTCATGGGTCGTTTCGGCTAGGGGGCGGCGGGGACAGCTCTGGGGCGGTCCCGAGGTGACCCAGGGGCGGCTAGGGGTGTTCGCGCCGTCCCGGCCGGACAACGCTTGGCTTGATCAGCCGTCCCATCGAGACGGTCCCCGGACACCCCGGGGCGCCTCGGGCCATGGGCTCACGGGCTGACGTGTTCGCTGCGGGCAGCGGCTCCCGGCTCCGGTCTCACGGGCGCCGGAGTCGCTGCCCGAGCGCTGCGCCGGACGGGGGTCCGCGTGCGCCAGGCCATCGACGAAGAGGTTGCCCCAGATGCAGAACGAGCAGAAGCTTCGCGACTACCTCAAGCGGGTCACGGCAGACCTGGCGCAGACCCGCCAGCGCCTCCGCGAGGTGGAGGCCAAGGCCAACGAGCCGATCGCGATCGTCGGCATGAGCTGCCGCTACCCCGGAAGCGTCACCTCCCCCGAGCAACTGTGGGACCTCGTCGCCGGACAGCGCAGCGCGATCACCCCGTTCCCCGACGACCGCGGCTGGGACATCGAGGGGCTCTACCACCCCGACCCCGAGAACCCCGGCACCTTCTACGCACAGGGCGGCGGATTCCTCGACCGCGTCGGCGACTTCGACCCCGAGTTCTTCGGGATCAGTCCGCGCGAGGCGCTGGCGATGGACCCGCACCAGCGCCTCCTTCTGGAGATCTCCTGGGAGGCCTTCGAACGGGCCGGCATCGACCCGCAGTCCGTGCGAGGCAGCGCGACCGGCGTCTTCGCCGGCGTCATGTACCAGGACTACGCGTCCAGGCTCGACACCATCCCCCACGAGCTCGAGGGCTACATCGGCAACGGCAACGCCTACAGCGTCGCCTCCGGCCGTGTCGCCTACACCCTCGGCCTCGAAGGCCCGGCCGTGACCGTCGACACGGCCTGCTCGTCGTCGCTGGTGACCCTGCACCTGGCGGCTCAGTCACTGCGGCGCGGTGAGTGTTCGATGGCCCTCGCCGGCGGCGTCACCGTCCTGTCCACCCCCGACGTCTACATCGAACTCAGCCGGCAGCGCGGCCTGTCCACCGACGGACGCTGCCGCTCCTTCTCCGACGACGCCGACGGCACCGGCTTCTCCGAGGGCGCGGGCATGCTGCTCCTGGAGCGTCTCTCGGATGCGCAGCGTCTGGGGCATCGGGTGTTGGCTGTGGTGCGGGGCTCGGCTGTCAACCAGGACGGTGCCTCCAGCGGTCTGACGGCGCCGAATGGTCCGGCGCAGCAGCGGGTGATCCGTGCGGCGCTCGCTGATGCGGGGTTGTCGGCGGCGGATGTGGACGTGGTCGAGGCGCATGGTACGGGTACGACGTTGGGTGACCCGATCGAGGCGCAGGCGCTGCTCGCTACGTATGGTCAGGAGCGTGGGGGCGAGCATGCCGAGCCGCTGTTCCTCGGTTCGCTGAAGTCGAACATCGGGCACACGCAGGCTGCGGCTGGTGTTGGTGGTGTCATCAAGATGGTGCAGGCGTTGCGGCATGGTGTGTTGCCGAGGACGCTGCATGTGGATGAGCCGTCGGGGCAGGTGGATTGGTCGGCGGGTGCGGTGGAGTTGTTGTCGGAGTCGCGGGTGTGGCCTGTGGTGGGGCGTGCGCGGCGGGCTGGTGTGTCGTCGTTCGGTATCAGTGGGACGAATGCGCATGTGGTGCTTGAGCAGGCTCCGGAGGTGGGGTCTGTTGAGGCGGGGTCTGTTGGGGTGGGGTCTGTTGGGGTGGGGTCTGTGGTGCCGTGGGTGGTGTCGGGTAGGTCGGCGGCGGCGCTTGCTGCTCAGGCGGGTCGGTTGGCGGAGTTCGTGGCGGGTGCGGGTGCGGGTGCGGGTGTAGGGGAGGGGGTGCGTGCGGTGGATGTGGCTGCTTCGTTGGTCCGTTCGCGTGCGTCGTTCGCTCACCGGGCGGT
>NZ_JBHZCF010000019.1:130499-171455 GCF_042755225.1 Streptomyces sp. NPDC059169 | reverse complement strand
TTTGGCACGCTGTTGAGTTCTCAAGGAACGGACGCTTCCTTCGTACTCACCCTCTCGGGCTTTCCTCCGGGCGCTTCCCTTCGGTGTTTCCAACCTTACCAGATTCTTTTTCCGTTCCGTTCCCGGTTCGGATTTCGTTTCCGGTGGCCGTTGGAGGGCCTTTTGCCTTTCGGCGATGCCGACTTTATCAGAGTCTTTTCGGCCGACCTAATCGGCTTCGCGATCCAGATAAGGAGTCGATTGGCTCCGAGGGAATTCATTTCCTTCGAGAGCGAGCTAGACGCTAGTCGTGTCCCTCGAACATGTCCAGTCCGAGGCAACCGTTAGAATCTACCTCCCCGCGCCGACCGTGTCAACGTTCTTTGCGGGCGATGAGGAGACTAGCAGGTCACAGGGTCTGCTTGCACATCAGGCGGCCGTAGGGAGGTCGGCACTCCGGTCGACGGCGTCGACGTCGCCCGTGCCGCCGGCTCGTGCCGCCCGGCCGCCGAGGACGTACACGTACGCGAGGAAGGCCAGCTCCGCCACGACGCCGATCGTGATGCGTGCCCAGGTCGGAAGGCCGGAGGGAGTCACGAACCCCTCGATCAGACCCGAGACGAACAGGACCAGGGCCAGCCCGACGGCCATGCCGACGGCGGCGCGACCTTCCCGGGCGAGGGCCGTTCGCCGGCTTCGGGGGCCCGGATCGATGAGGGTCCAGCCGAGGCGCAGTCCGGTGCCCGCAGCGACGAACACCGCCGTGAGTTCGAGGAGGCCGTGCGGGAGGACGAGTCCGAGGAAGGTGTCGAGGCGACCGGCGGAGGACATGAGACCGATCCCCACGCCGAGGTTCACCATGTTGAGGAGGAGGATCCACAGCACCGGCACGCAGAGGAAGGCACCCAGGACCAGGCACATGGCCGCCGCCTGAGCGTTGTTCGTCCACACCTGGGCGGCGAAGGACGCCGCGGGATGGCTGGAGTAGTACGTCTCGTACTCACCCCCGGGTCGGGTGAGGCTGCGCAACTCCTCCGGGGCGGCGATCGCCGATTGGACCTCCGGGTGGGCACCGATCCACCAGCCGATGACTGCTGCCAGCAGGGTCGAGACGACTGCCGTGGGGATCCACCAGCGCCGGGAGCGGTAGACGGCCGCGGGGAAGCCTGCGGTGAGGAAGCGCGCGGCGTCCCGCCACGAGGCCCGTCGGGTGCCCGTGACCGTGGACCTGGCCCTGGCGACGAGCTGGGTGAGCCTCGCCGTGACCAGCGGGTCGGGCGCGCTCGACTGGATCAGCGAGAGGTGGGTCGCGGTGCGCTGGTAGAGGGCGACGAGCTCGTCGGCTTCGGCGCCGGTGAGCCGCCGACCGCGGTGCAGGAGGTGGTCCAGACGGTCCCACTCGGCGCGGTGGGTCATCACGAAGACGTCGAGGTCCATGATCGACTGCTGCTCCAGGCACTGGTCCGGGTCCGTTCCGGGCGAGGATCCGAACGGACTGTGTTCGCACATCTGCACGTCACTGCTGCGGCGCACGTCCGGTCAGCTTGGCAGACTGGCGTTCCGAGGGGTCGGGAAGGTCGGAGAACGTCTGATGCAGGAGAACGTCTGATGCAGTGGGGAAGGGGTGGGCGCCGGTGAACGGGGTCGTGACTGGGGATGCCGTCGTGCTGGGAATCCGGCCGGCGCGGTTGCCGAGCCGTGCGCTGGCGCTGTTGATCGATCTCGTCGTGGTCCTGGCGGCGTACCTCCTGATATCCATCGGCCTCGCGTTCGCGACGGCGTCCCTGGACGAAGCCGCGCTGACGGCGGTGTCGATCGCGACGTTCCTGCTCGTCCTCGTCGGTGGACCGATCGCCGTGGAGACGCTCAGCCACGGCCGGTCACTGGGGAAACTGGCGTGCGGGCTGAGGGTGGTGCGCGACGACGGCGGTCCGATCAGGTTCCGGCATGCACTGGTCCGCGGCGCCATCGGGGTCGTGGAGATCATGATGTCGTTCGGGGTCATCGCCTGCATCGCCTCGCTCGTCTCCGCGCGGGGGCGGCGGATCGGCGACGTCTTCGCGGGAACGCTCGTCGTGCGCGAGCGCGTCCCTGCTTCGCGGACCGTAGCCGTGCCCCCGCCACCGCCATGGTTGGTGGGGCGCTTCGCAGAGCTGGACCTGTCCGGGGTCCCGGACGACCTCTGGCTCGCGATCCGCCAGTACCTGACGCGGATGCACCAGCTCGACGGTGCCGTGAGCTTGTCGCTGGCGGAACGGTTGGCCGGTGACCTGGCGGCGCATACCGGAGCGCCCGCCCCTCGGGACGTGCCTCCGGCCGCCTTCCTCTCCGCCGTGCTGATCGAGCGGCAGGCGCGCGAATCGCGGCGGGCGCTCGCCGCTGCTTCGACGGTGGCGCAGCCGCGCCCCCACACGGTGTCCCCGGCGCCCGTGTCGTCGGCCCCCGTGTCGTCCACTCCGGCGCCGTGGCCCGGGACCGGAGGACCGGTGGGATCCGTGTCCCCCGCGGCTCCGTCCTTCGAGCCGCGGCCCGCTGCTGCCCGCCCGGCCGACGCGGACGGCGCTCCCGACGGCGTGGGTCCCGCCCGGCCGCCTTCCCGGTTCGCTCCGCCCGCCTAGTCGGTTGAGGGCCCGTCCGCGAGCGCGGGCGTGCAGGGGGGCGAGGTGCGTGCACGCGCCCGGACCGGCGCCCGCCCGAACCGGCCTCAGGGCGGAGGCGGCGGGGCTGGGACGGGGGTCAGGGGAAGACGGAGGGCGGGGTCTCGAGGTCTTCGAGCTCGATGCCCGGGGCCGAGAGAACCACGTCGCCCGTCAGGTGCACGGTGTGCTGCTCGCCCGTGTCCAGGGCGCTGACCCGGTACTCGTCCACGACCAGCAGGCCGTTGTCAGTGGTGTGCGCTTCTCTCTCGAGCAGGGCCCAGGACTGGTCGACGGTGCGGGGGGCGAGGACCGGGTCCGTGAAGGCGACGAGTCGGACGCGGGTGGCGGGGGCTCCCGGGGAGAGTCCGAGCAGCCGGGCCGTTGCGACGAGGAACGCGGGTGAGGTTCCGGTGAAGGCATGGGCACGGACGTTGCCTTCGGTCGCGTCCGCGCCGGTCGGGTCGGTACGCACCCAGGTGACGCCTTCGAGGGCGGCTCCGCGGACCTGCCAGCTCGCTGCGTGGAGTTCCAGGCGGATCGGTCGACCGAGTTCATCGAGGGCCAGGTCGACGGAGCCCCGGTGTTCGCCCGAAGGGCTGGTCAATTGCGAGACGTAGCGCCAACCCGACGGGCCGGGTGCGCAGTGGAAGTGCTCCTCACCGAGCGGGGTGCGATCGTGCGGATCATGGAGCGAGTAGCGGCCGCGGGGCATGGGGTCGTGGTCCTTGCGATGCGTGGGGGCCGGGCTGGTGGTGCGTGGCTGCCCGGTCCGGGTACGGGCCGGCGGTCCGATGGTCGTCGGCGCGCCGTGGTCCCCCCGGGGGGACCGCGCAGGCCCCCGAGACGTGGGTCCCGGGGGCCTGCGGTGGCGTCGGCGCGTGTTGGCCCGGTGCCGGTGTGCGGACCGGACCGACGGTCGTGCTGCCGGCGGTCAGTACCGGTAGTGGTCCGGCTTGTACGGGCCTTCGACCTCAACACCGATGTAGGCGGCCTGCTCGGGGCGGAGGGTGGTCAGCTTCACGCCGAGGGAGTTCAGGTGGAGGCGGGCCACCTTCTCGTCCAGGTGCTTGGGCAGCACGTAGACGTCGGTCGGGTACTCCTCGGGCTTGGTGAAGAGCTCGATCTGGGCCAGTGTCTGGTCCGCGAAGGAGTTGGACATCACGAACGAGGGGTGACCGGTGGCGTTGCCGAGGTTCAGCAGGCGCCCCTCGGACAGCACGATGAGCACCTTGCCGTCGGGGAAGGTCCAGGTGTGGACCTGCGGCTTGACCTCGTCCTTGACGATGCCCGGCACCTTCGCCAGACCCGCCATGTCGATCTCGTTGTCGAAGTGGCCGATGTTGCCCACGATCGCCTGGTGCTTCATCTTGGCCATGTCCGAGGCCATGATGATGTCCTTGTTGCCCGTCGTGGTGATGAAGATGTCCGCCTGGTCGATGACCTCGTCCAGGGTCGTGACCTGGTAGCCGTCCATCGCGGCCTGCAGCGCGCAGATCGGGTCGATCTCCGTGATGATCACGCGGGCGCCCTGGCCGCGCAGCGACTCGGCGCAGCCCTTGCCGACGTCGCCGTAACCGCAGACGACCGCGACCTTGCCGCCGATCAACACGTCCGTCGCACGGTTGATGCCGTCCACCAGCGAGTGGCGGCAGCCGTACTTGTTGTCGAACTTCGACTTCGTCACGGCGTCGTTCACGTTGATCGCCGGGAACAGGAGCACGCCGTCGCGCTGCATCTCGTACAGGCGGTGGACACCGGTCGTGGTCTCTTCCGTCACACCCCGGATCTCGGAGGCCAGCAGCGTCCACTTCTGCGGGTTCTCGGAGAGGCTGCGGTTCAGCAGGGTGAGGATGTGGCCGTACTCCTCGCTGTCGGCCGTCGCCGGGTCCGGGGCCTCTCCGGCCTTCTCGAACTCCACGCCCTTGTGGACGAGCAGGGTGGCGTCACCACCGTCGTCGAGGATCATGTTGGGGCCGCCGGTGGGCGAGTTCGGCCACGTCAGGGCCTGCTCGGTGCACCACCAGTACTCCTCCAGCGTCTCGCCCTTCCAGGCGAACACGGGCACGCCCCGCGGTTCGTCGGGCGTGCCGTTCGGGCCCACGGCGATGGCGGCCGCAGCGTGGTCCTGGGTGGAGAAGATGTTGCAGGACGCCCAGCGGACCTCGGCGCCCAGGGCGACCAGGGTCTCGATGAGGACGGCGGTCTGCACGGTCATGTGCAGCGAACCGGTGATCCGGGCGCCGGCGAGCGGCTGCTGCTCCGCGTACTCCTTGCGGATCGCCATCAGACCGGGCATCTCGTGCTCGGCGAGGGTGATCTCCTTGCGGCCGAAGGCGGCCAGGGAAAGGTCGGCGACCTTGAAGTCCTGTCCGGCGGCGACAGTCGTCATTGCGAGCTGCTCCTCAGTGGGGTCGAGGGTGTTCTGGGCTGGCTGGCTCCGCGGCCACTGCGGCGACAAGGGCACGCGCGTACCCGAACGCCGGCAGACGTCCGCAGCTCAGTAGCTCAGTCCGTCGGAGGCCCTCTCTCCCTCGGTCGGTCCGCGGACCGCCCGACCGCCATCAGCAGCGACGTCTGGCACTGGTCACGCTACACCGATCACCGTGGCGGTCCACAGCCCGCCCGCCGCCGGTTTCCGGCCGGATGCGGGCGACGGGTCCCGCGTGCCGGCGGCTCAAGGGGGGCTCCGGCGAGGCGTCGGAGCGGGACGGGGCGCCGTGGGACGGACTGCCGGGCGGCGGGAGCGACGGAAGCCACGAGCCCTGCCGGGCGGGCTCGTTCGGCGCAGGGTGCGGGCCGCTTGTGTCGGGGCGTGCCGCCCGATCACGTCCGCAGTGGGCCTCCGGCGCGGGCGACCCCTCCGTGCTGCAGCGGTCAGTGATCGAGGTCCGGGCCGGGGCCACCCGGGGACTTGGCGGGATCCGGTCCCGCCGCCGCGGCGGCCTCGCTGTAGATGTCCGGTTCGAGGTAGATGACGCGGGCGATCGGGACGGCGGTGCGGATCCGGTCCTCCGCGGCGTTGATGGCGGACGCCACCTCCCCGGCGGTGTCGTCGTGCTGGACGGCGATCTTGGCGGCGACGAGCAGCTCCTCGGGGCCGAGGTGCAGCGTGCGCATGTGGATGACGCCCGTGACCGTGTCGCCGTCCACGACCGCCTCCTTGATCTTCTCGACTTGCTCAGCGCCTGCCGCCTCGCCGAGGAGCAGGGACTTCGTCTCGGCCGCGAGTACCAGTGCGATCAGGATGAGCAGTGTGCCGATGCAGAGGGTGCCGATGCCGTCCCACACCCCGTTGCCGGTGAGCAACGCGAGACCGACGCCTCCGAGGGCCAGGACCAGACCGATGAGCGCACCGAGGTCTTCGAGCAGGACGACGGGGAGCTCGGGGGCCTTCGCGTGCCGGACGAACTCCTTCCAGGAACGGTCACCCCGCAGGGTGTTGGACTCCGCGATGGCGGTGCGGAAGGAGAAGCCCTCCGCGATGACCGCGAAGACCAGGACGCCGATGGGCCAGTACCAGTCCTCGATCGGGTGCGGGTGCGTGATCTTCTCGTAGCCCTCGTAGATCGCGAACATGCCGCCGACCGAGAACAGGACGATGGAGACGAGGAAGGCGTAGATGTAGCGCTCGCGCCCGTAGCCGAAGGGGTGCTGCGAGGTCGCCTCGCGCTTGGCCTTCTTGCCGCCCAGGAGCAGCAGCCCCTGGTTGCCGGAGTCGGCGACGGAGTGGACGCTCTCCGCGAGCATGGAGGAGGACCCGCTGAAGAGGAACGCCACGAACTTCGCTACCGCGATCGCGAGGTTCGCGGCGAGCGCCGCCACGATCGCCTTGGTTCCACCTGACGCGCTCATGGGTGCAGGGTGTCCTTCCTCGAAGCTGCTGGGACGTACCGGCTCGCGCTGCACGTCGGTTCCGTCCCGCGCCGTCCGGCCGTGGTACCGCCGCACGGCGGCACGGCCGGACATTGTTGCAGCAGCTGGTGCGGGGGGTGCGTCAGACCACCACGGTGGCACGGAACAGGGTCCCCGTACCGGACAGTTCGACCGTCTCGCCCGCTGGGACGAAGACGGATTCCCCCGGGGCGAGGGGAGTTCCGCCCGTTTCGGGGCGTCCCGCCGTGGCCAGCAGGACCTGCGGGGTGGGCGCCGTGAGGTCGCACGGTGCGGCGTGCGGTGAGCGGACGTAGCGGGACAGCCGGAACTCGTCGAAGGGGGTGTCGTAGACCTCCTCGCCCGTGGGCGACGCCTCGGGGCGCAGGACCGTGGGGTCACCGGCCTCGAAACGGACCACGCGGAGGAGTTCGGGGACGTCCACGTGCTTGGGCGTCAGCCCGCAGCGGAGCACGTTGTCCGAGTTCGCCATGATCTCGACGCCGAGTCCGGAGAGGTACGCGTGCGGCACGCCGGCGCCGAGGAAGACGGCCTCGCCCGGCTGCAGCCGGATGCGGTTGAGGAGCATGGCGGCGATGACCCCGGGGTCGCCGGGGAAGTGGTGGGCGAGGCTCCCGAAAGGGGCGAACGGGCCGCCGAGGCGTTCCGCGGAGGCGGCGGCCTCGGCGACGGTGGCGGCCATCTCCTCGCGGTCGGCGCTGAGGACGGCGGTGAGGACCTCCCGCAGCGCGGCGTCCTCGGGATGGGCGTGCAGGAGGTCGACGTACGGCTTCAGGGAGTCGACGTCGAGTGCGGCGATGAAGTCCGCCGCTTCGACGGGCGGGCGGAATCCGCACAGGCCGTCGAAGGGGGTGAGCGCGCAGATCAGCTCCGGCTTGTGGTTGTCGTCCTTGTAGTTGCGGTGGGGCGCGCTGAGGGGAATGCCCGCGCGCTCCTCGGCGGCGAACCCGGACTGCGCCTGGGCGCGGTCGGGGTGCACCTGGAGGGACAGCGGGGCGCCGGCGGCGATCAGCTTGAGGAGGAAGGGCAGCCGGGGTCCGAAGGCGTTCACGGTCGCCTGCCCGAGTTCGCGCACGGGGTCGGCCGCGATGACGTCGTTCAGGGCGCCGCGTTCGGTCTGCGAGGGCGCCCCGGGATGGGCGCCCATCCACATCTCGGCCTGCGGCTCGCCGGTGGGTGCGGTGCCGAGGAGCTCCGGGATGAGCGTCGTCGAGCCCCATGCGTAGGGGCGCACGGTGTTGGAGAGGCGGTCCATGGGGTTCCTTCGCGCGGTCTGGGTGCGTCGTGTTCCAGTCGGGGTGGTCGCTGTCTGCGGGTGTGGCCGCCTTCTGCTGGTCCTCCCGGAGGTGCTGGTGTGGGCGCCGTGCGTGATGCGGTGCGTCCAGGTCGTGTGCTGCGAGGTGTCCGCGTCACGGCGTGCCGCACGGGTGGTGACCAACGATCGCGCCTTTTGGTTGTCCGGGGGCGCCGAACGGTCGCCGTCCGGTCGACACCGCTCCCGGGCGTTGCTCCGCTCCCGATCAGCTGCTCCATGCGTCGCTCGCGCGCGGGTGGGGTGGATCCGCCGGAACGGGCCTACGCGTGGCCGCTGGTCGCCAGGGCCAGGTATCCGGCCGCGAAGTCGGTCACGGCCAGGAGCTCGGCGAGGGTCTCCAGCTCCGTGCCCTCCTCGGGCTCCAGCTCGCTGATGGCCGTGTCGTGGCTGAGGGCGAGTTCGCGTGCCGCCGGAGCGGCGGTCAGGTCGTCGCCCGCACTGTCGCGCAGGAGCAGGACGCGGGCCCGCAACGCCTGCGGCTCCTCGACACGGTCCCGGAAGAAGTCGTCGGGGTCGGCGCCGGCCGCGAAGTCACCGGCGAGGAGGACCCCGTGGGCGGGGAGCGCCTCGGGGAGCTCGGCGGCGAGGGCGGGGCGCCCCGCCAGCTCGGACAGCACGGCGGCGAAGCGGCGGCCGACCGGTCCGGCCGTGCCCTCGGTCCAGATCAGGGGGAGAGTGTCCGCGAGCTCGGCGGCGAGGGTCTTGGCGGGGTTGCTGTAGGTGGCGATGGCCGGGCCGCAGCGTTCGGCGATGCGGTCGAGCCGGTCGGCGACGCTCTGCAGCACGTCCGGGGGCGCGGTGATCAGGCCGACGCGGTCGAGGAGTGCGAGGAGCGGCGTGAACAGCGCCCAGAAGGCACCGGGGCTGGCAGCGGCCTGGGTCTCCTCGTACAGCTCGTACGGTGCGGTCGCCATGGGCACGACCATGCCGTGGACTCCGCTGACGGCTTCGGAGAGCGGGGAGCGCTGAGGGGCCACGGCGACGACGGTGCACCCGCGGCGGTACGCCTGCTCGGCGAGGAGGGCGAGGCCCGGTTCGCTGCCGTCGGTGGTGGCGATCAGGAGCAGGTCCACGGAGCCCGCCCAGCCGGGCAGCGCCCAGCGGAGGGCGCCCGCGGCCGGGGCGACACCGGTGGGGTGGAGACGGGTGACCGGCGCGGTGGGTCCCGCCAGCTCGGCGAGCAGGTCCGCCACTCCGGTGGCGGCGGTTCCGGGGCCGGCGATGAGGACGGCACGGGGGCGCCCCTCGGGCTTCAGCTCGGTGATCCCCGCCTCGGTGGCGTGCCGTGCGGCGGTACGGACGCGTGCCCCGGCCTCCGCGGCGCCGCGGAGCAGACCGCGGCGATCGGCGCGGGCGAGGGCTTCCGGGGCGTCGAGGAGCGACTCGTCGAGCATGGGGGTGGGCCTCCGATCGTCGCCGTACAGGTGCGGGTGCGGGCGCGCCGGGCGGGCTACCCGGGGCGGCGGGCCTCATCGACGAGGAGGACGGGGATCCCGTCCCGTACGGGGTAGGCCAGACCGCAGTCCTTGCCGGTGCAGATCAGCTCGGGGACGTCGTCTGCCGTGCGGTCGTCGAGCGGAGCGTGGCAGGCGGGGCAGGCGAGGATCTCCAGGAGGCCGGCTTCGAGCGGCATGGGGGTGTCCCTTCGAACATGCGGTTTGGGCCACGTCAGCCTACCGCTGGGGGACGGCGGGCGCGGCTCGGCATGCGGGGCGCGGGCCCGGCAGGACGGTGCGGGGGCGGCTCGCGACGGCGGCCGGGGGCCTGGTCCGGCTCGAGCCGGCGGACCCGCGCCGGTCGGAGCCCCGGCCGGGCTCCCGGGTTTCCGGGCACCGGCCGGGCTGTCGGCCGGTGCCCGCTCCCGGCCCGGTTCGCCGTCAGGCTCCGCGCACCAGCCCCAGGACCTCGTCCCGGAGGGCCGTCATCGTCGCCTCGTCACGGGCCTCCACGTTCAGGCGGAGCAGCGGCTCCGTGTTGGAGGGGCGCAGGTTGAACCACCAGTCCTCGGTGGCGACGGTGAGGCCGTCCAAGGAGTCGATCGAGACGCCGGGCCGGCGCTCGAAGGCGCCGCGGACGGCGAGCGTGCGTGCGGCCTGGTCGCTGACCGTCGAGTTGATCTCCCCGGAGCCGACGTAGCGGTCGTAGCGGTCGACCAGCGCCGAGAGGGGCTTGTCCTGGGTGCCGAGGGCGGCGAGGACGTGGAGGGCGGCGAGCATGCCCGTGTCGGCGTTCCAGAAGTCACGGAAGTAGTAGTGGGCCGAGTGCTCGCCACCGAAGATCGCGCCGGTGCGAGCCATCTCCTCCTTGATGAAGGAGTGGCCGACGCGGGTCCGGACGGGCGTGCCGCCGTGCTCCGCCACGACCTCCGGGACGGACCACGAGGTGATCAGGTTGTGGATGACCGTGCCACCGGGGTGCTTGGCCAGCTCCCTGGCGGCGACCAGGGCGGTGATCGCCGAGGGGGATACGCCTTCGCCCCGTTCGTCGACGACGAAGCAGCGGTCCGCGTCGCCGTCGAAGGCGAGGCCGATGTCGGCGCCCTCGGCGCGCACCCGCGCCTGGAGGTCCACGAGGTTCTTCGGGTCGAGGGGGTTGGCCTCGTGGTTCGGGAACGTGCCGTCGAGCTCGAAGTACATCGGAACGAGTTCGACCGGCAGGGGGGCGAACACCGTGGGTACGGTGTGGCCGCCCATGCCGTTGCCCGCGTCGACGACGACCTTGAGCGGGCGGATGGCCGTGAGGTCCACCAGGGAGAGCAGGTGGGCCGCGTACGCGGCGAGGACGTCGCGGCTGCCGACCGTCCCCGGGGAGGGCACCGGCTGGGGAGCGCCCTCGGCCAGCCAGCGCTCGACGAGGGCACGGATCTCTCCGAGTCCCGTGTCCTGGCCGACCGGTGCGGCGCCCGCACGGCACATCTTGATGCCGTTGTACTGGGCCGGGTTGTGCGACGCCGTGAACATGGCGCCCGGGAGTCCGAGGTGCCCGGAAGCGAAGTACAGCTGGTCCGTGGAGCAGAGTCCGATCTGGGTCACGTCCGCGCCGCGGCCGGCGGCGCCGCGGGCGAAGGCCGCGGACAGCCCGGGCGAGGACGGTCGCATGTCATGACCGACGACGATCGCGGTCGCATCCGTCACCTGCACGAACGCGGCGCCGAAGAGTTCTGCCAGCGACTCGTCCCAGTGGTCGGGGACCACGCCTCGGACGTCGTACGCCTTCACGATCTGCGACAGATCAGCAGCAGCGGATGCAGCCACGGCCCAACCCTTCTGGAGTCTCTTCGGTCGCATCAAACTACCGTCAGGGACTCACGGGGCTTTCGGTGCGGCGGTGCATGGGGGCGGGACGCGCGGCCCCGTGGACCGGCCTGCCGCCCGAAACGGCAGGTTGGGACGGGCCCACCGGCTGCCCGGTGTCGGTGCGGCCGTCGCGGGTCCCGCGGAGCGCCGGTCGGACTTCGCCGCACGGGAGCGCTGCGCCCGTGAGCAGCGTGCGGCCGTTGGATCCGGCCGGTCCCGTCAGTCCGGGGAGCGCAGGACCCGCAGGTGTCCGCGGCGCCCGACCTCCACCGGCTCCGATCTGCGGACGCCGGAACCGCCGGCCTCGGCCGCGCGTTCCTGGGGCCGCGCCGCCTCGCGCACCGCGTTGGCCAGTGCCTCGAGGTCGTCGCCGCTGGGGCGGGCCGGGGCCGAGCCGTCGGAGAGTCTGACGACCTCCCAGCCCCGGGGCGCGGTCAGCCGCTCGCTGTGCTCGGCGCACAGGTCGTAGCAGTGGGGCTCGGCGTAGGTGGCGAGCGGACCGAGGACCGCGGTCGAGTCGGCATAGACGTACGTCAGTGTCGCGACGGCGGGACGGCCGCATGCGGTGCGCGAACAGCGACGTACAGGGCTCACGACGTTGGACGGTACCGCACTCTTGAGCGGGCCGCGACGACTCTCCACCAGGTCACTCCCCCGTGTCGTGCTGTGACGTCCGGCACAGCGCCTTTTCGGGCAACTGCCTTGACCTGCGCGGGAGGAGACGGCCCCGGCCGGTCGCCGGGCGCGGCCCGGTCGCCCCTCGGCACAAATCGCGTCAATCGAGGCGAGGGCCGCGGTCGACTCGAGATCCAGAAACGCGCTCAAGCTTGGCTGAAATGTTCAATAAACGGCAGGTTAGGTGGCTGATTGGCAATGCACCGACCGTCCGGGAGCGCTGCGCAACGCCGCGGGGGTGGCGACATGCGGGACAGCGCGGCCGGCGGCCGCGCTGTCCGGGTCCCCGGGAGAGCTAGTCTGCGTCAGTGATGGACAGTCCCGTGCCTCCCCGCCCGACCGAGCCCAGGCCACGCCGTCGCGACCGCCACGGCCGCGGTATGCGCGGCCCGGTGGCCCCGCCGCAGGTGCCGCTGTCCGTCAGCCGAGCCGAGTCGTTCCACGACCTCGTGAGGGACTCGGTGGAGCGGCTGGAACGGCGCTGGCCGCAGCTCGCCGAGGTCGAGTTCCTGGTGCGCGAGGTGCCGACGGCCGAGGACGGGACGGTGCCGCTGGGCAGCTCGTCCCCGGCGGGCAAGGGGCTTCCCGCACGGATCACGATCTACCGGCGCCCGGTCGAGATCCGCACCAAGAACCGCGACGAACGGGCGCTGCTCGTCCACGAGGTCGTCGTGGAACAGGTCGCGGACCTGCTCGGGCTCTCGCCGGAGTCGGTCGACCCGCGGTACGGCCAGGACTGACGCGCCCCGACCGCCGGGAGGACCGCGGGTCCCACCCGCGAGCGGCCGCTGCTCCCGGACCCGTCCGGTTGCCCGGGACGCTACGGCCCCGCGGCCTCCCGGGCTCCACGCCCGTCCGACCCGCCGTCCCTCAGGGACGGATTCAGTCGTCCAGGACGGTGAGGTCCTGCTCGGCCCCGGGGACCTCGACCAGGCCGCGGTCGTCCGGGAGCGTCTGCACGGTGAACATCTCGATGCCGTCCTGCGGGAGCAGCAGCGTGCGCGCCGCGTGCACCGGTCCGCCGGACTGCGGTTCGACGGTCAGCGCGTACGAGCCCTTGAGACCGGCCGGCACGGGCGGGGTGACCGCCAGCGTCGTGCCTCCCTTGACCGTGTACGTCTTGACGACGCCGTCGCCACCCTGGGTACCGGCCGAGGCCGTGACCTTGACCCGGGCGGTCTCACCGGGAGCCGTCAGGGACAGCACGGACCCCTTGGCCCGGTTGTCGGCCGCGGTGGCGCGCTCCTTCACCGGTGCAGTGGCGGGGATGAAGGCGATCTCCTGCTTCGGACCTTTGCCGCGGGCGACCTGGAGCGCCGCCACCAACGGGGTGGGACGTCCGCTGGCGGAGGGGCTGAGGACCAGGGAGCCGGCCTCGTTCTTGGTCAGGTCCTTGAGGTCGAGGGTTGCGGTCATCCCCGACTTGACGTGCAGCGACTCGTGCCCCGCCGGCGTGATGGTGCCGGCGGGGCCCGCCAGCTGCAGCTTCACGTCGGCGTCGTCCTCGCCGGGGGCGAAGGCGACCAGCCGTACGGATGTGGCGTCCGCCGGGATGCCCGGCAGGACCAGCGTGGAGGCGGGGTCGGTGGAGGCGGGCAGCCAGTCGCTCCCGGTCTGATCGCCGGCACCGCGCACCACCGCGCCGACCCTGCCCGTGCTGGTGGTCACGTGCACCGTCACGTCCTCGGCCCGGTCGCTCGTGAGGGTGGAGAGCAGCACGGGAACGCTCGCTCCCGGGGGAACCGGGATGCCCTCGGTCAGCTGGGACTTGAGGGCGCCGTCCTTGCCGTAGAGCTCGATGTCGGCGACGGCGCCGGCGTCATCCGGGTTGGTGAGGTGGACGTAGTCCTGGCGGTCCTTGGCGAGGCTCGCGCCGGGGAACCAGAAGTCGGTGTCGGGTGCGGTGCAGCTGAGGCCGAGCACCCCGCGACCGCTGCCCGCGCTGACGGTGGTCGTCTGCTGGGTGGTCCAGCCGGGGGCCAGCGTGCCGCTGGCGGAGCCGATGAGCGCCGGGGCGTCCCCGCGGCTCGCCGTGCCGCCCACGGGCTTGCCTGGTTCCTTCACGGTGAGGAAGGGCTTGCTCGGTGCGGGCTTCTTCGGCGCTTCGGCACCCGTTCCGGCTCCGCCCTTCGCCGTGTCCGCGTCGGGCGTGGCCGCGCCCTTCCCGGTCTTGTCCGCCGCGTCGGGATCGGCCGGGGTCGCGGCGGACGGTCGCAGCACGGCCGAAGGGGCCTCGCCGCCCGCACGTCGCTCGGTGGCCGACGGCGTGACCGAGGTGTAGGTCGTCTCGGCGATGTCGGACGTCGACGGCGCCGGGCACAGCAGGGTGGACCGCTCGACCGGCAACCGTGCCGCGGACTCGGCCCGCGCGGGTGCCCCGTCGTCCGGGGCGGCGAGCGCACCGAGCCCGGTCACGGCGGCCAGGGCGGTCACCGCCGCGAGGAGCGAGAGGGTCGTGCGGTTCACTGGTTGCTGCTCCCGTCCGGACGCTGCTCGTTCTCGTGGTCGTACGAGCCGTTCCGGCCGGTCCCGTACGGATCGTCGGGGTGCTGACCGTACGCCTGCCGACCGGACTGCGGGTCGTCGTAGGGGTCGGCGTACCGCTGCACGTAGCTCTGGTCGTACGGTTGCTGGTCGTACGACTGCTGGGCGCCGTACGGGTACCCCTGCGCGGCATCCTGGTACTGCCCGGCGTAGGGGTCGGCCGCGTAGGGGACGTAGCCCGCGTCCGAGGCCGCGCCCGGGTACGCGTCCCACTCGCCTCCGTGGCCGTGCTGGTGGGGCACCGAAGCCTGGGTGTCCGGCCCCGGGGCGGGTGTGCCCGCGGGGGCGGCACCGTATCCGGGTGCGGTCTGCGGATCGGGGGCGTCGGTTTCCACGTCCGCCTCCTCGCTGCGGGCCTCGGCCC
The DNA here is from genome assembly GCF_042755225.1 of Streptomyces sp. NPDC059169. Classification (NCBI taxonomy): domain Bacteria; kingdom Bacillati; phylum Actinomycetota; class Actinomycetes; order Kitasatosporales; family Streptomycetaceae; genus Streptomyces; species Streptomyces sp. NPDC059169. Next base: position 156,752 of record NZ_JBHZCF010000019.1, on the reverse strand, counting down.
CTGCTTCTGCCTGCGCCGCACGGAGCCTGCGGGCCCGGCGCCCTTCGCCCTCGACGGGCTGGGCCGGGACCGGGGCCTCCGCCTCGGGGAGGTCGTCGTCGACCTCGCGGCGCCTGCCGGGCAGGGCGAGCACCAAGAGCACGACGGCGAGGAATCCCTGCGTCCAGATCCAGGCGGTGTGGGTGGCGGGGTCCTCGTACGTGAGGTCCAGGCGGCCCCCTTCGGTGGGGAGTTCGAACCCCTGGGCCCAGCCGTCGACGGTGGTCTTCTTCAGCGCCCGGCCGTCGAGCGTGGCCTGCCAGCCGTCGTCCGAGCGGTCCGCGACGCGCAGCACCCTCCCGGACGGGCCGGCCGGGATCCGGGTGTGCGCCTCGACCGGGCCGGACGCCACGGGCAGCGGGTCCTCCGAGCCGCCCACGACGACGATCCGGGCGACCTGGCGGTCGACGCTCCACAGGGCGCTGCCGTCGAGCTGGCTGAGGCGGGAGAGCCCCGGGGTCGCGTCGAGCACCCTGCTCATCTGGCGCGGGGCCCCGTCCCGTACCAGCACGTAGCGGATCGCGAAGCCGCTGAGCTGGCTCGTCTGGTCCGCTCCTGAACCGGCGACGAGGTTGGCGACGACCTTGTCGAGGCGCGCGTCACCGCCGCCGGACTCGGCGAGCTCGGCATCGCCGAGGCGGCCGCCGGAGCCGCGGACCAGGGCGTAGGACACCCGGGCCGGGGACGTGCCGCCGAGGACGAGGGTGCGGGGCTGGTCGCGGGTGGTGCTCTCCTCCGCGACGAACGCCGGGACCTGGACCGGGTCGCGGCGGGTCAGCGGGCCCGCCGCCCCGCCGATCATCCAGTGGGCGGCGGCGAGCAACGGGGCAGCGAGGGCGGCGGCGGCGATCAGCGCTGCGACGGGCTGGCGCCAGCCGAAGTTCAGGGCGGCGACCCGTTCGCGGGCCCCCTCGGCGCCGAGCACGGCGGCGGCGATCAACGCGCTTCCGTAGACGAGGGTGGCCGGTCCCGCCCAGCCGGAACCGTTGGCGAGGACCGCGAAGACGAGGGCGACGAGCGCGACCACCCATGCGGTGCCGATGGCCGCCCGCCGCTCACCGCGGAGCAGGGCGGCGAGGCCGGCGAGCACGATGCCGATCAGCAGCAGCCCGCCGAGGGTCTTGGGGCCCCCCGGGCTGGCACCGAGCAGGTCGAGTGCGGACGCCGCACCCTTGTCGAACGAGAGTCCGGCCTCACGCAGGAAACCGGAGGGCGCGCTGAGCAGCGACAGCGACCAGGGAGCGAGTACCAGCAGCGGGGTGCCGACGGTCGCGAGGAAGCGCAGTCCGTAGGCGACGGCGTCGCGCCGGCGCAGCACCAGGCCGGCGAGACCGAGTACCACGGCGACGGGCCACACGACCGGTGTGAAAGCCATCGCGAACGTCAGTAGGAGGGCGTAGGCCCACGTCGCGCGCCAGCTGCCGCGCGTCCCGTCCGGCTGGTCGAGCCCATGGGCAGCGACCCCGGCACGCGCGATCAGCGGCAGCACGATCGCGAGCACGGCGGTGCCGAGCCGGCCGGTGGCGAGGGCTCCGGTGGCGGCGGGCAGGAACGCGTACGCGATGCTCGCCCAGGCACGCAGCAGTCGGGATCCGACGAGCGGGCGGGAGGCGAAGTACGCCGTCACGCCGGCGAGCGGCACCGAGCAGACGAGGAGCAGGGTGACGGCGAAGCCGGTGGAGCCGAGGAGCAGCCCGGACAGGAGCGCGAGGACCGCGAGGTAGGGGGGTGCCGTCTGGGTGCCGCCGGTGCCGAGCGGATGCCAGGCGTCGGCGTACCGTCCCCACAGGTCGGCGACGCCCGCCGGCGCGGGCAGCAGGGCTCCGCCGGCCAGTGCCCCGCCGCCGAGGAGCCCCCGGCAGGCGACGAGCGAGACCACGAGCAGGACGGCGAAGAGGACGGGGCCGGGCTTGCGCGCGATCCGTTTGAGGCGGGCGAACTGCTCGACCTCGAGGAAGTCGGCCTCGTCCCCGCCGGGTCCCGATTCCACGGCGCCGTGCCGTGAGCCTCCGGAGTCGGAATCGCGACCGGCACCGAGGCTGCTCGCGACCTGTTCGACGGTGGCGCGGACGGTGGCGCCGGGCGGCGGGAAGAGCGGCCGCAGCTCGGCCGCTTCGACGACGGACTTCGCCCGCCTGCGTCGGGCGGCGAAGATCCGCTCGGGCCGCAGCAGCGTCCCGCAGAGGCCCATGACTTCGTCCACGGCCTGACCGGGCGCCTTGCCGACGAGGTAGCCGAGGGTGCGCATCAGGGTGCCGAGGACGAGACGGAGCAGGACGAAGGGGAGCGCGATGCCGCGGGAGTTGGTGAGCAGCGTGTAGACCGCACCGGCCTTGTCGACGCGGTGCGGGCTGGAGACGAGGCGCCCCGCACAGTCCACGGTGCGGCGCTCGCGGGCGGCGGCCTCGGCGTGCCGGAGGACGGCCCCGGGGGCGACCAGGACGCGGTGGCCCGCGGCATGGGCGCGCCAGCAGAGGTCGACGTCGTCGCGCATGAGGGGCAACCTGCGGTCGAAGCCGCCGAGCTCCTCCCAGACGTCCCGTCGGACGAGCATGCCGGCGGAGGAGACGGAGAGTACGGAGCGGACCTGGTCGTGCTGCCCCTGGTCCTGCTCCCGGCGGTCGAGGCCGGTCCAGCGGCGACCGCTGTTGGCGATGGAGACGCCGGCCTCGAGGAGCTGCTTCCGGTCGTACCAGCCGCGCAGCTTGGGGCCGATGATCGCGGCGGGGCGCCCGGTGGACAGTTCCGCGTCGGCGACGCGCAGCAGTTCGGCCAGTGCGTCGGGGGCGGGGGCGCAGTCGTCGTGCAGGAGCCAGAGCCACTGGACGGGCTCTCCGTGGGGCAACTCCGGCATGTCGTAGGCGTCGTCGCGCCAGGTCCTGCTCACCGGGTCCCAACCGCTGGGCCGCTTCAGGTAGGGCAGCTCTTCCGGGGTGAGCACGCCGGCGGAACGCACGGCTTCCTCGACGGCGGCGCCGAATCCGGTGCGGCGGGCGAGGTGCAGTACCCGGTCGGCGCCGAGCGCCTCGGTGACCAGCCGTGCGGAGTCGTCCGCGCTGCCGGTGTCGGCCGCGACCGCGGCCTGCACGGGGCGCTCCTGGCCGAGCAACCCGGCGAGCGCGTCCGGCAGCCAGCGGGCACCGTCGTGGGAGACGAGCACGGCGGTGACGACGTGCCGCGGGAACTCGGGCGTGGCGGGAACGAACGCCGCCGGGGCGGCGGGCACGAACTCGGGCGGGGTGGCGGACATTGAGGTACGGGCCCTCCGGCCGGGTCGCCCCGCGAGGGGCGCTGGAGCGTCTGGGACGGGGCCCCACACTAACGGTAGGGGGAAGCTCCGGAGTGCTTAGCGCTTCGACAGGGGCTGTGCGCGGGCGGTAGGGGCGGGCCGGCGGCCGGGACGGTGGGCGGTCCTGCTCGGCGCGCGCGAGAAGCGCGAGAAGCAGCGGACGGCTGTGGGGAGTCGGGCGGAGAGCCGGGGTGGGGCTGCCCGGAGGGACGGCGGACATCGGCACCGGAAAGACATCCGGCCCGTCGCCCGTGGACGGTGTCAGGGGCAACGGACCGCTCTCGCACGGAGATGGCCATTCCCCGCACAGGAGATGGATCAGCGGCGCATGTCGTCTCGATCAGACAGCGGCCTTCTTCAAACGACGCCGCTCACGCTCGGACAGGCCGCCCCAGATACCAAAACGCTCGTCATTTGCAAGCGCATACTCAAGACACTCGGAGCGAACCTCGCAGGCCAGGCAGACCTTCTTGGCCTCCCTGGTGGAACCGCCCTTCTCGGGGAAGAAGGACTCGGGGTCGGTCTGGGCGCACAACGCGCGCTCCTGCCAGCCGAGTTCCTCGTCCGCGTCCTCGACCAGCAGTTGTTGGAACAGCTCGGTCATGTGCGCCCCTCGTCTGTTTTTGCGTCCCCGTGACACGGCCCCGGCAGTACTGATTTCGGCCGAACGACACGAGTGAAATTACAAGTGCGTGGATCCAGGCCAGTCAAGCCGAGATCTGCTATTGGGCCCCGTATTCACTCTGCGGAACCAAGCCTATGCGGAAAGTGTTCAAATCACCAAAAACCATGACACTTGCCACTGACCTGACCGCGCTCCCTCCGACCCTCGCGCCCGCACCGGCGATCACCAGTCCTCGCGAAGGAAGACGCCGCACGGTTCGATCTTGTTGCGATCCAGCCAAACAAGCGATCCGGATCACAGTCTGATCACGAGCGCACGACGACGTTTGAGAGCGCGGATGCTGCGCCATGTCTCCTGCCACGCGAATGCACAAACCTTTCGCCGACCGGAGTAACCGGATGAGGTGAAACATTGCCGCCAATTCGGTCATTGAGTTGACATCCGGGACCGCGTTGGCCACCTTTGGAGACATGCCAGCGACCACAGCGCCTTCCGCGACCCACGCGATCCGTGGGTTCCGCAGCGCTGTCCAGGCGCGCTGTTGCTGTTCCAGCTGTTGATGCCGTAGCGCTCCAGCTCCAGCTCCCCCTCCGCCCCCCGCGGGCGGATTGCGTGACACCCCAGCACTGACCTCTTCTGTTTCTGCCGAGGAACCACCGCACCCCTATGAACAGCAACAGCGACCTGCAGATCGCCGGCGACATCCTCGAGGTGCCCCACCTCCTCCAGCCCGCCCGGGAGCACCCGGCCACGGTGGCCGAGTTCGCCGGCCTCGCCCGCTCCATCGCCGCGGACCGGGACCAGTGGGCGCCGCTCGTCCGGTACGACGCCACGACCCGCTGGTACCACCGGCTGCGCACCGGCCCCGGGTACGAGGTGTGGTTGCTGTCCTGGGTGCCCGGCCAAGGCAGCGGCCTGCACGACCACGGCAGGTCCTCCGGCGTACTGACCGTCCTGGACGGCGAGTTGACCGAACACACGGCGACGGCGTCGCGCTCCCTGGGGGCAGGGGCGCAGCGGGTGTTCGCACCCGGATACGTGCACGAAGTGGTCAACGACGCGCTCGAAGCGGCCGTGAGCCTGCACGTCTACTTCCCGGGCCTCACCGAGATGCCCATGCACACGGCGCACTGCTCCCCGGTCCAGCAGGACACCGCCACCGTCTGACGGTCTTCCCCGACGGTGTCGACCCACGCGGGCGACACCGCCCCCCGGGCCCGCTGCCCCACCGCACCGGGAAGGCCTCGGCGACCGCCGCGCACGCTCCGATCGGCCCCGGCCGATGCCCCGACACCCAGACCGCCGCACCCACGCCCACCGCCCGACACCGACCAGCCTCCGGCTGACAGACTGTTCCCATGCGCATTGTGGTTCTGGCCGGCGGCATCGGCGGTGCTCGTTTCCTACGCGGTCTCAAGGCCGCCGTCCCCGACGCCGACATCACCGTCATCGGCAACACCGGTGACGACATCCACCTGTTCGGGCTGAAGGTCTGCCCCGACCTCGACACGGTGATGTACACACTCGGCGGCGGCATCAACGAGGAGCAGGGCTGGGGACGCGACGACGAGACCTTCCGGGTCAAGGACGAACTCGCCGCCTACGGCGTGGGACCCGACTGGTTCGGGCTCGGCGACCGCGACTTCGCGACGCACATCGTCCGCACCCAGATGCTGGGCGCGGGCTATCCGCTGAGCGCCGTCACCGAGGCACTGTGCGCACGGTGGCGGCCCGGCGTGCGGCTGCTGCCCATGTCCGACGACCGGGTCGAGACCCATGTCGCCGTCGAGGCGGAGGGCGAGCGCAAAGCCGTCCACTTCCAGGAGTACTGGGTCAGGCTGCGGGCCTCCGTGGACGCACACGCCGTCGTACCCGTCGGCGCCGAGCAGGCCAAACCCGCACCGGGCGTCCTCGAGGCGATCGCCGCCGCCGACGTCATCCTGTTCCCGCCGTCCAACCCCGTGGTGAGCGTGGGGACGATCCTCGCGGTCCCGGGCATCCGAGAGGCGATCGCGGAAGCAGGCGTCCCCGTCGTCGGCCTCTCTCCCATCGTCGGGAACGCACCGGTGCGGGGCATGGCGGACAAGGTGCTGGCCGCGGTCGGGGTCGAGTCGACGGCCGCGGCGGTGGCCAAGCACTACGGCTCCGGCCTGCTCGACGGCTGGCTGGTGGACACCGTGGACGCGCCGTCGGTGGCCGAGGTCGAAGGCGCGGGGATCCGCTGCAAGGCCGTTCCCCTGATGATGACGGACCTCGACGCCGCCGCGGCCATGGCGCGCGAGGCGCTCGCCCTCGCCGAGGAGGTGCGCGCATGACGGACGCAGCGAGCAGCCCCCCGTCCTACCGGGTGTGGGCGCTCACCGGACTGCCCGAGGTCCAGCCCGGCGACGACCTCGCCAAGCTGATCGCGTCGACCGGGCCGGGGCTGGTGGACGGGGACGTGCTGCTCGTCACCTCGAAGGTCGTCAGCAAGGCCGAGGGGCGCGTGGTCGCCGCCGCTGACCGGGAGGCGGCGATCGACGCGGAGACCGTACGGGTCGTGGCTCGCCGCGGCGGCCTCCGCATCGTCGAGAACCGGCAGGGCCTGGTCATGGCCGCGGCCGGAGTGGACGCCTCCAACACCCCCGCGGGAACCGTGCTGTTGCTGCCCGAGGACCCCGACGCATCAGCTGCCCGGATCCGCGCGGGACTCCGCGACGCCCTGGACGTCGAGGTCGGGGTCGTGATCACCGACACGTTCGGACGGCCGTGGCGCAGCGGACTGACCGACGTGGCGATCGGCGCCGCCGGGGTGCGGGTCCTGGACGACCTGCGCGGTGGCGAGGACCGGCACGGCAACGCGCTCAGCGCGACCGTCGTCGCCACCGCGGACGAGCTGGCCGCCGCGGGCGACCTGGTCAAGGGCAAGACCGCCGGGCTGCCGGTCGCGGTGGTGCGCGGCCTCGGCCACCTGGTGACCGAGGCCGACGGCGGCGCGCGGGCGCTGGTACGGGCGGCTGCGGACGACATGTTCCGCCTCGGCACTTCGGAGGCGGTGCGCGAAGCGGTGACCGTGCGGCGCACCGTGCGGGAGTTCACGGACGAGCCGGTGGACCCGGGCGCGGTGCGACGGGCGGTTGCCGCGGCCGTCACGGCACCCGCCCCGCACCACACGACCCCGTGGCGGTTCGTCCTCCTCGAGTCGGCGGAGTCGAGGGCGCGGCTGCTGGACGTGATGCGGGACGCCTGGGTCGCGGATCTGCGGCGCGACGGCAAGTCGGAGGAGTCCGTCGCGAAGCGGGTGCGCCGCGGGGACGTCCTGCGCAACGCGCCGTACCTGGTGGTGCCGTGCCTGGTGATGGACGGCTCGCACGCCTACGGCGACGAGCGCCGGGCCACCGCCGAGCGCGAGATGTTCGTGGTCGCGGCGGGCGCGGCCGTCCAGAATTTCCTGGTGGCGCTCGCGGGAGAGCAGCTCGGGTCGGCTTGGGTTTCGTCGACGATGTTCTGCCGCGACGTGGTCCGCGGGGTGCTGGGGCTGCCCGACGCGTGGGACCCCATGGGGGCGGTGGCCGTGGGACGACCCGCAGCACCGCCGAAGGAACGGGCGGCCCGCGAGGCGTCCGCGTTCGTCTCGGTGAGATGAGCTGAAGCCGGTTCACGCCGGCGGCGCGCGGAGCGGCCGGGCCGAGGCAGCAGGCGTGGCTCCTGGCCGGAACCGTGCCGCCCGGGAGGCCAGACACCGCTTCGGTCGGGCCCGCGCGGGTCCGTGACCGGGCGCCCGTCGACCGCCGGCCGGCGCACCGGCCTCCGCCTCAGAGCGCGGCGATGTCCGTGCGCGGCATCTTCGGCTTGCGCCGCGCCGGAGTGCGCCCGCTGAGAAGGATCAGGCGGGCGGCGCGGTGGCGCTGCCCCGCGTACGGCTCCAGGAGCTCCAGCATGGCGGCGTCGTCGGCGTCGCGGTCGCCCGAGAGGGCGTAGCCGACGATGCCGGGCAGATGGAGGTCGCCGACGGTGACGGCATCGGGCGCACCGTTGCTGCGCTGCACGGTCTCGGCCGACGTCCAGGGGCCGATGCCGGGGACCAACTCCAGGCGCTGCTGGGCCTGGACCGGGTCCATGGCCGCGGCCTCCTCCATGCGGCGGGCGACGCGGACGGCACGCAGGACGGTCGACGCGCGCTTGTCGTCGACGCCCGCGCGGTGCCATTCCCAGGACGGAATCAGTGCCCAGCTGCGCGCGTCCGGCATGACGTGCATCCGCGCGGGCGCCGGTCCCGGCGCGGGCTCTCCGTACTTCGTCACGAGCAGGCGCCAGGCGCGGTACGCCTCGTCGGTGGTGACCTTCTGCTCGAGGACGGACGGGATCAGGGACTCCAGGACCAGCCCCGTCCGGGTCAGGCGCAGGCCCGGGCGCCGGTGGTGGGTGAGCGCGACGAGCCGGTGGCGCGGCGTGAAGGCGTCGGGGTCGTCGGAGTCACCGAGCAGGTCCGGGAGCTGCTCCAGCAACCACCCGGCACCCGGCCCCCACGCCTCGGCGTGCACGGAACCGCCGTGCAACGCCACGCGGACGGTGCCGGGGCCTTCGGGGGTCCGGGTGGCTCGCCACACGGCACCGTCCGGCGTGGTGCGGAAGGTGGGATCGGCCGGGCCGCGTCGCAGCGGCCCGAGGACCAGGCCCACGTCCAGCGGCCCCCGCGGCACGTAGCGCCGCTCCCGGCTGCCTGCGCGGACCGGCACGGACGCTCTCGGTGCCGGTACGGCGACCTCGCCCCCGCGCACCGTGGTGCGGGTGACTGCGGGACGGGAATCGAATCGGCCTGCCACGGATGGTCCTCGGGGTCGGAGTCCCTTAGAGGGTAGGCCGTGGAGAGCCGTACGCGGCAGCGTCCCGCGGGCGCCGGCACGGCGGCCGGGCCGGCGCGCCCCGCTCCGCGCGTGTGCCGTGGCGCCCGGGCGGTACTCGTCCGGGGGCGGTGCCGCCGGCCTCCGGCCTACTGGTCCGAGGAGAAGCGGATCGCCCCGGCCGGAATCGTCGCGTCGCACCACACCCGTACGCCGTCCCGGAGTTCGTTGTCGGGGCCGACGACCGCACAGTCGCCGATGACCGCACCGGACAGGACGCTACGGGCGCCGATGTGGGCGTTCGCACCGACCAGGGAATCGGTGATCACTGCACCGGGGCCGATCGTCGCCCCGTCGAGGATGGTGCTCCCGGTGATCCGGGCCCCCTCACCGACGCTCGCACCGGCACCGACGACCGTTCCGCCGGTCAGCTTGGCGTCGGGCGCGACGGTTGCCGTCTCCAGGACCAGGCGGTCGCCGCAGCGGCCGGGGACCGCGGGCGACGGGGCGCGCCCGAGGACCAGGTCGGCGGAGCCGCGCACGAAGGCCTGGGGCGTGCCGAGGTCCAACCAGTAGGTGGAGTCGACCATGCCCTGGAGGTGCGCGCCCGAGGTGAGCAGTTCGGGGAAGGTCTCCCGCTCGACCGAGACCGGACGCCCCTCGGGGATGCCGTCGATGACGGAGCGCCGGAAGACGTACGCGCCCGCGTTGATCTGGTCGGTGACGATCTCCTCGGGGGTCTGCGGCTTCTCCAGGAAGGCCGTGACCCGGCCGGTCTCGTCCGTCGGGACCAGGCCGAACGCCCGCGGGTCCGCCACCCGCGTCAGGTGCAGGGAGACGTCCGCGCCGGACGAGGCGTGCGTCGCGACCAGGCCCTTGATGTCCAGACCCGTCAGGATGTCGCCGTTGAAGATGAGCACCGGGTCGTCGGGGCCCGACCTCAGCCTCGACGCCACGTTGCGGATCGCCCCGCCCGTGCCGAGCGGTTCCTCCTCGGTGACGTACTCCAGGTGGAGGCCCATGGAGGAGCCGTCGCCGAAGTACGGCTCGAAGACCTCCGCGAGGTAGCTCGTGGCGAACACGATGTGCTCGACTCCCGCGGCACGCGCCCGGGCCAACTGGTGCGTGAGGAACGGCACCCCGGCCGCGGGCACCATCGGCTTGGGTGTGTTCACGGTCAGCGGGCGCAGCCGCGTCCCCTTGCCGCCTACCAGGAGGACCGCTTCTTGGGCCTGGGTCAATGCCTTCTCTGCTTCCTACTGGGGCCGGGCGATGTGTCCATGTGACCGGCCAGTTTATGCAGCCCGCTGTCCGCGCCTTCCGACGGGCCGATCGACGACCCCGTCACCGCCCCTGGAGCTTGGCCGACGCGTTACGGACGGTGCCGAGCTTGCCGTAGAGCCGGGCCCCGGGGCAGTCGGTGTCGAACCCGTCCCGGTGCCCCGAGATGACGTTGAGCCTGGCCGACGTGCCCTTCTTGAACTTGTTGCCGCCCTCGGACGTGAGGGCCGTCTGCGCCTTCGGATTCATTCCGTACAGGCCGAGCTTCCAGGCCGTGAGCTTGGCGATGGCCGTCACCGCCGCCGCCGGGGGGTTGCTCGCACTGTACGTTCCGAGGACGGCGATGCCCATGCTGTTGCCGTTGAATCCGAGCGTGTGCGCACCGAGCACGGGTTTGACCACGCCGCCCGCCCGGCCTTCGTAGATGCGTCCGCACTTGTCGACGGCGAAGTTGTAGCCGATGTCGCGCCAGCCATTGCTCTCCACGTGGTAGCGGTAGATGCCGCGCAGCACCGCGGGCGCCTGGGCGCAGGTGTAGCCGTTGCCCGTCCCACTGTGGTGGATGAACGCCACCTTGATCGACTTGGTGTAGGCGAACTCCTTCTCGCGCAGGCTCTCATCGGCTCCCCAGCCCTTGCGCGAGATGATGGGCGGCCGGGCGCCGACGTACGGCTTCGCAACGCCGTAGACACCCGCCTCCTCGCTGGCTTCCTGCTTCGAGAGGGCGGGGATCACCGAGGCCCCGAGCGGCGCGAGACCCGCGTTGACCGCGGAAGCGGCAGCGGCTTCCGGGGTGGCGAACAGCGGTGAGGCCTGCAGTGCGTCGAGCGGGAGGGCACTCGCCGGCGCCTTCTGGGCCAGCGACCCGCTCGGGGGCGCGGGCGCGTCGGCCGTGGAGGTCGCGGGTTTCGGCGTCGGGCCCGGGTCGACCAGTTCCAGTCTGAGGCCGCCCGGCAGGGGCGTGGAGCGGAGCGATGCGTCCGTTTCCGGCAGGACGCGGGCCTCGACCCCGTCCGAGGCACCGACCCAGAGGGGTGCCGTGGAGCCGCGGAGCGCCCGGTCCGAGCGTTCCCGTGCGCTCGGGTCCGGTGCGTGGGCGACGTCGTCCGCCTCCAGGTCCTGCCAGCCGGACCAGATGTGGGAACCGGCCGCGCGGGTGCGGACCTTGACCTTTCCGTGAAGCGCGACGCCCGCGTCGTCCCAGACGACGCCGAGGAGCGAGAACGGACGCACGTCGCGTGGTGCGGTGCCCTGGGCGGCGACCGCGCTCCCGGCCCTCAGGCGGTCGGGGAGCGGGGACAGCGGCAGCGACTGCGTGGATCCGGGGAGGTCCGCCGAGGGCGGGGGGCCGGCTGCTGCGGCCGGAAGGGTGAGTACGGGCAGGGCGAGGGCGGTGGCGCACACCGCGCCGGTCGAAGAAATGAGGAAGGCGCGCATGAGCCGATCCTTGGCCGCGCGGGCCGGATCCGCCCTGCGGAAATCCCTGCGTCCCCCGGTCCGAACGGGGGTCCGGGTCACCGGTACGGCGGCGGTCGCCGGCGTACCGCGGCGTACCCTTTCCCGGGTGAATTCCAGCGATCGCACACCCGCCGACCTGCTCCGATCCGCCCTCGCCGCGGACCCTGCCCGCCCCTTCGTCACCTATTACGACGATGCCACCGGAGAGCGCGTCGAATTGTCCGTCGCGACCTTCGCCAATTGGGTGGCCAAAACATCGAACCTCCTGCAGGACGGGTTGTCCGCGGAGCCTGGCGACCGGTTGGCCCTGTTGCTGCCCGCGCACTGGCAGACCGCGGTGTGGCTGGTCGCCTGCTCCTCGGTGGGGGTGGTGGCGGACGTCGGTGGCGACCCGTCCGGCGCGGACCTGGTGGTCGCGGGGCCCGGCAGTTTCGACGCGGGTTTGGCGTGCGGTGGTGAGCGGATCGCGTTGTCCCTCCAACCGCTCGGCCGCCGCTTCGTGACCCCGCCCGAGGGCTACGCCGACTATGCGGTGGAGGTGCCGAGCCAGCCGGACCGCTTCGCCCCGTACGTGCCGGTCGATCCGGACGCGCCCGCGCTCGCGGTCACCGGGGCGGACACCGAGCTGACGGGTTCCCTGATCGTGGACCGCGCCCGGACGGACGCCGCGGATCTGGGCTTGGCGGCCGGGGCACGACTGCTGTCCGGACGGCTCTTCGACGACTGGGACGGGCTGTCCGCCGGGCTGTACGCACCGCTCGCGGCCGGCGCTTCGGTGGTGCTCTGCCGGCACCTCGACCGGCTGTCCCAGGAGGGCCTGGCGCAGCGCATCGAGAGCGAGCGCGTGACGCACCGGGTGGAGTAAGCCCGTCCGCGCCTGACGGGGCGACCGGGTCGACCGCCCCGTCCGCGCCGGTCGATGCGGGTCGCGGCGGGACAGGGCGGCGCCGGGGATCGGCCATCCCGGAATCCGGCCCGCGGGCCGGGACCCTGCGGTACGGCCCGCAGCGCCGTCGGCCGGTCCTGCGGCGCCGTACGGCTCCCAAGGCCCGGACCTGGGCTCCGCGCGGCTCCCCGAAGTCCACTCTTCCGGCTCACTGCGTGCCGAGCCCCCGGGCCTCAGGGGGCCCCGCGGGACATCATCGGCGTAGGCATGCACATCGAGTCCGACGAGCCGCGAGGATGGACGCACACGTGACCGACAGCGCTGGCACGCCCGCCGAACCGGACGACCCGGCCGGGACCGCCGGTGCTTCCGGAAGCGGAGACGGCAGGCACTCCGGAGGAGAGGACGGCAGGGGCTCCGGAGGCCGGGACTCGGGCGGCGCCGGCCAGCGCACTCGTCACCGCCTCCGTTGGATCGCGCTCTGCCTGTCGTTCTTCGTCCTCGTCCTCGCGGGCGCGGGCTGGTGGCTCTACCGGAAGCTCGAAGGCAACATCACCACGGACGTCTCGGCGGCAGAGGAGCTGGCGCGCTACGACAAGGAACGACCGCTGCCCGCGCCCCGCGGGGCGCAGAACCTGCTGCTCATCGGCTCCGACACACGGGCCGGCCCGGGCAACCGCAAGTACGGCCGTTCCAAGGGCCAGCGCTCCGACACCACCCTTCTGGTGCACCTAGCCGCGGACAGACGCAGCGCGACCGTGGTCTCCATCCCGCGCGACCTGATGGTCGACGTCCCCGGCTGCCGCACGGGCAAGGGCACGTACACCCGAGAGCAGTTCACCCAGTTCAACTTCGCCTTCGCCTTCGGTGGTGCGGCGTGCACGATCCGCACGGTCGAACGGCTCACGGGGGTGCGGATCGACCACCACATGGTGATCGACTTCCATGGCTTCAAGGACATGGTCGACGCGGTGGACGGCGTGACGGTCTGTCTGACCGAGCCGATCAACGACAAAGATGCGCACATCAGCCTCAAAGCGGGCAGGCACACGCTCAGCGGCGAGCAGGCCCTGGGCTACGTCCGTACCAGGAAGTCCCTCGGGAACGGCAGCGACACCGAACGCATGGGCCGGCAGCAGCAGTTCCTCGGCGCGCTCTTCAACAAGGTGCAGAGCAACGGCGTCCTGCTGAACCCGACGAAGCTCTACCCGGTGCTGGACGCGGCGACGAAGTCGCTGACCACCGACCCCGGCCTGGACTCGCTGCGGGACCTCTACGACCTCACCCGCTCGGTCCGCAGCATCCCCGCGGAGCGCGTACAGTTCCTGACCCTGCCCCGCCGGCCGTACGCACTCGATGCGAACCGGGACGAACTGGTGGAGCCCGATGCGAGCCGGCTCTTCGAGCGGCTGCGCGAGGACGCACCGGTGAAGGTGGTGCCGTCGGACACAACAGCGAGCACCGACCCGAGGACACACGGTGACGGCAGTACGGGCACGGGGCGGCGGTCACCGGCACCGACGTTCACCGGCACCAATGCGGCAACGGGAACGTGCAGGTAAAGCGATCGCCAAGGAGTCGTCGGCACTCCATGGGGATTGGGTGGATTGCCCGGTTGTAAGCAGCGTGGAATTTGTCACGGACGTCGCCCGGCGCTGAACTGGGCGGATACTGTGGCGCGATCCGGTGCTTCCGGCCGCCAGGCCACACACAACCGGATCGACGAACCGAGCGTCTCCTGGGGGGAGGGGCGCCTCGCGTGGCACCGACGGAGGACTCAAGCAACCGTGGATGCGCAGAGCCGTGGGCAGGCGGACGACATCGACCCCGCCGACCAGTGGGTGATGAACCCGCAGACCGGCAATTACGAACTGCGACTGGACCGCTCCGCTGGGCAGTCGACCTCCTCCCACTCCGTCGGCTCGAGTGCGCCCGGAACGGGCCGCCGCCGCGGCGCCACCGGCCCCGCGGCGCCGAACACGGACGTCCCCGGCCAGCGCAGCCGCCGTTCGCCCCGGAACCCGGGCCAGGACGGCAGCACGACGCCGCCCACCGGACCGGGACGCCGCAAGCGGAAGCCCCCGAAGTCGCGGAAGAAGAAGGCGCTGGTGTGGACGGGCGGTGTCCTGGCCCTCGTCGTGGTCGCCGGGTCCGCGGCCGCCTATTACGTGTACGAACGGCTTAACGGCAACCTCAACACGGTGGACGTGGGCGACGCGGGCAACAAGGACGTCTCCGCGGACGGGCCGATGAACATCCTGCTGCTGGGCACGGACAAGCGCACCGGCGCTGGCAACTCCGGCTACGGCGACAAGGGCAGCGAGGGCCACGCCGACACCACGTTCCTCTTCCACGTCTCGCAGGACCGCACCAACGCGACCGCGGTGAGCATCCCGCGTGACCTGATCACGGACATCCCCGACTGCCCCACCAAGCAGCAGGACGGTTCGACGAAAATAATCAGGGGTTCGCAACGCGTGCGCTTCAACGAGAGCTACGGGGTCGCGGGACGGGACCCCGGTTGCACCATGCGTACCGTCAAGGCGCTCACCGGCGTTCCCGTCGACCACTTCATGATGGCCGACTTCAACGCGGTGAAGACCCTGTCCACCGCGGTCGGCGGGGTGGAGATCTGCCTCGCCAAGCCGATCAAGGACAGGCGCTCCAAGCTGGACCTGCCCGCGGGACCGCAGAAGGTCGAGGGCGAGGACGCGCTCGCCTTCGTCCGCAACCGGCACGGATTGGGCAACGAGAGCGACCTCGACCGGATCAAGCAGCAGCAGCAGTTCGTGGCTTCGATGATCCGGCAGATGAAGGAAGACACCCTCGGCAACCCGCAGAAGATGTTCGCGCTCGCCGATGCGGCCACCAAGGCGCTCACCGTCGACAAGGCCATCGGTGACATCCCGAAGCTGACGTCGCTCGCCAAGGACCTCGGCGAGATCGACATCAAGCACATCACCTTCGCGACGGTCCCCGTCGTCGACAACACGGACGGTGCGACCGTCCTCCTCGACCCGACCAAGGCCCCGCAGGTCTTCAGCATGCTGCAGAACGACGTCTCCTTCACCGAGGTGAAGAAGAAGCAGTCGGAGGCCAAGGACAAGCAGGCCGCCCTGCTCAACGGCCCGCGCGCGAAGGCCTCCGACGTCCGCGTCGACGTGTACAACGGCAGTGACACGACGGGGGCCGCGCAGAAGACCCTCGAGTGGTTGCAGAACGTGAAGGGCGTCTACAAGTCGTCCAACAAGAGCAACGCGCCGACGAAGATCCCGAAGACGACGCTGGCGTACGCGCCGAACCAGGCCGACCAGGCCCGCACGCTCGCGGACCTGATGGGCCTGCCCGCCGAGGCCCTCAAGCCCGGCACGGAGAACGCCGAGGGCAAGCAGCCGATGGTGCTGACCCTCGGAGCCGACTTCAAGGGCGCAGGGGTGCCCGTCACCGCGCCGGCGAAGGCGCCGGAGGGCGTGCAGCAGGTGGAAGCCGACAAGCAGGTGTGCGCCAAATGACCCCGGACCACCGGGTCATTTGGCGCGCCTGAATCGACAGGGGGACCTGGGTGGGACACAGCAGCGTGCGTGGGGAGCGGACGCAGGAACGCGTCCGGCACGCCGGTCAGGACGTTCACGAGGAGGAGCAGGGCGGTGCGGACGCCAGAGGTGGCGGGGACGCGGGCGCGGTGTCGCCCGGCGCGGGTACGGGGAGCACGGGGCGGGGTAGGTCTTCCGGTCCGCCCGGCAGACGCGGCAAGCGCCGCGTGCTGCGCTGGGTCGCGTCCGTCCTGTCGTTGCTCATACTCGGCACGGCGGGGGTCGGCTACCTCTACTACCAGCACTTGAACGAGAACATCCGCAAGGGCGAGCGCACCGCGGGTGACAGCAAGGCGAGGCGGACCGCGCCGAACGCGGCCGGCCAGACACCACTGAACGTCCTGCTGATCGGCTCGGACAGCCGGGCGTCGCAGGCGAACCAGGACCTCGGTGGAGCGCGGGACAACAAGGACAACCCGCCGCTCGCCGACGTCCAGATGCTGTTGCACGTCTCGGCCGACCGCAAGAACGCCTCGGTCGTCTCCATCCCTCGTGACACCCGGGTGGAGATACCCGAGTGCCAGGAACCCAGGACCGGGCAGAACTACGCGAGGACCAGGACGCTGATCAACGAGAGCCTGGCGCGCGGCGGTCCGGGCTGCACGCTGCTCACCTGGGAGAACCTCACCGGCATCTACATCGACCACTGGATGATGGTCGACTTCGCCGGTGTGGTCGCGATGTCCGACGCGGTCGGCGGAGCCGAGGTGTGCGTGAAGTACAACGTGCACGACAAGCCGACCCGCGCCGTGAAGGGCGGTTCCGGGCTCAAGTTGAAGGCGGGCCGTCAGAACATCCAGGGCGAGACGGCCTTGCAGTGGCTGCGCACCCGGCACGCCTTCTACGACGACTTCGGCCGCTCCAAGGCCCAGCACATGTACATGAATTCGGTGATCCGCAACCTGAAGAAGCAGAACGCGTTCACCGACACGGGGCAGCTGATGGACCTGGCGGAGACGGCGACCAAGTCCCTGCAGGTGTCCGAGGAGATCGGCACCGTCAAGAAGCTGTTCGACCTCGGCATGCAGCTCAAGGACGTACCGACGGACCGGATCACGATGCTCACCATGCCGCGCATCCCGGACCCGGCCGACCGTGACCGGGTGCTTCCCGCGCCGGGCAAGGCGGACGACCTGTGGAGCATGCTCCGCGACGACGTCCCGCTGGACGGCAAGGGCCCCACGTCCAAGCCGAAGCCCGCGCCGACGCCCAAGGACCCCGCAGCGCCGCCCGGCGAGATCGGTGTCCTCGTGCAGAACGGGACCTACACGTCCGAGTCGGGATCCGTGAAGGGACGCGCAGCCGACCTCGTGGAGGTCCTGAAGGGGAAGGGCTTCTCCCGGGCCTCCGCGGACCGCACCAGCAATCCGCAGGCGAAGACGGTCGTCCACTATCCCAGTGCCGAACTGGAGGGCGACGCCCAAGCGGTGGCCAAGTCCCTCGGGATCCCGACGGGCAGCGTGAAGAAGTCCTCGGACGTCTCGGGCGTCACGCTGGTCGTGGGAGCCGACTGGCGCAGCGGTGACTCCTTCCCGAAGACTCCGGCACCGACGGTGTCGAAGGACGAGACCGAGGCGCTCAACGGCGCCGACGAGAGCACCTGCATGGACGTCTACGAGCCCTACCGCTGGTGACCCCGCGCGTGGCCCCGGCCGGTCCGTGCCTGCGCGGCGGAACGACCCTGCCCCGGCACGTTCCGGGGCGGGGACCGTTCGTCGCGTCGGACGTCCCGTAGGTCGCGTCGAACGTCCCGGACGGCGCGTCAGCCGCCGGACCCCGTCGTGTCAGACGGCCGACCGCACCGCGGGGCGGCGGCTCGCGATGACCTTCTGCGCCAGCGAACGCGGGCTGGTGAGGAAGCCGAACCCCCAGGACATGTGCATGGTGGCCAGGGCGACCGGGATCTGCAGCCTGGCCTTCAGCGGCAGGCCCTTGCCCGCCGGGACCGAACCGGCCGCGATCGCGGCGAGGTATCCGGCCGGGACGACGAAACCCAGCGGAGTGAGCGCGGCGCCCACCACCACACCCGCGGCGATCGCGCAGACGGCGACCGGCGGAGCGAGGTAACGCACGTTGATCGAGCCCTGGTGGTAGCGGGCGACCACGTGGCGCCAGCGACCGTAGTCCTTGTACTGCTTGGCGAGCGCCCTGACGGAGGGCCTCGGCCGGTACTGCACCCGCAGCTCCGGCGAGAACCAGATCAGTCCGCCCGCCTCCCGGATGCGGAAGTTCAGCTCCCAGTCCTGGGCCCTGATGAACTCCTCGTTGTAACCGCCCTGCTGTTCCAACGCCTCGCGCCGGAACACACCGAGGTACACGGTGTCCGCGGGGCCCGCCTCGCCGCCGGTGTGGAACGCGGCGTTGCCCACGCCGATCCTGGAGGTCATCGCGGCGGCGACCGCGTGCTCCCAGTCGTTCTCGCCCTCGGCGTGCATGATGCCGCCCACGTTCTGCGCGCCCGTCTCCTCCAGCAGCCGGACCGCGGTCGCGATGTAGTTCGGCGACAGCATGCCGTGACCATCCACGCGGACCACGATCGGATGGCGCGAGGCCTTGATGGCCGCGTTGAGCGCAGCGGGCGTACGCCCGGTGGGGTTCGGCACCGTGTGGACCCTCGGGTCCTCCCGGACCAATGCGGCGGCGATCTCGTCGGTGCGGTCCGTGGACGGGCCGAGCGCGATCACCACCTCCATCTCGCCTGCGTACTCCTGCTCGAGGATGTGGCGGACGGAGGTGCGGAGATGCCGCTCCTCATTGAGGACCGGCATGATCACGGAGACGGCGGGAGCAGCGGCGGGCATTCGGTTTCCTCGGAGGTCCGGAGGTCGAGACTCCGGGAGACGGCAGCATCGTGCGCCACGTTACCGCGAACGGGGGACACCGGTGCGCGCCGCCCGCTCCGCCTCCCCGTGCAGCAGATCGTATGGGCCTACGGTTCTCGGGATCCCGGTCTGCCACCCTCGCGGAGGTGTCCCCGTGCCCACACCGCCCCGCTCGCCCCGACCGCGGCAGGCGCCCGCCCGCCCGCGGACGGTGGCGCACCGCCCGAGGCCCACGGCGACGCGTCCGGGACCGTCCGCCGCCCGTCCGCGTCCGCACGGGGGGCGGCAGACCCGGCGCACCCGCTGGAGCACGCGGCTGGCCACCACTCTCTCGGTCCTGGTGTTGGGTGCGGGTGGCATCGGTCACGCTCTGGTGACCGGGCTGGACAGTGGGATCGGCCGGGTCGACCCGTTCAAGGACAT
Source organism: Streptomyces sp. NPDC059169 (assembly GCF_042755225.1). NCBI lineage: Bacteria > Bacillati > Actinomycetota > Actinomycetes > Kitasatosporales > Streptomycetaceae > Streptomyces > Streptomyces sp. NPDC059169. The sequence goes on along the minus strand of NZ_JBHZCF010000019.1, from coordinate 137,513 downwards.
GAAGAACCGGCCGGACGCCGGACACGGGATGAACATCCTGCTCGTCGGAACGGACGGCCGGGACCGGATCACCGCGGAAGAGCGGCGCAGGTTCCGGCTCGGCGGTGCACCCTGCCGCTGCACCGACACGATCATGCTGGTGCACATCTCGGCCGACCGGGACCGGGCGAGCATCGTGAGCCTGCCGCGCGACTCGTACACGGTGATCCCCGCCCACGTCGACACCGCCACCGGGAAGCACCACGGCCGACACGCGCTGAAGCTGAACGCGGCGTACGCGGAGGGCGGACCCGCGCTGACCGTCCACACCGTCGAGCAGATGACGCAGATCAAGGTCGACCACTACCTGGAGGTCGACTTCACCAGCTTCATGAAGACCGTGGACGCGATCGGTGGGGTGAAGATCTGCACAGCCCGGCCGATGAAGGACTCGCACACGGGCCTGAACCTCCCCGCGGGCACCCACGAGTTGAACGGCGGGGAGGCCCTGCAGTACGTCCGCTCCCGCTACATCGACGGCGCGGCGGACCTGGGCCGGATGCAGCGCCAGCAACGCTTCATGGCCGCGCTCATCCACCGCGCCACGACCAGCGGCGTCCTGCTGAACCCGGTGAAGTTCCGCGAGGTCAGCTCCCAGATGTTGAGTGCGGTGCGGGCGGACCGGGGCTTCGGCACGAGCGAGTTGCTGTCGCTCGCGAAGGCGATGCGCGGGTTCACGCCCGCGTCGTCCGAGTTCACCTCGGTGCCCATCGGCGACCCCAAGCACCAGGTGAAGGGCCTCGGCTCGACGGTGAAGTGGGACCCGGTGAAGTCGAAGAAGCTCTTCCAGGCGCTGCGCGACGACCAGCCGCTCGCACCGCGACGCGCGGGGCCGACGGCTCCGGCGCCCACGGCGAAGGTCATCGACGTACCGCCGCGGCAGATCAGGGTCCAGGTCTACAACGGGACCCGCTTGGACGGTCTGGGCGCCCGAGTGGACGCCGCCCTGCACGCGACCGGCTTCAACACCACCCGCGTGCCGTTGAACGGCGACCGCCGCGACGTGAAGCGCACGCTCATCACCTACGACCCCCGGTGGGACCGCTCGGCGAAGTCCCTCGCCGTCGCCCTCCCCGGCTGCGAACTCCGCCAGGTCGAGGGCCAGGGCGCCACGATGAAGGTGACCGCCGGCTCGAGCTTCACCTCCGTGACACCGGTGCGCGCGGAATCCGTCCCCGCTCCAGGCCCTTTCGAGGCGGTCACGGGCGACCAGGCGCTCTGCAAGTGAGCGAGGTGCGCGGGTGCGGGCGGATGCTCACCGGGGTGTCCGGCGCCCGTCCGGGTCGCCGGGTGGCGGCCCGCTCGGGGGCGTAGCGCGCCCCTGGCGCCCCAGCCGGGTCGGGCCGCACCGGCGGGCCCGGTCGACCGGCGATCGAGGACGGACAGCACGGGCCTGCCGCGCCCCGGGGCACCGCTGACCCGAGTGGCTCCCGGGCGCCCGGCCCCGGCCTCAGTCCTGGTACCCCTCCGCCGCCCTCTTCTCGCGCAGTTCCTTGATGGCACGGCGCCGGGCCAGCCGGTGGGTACGGCGGATCTGCGCCTCCTGGTAGCGGCGCTTGTCACGCTCGGTCTCCGGGACGACCTGGGGTACCGGGCGCGGCTTGCCGTCCGCATCGACCGCGGCGAAGACCAGATACGCGGAGCCGACCTGCGTGGCCGGGGTCGACTCGTTCCAGCGCTCGGCGAGCACCCGGACCCCGACCTCCATGGAGGATCGCCCGGTCCAGTTGACCTGCGCCTTCACATGGACCAGGTCACCGACTCTGACGGGCTCCAGGAAGACCATCTCGTCCATGGAAGCGGTGACTGCGGGACCTCCCGAGTGCCGCCCGGCCACCGCGCCCGCCGCGTCGTCCACCAGTTTCATGATCACGCCGCCGTGCACGGTGCCCAGCAGGTTCGTGTCACTGCCGGTCATGATGTGGCTGAGGGTGGTGCGCGAAGCCGAGGTGGGTTTGGCCGGGATGGTGCCCTCCGGCCGCTGGGCCTGTTCTGTCATGCCCTCTACCCTATGCGGGGGTCTGCAGGTCGGAGCATTGCATCAGGTTCGCTACAGGCGCGGTGCTATTTCTCACCCGCCCTGTCGGCGTGGCGGGGGCCGACTGCACACTGGTCCGCATGAATGACTGGCCCGAAGGATACGGACGCGGCAGCCAGGGCGCCCAGCCCGAGGGCGCCCGCGTGATGCGGCACGTGCAGCGCCCCGCCGTCCCCCGGCAGCAGGCGCAGGGGTACGACGACGGACACGACGCCCCGTACGACAGCGGTTACAGCACGGGCCAAGTCTACGGCTCACCGGGCGGCGGGTACGGAGGGGGCAACGGGGGCTACGCGCCCCCGGCCGACCGACCGGCGCCCGACTGGCGACGCAGGCTCAAGATCGGGTCGGTCGTCGTCATCGTCGGCGTGCTCGGCGTCTCCATAGGCACCTACTTCTGGGCCGACTCCAAGATGCGCCGCGAGGTCGACCTCTCCAAGGTCATCGAGCGCCCGGAGGAAGGCGACTGCACGACCTACCTCATCGTCGGGTCCGACAGCCGCGAGGGCATGACCGCCGAGGAGAAGAAGGAGCTCCACACCGGCTCAGCCGAGGGCAAGCGCACCGACTCGATGATGATCCTCGCGGCCTGCGGCAGCGGGAACACCATGGTGTCGCTCCCCCGCGACTCCGACGTGGAGGTCCCGACCTTCGTCGGCTCCGAGTCCGGCAAGACGTTCAAGGGCGTGGGTCGCCACGTCAAGCTCAACGCGGCGTACGCGGAGGACGGACCCGAACTGCTGGTACGCACCGTCGAGTACAACACCGGACTGCGCATCGACCACTACGCCGAGATCGGCTTCGCGGGCTTCGCGAACATCGTGGACGCACTCGGCGGGGTCGAGATGGACATCCCCAAGGCGTTCAAGGACAAGAACTCCGGCGCCGACTTCCAGGCCGGCAAGCAGACCCTCGACGGGCAGAAGGCCCTCGCCTTCGTCCGCACCCGCTACGCCTTCGCGGGCAGCGATCTCGACCGTACGAAGAACCAGCAGAAGTTCCTCGCGGCACTCGCCAACCAGGCCGCCACGCCGGGCACGGTCCTCAACCCGTTCACGCTCTACCCGACGCTCGGCGCGGGACTGGACACCCTGATCGTCGACAAGGACATGTCCCTGTTCGACCTCGGCGAGATGTTCTTCGCGATGAAGGGCGTCAACGGCGGGGACGGCAAGTCGATGAACATACCGATCTCCGGCAGCCGCGGCGGGAACCTCATCTGGGACAAGGACAAGGTGAAGCAGTTGGTGAGCCAGATCAGGAACGACGAGAAGGTCACGGTCACCGGAAACTGACGCCCGCCGTCCGACCCCTTCGCCGTCCGCTCGCGCGCTCCTCGCCACCGCCCTACGCTGCCCCTACGGCGAACGGCGATCACGGGATGCGGTGGGCGCGATGGCGGAGGAGAGCCGGTACTGGGCGTCGGGGAACTGGCGGGTCGCCGAGGGGCGGGCCGAGGAGTTCCAGGAGCGCTGGACGGAGTTCCTGACCTGGACCAGGGAATCGGTCGACGGCTTCCAGTGGGCCCGGCTGATCCGCGACCGGCACGAACCGGAGCACTTCGTGTCCTTCTCGTCGTGGCGCGACCTGGAGTCCCTCAAGTCCTGGCGGGGCCACCCGGAGTTCGAGGCTCTCTTCGGGGCCTGCCGGGCCCTGTGCACGGAGATGCGTACGGCGGGCTTCGAACTGGCCCGGTCCGTCTGAGGACCGGCGCCCGGAATGAGACCGGCGCCCGGACGACGGACTCCGGCGAACCCGGACGGCCGCCGGCACACGGACGCGGGCGGCGACCGCCGGCACCGGGAAGATCGTCCGCCGTGTCATTCCCGTGGCCTCGGGCAGCAGCTCGTTCAGATCTGCCGGGCCCACGTCCGCACCGACGGGTGGCCGATTCCCGCGTCAGGGCGTGGTGTCCAGGACGCGTTCCCCTCACCGACCCGGACGACAACAGCCCCCGGCATGGCGCCGGGGGCTGCGTTGTTTGTGCAGTGGCCCTTTCCCGCCCGGCGTCCGCCCAGGATTCCCCCGGCATGACACCCAGGAACGTCCCTGATCAGGCCTCAACGGACAGAAAGCCCAGGATGCCCATGCGGACCCTCGAAACTGCCCTTGAACTGCAAAAACCCTGCTACGGCAGGTTCCTCGCCATCACGATCCGCTGGACCTGGTTCGTGCCCTCGTAGATCTGCGTGATCTTGGCGTCGCGCATCATGCGCTCGACCGGGTAGTCGCGCGTGTAGCCGTAGCCGCCGAGGAGCTGGACGGCGTCGGTGGTGGCCTCCATGGCGACGTCCGAGGCGAAGCACTTGGCCGCGGCGCCCTGGAAGGTGAGGTCGCTGTCGTTGCGCTCGGACTTGGCGGCGGCCGCGTAGGTGAGCTGGCGGGCGGCCTCGATCTTCATCGCCATGTCGGCGAGCATGAACTGGATGCCCTGGAAGTCGGCGATCGGCTTGCCGAACTGCTTGCGCTCCTGGACGTAGCCCTTGGCGTAGTCGAGGGCGCCCTGGGCGATGCCGAGGGCCTGCGCCGCGATGGTGATGCGGGTGTGGTCCAGGGTCTTCATGGCCGTGGCGAAGCCCGTGCCCTCCGCGCCGATCATGCGGTCGGCGGGGATGCGCACGTTGTCGAGGTAGACCTCGCGGGTCGGGGAACCCTTGATGCCGAGCTTCTTCTCCGGGGCGCCGAAGGAAACACCCTCGTCGCCCTTCTCGACGACGAAGGCCGAGATGCCCTTGGAGCGCTTCTCCGGGTCGGTGACGGCCATGACCGTGTAGTACTCGGATACGCCGGCGTTGGTGATCCAGCGCTTCACGCCGTTGAGGACGTAGAAGTCGCCGTCGCGCACGGCCCGGGTCTTCATACCGGCGGCGTCGGAGCCCGCGTCCGGCTCGGAGAGGCAGTACGAGAACATCGCGTCGCCCTGGGCGAGCGGGCCCAGGTACTTCTTCTTCAGGTCCTCGGAGCCGGAGAGGATCACCGGCAGCGAGCCCAGCTTGTTGACCGCGGGGATCAGGGAGGACGACGCGCAGACGCGGGCGACCTCCTCGATGACGATCACGGTCGCGAGGGCGTCCGCGCCCGTGCCGCCGTACTCCTCGGGCACGTGGACGGCGTGCAGCTCCGAGGCGACCAGCGCGTCGAGCGCCTCCTGGGGGAAGCGGGCCTCCTCGTCCACGGCGGCCGCGAACGGCGCGATCTTCGCTTCGGCGAGGGAGCGGACCGTCTCCCGGAGCATGTCGTGCTCCTCGGACGGGCGGTACAGGTCGAAGTCAGGCGTTCCCGCCAAGTTCTCTCACTCCCCAGATGTGCTAACTACCGTTAAGTAACGGGAATTTTAGTGCGCTCGCCCCGACCAGGCATACGTGAGCTTGCTGACAGCGGAAAAATGCCCCGGCACCCGCCCGACTATGCTCGGGCCCGCAGTCTTCCCGCACCCCCTCAGGAGCGTTTCCATGGCCGTCAAGATCACCGTGATCGGCACCGGGTATCTCGGTGCCACCCACGCCGCGGCCATGGCGGAGCTGGGCTTCGAGGTGCTCGGCATCGACGTGGTGCCCGAGAAGATCGCGATGCTCGCGGCGGGACGGGTTCCGATGTACGAGCCGGGGCTGGAGGAGCTGCTGGCGAAGCACGTCGCGGGCATTGCGGGATCGAGCGGTCGGCTGCGCTTCACCACCTCGTGGGACGCATTCGAGGAGTTCGGCGGGGACGTGCACTTCGTCTGCGTGAACACTCCGCAGAAGCACGGCGAGTACGCCTGTGACATGTCGTACGTGGACGCCGCGTTCGACTCGCTGGCTCCCAGGGTCGCGAGCGGCTCGCTGGTCGTCGGCAAGTCGACCGTACCCGTCGGGTCGGCGGAACGCCTCGGCCTGCTGCTCGCCGAGCGGGCCGCGGAGGGCGTGGAGCTGGCCTGGAACCCCGAGTTCCTCCGGGAGGGTTTCGCCGTGCACGACACCCTCCACCCGGACCGGATCGTGGCCGGAGTGGCGAGCGAGCGGGCGGAGAAGACCCTGCGCGAGGTCTACGAGACGCCGATCGCGGAAGGGTCGCCCTTCGTGGTGACGGACTTCCCGACCGCGGAGCTGGTGAAGACCGCCGCGAACTCCTTCCTCGCGACGAAGATCTCCTTCATCAACGCGATGGCCGAGGTGTGCGAGGCCGCGGCCGGCGACGTGGTGAAGCTCGCGGAGGCCATCGGCCACGACGAACGGATCGGCGCCAAGTTCCTCCGGGCGGGGATCGGCTTCGGCGGCGGCTGCCTGCCGAAGGACATCCGGGCCTTCATGGCCCGCGCCGGTGAGCTGGGCGCGGACCAGGCACTGACGTTCCTGCGCGAGGTCGACTCGATCAACATGCGCCGTCGCGGGCACATGGTGGAGCTCGCCCGCGAGGCCGTGGGCGGAGGTTCCTTCCTGGGGAAGCGGGTCGCGGTGCTCGGCGCGACCTTCAAGCCGGACTCGGACGACGTACGGGACTCGCCGGCGCTGAACGTGGCGGGGCAGATCCACCTCCAGGGCGGCCAGGTCACCGTCTACGACCCGAAGGGCATGGACAACGCACGGCGCCTCTTCCCGACGCTCGGGTACGCGGACAGCGCACTGGAGGCGGTACGGGGCGCTGACGTCGTCCTGCACCTCACGGAGTGGTCCGAGTTCCGGTCCCTGGACCCGGCGGAGCTGGGCGGGGCCGTGACGCACCGGGTGATCCTCGACGGACGCAACGCACTGGACGCGGAGCTGTGGCGCGGGGCGGGCTGGACCTACCGCGCGATGGGCAGGCCCAGGGCGTAGGGCCCGGCGGCCGCATCCAGACGACGAAAGGCGCCGTGGGACCGGATCGATCCGGTCCCCCCCCCTCCCTCCTTTTCCCTCTCCCCCCCCCCCCCCCACCACCGACCCAAAACAAGAGGGCTACACACTCCCCCCTACACGACC
>NZ_JBHZCF010000019.1:0-130491 GCF_042755225.1 Streptomyces sp. NPDC059169 | reverse complement strand
CGGGGGGGGGGGGGGGGGGGGGGACGGGGATGGGGGGGGGGGGTGGGGGGGGGGGGGGTTGGGAGGCGGAGCACGGGGGAGGGGGTCTGAGGGGGGACCGGATCGATCCGGTCCCACGGCGCCTTTCGTCGTCCTCCGTCCACGGCTCAACCGGCGCAGAGACAGAACGGGTGGCCGGCCGGGTCCGCGTACACGCGCCACGACCGCGCGTGGTCCGCCGCGTCGAGGGGCGCGGCACCCAGGGCGAGCACCCGGGCTTCCGCGGCGTCGAGGTCGTCGACGGTGAGGTCGAGGTGGAACTGCTGCGACGCGTCCGGGGCGGGCCACGTGGGCGGGACGTGGCCCGGTGTGACCTGGAAGGCCAGGGGGGTGCCGCCGTGGCCCTTCAGCTCGACCCAGCCCTCGCCGTCGTCCTCGGTCTCGCCGCCCAGCAGCTCCGCGTAGAACGCGGCGAGCGCGACGGGGTCCGGACAGTCCAGGACAACGGTGCCCAGTGTGGCGATGGACATGGTGACGCCTCCCTGTCGTGTTACCGGTTCGTGTTACCGGTTCCGTTACCGATGCATCCGAAGCACCGGTAACGGTTACCTCATCCTTCCGTAGTAGCGGTAACGTCGCAAGCATGAATGAGAGGGCACCCGCTCCCGGAGGACTCGCACTCGTCGAGGCCCTGGTCAACACCCTGGACGTCGAGACCGGAGCGGACGCCCTGGAGACCACCGAGGGCCGGGGCCGTTTCGGTCTCGCCGAGCACGACGTGGACGCCGCCCGGGAACTGCGCGAGGCACTGCGCACGGCCTGTCTGGCGCACGCCGGCCACGCCGCGCCCCCGGGATCCCTGGAGCGGCTGCTGTCGGACGCTCCCCTACTGGTCGTCCTCGACGAGAAGGGCGCCGCGGCGCTCCGGCCCGCGGATCCCACCGCACTCGCCTCCCGCGTCGCCGTGGCGATCGCCGACGCCCGGGCGGACGGCACCTGGCTGCGCCTGAAGGCGTGCGAGGCCGAGGACTGCCGCTGGGCCTACTACGACAGGAGCCCGGCCGGCCGCAGTCGCTGGTGCTCCATGGCGGTCTGCGGCAGCCGGGCGAAGATGCGGACGTACCGGGCACGGAAGGGCGGGTAGCCCTGGCACCCCGGCCCACCTGGTGCCGGTCCCCCGGTGGGGCGGGGCCGCGTTGCCGCGCCCGGCCGGACGGGCCGGCGGTGTGCCGGCGTCACCGGTGCGCGTGCCCGGACGCTCGGGGTGCCCGTCTCCCCCGGCAGCGGTCGTCCGTCCGCAGCGGCCGGACGGGCCGGCCCTTCGGGCGCGGTCGGACCGGCCCGTGGACGTTCCGTCTCCGCTCCGAGCCCCGTCCGGGACCGCATGATCCACTGGGCGTCCAGGCTCCCCGAGCGGCGGAGCGGTCGCCCGGCGGCACGCGTCCCGCACCGCGCGCCGTCGTCCCGGACGCACCGCGCGCCGTCGTCCCGGACGCACCTCGGCGGCCCCGCCCCGGTGGGTGTGCGGAACCGCGTGCACCGGTACCCACCAGCCCGCCGGGTGTCCGCCGGACGGAGGCCGGCGGACTGAGCCGCCAGGGGGCCGGGGTTTACGCCGTCCTCGGACTCGCGCTCGGCATCGTGTCCGGTGTCGCGTTGGACGGGCCGCGGGTCGACCGGAGGTCGGCGGCCACGGACTCTGCGTCCCGCAGCACCCGGACCGCGTTCCGCCAGGTCAGCTTGGCGAGGTCCGGACGGGACCAGCCGCGCTGGAGCAGTTCCGCGATCAGGTTCGGGTAGCCCGCCACGTCCTCCAGCCCGGCCGGGGTGAACGCGGTGCCGTCGTAGTCCCCGCCGATGCCGATGTGGTCGATGCCCGCTGCCTCGCGCATGTGGTCGAGGTGGTCGGCCACCGTGGCGGTCGTGGCGACGGGTCTCGGACGGGCCTCCTCGAAGGCACGGTGGACCTCCATCGCCGCAGGAGTCGTGTCCAGCGGGTGCAGCCCGTGCGCCTGCATGTTCTCGTCCGCCGCACGGGTCCAGGCCACCGCCTCCGGCAGGATGAACTTCGGGACGAACGTGGCCATCGCCACACCGCCGTTCACCGCGAGGCGTTCCAGCACGTCGTCCGGGACGTTCCGCGGGTGGTCGCAGATCGCCCGCGCCGAAGAGTGGGAGAAGATCACCGGGGCCACCGAGGTGTCCAGGGCATCGCGCATCGTCGTCGCGGCGACGTGCGAGAGGTCCACCAGCATCCCGGTGCGGTTCATCTCGCGGACGACCTCGCGTCCGAAGGCGGACAGGCCCCCGACGCGGGGCTCGTCGGTCGCCGAGTCCGCCCAATCGGTGTTGTCGTTGTGCGTCAGCGTCATATAGCGGACGCCCAACGCGTGGAAGGCCCGCAGGGTGGCGAGCGAGTTGTTGATGGAGTGGCCGCCCTCCGCCCCCATCAGGGAGGCGATGCGGCCCTCCTTGCGCGCGGTCTCCATGTCGTCCGCCGTCAGGGCGCGGCCCAGGTCCCCTGGGTAGCGGGCCAGCAGCTGGCCGACCGCGTCGATCTGTTCCAGCGTGGCGCTGACCGCCTCGTCGCCGGCCAGATCCGTGCGCACGTACACGGACCAGAACTGTGCCCCGACTCCCCCGGCCCTCAGCCGGGGGATGTCGGTGTGCAGGCTGCCGGTCCGGTCGGTGGCGATGTCCAGCTGGTCCAGGTCGTAGCGCACCTGCTGGCGCAGGGCCCACGGCAGGTCGTTGTGACCGTCGACCACAGGGAAGGAGTCGAGCAGTGAACGGGCTTCTGCGAGGAAGTCCACGGCGGCCTACTTCCCCGAGACGAAGGCGGCCGAGCCCTCGACCTTGGACCGCAGGCGGCGGCCCTTCTCGGTCGCCTGGTCGTTGAGCTCCTGCTGGAAGTCCCGCATGCGGGAGAGCAGGTCGGGGTCCTGGGTCGCGAGGATCCTGGCCGCGAGCAGGCCCGCGTTGCGCGCGCCGCCGACCGACACCGTCGCGACCGGAACCCCCGCCGGCATCTGCACGATCGACAGCAACGAGTCCATGCCGTCCAGGTACTTCAGCGGCACCGGGACGCCGATGACCGGCAGCGGGGTGACGGAGGCCAGCATCCCCGGCAGGTGCGCGGCGCCACCCGCACCGGCGATGATCACCTTCAGGCCGCGCCCTGCCGCCTGCTCGCCGTAGTGGACCATCTCGCGCGGCATCCGGTGGGCGGAGACGACGTCGACCTCGTACTCGATCTCGAACTCTTCGAGGGCCTGGGCCGCGGCCTCCATGACGGGCCAGTCGGAGTCGGATCCCATGACAACGCCAACGGCAGTGCTCATTCGGTGATCGTTCCTCGCAGATAGCCGGCGGCGTGACGGGCGCGCTCCAGCACGTCGTCGAGATCGTCGCCGTAGGTGTTGACGTGCCCCACCTTGCGGCCGGGCTTCACGTCCTTGCCGTACATGTGGATCTTGAGCTGCGGGTCCCGGGCCATGCAGTGCAGATACGGCGTGTACATGTCGGGATAGTCGCCGCCCAGGACATTGCACATGACCGTCCACTTCGCGCGCGGACGCGGGTCCCCGAGCGGCAGGTCCAGTACGGCCCGTACGTGGTTGGCGAACTGGGAGGTCATGGCGCCGTCCTGGGTCCAGTGCCCGGAGTTGTGCGGGCGCATGGCCAGCTCGTTGACGAGGATCCGCCCGTCGATGGTTTCGAACAGCTCCACCGCCAGGTGCCCGACGACACCCAGTTCATTCGCGATCCGCAGGGCGAGCTGCTGGGCCCGGCCGCCGAGCTCCTCGTCCAGGCCGGGGGCGGGCGCGATCACTGTGTCGCACACCCCGTCCACCTGCCGGGACTCCACGACCGGGTAGGCGACGGCCTGGCCGTGCGGGGAACGCACGACGTTGGCCGCGAGCTCGCGGCGGAACGCGACCTTCTCCTCGGCGAGGACGGCGACGCCGGCTCGGAAGGCGTCCTCCGCTTCCTCCCGGGACCGCACGAACCACACGCCCTTGCCGTCGTACCCGCCGCGCACCGTCTTGAGGATGACCGGGAAGCCGCGCCCCGTCTCCTCCCGCGGCCAGTGCCCGTCGCCGTGCTCCGCGCCGCGGATCTCACGCGCGAAGGCCGCCGCGTCGGCGGGATCGGCGACGACGCGGTGCCGCGGGCTGGGCGCACCGATCTCGTCGAGCCTCGCGCGCATCACCCCCTTGTCCTGGGCGTGCACCAACGCGTCGGACCCGGGACGGACGGGGATTCCGTCAGCCTCCAGGGCGCGCAGGCACTCGGTCGGCACGTGCTCGTGATCGAACGTGATCACGTCGCATCCGCGGGCGAAGGCCCGCAGCGTGTCCAGGTCGCGATAGTCGCCGATGACGACCTCGCTGACCACCTGGGCCGCCGAGTCCTGGGGGGTGTCACTGAGGAGCTTGAACTTGATGCCGAGGGGGATGCCCGCCTCGTGGGTCATACGGGCGAGCTGACCGCCACCGACCATGCCGACTACCGGGAACGTCACCCTCTCAGGGTATCCGGAGCTCCGTACGGCCCGACCCGACCCACCCCCTCGTAGAAAAGCACAAGAAGCAACCCCTCCTGTAGTTGTCCAGAGGCAACCGACAGGGGCGCTGGTTAGCATGGTCGCGTTGATGTACTGGCGTGACGTCCCTGACGACGCCGATCCTGCCGAGCGGACGGGGCTGAGCGATCACATGAGCGATCCGGGCGCACTGCGTGTGCGACTGAACCAGCTCGCGCGCGAAGTCGCCAAGTTCGGAGCGATCGGCGCCTTGGGCCTGCTCGTCAACATGGCGGTCTTCAACCTCGTGCGCGCGACCACGGACATCCCCGTGGTCCGGGCGAGCCTCCTGGCGACGTTCATCGCGATCCTCTTCAACTACGTGGGCTTCCGCTACTTCACGTACCGGGACCGCGACAAGAGCGGCCGCACCAAGGAGCTGACGCTGTTCCTGCTGTTCAGCGCCGCCGGAGCGGTGATCGAGAACGGCGTGCTGTACACCGCCACGTACGGCTTCGACTGGGACAGCCCGCTGCAGAGCAACTTCTTCAAGTTCTTCGGGATCGCCGTCGCGACGCTCTTCCGCTTCTGGTCGTACCGGACGTGGGTGTTCCGGGCACTGCCCGCACGTGAGGCCGTGCAGACGGCCGAGTCGTTCCTGGAGCAGCGGCGGGCCAGCGAACCGGACCGCGTCGGCAGCTGAAACCATCCGCACGGGTCGGCATCCGCCCAAGGCGGCTCCGCCCCGGCAGCAGCCGGGCGGTCACCGGATGGGGCGCTGGTGCTCCTGCTTCGGCTCGCTGGGCTCCCGACTCAGGAAGAGCGCGAACACCGCGGGCTGCTGCTGGAGCAGTTCGAGGCGCCCGCCGTCCGCCTCGGCCAGGTCGCGGGCGACGGCCAGTCCGATTCCCGTGGAGTTGCGGCCGCTGATGGCCCGCTCGAAGATCCGCGCACCGAGATCGGCGGGGACGCCGGGGCCTTCGTCCGTCACCTCGATGACGGCCTGGTTGCCGGTGACCCGGGTGCGCAGTGCGACGGTGCCCCCTCCGTGCATGAGGGAGTTCTCGATCAGGGTGGCGAGCACCTGGGAGACGGCGCCAGGGGTGCCCACGGCCCGCATGCCCTGCCTACCGGAGCAGACGATGGCGCGCCCCGCGCTGCGGTAGGCCGGACGCCATTCCTCGATCTGCTGCTTGACAACCTCATCGAGGTCGAAGGCGACGGCGGAACCGGTCCGCGGGTCCCTGGAGTTGGTGAGGAGCCGCTCCACGACGTCGGTGAGACGTTCCACCTGGGCGAGGGCCATGGTCGCCTCCTCCTTGGCGGTCTCCGGGTCGTCCGTGACGGAGATCTCCTCCAACCGCATCGAGAGCGCGGTCAGCGGTGTCCGGAGCTGGTGCGAGGCATCGGCGGCGAGCCTGCGCTCGGCGGTGAGCATCCGGGCGATCCGCTCGGCACTGGCGTCCAGGACGTCGGCGACCCGGTCGAGTTCGGGGACCCCGTAACGCTTGTGCCGGGGTCGGGGATCACCGGATCCGAGGCGCTCTGCGGTCTCGGCGAGATCGGTGAGCGGAGAGGCCAGCTTGTTGGCCTGGCGCACGGCCAGGAGCACGGCGGCGACGACGGCCAGCAGCGCGACGGCGGCGATGATCAGCAGCGTGCGGCCGACCTCGCGGGTGACGATGGAGCGGGCCTCCTCGACGGTGACCGACTCGCCCGACTCGCCGGTGGCGGTCCCCCGGATCACGCCGTCCGAGGGCCGCTCCCCGATCTCGACCGGAGGGCTCCCCGGGATGCGGATCACCGCGTACCGGCCGGGTCCGATCTGGTCGGCGAGCACCCCGTCGTCGAGCTTCTCGTGTTCGAGCACCTTGGCCTCGACCACGCTGACCAACCGCAGCGCCTCGGAGTCGACACTCTCCTGCGCGCTACTGCTGATGGTGCGCGTCTCGACGATGACGAGGGACACCCCGAACACGGCGATGACGACCAGCACCACGGCCAGGGTCGAATTGATGAGTCGGCGGCGCACGGTGCCCTCCGGGCGGGGGTGTTGCAGGGGTGCGGGGGTGGGGCCCCGCGGTCCTTACTCGTCGGCCGGCGGCCCGTGCACGGTCGGCACGGGCGCAGCGGGCCGGTCTCCGGGTGTTCGTCGTGGCCCCTCGTCCGAGGTCAGCTCTTCTCGAAGCGGAAGCCGACGCCCCGCACCGTGGCGATGTAGCGCGGGTTCGCCGCATCGTCGCCGAGTTTCTTGCGGAGCCAGGAGATGTGCATGTCCAGCGTCTTGGTGGACGACCACCACGTGGTGTCCCAGACCTCGCGCATCAGTTGGTCGCGCGTCACCACCCGGCCCGCGTCGCGCACGAGGACCCGGAGCAGGTCGAACTCCTTGGCCGTCAGCTGCAGCTCCTCGTCGCCCATCCAGGCGCGGTGTGACTCGACGTCGATCCGCACGCCGTGGGTCGCGGGGGCCGCGGCCGGCTCGGTGGCCCCGCGCCGGAGCAGCGCCCGGACCCGCGCGAGCAACTCGGCCAATCGGAACGGCTTGGTCACGTAGTCGTCGGCGCCGGCGTCGAGGCCGACCACCGTGTCCACCTCGTCGGCCCGGGCGGTCAGCACGAGGATCGGCACGCTGTGCCCGTCGGCACGCAGGCGCCGCGCCACCTCCAGACCGTCCATGCCCGGCAGCCCGAGGTCCAGCACGACGAGATCCACCCCGCCCTGGAGCCCGGTGTCGAGCGCCGTGGGACCGTCTTCGCGGACCTCGACCTCGTACCCCTCCCGGCGCAGCGCGCGCGCCAGCGGCTCGGAGATGGATGCGTCGTCCTCGGCGAGCAGTACTCGGGTCATGGGGTGATGGTAGTCCGCGCCGCGGACGCACCGGGGCATGATCGACCACGCCTGGGGGTGTGGGGTGGGATTCCGTTTACGACCTTCAAATCCAGGCAAGCAGTTCCACGTATGCCTGTGATCCCCATCTCAAGTCCTTCCATATGCCGCCCTGTCGTGCCGTATGGTGGCGAGACGCCTCTAGCACTATCCGGGGCCTTTGGCTGCTTTGCGCACCAAAGGTCTCTCTTTGTGTGTGGGATCAGCAAGACCCGTTCCCGCAGAGGAGTGAACGACCTGGACCGGACCCCGGGCGCGAGGAGCGCGCGGGGCGTGGACCCCGGCGAGGACCGTCCCTCGACTCCGTTACCTCGGAATCGGGTCCCGGGCGTGGCCGGGACGCCCAGCCGGTGCCAGGCCACCCCCCACCGGGCGTGTGACAGCTCACGAAGCAGCGCGTCCAGAGCTAACAAGGATCGACCCCATGGCTTCAAGCCTGACGAAGGACTCACCGAGCACCGCTCACGAGAGGACCTTCCTCGGCCACCCGATCGGCCTGGCCACGCTGTTCATGACCGAGATGTGGGAGCGCTTCTCCTACTACGGCATGCGCGCCCTGCTCGTCCTGTACCTGGTCTCCGGCGGTGCGGACGCCGCAACCGGCAGCCAGGGGGGTGGGCTCGGCTTCACCATGGCCACGGCCACGGCGATCTACTCCGTGTACGTGGCGATGGTCTACCTCATGGCCATGCCGGGCGGCTGGTTCGGAGACCGCGTCTGGGGTGCCCGCAAGACCGTCGCGATCGCCGGTTTCGTCATCATGGCCGGCCACGTGGCACTGGCCCTGCCCGGACAGATCTCGTTCTTCGTCGGTCTCCTGCTGGTCGCCGTCGGTTCGGGCCTCTTGAAGGCCAACATTTCCACGATGGTCGGCCACCTGTACAAGGGCCCGGAGGACCCGCGCCGTGACGGCGGCTTCACGCTGTTCTACATCGGCATCAACCTGGGTGCGTTCGGTGCGCCGTTCCTGATCGGCACCATCGGCGAGGTCGTGAACTGGCACCTCGGCTTCCTGCTCGCCGCCATCGGCATGGCACTGGGCCTCGTGGTGTTCCTGGTGTTCGGCCGCACGCTGAACCCGGAGAGCAGCGTCGTCCCGAACCCGCTGTCCCCTGCCGAGCGCAGCAGCATCCTGCTCAGGACCATCGCCGCTCTGGTGGTCATCGGTGTGTTCTACGCCGCCGTGGTGGCGTTGGACCTGTTCACCATCAAGTGGGCGCTGTACCCGATCACCATCGCGGGCCTGGCCATCCCGGTGGCCGTCCTGGTCCGCATCAAGCGGGACAAGGAGCTGTCGGGCCCCGAGCAGTCCAAGATGACGGCGTACGTCTGGTTCTTCATCGCCGCCGCGGCGTTCTGGATGATCTACGACCAGGGCGGTTCGACGCTGTCGCTGTTCGCCGACTCCAAGACCGGCACGCTCTTCGGCTGGGACCCGTCGACCACGTGGTACCAGGCGCTCAACCCGGCGTTCGTCATGATCCTCGCCCCGGTCTTCGCCTGGCTCTGGCTGTCGATGGCCCGCCGGAACCAGGAGCCCAACACCGTCGTGAAGTTCTCGATGGGCCTGGTCCTGATCGGCGCCTCGTTCTTCGTCTTCATGCTGCCGATGGGCATGGCTTCCGGCGGGACCAAGGTGTCGCCCATGTGGCTGGTGGGCATCTACCTGATCCAGACCGTCGCCGAGCTGTGTCTGTCTCCGGTGGGCCTCTCGGTCACGACGAAAATGGCGCCGCAGAAGTACGCCTCCCAGATGATGGGTGTGTGGTTCCTGGCCGTCACCGCGGGCGACTGCACCACCGGACTGCTGTCCCTCGCGGGCGTCGACCTGAACGGCATGGGTGTGATCGCCTTGCAGGCGGCCGCCGCCGTGGTCGCCGGTCTCGCCGTCTTCGCGTACCGCAAGAAGGTCCAGGGGCTGATGGGCAACGTGCACTGACGCACCCGTTTCCGGGGAACGGCCCGGCACGCCCCTCGGCGTGCCGGGCCGTTCCTTGCCCGCAGGGTCGTCCTCCGGGAGAACGTCACCCCCGCAGCCTGCGCCACGGCGTGAAGGTGAACACCGCGCCGCCCAGGAGCAGCACCGTGCCCGCGACGAGCGCGAGGGCGTGCAGGGCAGCCGTGCCCTCGGCGCCTGTGTCGGCGAGTCCGCCGCCGGAGCCGGTGCCGCCGCCCGCGGAACCGGAGGCCGACCCCGAGGCGCCCGCGGAACCCGATCCGCCACTCGCACCCCCCGGCTGGGCGGTGGTGTCGAGTTCCAGCGACACCCCGACGTCGGCGGGCGGTGTGCACGTCGTCGTCGTGCCCAGCGCCTTGACCGTGAGGACGCCCGGGCTGAGGGTGGACCTCCCGCTGGCGCCCGGCTTGTAAGTGCCGGTCAGGTCCGGGATCACGATCGGGTGGCCGGAGGCGATGGGGTCCTTGTTCGGCGGGCCTTCGACGTGGACGGCTCCCTTGTCGGCACCTCCCAGCTCGACCTCCATGGAGGGGGTGACCGACCCCGCGGGGATGTCCGCCGGGCTGTTCATGACCGAGGTGGAGAACCTGACGGTGAGTGCGTAGTCTCCGCCCTCCTTCCGCGCGTCGATCCTCACCGGGGAGACGGCGTCCTTGTCACCGATGGGAGTCTTGCAGTGGTAGGCCACGTCGACTTCCTTGCCCTCGAAGTCCGTCGAGCCGCCGCCACCGCCGGTACTGCCGCCGCTCGACGCGGTGCCACCGGACGCCGTGCCACCCGAACCACCGGACGTCGAACCACCGGACGTCGAACCACCCGAACCACCGGACGTCGCACCACCATCCGTGACCTTGACCGTCGCGCCTGCCTTGACCGTCTCCTTCGGGGCGCACTTGGTGTCCGTCGAGATCGGCTTGGAGACGTTGATGGCGTACGCGTCCGGGGTCAGCGTGACCTCCCCCACGGCCGTCAACTTCAGCTTCGCCTTCATGTCGGGCAGCACCATGGGGCTGTTCTTGGGGATCGGCGGGTTCTGCCGCGGTCCCTCCATCGCGAGGTCGGCGCTCTGTGCCCCGGCGACCTTGAGGGTTCCCGTCGGCTTGACGGTGTCCCTGCCCAGGTCCAGGACATCCGGGTTCTTGGACGCGGCCCGGACGGTCTTCCAGACCACCTCGATCTCGTCGCCGACCTCGGCCTGCGCGGGTGCGGTGATCTGTACCTCGGTGGTGCCCTGGACGGGTGGCAGGCCCGAGATAGGCGGGGGAACGCACTCCGTCAGGTACGAGACGTCGGCGGCCTGTGCGGGGGACGCGGCAAGGAGGATCCCCGCGCCGCCGAGCATCAGCGCGGCCCCTGCCGCGCTCATCCTCCGTTGCGTGCTCACGTGTGTCCCTTCGTCGCGGATCGGTTCTCTGACGGTGCGGAGTCCGAGGTGAACCACGGCAGGCCCGTGGCGGGTCGCCCCACCGGTACGGTGCGGGGCGCGCTGCGGTGGCGTCCGGGCCGGGGGGTGCCGCGGCGGGGTCGGACGCGATCGACGACCGCCATGCCGGTACGGAACAGCGCTGCCGGGACGACGACGCCCAGCAGTACCCAGAAGAGGGTGACGCCCCAGGGCCTGCCCACCCCCCACGGCTGCTCGACGAGCGCCTTGGAGCCGTAGGCGATCGTCACCTGGTAGTCGCCGTGCGCCCCTGCCGACAGCTCGACGGGCAAGGTGATCTGCGCCTTCTCGCCCGGCTCGATGGTGCCGCGCCACTGCCGCTCCTCCCACTGGGGGGCGAAGACGCCGTGCGCGGTACCGACCTTGAAGACCGGGTCTCGGACCGGCGCCGCACCGAGGTTGCCGACGGTGAAGACCAGTTGGCGGCTCGGCGGGGCGCCGAACCAGACCAGGAGGCCGCTGGAGCCGCGCAGTCGGACGGTGGCGAGCACGGCGAGCTTCCCGCCGCCCGGGGGCTGGGGCAGCCGGGCCGTGGGGTGGCCCGCGACGGTGAACGCGGTGTCCACGGTGACCGGTTCGCCGGTCACCGTGGCCACGTGCACCACGCAGGGGCACGGCTTCGGGGGCTCCGCGACCGGGATCCTCTTGCTGAACGCCCCCCTGGAGTCGGTGGTGACCGCACGCCCCTCGGCGTTGGCGCACGCGTTGGTCCCGCCGATCACGCCCCGCTCGGGCGTGGACTGCCCGCAGACCAGCAACATCAGCAGCGCGCCGGGCCGCCAACCGGCACCGCTGACGGTGACGTCGCCGCCCTTGCCCCCCTGGGCGGCGGACAGACTGACGGAGGGCCCGGCCTCGGCGCCGGCGGGCGGGGCGACGAGCACCAGGGCCGCGGCGAGCAGTCCGGTCAGCAGCAGGGCGAGCGGCGCGCGGGCACCGGGTCGAAGGCCGCGGCAGCACGTACGGCGGGACGTGGGGACCGGGCGGCTGCCGTCGACGGCACTCGTCGCGTCGGGGCTGCGGGGGAGATTCGGGTCCCCGATGGGCTCGGGGCCGGCGCGCCACCCGGCGGCCGCGCGGCGGACGGGTCGGATGTGGGTACCGCCGTTCACTGGTGGACTCCCGCCCTCGCCGTGTGCTGTTGGGTGCCGCTCGGTGCCGCCTCGGCGGACCGTCGTGGGGCGCGGCGCCGGTGGTGCACGCGCCGGGCCGCGGCCGCGGCCGCGATGACGAGCACCGCACCGACCACGGCGCCGCGGGGGACGTACCGCACGTGGGCCGTGGCCTCGCCGAGGGCCCCGCCGCGCGCGGTGGCCCTGAGGGTGATGTCGACGGAGCCGAAGGCGGGCGGCTCCACCCAGCGCTCGGTCAGCCGGACCCGCTGGCCGGGCCGGAGGTCGACCGGCAACGGGCGGGCGGGGCGCCGCACGAGGGTGCCGGTGAGGCCCTCCGCGCGGACCTCCAGGCGTGGTGCAAGGGTGGTGTTGCCGCGGTTGACCAGGGCGTAGTGGATCAGATCGCCCTCGACGTGCACGTCCTCGACGGTGAGCGCGGCGAGGGTGGGTCCGGTGACCCGCAGGTGGACGGGGACTTCCGTGGTGCGGCCGGAGGCGGCCACGGAGATCCTGGCGGTGTGGTCGCCGGGCACGGTGTCCGGCACGGTGACGGCGAAGGGCACGTCGGCGCGGGTGCGGGGCGGGACGGTGACCCGCCCCCGGGCGAGGGTGATCCAGCTCGCTCCCGCGGTGCGCAGCCGGACGGCCAGCGGTTCCCCGCCCTCGTTCGTCACGGAGACGGTGTCCTCGGTGACCGTGCCGGGCGGGCCCTCCACATAGACGTACGGCCTGCCGCCCGCCGCCGGCCGGGCCGTCCAGTGCGGACCTGGGGACGCCCCGGCGGGGGCCGGGGGGAGGAGCACGCACAGCAGGGCGGCGGCGGTGGCGGTCAGCGGGGTGCGGAACGGCGGCACTGCCCTCTCCCCCGCCGGGTCAGCCCGCGGCCTGCCGGCCGCGCCGGGTCAGCCAGAGCACACCCGCCGCTCCGGTGAGGAACACCGTGCCGCCGAAGGTGCCGAGCGCCAGGGCCGAGTCGAGCGGGCCGGTCCTGGGCAGTTCGCCCGCACCGGAGTTCGTCCGGGCTCCACCGCCCGCACCGGGGGCCGGATCCGGTCCGGAGCCGGAGCCCTTGACGTCGAGCGCGAGCGACGGCCCGGGTTTGTTCTTCGGCGTGCACGTCGTCGTCGTGCCGAGCGCCTTGATGGTGAGGACGCCGGCGGTGAAGGTCACCTTGCCGGTCTTCCTCGGCGTGTACGTGCCCGTCAGATCGCTGATCTTGATCGGGGTGTTGGGGGGGATCGCCTCCGTGTTGGGCGGCCCCGAGACGTTGACGGTGCCCTGTTCCGCACCGCCGAGCTCGATCACCGCGCTCGGGCTCATGGCCCCCTTGCCCAGTTCGACCGGGCTGGAGGACACGCCCTTCTCGAAGGACATCGTCAGCCGGTACCCGCTGCCGCTGGGGGTGCTCTTGATGTCGATGGGCGACACGGCGCCCTTGGGTCCGATGGGCGTCTGACACTGGTAGTCCACGTTCACGACGTCGGCGTGGGCGGCGGGGGCGGCCACCAGCACCACCGAGCCCGCCACCGCCGCTGCCAGCGCGAGAGCTGTCCGCTTCTGGTACGACACCTCGAGTTCCCCTCGTGCCGGAGAGTCGCCGCATGTTACTGACGACACATCAGATTGGGCGCTCAAGGTACGCCCGGGCCCTGATGGAGGGAAGACAAAGAGCACGGCGGATCGCCGTGCTCCACAAGAGCTTCAAAACCCGGGGTCGCGGGGCCGCTACGAGGGTGCGGCCAGCTCGGCCCACACCGTCTTGCCGGGCGCGCCGGGCGTCCGCACCACTCCCCAGTCCAAGCAGAGCCGCTGCACGATGAACATCCCGTGCCCTCCGGGGCGGCCGGCCCGGTGCGGGGTGCGCGGCGCGGGCTGCCCGGTCCCGCGGTCGGACACCTCCAGCCTCAGCACCTTCGTGTCGCTGGAGACCTGCAGCTGCTCCGGGCCCTCCGCGTGCAGGCAGGCGTTGGTGACCAGTTCGGAGACGACGAGCAGCACGTCCTCGGCGGCGGCCCTGCGTTCGGCGGAGGCGGCGGGGAGCCAGCCCCAGTCGTAGAGGGCCTGCCGGGTGAAATCGCGGGCCAGCGGGACGATGCCGCTGGCGTGGGCGAGCATGAGAGTGCGCACCCGGCCGCCGGGGGCCACGGGCTCGGGTCCGCCGCCGGCGTCGGCGCGGGCGCCGTCCGGCTCGGGGCGGCGGTCGCCCGGCGGGTACTGCCGGGTGGTGCTCATCAGCGCTTCACCTCACCGATTCACCAGTTCGCGTTCGAGTCAATACAGAGCGTGCAGGGTCCTCGCACGGCCTGCGGGGGTCTTCTGCCCGACCGTCCCGAGACAACACCCGGTCGATCGTCACACCGCTTCACTTCAGTCGGCCAGCGCCGCTCCGAGCGAGTCGTGGACGGTGAAGACCGCCTCGGCGCCGGTGATCTCGAAGACCCGGGCCACGACGGGCCTCATCCCGGCCAGGTGGACCCCGCCACCAGCGGCCTCCGCCCTGAGCCGGGCACCGAGCAGCACGTTGAGGCCCGTGGAGTCGCAGAACTCGAGGCGTGAGCAGTCCACGACCAAGCGTGCCCGACCTTGATCCAACGCGTTCTCGAGTGGCGTACGCAACAATTCGGCGGTGTGGTGATCGAGCTCACCCGAAGGGGTCACGACCTCACTCCGGCCTTCGGTCCGGGCCTCCACCCGGAGGCGGCCCCGATTCGCGCTTCCGACCGTCCCGCGGTCCATGCCCGTCCTCTTCGCCGATGCCGTTGACGTCGTAGAACACTACGCGTTTCACACGCCCATCGGTAGCCGAACTCCCCCGCAAAGCGGGCATATATGACATTCGACACTTGCAACATTCGGCAAAGAACGGGTAGGGCTAGTAGGGACACCACCAACACGGCCGGCTTTGGAGGCGCCGCACACCGCAGCGACAGGTATGGGCATCGGCAGCCATATGCCGAGAACGATGGAGGAGACCATGTCACCCCGGCTCGACGAAACGCGGACCCCCCTCGCGACGTCGACACGTCAGCACGACCACCTCGAATCCCCCGAGCACGACGAGCAGCACGGGTACTACGCGCACCACCGATCCGCTGAGCTGGTCGACGAGCTCGACCTGCCGACGATCCCGCCGTTCGACGAAGTCGGCGCGGTGGACGCGCGAGCCCTGTCGAAGACGCTCTTCGCCCGCCTCGAGGCCCTCGAGGAAGGCACGCACGAGTACGCGTACGTCCGCAACACCCTGGTCGAGCTCAACCTGGCCCTGGTCAAGTTCGCCGCTTCCCGGTTCCGCTCCCGCAGTGAGCCGATGGAGGACATCATCCAGGTGGGCACGATCGGCCTCATCAAGGCCATCGACCGTTTCGAGCTCAGCAGGGGCGTCGAGTTCCCCACCTTCGCGATGCCGACCATCATCGGCGAGATCAAGCGCTTCTTCCGCGACACCTCCTGGTCCGTCCGCGTCCCGCGCCGTCTCCAGGAACTGCGCCTGGACCTCGCGAAGGCCGGCGACGAACTCGCACAGAAGCTCGACCGCGCCCCCACGGTCGGCGAGCTGGCCGAGCGCCTCGGGATCAGCAACGACCAGGTCGTCGAGGGCATGGCGGCGAGCAACGCCTACACCGCGAGCTCGCTGGACGCCCAGCCCGAGGAGGACGAGACCGAGGGCGCCCTCGCGGACCGCATCGGCTACGAGGACCACGGCCTCGAAGGCATCGAGTACATCGAGTCGCTGAAGCCCCTCATCGCCTCCCTGGCACCGCGCGACCGCCAGATCCTGTCCCTGCGCTTCGTCGCGGGAATGACCCAGTCGGAGATCGGGGAGGAGCTCGGCATCTCGCAGATGCACGTGTCGAGGCTGCTCGCGCGGACCCTGAACAGGCTCAGAAAGGGCCTCACGGTCGAGGAGTGACCGCCCCCGCCGAAAGGCACCGCCCGAAGGGCCCGTTCCGTCAAGGGATGGGCCCTTCCGCCGTATTGACGGTGCGGTCCGGAATGGTCCACATTGAGCCCGGGCTCAGGGGGGACGTATGGCTATTGGGGAGGGCCGCCCGGCGGCCTGGACCGCACTGGAAACGCACATGCGGGACCGCGTCGGCAGGGAGTGCCTCTACATGCCGTCCTGCCGCCTCGGGCTCTACGTGGCCCTGCGCCACTGGTGCAGGCCCGGCGGCCGGGTGCTGATGTCCCCCGTCAACGACGACGTCATCTTCTTCGTGGTGCTGGCCGCGGGACTGCGTCCCGTCCAGGCCCCCCTCGACCCGCGGGACGGATCCCTCGACACGGCCGCCGTCCCCGCCGCGCTCTGGCCCCGGTTGTCCGCGGTCATCACGACGAACCTCTACGGGAACCCCGACCCGGCACCCGAACTGCGCACCCGCTGCGACGCCCTGGGCATTCCCCTGCTGGAGGACGCGGCGCACGCCATCGGGTCGCACGTCGGCGGACGGCCCGTCGGGACGTACGGGGACGCGTCCGTGTTCAGCCTCTCCAAGCACACCGCCGCCAAGACCGGCGGCTTCCTCACCGTCGCCGACCCGGGCCAGCGACCAGCCCTGCAGGAAGCCAGGGACGACCTCCTGGCCCCGGCCCGACTG
Source organism: Streptomyces sp. NPDC059169 (assembly GCF_042755225.1). NCBI lineage: Bacteria > Bacillati > Actinomycetota > Actinomycetes > Kitasatosporales > Streptomycetaceae > Streptomyces > Streptomyces sp. NPDC059169. The sequence goes on along the minus strand of NZ_JBHZCF010000019.1, from coordinate 113,987 downwards.
TCCGCGGAACTCGCCTACGCCCTAAGGCCGTACGCGGAGGCGGGGGTGCGGGGGCTGCGCCTCGTTCGGGCAGCGCACGCCGTGGTGCGCCTGCTCGGCAAGGAGGAGCGGAAGGGAATCCGGATGCCGCTGCGGGCAGGGGATCTGGAGCGTGCACTGACCCAGGCCCCCGCGCTCGCACCGTTGCACTCCTGGGTGCGGGTCGACATGCACGACTACCGCACCGCACCGGGACCGATGCGGCTCAGACGGACGGCGCGGCTGCTGGACCGCCTCGACACCCGCCTCGACGCCCATCTCGCCGGCACCCGGCGGTTGCTGGACAGCCCCTGGGGCTCCCCGGCCGGCGGTCCCGTGCAGCCGTTGTTCCGCGTCCCGCTGCTCGTAGCCGACCGCGACGCCGCGATCGCCGCCCTCGCCGCGCACCGCATCACGACGGGGTACCTCTACGACCCGCCCTTGGACGACTACGCTTCCCAACCGTTCACCGACCCGTCCCCGTCCCCCGAACCGGCGCGCTGGTTCGCTCGCCACGCCCTTCCGGCGGACCCGCTCAAGGCGGACCGGATCCTCGGCGTGCTGCGGGACGCCCGGGTGCGGCCGGCCGGTGTTCCAGCCGACCTCGGTACGGGGCGTCCCCGTGGCGGACGTACCGGAAGCGCGGGCGACGGCGTTGACCATGCCGCCGACCACCCGGCCGTGGACCGAGCGGGTGAGCCGCCCCGGGGCGGGAGCGGTGGCTGACACCGCCCGGCTGCGCGGAGCCGACACGGCCGGCGCCGACGGGGGCGGCGCGGCCGGACGGCGCGGGACCGGCCGGCCCCCGGCCCCCCGGCAGCCGCCCGGCGGGGACTCCCTGTTCCGCAACGCCTACGCCCTGATGTTGTCCACCGGTGTGTCCGCTGCCCTGGGGCTCGGGTTCTGGCTGGTCGCCGCGCGCTACTACACGGAGGAGGCTGTCGGGCAGGGTTCCGCGGCCATCGCCGCGATGCGGCTGCTGGCATCCGTCACCGCGACGACCATGATCGGGGCGGTGGTGCGCTACGTGCCCCGGGCCGGCAGGACCACCGGGCCCCTGGTGTGGCGTGCGTACGCGGTCAGTTCGCTCGTGGTGTGCGTCGCATGCGCCGCTTTCCTGCTCACCCTGGACTTCTGGGGCCCTTCCTACGCGCCGCTCCGCGGCCTCACCGCGGGGCTGGTCTTCACCGCGTCCTGCGTCGCATGGGCCCTGCTCACCCTCCAGGACGGCGTGCTGACCGGTCTGCGCAAGGCGGTCTGGGTACCCGTCGGCAACGCCGTGTTCTCCGTGGGCAAGCTGCTGCTGCTCGTCGGGTGCGCCACCGCCCTGCCCGTCCTGGGCGTCTTCGTCTCCTGGGCGGCGGCCACCGCCCTGTCCGTACTGCCGCTCGGCTGGCTGGTCTTCCGGAAACTGATTCCCCGTCAGGCTGCCTTGGACCGCGACCGCGTCCCACCGAGGATGCGCGAGATCGGACGGTTCCTCGCCGGCGACTCCGTGGGGGCGCTGTTCTCCCTGGCGATGATCAACCTGCTCCCGGTGATGGTCGCCGTACGCTTCGACGCCGCACACAACGGGTTCTTCTACATCGCCTACACCGTCGGCGGAACCATGGAGTTCATGGCCATCAACATGGCCTCCTCGCTCACCGCGCACGCCTCGCACAGCCCGGAGAGCCTCGCCGGCGGGGTGCGCGGCGCGCTGCGCAGGATGGCCGTGCTGCTCGTCCCGGTCGTCGGCGTCCTCGTCGTCTTCGCCCCGCAGATCCTCGCACCCTTCGGCCCCGACTACGCCGAGCACGGGACGACCGTGCTGCGGCTGCTGGCCGCCGCAGCACTGCCCCGGGTGGCAGTCGAGCTCTACATCGGGGTGCTCCGGGTTCAAGGGCGCACCGGTGTCCTGGCGGTGCTGCAGGGCTCGATGTGCGTCCTCGTGCTGGGCGGTGCCGCCGTGCTGCTCGGTCCCACCGGGATCTCCGGGGCCGGCCTCGCCGTGCTGCTGTCCATGTCGCTGGTGGCCGTCGTCTCGGTGCCGGGCCTGCGGGCGGCGCTGGCGGGACGGGACCCGCGACCGGGTCGACCCTCCCCGCTGCCGGGCCGCCGCCGGGCCTCCGAGGAGGACTACGGCACGAGCTGGGCCCGCCGGGCGGCGGAACGGCGGGCCGCCGCGGCCGAGGAGCACGACGCGGACTGGACGCGGCAGACCGTGTATCTCCGGGGCGTCCACGAGGCGGCGACGCCCGCCTTCGGGATGCCGGTGTACGCACCCCCGCAGGACGGGAACGCGCAGGACGGCGGACCCTGGCCGTCCGGCTGGCTGTGGCCGGTGCTCGGCGTCACCGCCGCGTCGTTCTGGATCCCGCTCGCCCGCGCCCGGGACGTCCCCGCCGACCGGCTGTCCGGCGTCGAGCTGGTGCGTGCGCTGCCCCCGCTCACGCTGACCGCGGGCATCCTGCTGATCGTCGTGTGCAGTGCCGCGGTGTCGCTGGAACGGCTGCGACCGGTGCTGCTCGCCACCTCACTGCTGACGACAGTCGCGGCCCTGCACACGGCGCCGCTGTTGCTGGGGGTACGGCCCGTTCCGGCATCCGGCCCCGGTCACCGGGCGCTCGCCACGTTCCTGGCAGAGGCCGCCGGCCCGGACGGCACGACAGCCGTACTGGCCGCGCTGCCCGCCGCACTGCAAGTGCTCTGCCTGGCCCTGGCGGCCGTGGCGCTGCGCGCGTTCGGTGCTCCGGTGCGCGCCACCGCGGTCGTCGTGTGGGTTCTCGCGGTGGTGGGCTGGGCCGCGCAGGACCTCTTCGCTGCGGCGGCGCTCGTGGTGTTCGCCGCCTTCCTCGCCATCGCGGTCGCGGCCCTCGCCCACCGCCGTGTCAGCGTGGCGGGAGCTGCTGGTTGACGTAGGGGTCCTGGCCGGCTCGTCGGTAACCATCGAGGCCCGGGCCGTCGTTGACCGTCAGATCGCACCCCTTGCCCGGCACGGCCCGGTTCCAGTGCACCATCGCCTTCACCTTGGGTAGGGTCCTGGCCACCTCGGGGATCGCGGTGTACCAGGCGCGTTGCCGGTCGGGATCCGTCGGGTCGGGAACCGTCGAGAACTCCGCGAGCATCAGCGGCTTCTTCGCGGAGATGTTCGCCACCAGCCAGTCGTAACTCGGCCGTTGGCTCTCGTCGAAGTCCTTCCAGTCGGTGGTGCCGTGGCAGAGGAAGTAGTTGTACTGGTCCATGGCCAGCCAGTCGACGTAGGCGTCACCCGGGTACAGCTGCTTCATCAGGTCGGAGCTGCCGAGGTAGCCGGAGACCGTCCACACCCACACCACGTTGTCCGCTCCCAGCTTCCGGAAGCGGTCCCGCAGGTGGCGGTAGGCCGCGACGTACTCGGCCGGAGTGCCCGCTCCCTCCTTGATCCGGGCGTCCGTCTCCTGGTCGAAGGAGAGGAAGACCCGCTTGCCGTAAGCCTTGATCCGTCGGATCTGCGGGTCGATGGTCGTGCCGTCGTACTTCCCCGAGGCGATGTTCTTCCAGCCCAGTTGGGTCTCGGTGTAGTCGGCGTGGTGCGGCTTGCTCCACACCGTGGACTCCCAGGCGAGCATCAGCAGCCGGTCCCGCCCGAGCTCCTGCTCGTCCGGGGTGAGCAGTTGGCCGTCCGACGCGCTCCCCGACATGTCGTGGTACGTGTACACCAGGTCGAGCTTGCGGCCGATCTTCTTCTCGAACGCGTGGACCGGTGCGGTGAGCGAGCCCTTCCCGTCGTACGGGACGTACGCCCCCCACCAGGCTCCGCACCTCGGCACCAGCTTGGCGTCCGGAGCACACGGGCCGGTGGGCAGCTCCCCTGACGCGGCGTTGTCCGGTAGGCCCGCACCGGTGGGGCCGACGTCCGCGACGGCCCAGATCCCGAGGCCGGCGGCAACGGCGGCGAACACGGCGACGACGGCCGCGGAGAAGGCCCCGCGCCGGGACCCTGCCCAGGGGCGGCTCATCGGCCGCCGCCGGGTTTGGCACGTCCGACCGCACCGCGGGTGGCCGCGGGCAGCGGTAGTCCCGGCAGGGCGGAGACGAACGTGGTGAACGCGGCGAGCGACACCAGGAAAGCGGTCACGGAGAAACCCTCCACCAGGAACAGCGACGTCGCCGTGAGGACGCCGAGAGCGAGGCTGATCGGTGCGGCCAGCGCGAACGCCTCCAGACGGGCAGCGGGCCGCAGTCCGTCCGGGAGTGGATGGAGCAGCGCGAGTCCGGGACCGAAGGAGACGAACAGGAGGACCGGTATCCAACGCAGCGGGGAGCCGCCGGGCAGGAGGGTCGCGGCGAGCGCCAGCCAGCCGGAGGCCGCGGCACCTGCTCTCAGGTGGCCCCGCCTAGGGAACGCGGTCGTGCTCATCGGGATTCGCCTCGCGATCGGTACTCGAGTACGACGCCGTAGCGATGCTCCTCGACGACCTTGAACAGCGGTGAAGCGGACAGCCGGGCGCGCAGGACCGCGAAGCCCCCTGGAGGCAGGAGACCCTCACCCGCCGTGTAGACGTCCTGGGTGCGGGTGAGGACGACGTACGCCGTGGCGCCCGGTGGAATGCCGTCCGCCAGGTAGCCGGCCGGGTCGGCCAGCATCTTCTCGTTCTCCGGGAGCTCCTGCTCGGCGAAGAACCAGTGTTCCAGCTCGTCGTAGCGGTGCAGCGCCTGAGGGAACGAGCCGGTGGCCGCCAGGACGAGCGCCCCGGCGGGGGCACGGTCGAGGGTCCTGGTGACCATGGCCGTCTCCGCGGGAGGGGTGTAGTACATCTTCTCCTTGCCGTAGTACGACGGCAGGAACCCGGCGACCAGTGCGAGCAGGGCCACGGGCAGTGCGACCGCTGCGACGCCCTTCCGCACGGCTCTGGCCCGGGCGGACGATCCACGGGCGCCGCCGGCCGCCGGTACGAGCGCGGCGGCCGCGAAGAAGGCCGCGCCCGGCAGCCCGAACAAGTAGACGCGGAACAGCATCTCGCCGCCGTAGTCGTTGACGGCGAACAGCGGCAGCGGCGCGGCCGACACCAGCAGCAGCGGCAGCGCGCTCCGGGTGAGCCGGCGGCGCACGACCACGGCGCCCCCGGCCAGCACGGCGATCACGAGCACCATCAGCACGTTGGCCCGGCCCGCGAGCTCGGGTCCGGGTCCGGTGAGCTGCCCCGCGTAGCCGGCCCTGGAGTTGCGGGTCAGCTCACCGATCGAGTCGGACAGGGTGCCGAGCGTCTCGACGAAAAGCGGCCGCCCCATCGTCACGTCCCATGCCAGCATCAGCAGCCCCGTCACGGCGAGGAGACCGTAGTTGCGGTAGCGACGGGTCAGTGCCAGGGCGAGCAGACAGACGCACAGCATGACGGGGGTGAGCTGGTGCGAGGCGTTGATGGCGGCGATCAGCGGGGCGAGGATCAGGATGCAGACGGCGCGCTGGCGGGTACTGGTGGACGGCGGCGGCGTGGTCGCGGCCGGGTCGAGCCGGGTGCGGTCGCGCAGCGTTCCCGCCGAGCCGGGGCGGACGAAGTGGCGGAGCACCACGGCCAGTACGGTCAGGTGCAGGACGTAGGCGAAGCCCTGCGGCGCCAGGTAGTCCTGACCGACCCAGTTGGCGAGTTGGAAGACCCAGACGGCGCTCCACACCAGCCGCCAGTCGTCGGTGAACGTGCGGTAGACGAGCACCAGCACCGGCATCAGCAGCAGGCCGAGTGCGATCGGGGCCCAGTTGAGGTACGCGGCGGCGCTCTCCACCCCGAAGGCCCTGACCAGTGCGGCGTTGAGGCTGAAGAAGCCGGGCCACTGGTCGTAGGCCGACATGTTGCCCGACAGTGCGGCTCCCGGCCGCAGCTCCCCGTGGGTGAGGAACATGGTGATCACGGCATCGTGCTTGGAGGCCCAGGGGTAGCGCACGGAGTCGTACAGCACGGCCGGCGGGGCCTTGAGGGCGAACAGCATCGCGACGCAGTGGGCGGCGGGCCACCAGGGGGCGGTGCCGGCACGCCGCAGGCTCAGCAGGAAACCCCCGGTCAGCAGCAGCAGGGAACACCAGAAGGCGACGGGCAGCCGATCGAGCAGGCCGTAGTCCCCCATGGTCCGGAAGCCGATGCGCGGCAGGGCGTACCCCCACACGCCCAGGCCGAGGACCAACGGCAGCCAGGTGAGGTCGGGCGGAGTGCGCCCCACCCGGGGGGTGCGCCTCGCGGGCGGTTCGGGCGCCGGGGCGTCCTCGGGCGGCAGCACGCTGCTCCCGGTGACCGGTGTGGGCACGCGTTGCTGCACGGTGCGACTCCCCCCACGGATGTGGTCGCGGCCGTCACGCCGCTGTCCCCTTCAGCGAAGTATAGGAACCTGGGTCGGTTTTGGGTGGCTCTCGTACATCTTCGCCCTCGGGTTCCCGGGCTGCCCGGGGTCGCCGCAGGGTTCACTCCCACGAGGTCCGCCTGCCGGGTGCGGGTCCCGCTCCGTGCCACTGACGCGGTTCGCCCCGCCGCACCCCAAGGACGCGGTTCGCCCCGCCGCCCCGGCTCACCCGGCGAACTCCGGCCCCTTCACGGCAGCCCGCGCCCTGCGGTACAGCCGCCACCCCACCGTCGGGAGCGAGTCCGGGTACGGCGCGACGCGGGCCCCCGTACCCTCCATCCACGCCTCGACGTCGGCGACCGTGTGGCTGCGGCGCAGGATGAGCCGGGCGATGCGGTACGCCTCGTCCGCCCGGGAGCTGAGCGCGTGGCGCACGGCAACGGCCGACTCGTACCCGGCGGCGTGGGCGGCGCGGCGCACGGCACGACTGTTGTAGCCGTGCGGATAGGCGAGGTGCCGCACCTCGTGGCCGAGTACGTCCTCCAGGACGGCCTTGGAGTGGCGCAGTTCGTACCGCAGCCTCGGGGCACTGACCGTGTCCAGCTGCGGATGCGTCACGGTGTGCCCGCCGACCTCCACACCGCGCTGCTCCAGCAGCGGGACCTGCGCGAGGGTCATCATCGGGGCGGGCGGCAGCAGACTGCGCAGCCCGGGGGTGATGGCCCCGGTGGTGAGGTACGCGGTGGCCGGCAGCCCGCGGGAGGCGAGTGCGTCGGCGGTCGGGCCCGGCAGATCGGCGAACCCGTCGTCGAAGGTGAGGACGACGGGCCGGGGCGGCAGTCCGCCACGTCCCGCAAGGTGGTCGGAGAGGGCGCTGATGCGCACGGGGGTGCGACCGCTCGCGACGATGGCGTCGAGATGGGCTGTGAACTCCCTTGGCTTGACGGTGAATTCGGCGATCCAGTCCGGCGGGTCGTCCATGACTGCGTGGTAGAGCAGTACGGGAATCCGGGGCACCGTCCCACCGCCTCTCATCGCTCCTCCCGGCTCTCCCAGGGCAGCGGCAGTCCGCGTACCCGGTGCCGAGCCCTGGCATAGCCGAGGGGACCGGCCAGCATTCCGCGGCGCTCCAGCCGGGAGAGGGCACGCGGCCAGGGATGACCACCGCCGCCGTGCTCACCGGGCAGCCCGTCGCCCCCGTCCCGGTGGGCCGTCATCGCGCGGGCGTGGGCGAGTCCCCGCGGAACGCAGGCGAGCAGCACCGGCAGCAGGGCGGGCCGCCGGACGACGAGCGCGGTCAGATACGCGGTCAGCCCGGCGCCGTATCCGTACGCCTGGTTGCGCAGGTCCTGCAGGCCCTCCCGGTGGTGGTGCCACACGAGGGCGTCCGGCGTGTACCGCAGCCGGTGCCCGTCGGCGAGGACCGCCGCGAACGCATAGAGGTCGTCGCCGCCGCGTGCCGGCGTCCCGGTACCCGTCGCCGGGTCGAATCCGCCGGCCGCCCTGAGCGTGTCGGCACGGAAGGCCATGTTGGCGCCGGAGCCGAAGCGGCCCGCGGTGAAGGGGAACAGCGGCTCGTCCTCGGGCGGGCGGGCCGGGTCGTAGGTGCGCGGCGAGAAGCCCTTGGCGAAGCCGCCGTGGCTCTCCAGCAGCACCTGCGCGGGTGTGGTGAGCCGGGCGGGCAGGATGAGGCCGGTGACGCAGCCGATCCGGGGGTCCTCGACGAACGGCGTGCTGAGGGCGGTGAGCCACTGCGGGTCCGCGATCACGTCGTCGTCGGTGAACGCCAGCACCTCGCCCCGGGCCGCGGCCACCCCGCGGTTGTGGGCGATGGCCAGTCCGGGCACCGGCTCGCGGACGTAGCGGACGCGGTCCGGGTACGTGAGCGCGAGCAGGTCCCGGGTGGCGTCGGTGACGGGCGCGTTGTCGACGACGACGACCTCGAAATCCGGATGGTCCTGGGCGAGCAGCGAGTCGAGGGTGCGGGCGAGCCGGTCGGCGCCCTCGCGGGTGCCGACGACCACGCTGGTGCGGGGCGGTGGAGCCGCGGCGGGCTGGGCACTCGGGGCCGACCGCGGGGTGCAACGGGCACGGGCGTGGGCGGCGAGGGCTTCGGCAGGGTCGGCTCCTTCGGGAACCGTGGCCGTCATGGTGCCGACGGGCCGCCCTCGGACACGGACCAGGACGAACACCTCGCCCGCGGTGACGGCCGGTCCGCCGGGCCCCGGCCGAAGCGCGAGGACACCGGGGCCGGGCGTCGCGTCGTCATCGAGGTCGTCGAGATCGAGCTCGGCGACCTGCATGCTGCGGATTCCGTGCGGGTCGTAGGGGCTGTGCGATGCGTGCGGGCCGTGCGGCATGGGGTCCCCCGATGCTGTGGTGGACGGGCGCCGAAGCGAATGCGGCCGCATCCGTCAGTCGCCCCTCAGCCGGCCGATCCGCTTGAGCGTCCGCTGCGCGCGGCCGGCGAGGCGCGGCCGGTTGCGCACGAAGCTGTGCGCGCGCCGGGCGGGCTCCCGGCTGACCCGGTACAGCGCCGCCCGCACCCCCGGCTGCGTCGACGAACCCTCGTGGACCTCGATCTCACCGGTCTTCAGCGAGTCCTTGTACTCGGCGTCCCCACGGCCGAGGTCGAGCATGCCGATGCCCTCGGCCGCGGCGGCCTCGGCCATCCGGAGATGGAGGACCAGTCCCGGCGAGTACTTGGCGAACCCGGTGTCGTACGAAGGGAACCAACACGACAGCACGGTGCGCGAGCGCAGGCCGAAGTGCGCAGCGACGGGACGGTCCGCGGCGTACAGCACGGACAGCACCCCCGAGCACCCGGGCGCGCGGACGCCGTGCAGGTGGTGCACCAGCGCAGTGATCCACTGGCGGGCGAAGCGGTCGCGCCGGCCGGTCCTGCGGTACTGCGCGGACTTCCAGCCCATGAGCGTGCGAAGCGCTGCCGGGTCCCGCTCGTCGAAGACGAACCGCACGTCGCCGACCTGGCGGCCCAACCTGCGCTCCTTCGCCTTCGTGGTCCTGAGGAACTTGGGCGACCATAGGCGCAAGCGCTCCTCGTACGCCGCGTAGCCCTCGCCGACGTCGATCACCGGCGAGCCGAACTCCTCCGCGCTGTCCGGGACGAACAGGCTCTGCCCCGCCTCCAGGTTGTCGAACTCCCAGGCGGACAGGGAACAGGCACCGAGCAACGCGCGCGAGCCCAGCGGCAGCCCGGGACGCAGCACCGCGCCCTGGCAGTCCGACACCCCGAGCCCGATGGCCCGCCCGTGACCGAGGGGGCCTTTCTCGTACGGGAAGAATCCGGCCGGGACGCCGTCCTCCTCGATGACCGCGACCCTGGCGCCCGGCCGCACCCCGGCGACGGCGAGCGTGAACTCCGGCTCCATGAAGGGATTGGCGGGCGCGGTGGACTTGGCGCGCAGCTCGCGCCAGGAGTCAGCCGCCGCCTCGTCCAGCTCCCCGGGCTTCACGACGCGAATGTGCAGACCGCTCAACTCGACCCCCCGGTGCTCCCCTCGAGCTTGCCGGGACAGGACGGTACCGGCCGAAATCACCCCGGGACAGGGTGGGGAGGTCAAGGTGTGACAAACCCGTGGAGGAACGGAAAGCCCGAGTGAAATGCGGGGCAGGTGGTGCGAATGGGAGATCAAGCCGGGGTTTCCGCAACGGATCACCACGAGCGGGGGCCGGGCACGCCGGGGACGGGGACGACCCACCACGGCAACGGGCGGTGACCTTGCCACGGCCTCGGCCGCCACCGGCGGCGGACATCGGCGCGGACGCGGCGGCACGTCGCCATCGCCGGCCGCCGGCAGCGGATCAGAGCCGGAAGGCGGCCCGCACCGCTGCCTCCGCATGCAGCCGGGTCGTCGCGAAGACCGGCACGGGACTGTCTTCCGACCCGATCAGCAGCTCGATCTCGGTACAGCCGAGGACGACACCTTCAGCGCCCCGCCCCACGAGCTCCCGGATGACCCGCTGATAGCCCTGGCGCGACTCCTCCCGTACGACGCCGAGGCACAACTCCTCGTAGATCACCCGGTGCACTTCGGCCCGTCCGGCGGCATCGGGGACGAGCACGTCCAGCCCGTGCCCCGCGAGTCGGTCGCGGTAGAAGTCCTGCTCCATCGTGAACGCGGTACCGAGCAGACCGACCCGGCCGATCCCGGCGGCCCGCACGGCCTCGGCCGTGGCGTCACCGAGGTGCAGCAGGGGCACGTCCACGGCGTCCGCAACCTGATCGGCGACCTTGTGCATGGTGTTGGTACAGATGAGCAGGAAGTCCGCACCGGCGGCGGCCAGCCCGCGGGCGGCACCGGCGAGGATCTCGCCGGCCCGCTCCCACTCACCCGCGACCTGGAACTCCTCGATCTCGGCGAAGTCGACGGAGTGCAGGATCCAGCGCGCGGAGTGCAGCCCCCCGGCACGCTCGCGTACCAGCTCGTTGAGCAACCGGTAGTACTGAGCACTGGACTCCCAGCTCATTCCGCCGATCAACCCGATGGTCCTCATCCCGGCACGCTCTCACGACGAGGACCTGACGTGCTCCTGGTTTTCCCTCCGGGGATGTCGGCGCGAACGGTTTCCGGGCGGTCGTAGCAGCTCGCGTGAGGACGTCATCGGGGGAAACGGGACGAAAGTTCGTCGGCTCCGTCATACATGGATCGTCCTGTTGGCGGAGTGAGATCCACAGGGACGGAACGTCCTACTTCACGCCCTTAGCCGGTGATCCCCAGGAACTCCGCGAGCGTGCGCAACCCCGGCGGGTGCGACGGCCCGTTCCACAGGTCGGTGACGATCGCCACGGCCAAAGTGTGGTGACGCATCCACCCCGGGGCCACCTGCCGCAGTCTCTCCAACGCCCGCACAGCCCCGGCAGCGTCCCCCACGTCGGTATGGGCACGGGCCACGTCCAGGAGCAGCCACGTACGCCAGGAAGGGGGGGGGTGTCCTTGCTAGACAGCCCCTCCTGCGTCAGGTCAGCCAGTCGGCGGAGTCTGGCCATGCGGTCGCCCAAGTGCTCGGTAGCCATGACTCAGAAGCTACGCCGGAGCAACGGTTTCGTTTGACCGACGCCAACTCCCGTGCAGGGAGCGGCCTGCCACGACGTTGCGGTCCCCGAACAGGGTTGCGTCCAGGCACGTGGTGTACGGGTTCGACCTGGTCAAGGCGTTCTCCGGCATCGGGTTGGTGCCCGCATGGACGAACGCGCGTAAATGTCCGTCCGGGCCGCGCCGAACAGAAGACCGAGACCTGGAAGGCCAAGTACGCCCTGCGCGCAGGGGTGGAGGGCGCCATCAACCAGGCCCTGGACCTCACCGGCATGCGTCGGGCCCGCTACCGCGGACTGCCGAAAGTCCGCCTCCAGCACGCCTTCTCCGGCGCCGCACTCAACGTGATCCGACTCGACGCGTACTGGACCGGACACGACCGGCACCACACCCGCAGCAGCCGCCTCGAACACCTCGCCTACCGACTCACGGCCTGACCCAGGAATTGCGCAGCAGAGTCTCGGGGGTCTTCAAAGGCGGCGATCACTCACGCGTTGCACTTCCCGACATCCCTCGCTTCGAGGTCGGTCACATGTGCATCGTGCCCTCATTCGCTACCGGTTGAGGAGGAATGCGACAAGCACGAATACGGCCACGACCACGGCTATGCATACAGCAGCGGACAGGCTCACCGCCACGAGCACGATCTTCCACGCGTTCCGGTTGCGCCATGCGATGGCCTCGGGGTTGTAGCCCATGGCCCGGACCGCTGCCAGCACATCCTGTTGGGCTCTGTCGGAGCTCCCTCTGTCATCACCCGGGGCCCGGTCTTCGTCTCCCACCGTGGTACCTCCATAGCACTTCGCCCGGCAAGCGCGGGAACAATTGCCGCAGGGCGCAGCCACGAGGATCACGGCAAGACGCCCACTCTGTAACAGTCCGTTGACCGACGCCACGTCCCCATGGAACGTGCCCGCCTCCAGCCTCTGACCGTAGGCGGTAGCCCGTGTCTCCGCAGGGGGGCACGTTACGTTTCTCCGGCGCACAGGGACAAGCCCCACAGCTGGGTGAACACGACCAGCACCAAACCCGCAGCAGCACCGAGAACACCTCGCCTCCCGACTCACGGCCTGACCCAGGAATTGCGCAGCAGAGTCCCGACGTGGTTCACAGTCGCCGGTGGCACTGACGGCAGGTCAGCCGTGCCGGACCCGGGAACCGTCCCGCCCCGGGTGGCCGACGCGCGCCGGAACGCATCGAGCAAGACCGCTTGCACCACGGGGCGGGACAGGACATCGAGGCGCGGCCATCGGTCAGCTCGGGGCGCCGAACGCCTGTACCCACCAGGGGCCGTTGGAGCTGAGGTTCACGCCGACACCGAGGTCCTTGAAGCCGCAGTCGAGGATGTTGTCGCGGTGCCCGGGGCTGTCCATCCAGTCCTGCATCGCGGTCCTGGCACTCTTTGGCCCCTTGTGGATGTTCTCGCCCCATTTCCGCCAGTCGTAGCCCGCTGCTTCGATCCGGTCACCGGCGTCCCTCCCCTCCGGGCTGTCGTGCTCGTAGTAGTTGCGGGCCGCCATGTCATCGGCGTGGCCCTGGGCGGCGGCTTGGAGACGGCTGTTGGTACGCAGCGGAGCACAGCCTGCCTTGGCGCGCTCCTCGTTGGCGAGTCGCACCACTTCCCGGGCGAGGTCGGCGGCCGCGCCGGAGACCGGTTCCCCGGGACGGACGGTGCCGGCGGTGCGCCCGGGGCGCGGCGTCGTGGTCCGCTGCGCCGGTCGGGACCGGCTCGTAGGCGCGGATTGGGCGGTGCCGGCGCCGGAACCGGGACGGACTGAGGGCCTCCCGCTCCCGGACGGTTTCGCCGTGGCCGCGGTGGACGCAGACGCCGAAGCCGTACGGGAAGGTGATATTTGGGGATCAGATATCACGGAAGACTCAGGATGAGGCCTTTCAGGTTCGTACTCCAGGACTTCCTCCCGGTTCGAAGCCTTGGTGCGCGCACCCTCCCCGTGACCGCTCAGGACGTAGCCCGCACCCACGGTGACCGCGAAGCCGGCCACAGCGGCGACGACGAGCGTTCGGGCCCGCGCGCGGTGGCGCTGCCCCCTTCTGGATGCGCGTGACCCCGGGCCGCCCTCAGGGCGGGGATCACCTGGCATCTCCGTCAGGCCGTACGTCTCCGTGAGGAATTGCCGGCTCTCGCCCGTCTCGCCCGTCCTGCTCGCGTGACGAGGGTCACGGTGGTGCATGGTGGCTCCGCTCTGTCGACTCCCAGGCCGGTCGTTCCGGCGCACAGGAGAGCGGTCCGCGCAGCCCGTGTAACAGGTTTTGCGAAAGAGAATCCGGGAGGCCGGCGCCGGTCGCGTGAGCGACCCGAGCGAGCCTCCTTCCCGCTCGGGCCCGGCACCCGACGCACCGGAGGGCCCTCGGGCGGTCCGGCAGGCGCCGCCACACCTCCGGAGCGGGGACGCGCCGGGGCGAGGTGCGCGGATGCCCGGCGGCCCCCGCGTAGGGGCCGACCGGACCGGCAGGCCCCTGAACGTGTGTGCGGTACTGTCCCTGACCCGGGCCGCAGGGCGTGCGCGCGGACATCTCAGCTGGTTGCTGCGGCGCGCCCCGACAACCGGCTTCGAGGATGGGGGGAAAGGGGAGAGAAACGAATGAAGAGGGAAAATCTGCACGGAATCGACGTCGTCACCGCGGCGCGGGACGGGGACCAACATGCTCGGGAACAGCTGGTTGCGGACTACCTGCCGCTGATCTACAACATCGTGGGACGCGCGCTGGACGGCCACGCCGACGTGGACGACGTCGTCCAGGACACGATGCTCCGGGTGCTCCACGGCATCGGCGGACTGCGGGAGCCGTCGCGCTTCCGCTCCTGGATGGTCGCCATAGCCGTGAACGAGATACGTCACCGCTGGCACAACAGGCAGCGTGTCGCTGCGACCTCGCTCGAGTCCGTCCCCGAGGGCGTCGACCGCGGACCCGACTTCGTCGACTTGACCATTCTTCAGCTCGAGCTCTCGGGACAGCGCCGGGAGGTAGCCGAAGCGACCCGATGGCTCGACGGGAACGACCGGGAGGTCCTTGCCCTGTGGTGGGAGGAAGCCGCTGGTCGACTCACCCGGGACGAGCTGGCAACGGCTCTGGACGTGACTCCCCAACACGCCGGCGTGCGCGTGCAGCGGATGAAGGAGCGGCTGGAGGTGAGCCGGGTCGTCGTTCGCGCCGTCGGCTCCCGTCCCCGCTGCGTGGAACTGGGAGAGATCACCGCGGGCTGGGACGGTACGCCGTCGTCCGTATGGCGCAAGAGGATCGCCAGGCACGCACGTACCTGCCCCGCGTGCTCCACGCACTGGGCGGACCTCGTGCCGCCGCAGGGACTGCTGGCGGGTACCGCCATGGTGGTACCCCTGTACGGCTACCCCGCCGTTCCGCCCTCTTCGTACGGCCCGGACGGCCATCCCGATCCCGTCGGCAGCACCACCGACCCCTCGGGCGCCGCAAGCGGGGTGAACGACCCACCGGGCACGGTGCCGGGAGGAGAGGCGACAGGAGGGGCCGGAGGGGGATGGCCCGTCGTCGGCGCCGCGGGCGGCGGAGCGGTGGCCGGTGCGCTGCTGCTCGCTCTGCTGTGGCCCGGCTCGGAACAGGCGCCCGAGCCCAGGGCCGTCCGCACGACGATCATGTCCCCGACTCCGTCAGCATCCCCGTCCACACCCACGCGGACGCCCACTCCAACGCCCACGCCGCCTCCCACGCTCAAACCCAGCCCCACCCCCGCAGCGGTGGAACCCGAACAACGGCTCACCGAACTCGTCAACGTCCGCCGGGCTCGGGCCGGCTGCGCACCCCTGAGGATCGACCCGCGGCTCAGTGAGGCTGCCCGCAAGCACGCCCAGGACATGGTGGCCCGCGGCTACTTCGATCACGCGAACCCGGAGGGGCTGCACGCAGACGAGCGGATCAGCGCCGCCGGGTACGACTGGGGTTCATGGGGCGAGAACCTGGACCAGGGCACTTCGGACCCGTCGGTCGTGGTGGAGGACTGGATGGACGGTTCGATCCATCAGGAGAACATGCTCGACTGCGAGTACCGCGACGTGGGCGTGGGAACGGCGAAGGGTCCCGACGGGACCGTATGGGTGCAGAATCTCGCGCGCCCCGCCTGACCCGGTCGGTGGCACGCGGCCCCTCCTCCCCGGCACGGAAGTCGTACCCGGCCTGCCGCCCCCCTGGATCGCTGACCGTGAGGGGCCATGCGGGTGGACGGCCGCCGTCGAAGGCCATCAGCACGTGACATGTACCACTCCCGCAGGGGGCCGCTTTCCGTTACAGGAGCCTCCCGCGACTCTCTCCTGTGCCGGCGCGTGAGTCACACGCGCCCGCACGATCTTCGCGCGCGGACGGGCCGACCAGATCCCGTCGCCAAGTGCAGCCCTGCCGGCGCGGATCGAGCGAGGCACGAGCAGATAGGCACGGGATTCATCGTGGTGTCCGAGCAGGAGCCGGCGGAGGTCGCGTTCGTCTTCGACCAGCGGGAATACGCAGAGCAGACCGATACACAACTCGCCGAGCACATGCGCGAGAGAGCGCCGGCCTCACTCCCGGCCGCAGAGGAGTTCCGGCGGCGTCACCTGCCCGCGGTGCTGTCGTACGCCTGGCTGTTCGCCCGGAACAGGGATGCCAGGGACCGGCTCGCCGCTACGGCGTTCGACCTCGCCGTCGAGGAGGCGAGCCGCGGAGTCGATCCGCCGGGAACATGGCGCCACCACCTGTTGACGCTCGTGCAGCGGACCGCGGAGGAATGGGCAGGCGGGGAACGGCGGCGCCTGCTCGACGTGGACTTCCTCCGGTGGTGGGACGACGAGCGGCGGCGGGACGACGAGGTCCCGACTCTGTTCAGGGCCTTCTGCCGACTGCCGGAACGCACCCGCGTCACCCTGTGGTACTGCGTCGTCGAGCAGGAGTCGGAAGCCTCGACGTCCGTGTACGCGGGAATCGATCGGGACCACATGGAGGATGCGAGGGAAAAAGCGCTCGCCTCCCTCCGGCAGGCCTTCGTCGAGGCCCACTTCGAGCGCGGGAGTCCCGCCTGCGAGGCCTACGGGCGCCTCGTCGACGCTGCGGCGCAGCCCCGTGCAGCGCGCCGCAGCCGCGACCTCGGCCGGCATCTCGACACATGCCCTTCCTGCGCCCAGGCGCTCGCGGAACTGACCCGCTTCTCCGAGCGTCCCCGGACCGCCCTGGCACAGGGGCTGCTCCGCTGGGGCGGTGCCGCCTATGTGGCCGCGGGTCCGGTGCCCGTCGCCACCGAGTCCCCAACGGGCTCAGGAGAACCGCAGGCTGCCGCGTCGGGCGCCGGACCGGCGCCGGACCCCCCGGTCTCCTCCACCGACACGGACGCCGACGCCCCGGGGGGAAAGGCAGGACGATGGAGGGTGCCACCCGGCTACGTGGTGCCGGCGGTGATCGCGTTTACGGTCCTGGGGATCGTCGCCCTCATCCTGAGCGCGCTGACCACCGGCTCCGCGGACTCGGAGCAAGCCGGCCACGCCACTGCAACCCCACCGACCCTGCCGCTCCCGCAGCCTACGCACCCGCAGTCGACGGTCACCGCCACCGTCACCGCGTCGTCGCCGTCCACCCACCCACCGAGACCGGCGATGTCCCCCAAACGGCAACACCCCATGCCCCCAACGACGACCGGACCACGGCCAAGCCCGACGCACACCGCCGAGGCTCCGCCCAGACCGCCCGCGCCGAAGCTCCCCGGTGCAGATCCCGCACCCGTCGTCAATGTGTCCTCGGGGCTGTGCCTGGACATCGACGGGTTTGGCTTCGACGTCCAGATGGCTCGCTGCTCGGGTTCCAGGACCCAGCTCTGGTACGTGGACCGGCTGGGACAGCTACGCAACGGCGGCGACCCCTCGGACTGCCTGGATGCCCAGGGCGGCGTGAACTTCGCGCTCGGCACCTGGCCTTGCGCCGACGCGGGTGGTCTGACCAGGTCCGACCTACTCTTCGACATCGACGGGAACGGAGCCATCCGTCCCGTGAATGCACCGGATCTCGCCGTCACGCCGGACCACGGCCGGCCGGGCAGCGAGCTGCATCTTCAGCGCCTCCAGGGCAGAGCCGAACAGCGCTGGACCGCGGGGCCGGCGCAGTAGCTCCGCCCTCCGCCCGCCACCTGCCGCTCCGGCAACCCGGGCATCCGGTGCCGGGCGGCCGCCCAGGGGGCGGACGTTCCTGAACGCCTGGCGGGCCCCGGCGGGGGCGAACCAGCCCGAACTGCCGGATCCCGGCCACGGGTGTCGCCCACAGCAGGTCCCGCGTCCCCGCCGGCCGTCCACACGGCCATCAGCCGCTCGCGCAGGCCCCGGCCGAGGCGGGGGACACATCTCGTGCGGCGACGTCCGGCCGCTACCGCCGTCACCTGCCGGCGGCGCACGAATCCAGGTTCTCAGGACGGGTCCTGGCGCGCCCTCAGCCGGCTGGAATCCAACCGCCGGCATCGTTCCGGTTCAGACAGCGGTCCCGCTGGAGCACTGGCCGGGTCACACCCGGCCCCAGACCACGTGGACATTCCCATGATGCGCCACCGGCTTCCATTCGGAGGAGCATCGTTTGCGTGGTCAGATCCGGCTGACCAGACTTCTCACCGGAGATGACGAGCCGCCCCTCACAGTCAAGGAGCACCCCATGCACGGGTCCGTTTTCTGGAAGAAATACAGGTCCCGGCAGGGGCTGCTGACTGCGAGTGTGCTCACATCGCTCGCCTTGGTCCTGCCTGCCGCGGGCGTCGCCCATGCGACCGGAGCGGACCAGGAAATCACCAGTCGCATGAAGCTCTCAGAGCAAACCGCACGGCCGGATCGCGGATGCGATCGCGACAAGCACAAAGACTGCCAGCAGATTCTCGACGTCGGCGCAAGCATCTACGCCGACGACAACCAGCAGATTCCCTCCACAAGCACCACGCAGATCAACTTCTCCGAGGCCGTCTACGACACGGACTCGATGTTCGATTCGGCGAACTCGACTCTCGTCGTTCGGACGCCCGGACGATATCTCCTGAAATCGCGAGTCCGCTGGATGCAAGTCACCCCCACGGCCGGCACGTCCCTGAATCTCTCTATCCTCGTCAACGGTAATGCCTACGCCACAGACGTGAAGCCCGCGTCCACCGGAGATCAGACACAAGAGGTGTCGACCATCGTTCCACTGAACGCCGGTGATGTGATTTCCCTCAACGTGTTCCAAACCACCGGAAGCACCGCCACCTCCGTCGCAGCCTCAGGTAGCTCGGGCGTTCGCACGGCCCCGCAGCTGCAAGCGGAACTTCTGGTGCCTGCGTGTTCCGACCCATGGCGCGGATGCAATCCTTGATGACGCTTGCGTCCGTCATGAGACGTGCCGCCGTCGTATCCGCGGCTGTCCTCGCCGACGGTTTCGCAGGCGCCCACCGACTGACCGTCGATGACCCCCGCACTGGGCTCGGCGTTGGCCTCTGAGCGTTCCTCGCCGTGCGGCGCAGGGCGTTCGTGCAGTTCACACACGTAGTCACCGGCCCGCCAGCGGCGGAAGAAGTCCCCCGCCAGTACGGGAAGTCGACCGGCATGGCCATCCACTTCACGCCGTTGTCGACGAGGTAGCGCACAGCGTCGGGACAGCGAGGAGACCACCACCGCGTCCACAGGCCCCGCCGCGTACGGCAGCCATCATCTCTTCGGACCCCGGACGGTGGATGCCTGGGTCCCATCCGGGCCTTGCCGACGTCTTCGAAGTGGCCCGCGTCGTTCCACCTTTGGAGCCGATGAGTGACGCGCGCCTGTCGCGCTGCGCCACGGGTGACGCCTGCGCATCGTCCTCACGACGCTTTGACTGACGGATGTAGGAGACTGCTCGCACGTGGTCAAGGCTAGGTACAGTGCCCGGCCTGTGATTTCTGAGAGGTGTCATGTGCCTAGCGTGGTAAAAATCAACGTACTCACGGTCCCCGAAGAGCAGCGCGAGGTGTTGGAGAAGCGGTTCGCCTCCCGTGCGGGCGTCGTGGAGAGCTCGGACGGCTTCGAGTGGTTCGAGCTCCTGCGCCCGGTCGAAGGCACCGACAACTACCTCGTCTACACCCGCTGGCGCGACGAGGCGTCCTTCAACGCGTGGATGGAGGGCCCGATGAAGGCCGCGCACCAGGGTGGCGGGCAAGGAGGCGGCCAGGCCGGCGAACACCCGAAGCCCGCGGCCAGCGGCTCCACCGTGTGGTCCTTCGAGGTCGTCCAGCAGGCGGCCCCCAAGCAGGGCTGACGCCCACGGTCTCACGCGTCTCCGGCCGGACGCCGGGGACGCGTTTCCGTGCGCCTCGCGGGTGGGGACGGAACCGCACGGGGGCGCGGGACCTCCCCCGTTCCGCATGCCCGATGCACCCCCGTCGCGCCCTCCGTGCACCAAGTGGCCACGTCTCAGGCGACCTTGACCCCCTGCCGCCACACTCCCGAGACCAGGGGCACGCCCGGCCGGTACGCCAGGTGGACGTGTGACGGAGCGTCCAGGAGGGCCAGGTCGGCGCGGGAACCGGGACCGAGACGGCCGACGTCGGTGCGGCGCAGGGCCGCCGCGCCGCCCGCCGTGGCGGACCACAGCGCCTCGTCCGGTGTCATCCCCATGTCCCGTACCGCCAGCGCGATGCAGAACGGCACGGAGGAGGTGAACGACGAGCCCGGGTTGCAGTCCGTGGAGAGTGCCACGGTCACGCCCGCGTCCAGCAGCCGCCGGGCGTCGGGCCACTGGGCACGCGTGGAGAACTCGGCACCGGGCAGCAGCGTGGCGACCGTGTTGCCGCTCGCGAGGGCGTCGACGTCCTCCTGGGTCAGATGGGTGCAGTGGTCGGCGCTGGCCGCGTCCAACTCGACGGCCAGCTGCACGCCGGGGCCGTAGGTCAGCTGGTTGGCGTGCACGCGCGGGAGGAGCCCCTTGGCCATGCCCGCGGTGAGGACCGCGCGGGCCTGGTCCCCGTCGAAGGCGCCCTTCTCGCAGAAGACGTCGACCCAGCGGGCGTGCGGGGCGCAGGCGTCGAGCATCTCGCCGGTGACGAGCTCGACGTAGGCCGCCGGATCGTCGGCGTAGTCCGGGGAGACGACGTGAGCTCCGAGGTAGGTCACCTCGTCGGTGTGCTGCGCGGCGATCCGCAGGGCACGGGCCTCGTCATCGACGGTCAGACCGTACCCGGACTTGGTCTCGAAGGTCGTCGTGCCCTGCCGGAGGGCCTCGTCGAGGTAGCGGGTGAGGTTCGCCTCGAGTGCGGCGTCACTCGCTGCGCGGGTCGCGGCGACGGTGGTGCGGATGCCGCCGGCGGAGTAGGCACGGCCGGACATGCGTGCGTTGAACTCCGCGGTGCGGTCACCGGCGAAGACGAGGTGTGAGTGGGAGTCCACGAACCCGGGGATCACGGCGCGGCCACCAGCGTCATGGGCCTCGTCGGCCGCGGGTGCCTCTGCCGCCCGGCCGACCCAGACGACGTTCGAGCCGTCGAGGACCAGCGCGGCGTCCTCGATCAGTCCCAGCGGGGTCGCGTCCCCGAGAGCGGGGTCGTTGGTGACGAGTGCGCCGATGTTGGTGATCAGAGTGCTGCTCATGGTTCTTCTCCGTGGGGATCCATCGGGTTCCGTCCCCCTACGGCCAGGGGCAGACCTTGACGCCCCCATGCTTCCACAGGCCGCTCCCGCCACTGCCGCCCAGGCCCTGGTGACCCCGCCGGTAGGGTCGGACCCATGTCGGGGACTCGATCACCAGTGCGTCCGTCGTCGGTGCGATCACGCCGGGCGGTACGAGGGGCGTTCCGACTGTTCGCCGCGCTCGTCGGTCTCTGTGCGCTCACGGGCATGGCGCGCCTGGTCGTACCCGCCACCGCCGGGACGAACAGTGCACCGCCCGGAGTGCAGCGGCAGTTGGCGTTCCTGCGCGCCGCCCTGGACGACGGTGCGGGTGACGAGGCGCAGCGGCTGTTCCCGGAGGGCTACTTCTTCCTGCACGCGCTGTACGGCCTGAGCTGGGTCGAGATCGGCATGCGCGAAGAGCGGGGCGCACGGTCCGAGGCCTTGCGGGAGGCGCGGTGGGCGCTGGAACGGCTGGACTCCCCGTCGGGCCGTGCGCCGTTCAGCGCGGGCCTCGTCCCCTCGTACGGCGTCTTCTACCGCGGCTGGAGCAACTGGCTGCGCGGCGGGGTGCTGGGACTGCAACCCGCGGCGGACCGTGGTCCGGAGGAGCTGCGCCGGTTCGCGGACGACTCCGAAGCGCTCGGCGCCGCGTTCGACGCGGCGAAGACACCGTTCCTGTCGGCCTACCCCGGCCAGGCCTGGCCGGTGGACTCCACGGTGGCCATGGCGTCGCTACGGCTGCACGACAAGCTGCTCGCCCCGCACTTCGCCGGGACCGTCGACCGCTGGGTCCGTGCGGTGCGCGACCGTCTCGATCCGCGCACCGGGCTGCTCCCGCACCGCGTGGACCCGGCGACCGGAGCTCCGACCGAGGTCGCCAGGGCCACTTCGCAGAGCGTGATCCAGCGCTTCCTCGTCGATGTCGACCCGGCCTTCGCCGGCGAGCAGTACCTGCGCTTCCGCGACCGTTACGTCGCCTTCCCGCTCGGTCTCGGCCCGGCGGTGCGGGAGTACCCGGACGGCACGGACGGCCCGGCTGACGTGGACTCCGGCCCGCTGCCCCTGGGGGTCAGCGCGTCGGCGTCGGTGGTCACCGCGGGCGCGGCCCAGGTCCACGGCGACACGGCGCTCGCCGAGGGACTGACGAACCACAGCGAGCTGCTGGGGCTGCCGCTCGACACGCCGTGGACCAAGCGCTACGCCTTCGGTCTGCTCCCGATCGGAGACGCCTTCCTGGCGTGGTCGAAGACCGCGCGGCCGTGGGTGTCGCAGCCGGCGGCGGCACCGCCGGCGAGCCTGACGTGGTGGTGGCGGCTGCCGTGGCTCTGCCTGCTGGCCTTCCTCGGCGCGGCACCGTGGATACCGGCTCTGGTACGGCGCAGCCGGGGCTGGCGCGCTTCGAAGGCCCCGGAGGCGTGCGACGACGCGAAGCGGGATCGCTCCGCCCGGCGTCAACGCCGGTGAGCGGCCCGGAGCATCGGCCCCGAGCCGCCCCCGCGCCTCAACCGCGCAGCGCCCCGATCGTCTCCGCCAGCGCCGACGCCACGTCGGGCACCAGGGTGTGGACACCGTCCCGGACCACCTGGCGGCCCGCCACCACGGTGTGGCGTACGTCCGCGGACGTCGCTGCGAAGACGGCCGTCTCCGCGCCGAGTCGGGGCACCGGCCCCGCGGTCCGCACCGTGTCCAGTGCGATGGTCGTGAAGTCGGCGAGTGCGCCCGCCTCCAGACGTCCCGCCCCGTCCCAGCCGAGGGCCGCGTGGCCGTCCTCCGACGCGGCCCGCAGCAGCGCCGCAGCCGTGAAGTGGCCGCGTGTGCGGGCGCGGAGGCGCTCGTTCAGCTCCATCGCCCGGGCCTCCTCCAGGAGGTCGATCACCGCGTGGCTGTCGCTGCCGAGCGAGAGCGGGGAGCCCGCGTCCTGGAGGGCGGGCGCCGGCCCGATGCCGTCGGCCAGATCACGCTCGGTCGTCGGGCACATGCAGGTGCCGGTGCCCGTGCCGCCGAGCAGGGCGATGTCCTCGTCCGTCAGATGGGTGTTGTGGACGCCCGTGGTGCGGCGGCCGAGCACGCCGTGGTCGGCGAGCAGCCGGGTGGGCGTGCAGCCGTGCGCCGCGAGGCAGGCCTCGTTCTCCGCGGTCTGCTCCGAGAGGTGCACGTGCAGGGGCGCGTCGCGCTCCTGCGCCCAGGCGGCCACCGTCGAGAGTTGTGCGGCCGGAACGGCACGGACGGAGTGGATCGCCGCGCCGATGCGCACCGTGTCCCCGTCCTTGAGTTGCGCGACGCGCGCGGCCCACGCGTCGGCGGTGCCGTCGGAGAAGCGGAGCTGGTGCTCGTTCGGTGGCTCTCCGAAACCGGCGGACAGGTAGGCCGTGTCGAGCAGCGTGATCCGGATGCCGGCCTCCGACGCGGCGGCGATCAGCGCCTCCCCCATCGCGTTGGGGTCGGCGTAGGGCGTCCCGTCCGGCGCGTGGTGCACGTAGTGGAACTCACCGACGGAGGTGATCCCGGCCAGCGCCATCTCCGCGTACACGGCTCGCGCCAGCGCGTGGTAGGACTCCGGCGTCAGCCGCGTCGCGATCCGGTACATGTATTCGCGCCAGGTCCAGAAGGTTCCCGACCCGACCTGAACGAGCCCGCGCAGCGCACGGTGGAAGGCGTGCGAATGGGCGTTCGCGAGGCCGGGCAGGGTGAGGCCGCGCAGCACCACCGCACCCGGCTCCGGCGCCTCCGCCGTGGTTCGTGCGGCGGTGATCCGGCCGTCGGCCACGTCCAGGGCGACGCCCGGCTCGACACGGGTGCCGAGCCAGGCGTGCTCCAGCCAGTACGTCACCTGCACGCGAGGCCCTCCAGTACGTCGGCGAGTGCGAGGACCCCGGCGACGCAGTCGTCCTCGGCCGCCGATTCGGCCGGGGAGTGCGAGACTCCCGTCGGGTTCCGTACGAACAGCATGGCGGTCGGGATGGAGCCGGAGAGGATGCCCGCGTCGTGTCCCGCCCCCGTGCCGAGCAGGGGCACCCGCCCGCCCAGCAGGTCGCGGATCTCGTCGCGCAGCGCGTGGCCGAACTCGACGACGGGCGTGAACGACTCCCGTGCCACGGCGAGGTCGACGCCGTCCGCCTGGGCGCGGTCCTTGGCGGCCTGCTCGATCGCGGCGACGACGGTGTCCAGGGTGGCCTGGTCGGCGGCGCGCGAGTCCAGCCAGCCGCGGACCAGCGACGGGATGGCGTTGACGCCGTTCGGCTCGACCGAGATCTTGCCGAAGGTGGCGACGGCGCCGGCGAGTTCCGCCTCGCGCCGGGCCGCGAGGACGGTCTCGGCGTACGTCAGCATCGGGTCGCGGCGGTCCACCAGGCGGGTGGTGCCCGCGTGGTTGGCCTCCCCGCGGAAGTCGAACCGCCAGCGGCCGTGCGGCCAGATGGCGGACGCGATGCCGACGGCATCGCCCGTCAGGTCCAGGGCGCGACCCTGCTCGACGTGCAGTTCGACGAAGGCGCCGATGCCGGCGAGCCGTGCGGGGTCCGGGCCGATGACGGCCGGATCGTAGCCGGCCGCCTCCATGGCGGCGGGCAGCGACACCCCGTTGCCGTCCCGCAGCTCGTACGCCTGTTCCTTGGTCAGCTGCCCGGCGGCGAGCCGGGAGCCGACACAGGCGAGGCCGAACCGGGCACCTTCCTCATCACCGAAATTGGCGATGGCGAACGGCTTGGTGAAGGTCGCTCCCCTGCGGCGGAGTTCGTCGAGCGCCGCGAAGGCGGACACCACGCCCAGCGGGCCGTCGAAGGCGCCGCCGTCGGGCACGGAGTCGAGGTGCGACCCGGTGACGACGGCGTCCCCGGCGGCGGGGTCGCCGAGCCAGGCCCACTGGTTGCCGTTGCGGTCGGTCTCGTGGCGCAGACCGCGCGCCTCGGCCTGCTCCTGGAACCAGGTCCGGCAGTCGGCGTCGGCGCCGGTCCAGGCGTAGCGGCGGTAGCCGCCGGTGCCGCCGTCGCGACCGACGGGTGCGAGCTGGGCCCACATCTCCCGGAAGGAGGGCGTACCCGCTGCCCTGTCCGCCGGACGGTCCGCACCGGGGGGCTGGGCCACGGGGCCCTGGCGGGGGTTGGTCACTGACCCTCCCGCATCGGGACGCGGACGTCCTTGGCGTCGGCCACCGACTCGGCGATGTCGTAGCCCGCGTCCACGTGGCGGATGACGCCCATGCCCGGGTCGTTCGTCAGGACGCGGCGGATCTTCTCCCCGGCGAGCTTCGTACCGTCCGCGACCGTCACCTGTCCGGCGTGGATGGAGCGGCCCATGCCGACGCCGCCGCCATGGTGGATGGACACCCAGGAGGCGCCGGAGGCCACGTTGACCATGGCGTTGAGCAGCGGCCAGTCGGCGATGGCGTCGGAGCCGTCGAGCATCGCCTCGGTCTCCCGGTACGGGGAGGCCACGGATCCGCAGTCGAGGTGGTCGCGGCCGATGGCCAGCGGGGCCTGCAGCTCACCGCTCGCGACCATGTCGTTGAAGCGCTCGCCCGCGCGGTCACGCTCGCCGTAGCCGAGCCAGCAGATGCGTGCCGGGAGGCCCTGGAAGTGGACGCGCTCGCCGGCCATCTTGATCCAGCGGGCCAGGGACTCGTTCTCCGGGAAGAGATCGAGCATCGCCCGGTCGGTCTTGGCGATGTCGGAGGCCTCGCCGGACAGTGCGGCCCAGCGGAACGGGCCCTTGCCCTCGCAGAACAGCGGGCGGATGTAGGCGGGCACGAAGCCGGGGAACGCGAAGGCCCGGTCGTACCCGGCGAGCTGTGCCTCGCCGCGGATCGAGTTGCCGTAGTCGAAGACCTCGGCGCCCGCGTCCATGAAGCCGACCATGGCTTGGACGTGCTTGGCCATCGCCTCGCGCGCCCGCTGGGTGAAGTCCGCGGGCTTCTCGGCCGCGTACGACGCCATGTCGTCGAAGTCGACGCCGATCGGCAGGTAGGACAGCGGGTCGTGGGCCGACGTCTGGTCGGTGACGATGTCGATCGGCGCGTTCCTCGCCAGCAGCTGCGGCACCAGCTCGGCGGCGTTGCCCAGGACGCCGATGGAGAGCGGCCGGCGGGCGTCGCGGGCTTCGACGGCGAGCTGCAGGGCGTGGTCGAGCGAGTCGGCGCGCACGTCCAGGTAGCGGTGTTCGATGCGCCGATCGATCGCGCGGGGGTCACAGTCGATGCAGATCGCGACACCGTCGTTCATGGTGACGGCGAGCGGCTGGGCGCCGCCCATCCCACCGAGGCCGGCGGTCAGGGTGATGGTGCCGGCGAGGGTGCCGTTGAACTTCTTCGCGGCCACCGCGGCGAAGGTCTCGTAGGTGCCCTGGAGGATGCCCTGGGTGCCGATGTAGATCCAGGAGCCGGCGGTCATCTGGCCGTACATGGTGAGGCCGAGGGCCTCCAGGCGGCGGAACTCCTCCCAGTTCGCCCAGTCGCCGACCAGGTTGGAATTGGCGATCAGCACGCGCGGGGCCCACTCGTGGGTCTGCATGACGCCGACGGGTCGGCCGGACTGGACGAGCATCGTCTCGTCCTGCTTCAGCGTCCGCAGGGTGCGCACCATCGCGTCGAAGGAGCGCCAGTCACGGGCGGCCTTGCCGGTGCCGCCGTAGACCACGAGCTTGTCGGGGTGCTCGGCGACCTCCGGGTCGAGGTTGTTCTGGAGCATGCGCAGCGCGGCTTCCTGCTGCCACCCAAGGGCGCTCAGTTCCGTACCACGCGGTGCCCGTACGGGGCGGGGTCCAGACATGCCGATGCCTCCTCGCGACGTTGACTGTTCTATTCACATCCTGACGTCCTGAATAATTTCAGTCAACAGGGTGGGCGGGAGGCCACCGGTGATTGACTGGCGGACATGGCTTCACACCGTCGCGACCACGCCGTACGCGCTGCCGTGGAACAGGGCCTGATCACCGCGGACGAACCCGTCACCGCCCTGTACGACATCGCCGGAATCCGCGCCTCCGCCGCCGCACTCACGACAGCGTTCCAGCAGGTCACCAAGGGGTCCGTCCTACACGCCTTCGCCGTGAAGGCCGCGCCACTGGTACCGGTGCTGCGACTGCTGCACACCGAGGGCGTCGGAGCCGAGGTCGCCAGTCCCGGGGAACTGGCGCTGGCCCGCGCTGCCGGAGTACGGCCGGAACGGATCGTCCTCGACTCCCCCGCCAAGACCGCGGCCGAACTGCGCGAGGCACTCGCCCTCGGCATCGCCATCAACGCCGACAACCCTCAGGAGCTGGCCCGGATCGACGCCCTGGCCGGCGCAGGTCCCCTGCGTTCGCCGGTAGGGATCCGGGTGAACGCGCAGATCGGCGCGGGCGCGATCGGCGCGCTCTCGACGGCCACGCCGACCTCGAAGTTCGGTGTGGCACTGCGTGACGACGGCGCCCGCGCCTGGGTGGTGCGGGCCTACCTCGACCGCCCCTGGCTGACCCGACTGCACACGCACTCCGGATCTCAGGGCCTCACCCTCCGGCAGATGGCCGAGGGCGTGCGGACCGCGTACGACCTCGCCGAGGAGATCAACGCCGCCGCGGGACGACGGCAGGTCGACGCACTGGACATCGGCGGCGGACTGCCGGTCAACTTCTCCACGGACGAGGAGACCCCCACGTTCGCGGAGTACGCCCGTCTGTTGCGCGACGAGATCCCCGGACTCTTCGACGGGCGCTACGGCCTGGTCACCGAGTTCGGCCGGTCCCTGCTGGCGAAACACGGCACCGTCCTCGCCCGCGTCGAGTACACCAAGACGGCGGGCGCCCGACCCATCGCGGTCACCCACGCGGGCGTGCAGCTCGCCACCCGCACGGTCTACGACCCCGCCTCGTGGCCGCTGCGGATCGTCGCGTACGACGCGAAGGGGCTGCCCAGGAACGGTGCGAGCGTGGAGCAGGACGTGGCGGGCCCCGCCTGCTTCGCCGGCGACCTGCTGGCCGAGGCCCGGCAGCTGCCGCTGCTGGAGCCCGGCGACCTGGTCGCGGTCCTGGACACCGGCGCGTACTACTTCACCAACCACTACGCCTACAACAGCCTCGTCCGGCCCGCCGTGCACGGCTTCCACACGGGCCCCGACGGGGTGCGCTTCGTGACCGCCCGGCCCGCGCAGACCCTGGACGAGATGGTGGCCGAGTCCGGCGGCGGGTCGGTGGACGCACTGCTCTGACGAGCCCCTCCCCTATATCTCCCTCGCCTCCTTCCCCGCGCCTGTGCGTCGGGCCGCGCCAACGCGCTCCGACGGACGTGGCGGACCGACGGTGGCGGGCATCACGCACCGGTGCTTCCGTGGAGGCATGACCAGCAGCAGCGTCGTCGTGGAACGCCGGATCGCCGCGCCTTCGGCGCGGGTGTGGGAGGCCCTGACCGATCTCCGCGGCACGGAGCGAGTGCTCAGCGGGGTGCAGAAGATCGAGGTGCTCACCGAGGGAGCCTTCGGGGTCGGCACCCGGTGGCGCGAGACCCGCCGCATGTTCGGCAAGGAGGCCACCGAGGAGCTGTACGTGACGGCGTGCGAACCACCAGAACGCTTCGTGGTCGAGGCGGACGGCCACGGCACGCACTACGTGTCGCAGTTCGCCCTGCGAGCGGACGGACCGGAGACGACGACCGTGCGCATGACGTTCTCCGCCGTGCCGCCCGGCGGGATGCAGGGTCTGCTCGCCAGGGTGTTCGGCCGCCTCGGCAAGAAGGCCGTGGTCAAGGCGATCGAGCGGGACCTCGCCGACGTGGCGTCCGCCGTGGAGGACCGCGGCTGACCCGTTACGGTCGAAGTGCCCGCTCGGCAGGAATCACCCGTCGAGGCGCGAGCAGGGACCTCTCGGTGTCCCGTCAACGAGGAGTTGGTCTCCTCGTCATCGTGCGCTTGCTGCGGGTCCTTCCATCGGGTGGTCCCGGGTCCGTCTCGGCCGCTCCTGCCGGGGATTTCCGGCCGGGACGGAGGTAGTGATCCCGCCCACTGCCCAAGCCGCCGCAATGGCAGCAGGCGGGAGTGTTAATGGCCGCGCGGCTTGCCGGGGCAAACGACGTGTACGTGCACGACGCAGCCGGGACCGGACGCGGAGTGGATGTCGCGCGTCTCGTAGCGCTGGCCCGGGCGGATAACCTGGTCGCACTTCGCGCAGATCACGGGCGGCCGCCCTTCGGGCAGTCGCGGCAGCGGCGCGGGAACCAGCGGGTGCGCGTATCGAGGCGACAAATGTAGTGCTCGCCGTCGATGTCGACCGCGATGGCGGGTGTGAGGACGACACAGCAGAACACGCAGTCCATGCCGCGCTGTTGTCTGGCGGTGAGGCTGCCGATCGCCGGTAGGACCGGCGCCGGACTCTGCACATTGGCATTCACGATGTAA
Source organism: Streptomyces sp. NPDC059169 (assembly GCF_042755225.1). Taxonomy (NCBI): domain Bacteria; kingdom Bacillati; phylum Actinomycetota; class Actinomycetes; order Kitasatosporales; family Streptomycetaceae; genus Streptomyces; species Streptomyces sp. NPDC059169. The sequence continues at coordinate 84,656 of NZ_JBHZCF010000019.1, read as the reverse complement.
GTCCCTCGACTACGCTGAGTTGCTCGCTGTCACTGACTACGACGGTAGAAGGACGAGTTCTCTGGAAGTAGTGACTGCGGGTACGGGTATCCCTCCGCTACTCCCGGCCAAGGGGACAGCCATGGGCAGCAGTAAGCGATCCACCCCGACCACCAGTCAGGGAACCGGTGTGCGCCACCGCAGCGGCATCGTGTCCGGCTACGTATTACGCCTGGCCCGCGAGCAACTCGGTTTCACTCAGGAAACGCTCGCTGAGCGTATGCGCGTCGTCGCCGACACGCTCGCCGGGTGGGAATCCGGCCGACGGCCCCTCACCGCTGTTCCCGTAGGGCAGATGCTCGTACACCGCCACCGGCTGCTCCAGCTCGGCGCCGCACCCCCGCTCCTCCTCGCCCTCGAGCGGGCAATGGAAGCCGACGTGCTGCTGTCGAGCGCACTGGGTGAGGAGACACCAGCCGATCAGGATCCGCTCGGCGCGTGGGTGATGCAGCGCGATCTCGTCGAAGTACTCACCTGGCCCCTCAACGGTGTGGCCCCCACTCCGCTGCGGGACCTGCCGGAGCCACCCCGCCCACGCCGGGGCCCCGTGCCCAAGGGGCCCGAGCTCGCCGCGGACGACCGGAGACGGTTCTTCTCCCGCATGCGGCGGACCGCCGAGACCGCCCGAGGCGCCCACCACTTCCTGCTCCGCCGCCAAGCCCTCTACCTGGCCGGCTACGACTCGACCCCGGACACCGGCGAGGGGCTCGCCCACCAGCAGAGTGCGGGCCGGCCCGACGACTGGCTGACCCGGTGGCTCAACGAACGTTCCGTGGCCGCCGTCGCAGCGCGGCAGGGCGACCGCGACCGCATGACCCACTTCATCACCGCCCTGGACGGTGACACCACTAACGAGGCGGCGAACCTCAACTACTGGGCGTACTGGATCGGCGAGGCGCCTCACGCTCAGCTCTCGGATGAGTTCATCGCGACCGAGGACCCGCGCAACTGGCCGGGAGACAAACTGCTGCAGCACCTGGTGCGCGGGCTCAACCCCGCCCACGGATTCTTTGACCTCAACGTCCACACGCTGTGGACTCTTCTCGCGGCTCGGCCGAACCTTCTCCGTTCGAGCGGAGCAGGGCGCGCCTTACGTGATCGACTCCCCGTGATGTTGGATAACGGCGAACTGTCGGCGAGGGCTCGCCGCGAGCTCGAGAACATCCGGTACGCGATCCGCCTCTCCGAGGCGTGAGAGGAGACCAGCTGTGGCTGACGACCTATCCGCGGTGGCGCACTTCCTGTACGAGGCAGGCACTCTCAAGCACACGCGCCGCACGGGCTGGTGGATGGCCGGAGTACGTGACCCCGAGAGCGTCGCCGAGCATGCCTGGCGGACGTCCCTGATCGCTTCGATCATCGCCAAGCTGGAAGGCGCCGATCCCGCTCAAGCCGCCTTCCTTGCCGTGTGGCATGACACCCAGGAGACGCGCACGGGCGACGTGAACTACCTGGGCAAGAAGTACTCGACCGAGGCGGACCCCGAAGCCGTTACCGCGGACCAGGTGGCTGGCATGCCGGAGCAGCTGGCTGAGACGGTGCTGGAGCTGATCGCGGAGTACGAGGCCAAGGAGTCTCCAGAAGCCGTCTGCGCCCGGGACGCGGACAAGCTGGAGTGCATGCTGCAGGGCATCGAGTACAAAGCACAGGGCTACGAGAACGCCCAGCGCTGGATCGACAATAGCCGAGGCCGTCTCGTCACAAAGACGGGTCAGCGGCTCGCGGACGAGTTGCTGAGCCAGGGGTCATTGGACTGGCTGCGTTCAACCCTTGGCGAAAGGGCTAACGAGAAAACGCGCAAGCGCCCCTTGCCCAACCCGTGAGGATCAGGAAAGAGGCGCGTCGATCTCAGCGGGCGAACAGGCTTACGGCGCCGGTTGCTACGCCTGCTACACCGGCGAGAACGCCGATAGTGGGCAGAGGCCACCGGCCCTTCTCCAGTGTTCGGATCCGTGGTTCGTGGTCGGGGACGGGGAGATCGGTGCACATGTCGTCACCTCGGCCGCCGTGCTGGTCGAGGTGATCCACCCAAGGATCAATAGGGCCGCGCTGAAGTGGACGCTGTCGCGACATCAGGTGGAACCCGTCGCCCGGGCTCTGACAGAGTCCACCACCGCTCTGCTGCCGGGTGCGAGCCTGCACAGCTCACCGGAGTCCTGACGCAGGATGTTACACCTCCACCGAGCAGGCAACTCCTCTTCTTCGTAGGCGAGTTGCCAGCAGGCAGAGTAGGCGCGCCTCGCCGCAGAGCTCAACTGGCCTGCTCAGGAACGGGACTCCAAGATTCGACACTCGAAGAACTCGGCGACCGTCTGATGCTTGCGGCTTGCGTCGCTCCTGCAGTCGCGCACGAAACCTTCCCCTGGCTTGAAGTTTCCCTACTTCAGCCCAGATGCGAAGCATCGCCTCGCTCTCATTGCGGAGTGCTGGCAGGACCTTGTTGCCGGCCTCAAGATTTTGCCCAGGTTCCAGCCCTGGTGAGCCCACTGGCGGACCGGGCCGGGGCGGGCCGGGGCGCTGGTACTGCTCGGCATCGCGCTCCGGGCCGTCAACAGGATGGGGATGAGGGTCCGGCACGTGGGCCCTCCGACCTCTCGGCCGGCACGAGGGCGGCGGACTTTATCGAACCGCGAGCACGTTCCGTTGGGAATTGCCGGAACTCCCACCAGGAGCCTGCACGGTGCGTAACCTCCCGGCTACGGACTTACGTCCGAGCCGATCGCACACGTGCTGGAGGGGGAATTCCGCGTGCCCGGAATTGACGAGTGTCTGCTGCACGCCATGCGGCTACCCGGAGTGCGCGGCGCCGCCCTCGTCGACTGGACGAGCGGCCTAGCCCTGGGGACGGTCGGCGACGCGGCCGGTGAGGGCCACGAGACGGCGGCGGCCGAGACTGCCGAGCTCGCCCGCATGGCGGCGGAGCACCCCACCTTCTCCCCGGTGCGGACCGCCGACGACCTCGGCGCGGACCCCGAGAAGTATCCACCGGTCGAGGACGTCGTCGTCACCACCCGCACGTGTTACCACGTCCTGCGCTTCGTCGAGACGAGTTTCGACAGCAGCGTCCTGCTGCACTTATGGCTCGACCGCGGCGAGGGGAACCTCGCCCTGGCCCGCCTGAGAATGCGGGACCTGACCGAGCGGCTGGTGCTGGAGTGACCCTCTCGCCGATGCTCCTCAGGCTCGCCGCCGAGCGGGCCACCGGCGCACTGTTGCGCGACCGCGGAACGCTCTACCTCGTCGACGGCCAAGTGGTGCATGCCGAAAGTCCCGCGGCTCCTGGCATCGACGTCCTGCTGACCGCCGCCGGCCGACTGCGCGCCGACGGCTGGACGGAGGCCCTGCGCGAGGCCGGGGCCCTCGGCAAGGTCGCCCGGTACCTCGTCGACAGTGGCCGCGTCTCCGGCGGAGAACTGGAAATCTGCCACCTCGGTGCGCTGTTCGACGCCGCGTTCTTCGCGCTCGCACCCAACGGCGGTCCGTCCAGGTTCCGGTACGGGGTGGCCCACTGGCTCGGCTCGGTGCGGCCCGTCCCCGCCGAAACCATCGAGCGGGAGACCGTGCGCCGCCGGGCCCTGCTCGACCGTCTCTGGGCGTACCCGGAGACCGACACCGCGCCGGTGGTGCGCGCCGCACAACCCGGCTGCGTCCACGCCGCCCCGCGCCAGCGAGCCGTGCTCGACCTGGCAGACGGCGTGCGGACCCCGGGCGACATCGCCCGAGCCCTGGGCCGTCCCGCCTTCCACACGCTGATCGACGTGCGACGACTGGCCGCGGCGGGGCTCGTGGAGACCCCCCGTCCCGTCGCCGCGCCCTTACCGCCCCCCGATGTCGCCCGGGTCATGGAGACCTCCGTCGATCCGGACGTCGCCCTGCTCCGCCGACTCCGTGACGCCCTGGAGGCAACGCTGTGATGCGCGCGATGAGGCAGCGCGCCGAGAGGAGACAGCTGATGACTGCGAGCACCGGAGTCCTCGACGAACTCCACCGTCTGAGGACCCGGTTACCGCAGCTCACGGGTGCCCTCGCGGCCAGTGTGGACGGGCTGGTGCTGGCCCGTGACACACCCGACGCGCATGCCGAGACCGTCGCCGCGTTGACCGCAGCCGCCCTCGGCGTGGCGGTGCGGCTCACCGAGGCGACCGGTCAGGGCGGCTTCCGGGAACTACTGGTCCGCGGTGAGAACGGCTATGTGGCGACGTACGCGGCGGGTGCGGCTGCCGTCCTCACGGTCACGGCCGAGCCGCGAGTCAATGTCGGTCGGTTGCACCTGGAAGCCCGCAGGACCGGTGCGCGCATAGGCGACCTCGTCAACGGCGCCCTCGACCGACTCGACCCGAACGCCCCATCCCCCAGATGAGTTCAACCACAAGGAAAGGCATCACCATGACGAACACCGAGACCTGCCTCAAGGAAGCGATGACCGCGATCGAGGGCGCCGTGGGCGTCGCCCTTGTCGACTACACCAGCGGGATGGCGCTCGGCACCATCGGCGGCGGGAAGCACCTGGACCTGAACGTGGCGGCCGCGGGCAACACCGACGTGGTCCGCGCGAAGTTGCGCGCGATGGAGATGCTCGGCCTGCAGGACGAGATCGAGGACATCCTGATCTCGCTCGGCACGCAGTACCACCTGATCAGGCTGCTCAAGACCCGGGGCAGCAACGGCCTCTTCCTCTACCTGGCGCTGGACGTCAAGCGAGCCAACCTGGCCATGGCCCGCCACCAGTTGCGGAAGATCGAGGCACAACTGGAGGTCTGACCCCCCGGGCAGCGCTGCACTACACACCGACGGCGGACCGGAGCGCCGGAGCGGGGCTACTCGGCGAAGAGACCCCGCTCCGCCGCCCGGGCATCGAATTCCTCGAGCCGCATCTGCGCGTCCGGAAGGTCGTCGCACATCGCTTCCAGCAGCACCCGGCCCAGCAGCATCGGCGCGCAGGCGGTGTCGAACGCCAGGCCCGTACCGACCGCCGCCGGGATCAGCAGATCGCTGTGGGCCGCGACGGGGGCGAAGGCCGAGTCGGCCACCGTCACGACGGACAACCCGGTGGTGCGGGCGTAGGCGAGTGCATCCACGACCTCTTTGGGATGGCGCGGCAGCGCGAAGCAGAGCAGTGCGCTCGCGCCCGCACGCCGCGCCGCGTCGATGCGGTCGGCCAGCATCGTCCCGCCCTCGTCGAGCAGGCGCACGTCCGGATGGACCTTGGCCGCGAAGTACGCGAATCCGCGAGCCTGCGACGAGGCGGCGCGCAGGCCGAGGACGGGAAGCGGGCGGGAAGCGGCGAGCAGTCGGCCGGCGCGTTCCACCGGGGCGGGGTCGGCGAGCATGTCGGCGAGGTGGCGCAAGTTCTCGATCTCGGCGTGCACCGCCTGCTGGTACTCGGTGTACGGCTCCTTCTCGACCGCCGGCTCGGCCGGTGCGACCTCCCGCAGGTGCTTGCGCAGCGCGGGATAGCCGTCGAAGCCGAGCGCCACGGCGAAGCGCGTCACGGAGGGCTGGCTGACCCCGGCGAGCTCGGCGAGCTCGACGCTGGAGAGGAACGGCACGTCGGCGGCGCGACGCACCATGCAGTGGGCGATGCGGCGCTGGGTGGGCGTGAGCCGGTGCCCTTCGAACAGCTGCTGCAGTCGCGCGGCAGGGCTGTTGTCGCTCATGCCGTCCCCCTTGTCGTCTCACCGATCAACGAATGCGCCGGACAACCTATTCAGCCCCGATCAACTCTGCATGACCATATACAGGACGGGCAAGACGGCAATACGGGGGACAGCCCCACTGACGCAACGCTCGCCGCTTCCTACGCTGACGGCATGGAGTCCCGTGACCCCGAGCTCGCCAAGGAGCTCGACGCCACCCTCCGGGCCCGCCGCGAGCTGGGCACGGAGTACGAGCAGGCGCTCATCGAGTCGTTCCTGGAGAAGGCCGGGCAGCGCATGGACGCCGCCGTCGACACCCAGGTCCGGCGTCGGCTGGCCGAGCAGCAGGTCCGCGCGGTCCGCGGGACGCACGGCTCCGGCCGGCCCGCGGGGAACGTCGGTGAACGCTTCGGGCTCGCGATCGCCACCCTTGTCCTGGCGATACCACTGTCGGCGATCGGTGCGGCGCACGCCGGACTCGAGGGGCTGCTCGTGTCCTGGGCGGGCATCGTCGGCGTCAACGCCGTGCACGTCCTGCGTGACAGCAGGTGGCCCCGGCGCGGGCCGACGGCGGACCGGGAGGGGTGAGGGCCCCGAGGGCACCGGGGCGCGGCGTCCCGTCCCCGGCCTGCCGGGACCCCGGACCCGGGGGCGTACCCCCGTGCCGCGGCGCCCCGGGCTGCCGCAACGGCCGGGCGAGAGCTTCGCAAAAGTGGTACGAGGGCGACACGTTGGCGCAGCACGCGCTTAACACGGGGGCGGCACAGTGAACTTGTCGGCGTCAAGGACTTCCGGAGCGGCTCCCGGACCTCCACGGACGCCCGGACGCGGAGCCGGACCTGACCCGGACCGCGTCCCCGCGGGGACCGCCGTCGTCCCGCCCCCCGGCAGCCGGGGGTGCGGCGGTCCCCGCGCACCGCTCCGTTACCTGCCCTCGCCCCGCGCCAGGAACGACAGCAGGTCCTGCCTGCTCACCACACCGGTGGGCTTGCCCTCCACGAGCACGATCGCGGCGTCCGCGGCACCGAGCACGGCCATCAGGTCGCCCACCGGCTCACCGGAGCCGACCTGCGGCAGCGGAGCGCTCATGTGCTTCTCCAGCGGGTCGTTGAGCGAGGCCCGCTGGGCGAACAGCGCGTCGAGGAGCTCGCGTTCCACGACCGATCCGATGACCTCGGCGGCCATGACGTCCGGGTGCCCGGCGCCCGGCTTGACGATCGGCATCTGGGAGACGCCGTACTCGCGGAGAACCTCGATGGCCTGGCCGACGGTCTCCTCGGGGTGCATGTGCACCAGAGACGGCAGACCGCCCTCCTTGTGCTGCAGGACGTCGCCGACCCGGGGCTCGTCGCCGGCCTGGTCGAGGAAACCGTAGTCGTTCATCCACTCGTCGTTGAAGATCTTCGAGAGGTAGCCCCTGCCGCTGTCGGGCAGCAGCACGACCACGACGTCGTCCGGGCCGAGGCTCTCGGCCACGCGCAGCGCCGCCACGACGGCCATGCCGCAGGACCCGCCGACCAGCAGGCCCTCCTCCTTGGCGAGGCGGCGGGTCATCTGGAAGGCGTCCTTGTCGGACACCGCGACGATCTCGTCGGTGACGTCGGGGTCGTAGGCGGTCGGCCAGAAGTCCTCACCGACGCCCTCGATGAGGTACGGACGGCCGGAGCCCCCGGAGTAGACGGAGCCCTCCGGGTCCGCGCCCACGATCCGCACGGCGCCGCCACTGACTTCCTTCAGGTAGCGGCCGGTGCCGGAGATGGTGCCGCCGGTGCCGACGCCCGCGACGAAGTGAGTGATTTTCCCCTCGGTCTGTTCCCACAGTTCGGGACCGGTCGTCTCGTAGTGCGAGCGGGGGTTGTTCGGGTTGGAATACTGGTCGGGCTTCCAGGCACCCGGGGTCTCCCGTACGAGGCGGTCCGAGACGTTGTAGTACGAGTCGGGGTGCTCGGGGTCGACCGCCGTCGGGCAGACGACGACCTCCGCGCCGTAGGCCCGCAGCACGTTGATCTTGTCCGTGGACACCTTGTCAGGGCAGACGAAGATGCACTTGTAACCCTTCTGCTGGGCCACGATGGCCAGGCCGACACCGGTATTTCCGCTGGTCGGCTCGACGATCGTGCCGCCCGACTTGAGCTCGCCGCTCTGCTCGGCGGCTTCGATCATGCGCAGCGCGATGCGGTCCTTCACCGAACCGCCGGGGTTGAAGTACTCGACCTTGGCGAGGACCGTCGCCTGAATGCCCGCGGTCACGCTGTTGAGCTTCACCAGCGGGGTATTGCCAACCAGACTGATCATCGAGTCGTGGAATTGCACCGTAAGTCTCCGGGATCTCCGTAGTAGTCCCGCCAGCGTATGCGTACGGGACCGAGATTGGGCGACAGTCGTTACGGGGCAGTTAGCTCTTGTACGGGGGCACGGCTACGGAAGGTGGCTGGGACTGTGTCGAGGGCGAGAGTTGCACGCCGGATCGCTGCAGGCGCGGCCTACGGCGGCGGCGGGATCGGGCTGCTCGGCGCCGCGGCGGTGACGGTGCTGCTGGCCGAGGTGCAGCTGGCGAAAAGATCGGTGGGGGGCGGCACCGCGCCGTTCCCCCCAGGCGCCGACGGACTGTACGGGACGGCCTACGGGTTGTCGGACCCGCTGCGCCTGGTCCTGCTGGGCGACTCGACGGCTGCGGGCCAAGGAGTGCGCAGGGCGGGACAGACTCCGGGCGCGCTGTTGGCCTCAGGGCTGGCCGCCGTGGCGGAGCGTCCCGTGGAGCTGCAGAACGTGGCCGTCCCCGGAGCCAGGTCGGACGACCTGGAGCGGCAGGTCACCCTGACGCTCCGGGATCCGGCCCGGTTGCCGGACGTCTGCGTGATCATGATCGGGGCGAACGACGTGACGCGTCGGATGCCCCCGACCGAGTCCGTGCGGTACCTGTCGGCCGCGGTGCGCCGACTGCGTACGGCTGGCGCGGAGGTGGTGGTGGGCACCTGCCCGGACCTCGGCACCATCGAGCCGGTGTACCAGCCGCTGCGCTGGCTGGCCCGTCGCGTCTCGCGCCAGCTCGCAGCCGCGCAGACGATCGTGGTGGTCGAGCAGGGCGGCCGTACGGTCTCGCTGGGCGATCTCCTGGGTCCCGAGTTCGCGGCGAACCCGCGGGAGCTGTTCGGCCCCGACAACTACCACCCGTCGGCGGAGGGGTACGCGACCGCGGCCATGGCAGTGCTCCCCACGCTGTGCGCCGTCCTGGGGCTGTGGCCGGGGTCGGACCGGCTGGACGCCGACCGCCACGAGGACATGTTGCCGGTCGCCAAGGCGGCCGCAGAGGCGGCGAGCGAGGCCGGTACGGAGGTCACCGGGGCCCGGGCCCCGTGGGCGCTGCTCAAGCACCGCAGGCGGCGGCGCCTGCCGGTCCCGTCGGATCCCGCGCGTTCGGACACCCGCCCGGCACAGGTGCACGGACAGGAGTGAGCGCGGTCGAACCGGCCGGGGGCGTCCGGCTGCGGTTCCCCCACGGGGCCGGCCGCGCCGCCGCACGCGCGGCTCACCGCGGGCTCCGGCGCCCCGCCCGGCCGCCGCCGTCACCGCCACCGCCGCACCTGGGGATGCGGCCCACCGCACTGCTGCTCGGGACGTCCGTAGGCCCCCGGCCGCCGCCGTCGCCGGGACAGAGCGAGACCCCCGCCGCGTAAGCGACCGCTTAGAAAAGAGGCCCTCATCACATGCTCCGCACGGTGACCCGAGGGATACGTGAGGGTAACTTCCCCATCAGACTTCCGTGACTGCCGTACATCCCTCTGGAGCCGTGATGCCCGAAGCCGTGATCGTCTCTGCCGCCCGCTCGCCGATCGGCCGCGCCTTCAAGGGGTCGCTGAAGGACCTGCGCCCCGACGACCTGACGGCGACCATCATCCAGGCCGCACTGGCCAAGGTCCCCGAGCTGGACCCGAGGGACATCGACGACCTGATGCTCGGCTGCGGCCTCCCCGGCGGCGAGCAGGGCCACAATCTGGGTCGCATCGTCGCCGTCCAGATGGGGATGGACCACCTCCCGGGCTGCACGATCACCCGCTACTGCTCCTCGTCGCTGCAGACGTCCCGGATGGCACTGCACGCCATCAAGGCGGGCGAGGGCGACGTCTTCGTCTCGGCCGGTGTCGAGATGGTCTCCCGCTCGGTCAAGGGCACCTCCGACGGCCTGCCCGACACCCACAACCCGCTGTTCGCCGATGCCGAGGCCCGCACCGCCGCCGTCGCCGCGAGCGAGGGCGCGGACTGGCACGACCCGCGCGAGGACGGCCTGCTCCCGGACGCCTACATCGCGATGGGTCAGACCGCGGAGAACCTCGCCCGCCTCAAGGGCGTGACCCGCGAGGACATGGACGAGTTCGGCGTCCGCTCCCAGAACCTCGCCGAGGAAGCCATCAAGAAGGGCTTCTGGGAGCGCGAGATCACCCCCGTCACCCTTCCCGACGGCACCGTGGTCAGCAAGGACGACGGCCCCCGCGCCGGCGTCACGCTGGAGGGCGTCCAGGGCCTGAAGCCGGTCTTCCGACCCGACGGCCTGGTCACCGCCGGCAACTGCTGCCCGCTGAACGACGGCGCCGCAGCCCTCGTGATCATGTCCGACACCAAGGCGCGCGAGCTGGGCCTGACCCCGCTGGCCCGGATCGTCTCCACCGGCGTCTCCGGGCTCTCCCCCGAGATCATGGGCTACGGCCCGGTCGAGGCCTCGAAGCAGGCCCTGGTGCGCGCCGGGCTGACCATCGGCGACATCGACCTGGTCGAGATCAACGAGGCGTTCGCCGCACAGGTCATCCCGTCCTACCGGGACCTGGACATCCCGCTGGACAAACTGAACGTGAACGGCGGCGCGATCGCCGTGGGCCACCCCTTCGGCATGACCGGTGCCCGGATCACCGGCACCCTGATCAACTCCCTGCAGTTCCACGACAAGCAGTTCGGCCTCGAGACCATGTGCGTCGGCGGCGGCCAGGGCATGGCCATGGTGATCGAGCGCCTCAGCTAGGACCCGGACCGGGCCCCGGCGCGTCTCCGCAGGGCCGCCGGGGCCGTGGAAGGGCCCTTGAACAGGGCTTTTCCGGGTGGATGGGAACCTGCGCCCCTCCCGCAGAAAGGGCTTTCCCAACCGCAGCGCATCCCAGCCGTGACCGAATCTCCCCCAGGATGTGACCTTTCCCCTAAGGGAGGAACGTTTCTGCAGCTCAGCGGGGTCCGTGCGTTAAACATCCACCCCAAAGTCCTGTCCATTTCGTGACGTAATGCACTGACACCGGGCGTCGCCCCACGCCAAGCTGATGTAGTAAGTCGGGAAAGCCAGCGAAACCGGGAGTACGTCAGTGAGCGCCATGTCCCTCGCCCTGCTGCTGACCACGACCGCCGCGACGGTCGTGGGGGCCGCTGCCCTGCACACGACACGCGGGCTGCGCAAGCAGGTCACCGCCCTGCGTGCGGAGCTGTCCGAAACGAGCCGCCAGGACAGCGGCCCCTTCGGTTCCGTCCCGCACGCCCGCACCGCACCGGCCAGTGAGATACGCGCCGCCGTGGCCGAGGCCCTGGCGGAGGAGCGCGAGCGCGAGCTGGCCGAAGCTCGCGCCTTCTGGGCGGCGCAGGAGGCACGCGACGCTGCCGACGCCCCACACTTGGCCGCGGACCCGTCGATCTCGCTGCTGGGCGGCCTGGCGGGCCCGATCGAGGACCACCCGCTCTACTTTCCCCGCCAAGCCGACTTCGCCGGCCTGGAGGCGCTGAACCTGGAGGCGGCCGAGGCTGCCGAGGCGCTCGACGAGCTGGCGGAGCTCGCCGATCCCCCCACCGAGTTCGCCGAAGACTCCCCCGAGCTGGCCGCGGCGCGCCGCCGCCACCCCTCGCACCCCGACTTCGTCCCGGTCCAGACGCCGGTCGTCACCGACCACGAGCGCACCGTGTCCCGTCTGGAGGAGCTCGCGGAGAACGCCGTCGCCCTGACCGACGTACGTCCGGGCCCGCTCGGCACTCTCGACGTGTACGTCTTCGCGGACGGCACGACGCTCTGCATGACGCCCGGCCACCGGGAGACCGCCGAGCGGCTCGCCGAGTCGCTGCGCGGCGGTGAGGCACCCGTCCTGATGGGCGGCTCGGGAGTCTCCGGGGCGTACGCCCTGACGTTCTCCTGCGGCAGCGAGAACGTCTACATCCTCGCGGACCGCGTCATCGCATCCCTCTGAGGTCACAAGCGGGCGCGTCGCGCCGCGCCCTCGACGAGTGCCACGGCCTCGCCCAGCAGCTCGGGCGGGGCCGATTCCGCGCGCCGCAGGGCTTCGGCCAAGTCCCTGCCCGCGACCCCCAATTGGTCCGCGACCGCGAACACGCCCGCGTCCGGCATGATCCTCGGCTCCTCGCCAGGGGCCTCGATCCGCTGGGCGCGTACCGCCAACTCCCTGGCCAGCGCGAGTCCTTCGGCCGCCGCTCCGCGCTGGAGCCGGCTCTGCGGGGCGGCCCGCAGCCGGTCGGCGAAGCGTTCGACGGCCACCGTCAGAGGTGTCGTATCAAGCACACCGCGACCCTATGCGCCGGTACGGGACTGTTGCCAATACGCGAACACTCAGGCACCGTGACGTGAAGGACCACACGCGCAATGCGTCCGGAGGCGCCGATGTCCCACGTCTTCTCCGAAGAGACCCACCGCAATCTGCTCTCCCGCATCCCTCACTGCACCGGTCGCGAAGTGGCCGACTGGCTGCGCACCGTAGATGAAGGCCCCTCCCTCTTCCGCTTCGAGGAGAAGGTCAGCTGGCTCCGCAGCGAGCACAACCTCGCGTACGGACACGCGAAGGCGATCATTCATGAGTACGACCTGAGGCGGGCTGCGCGGAAGCTCCTCTGACACGTCGTGCACGTCGAGAACCAACGGCGAAGGGCCCGTCCGGCGAAGCCGGACGGGCCCTTCGTGCGTTCTGCACCGCTACTGCGGTCAGTCGTCGCCCTGCAGGATCGACAGCAGACGCAGCATCTCCAGGTAGATCCACACCAGGGTCATGGTGAGGCCGAAGGCCGCCAGCCAGGACTCCTCACGCGGAGCACCGTAGGTGATGCCGTCCTCGACCTGCTTGAAGTCCAAGGCGAGGAAGCAGGCACCCAGGATGATGCCGATGATGCCGAAGACGATGCCGAGCCCGCCACTGCGGAAGCCGAGGCCGTCACCGCCGCCGAAGACCATGAACAGCAGGTTCACGGCCATCAGCAGCATGAAGCCGATCGCGGCCGCCATCACGAAGCCGTAGAAGCGACGCGTGACGCGGATCCAGCCCATCTTGTACGCGAACAGCACGCCGGCGAACACCGCCATCGTGCCGAGCACGGCTTGGGCCACCACGCCGTCCGCGATGTACGTGGAGACGACGCTGGAGATGACGCCGAGGAAGACACCCTCGAACGCGGCGTAGGCGAGGATCAGCGCGGGGGACGGCTTGCGCTTGAACGACTGGACGAGTCCGAGCACCATCGCCACCAGGGCAGCGCCGATGCCGATGCCGTACGACTTGCCGAGGTTGGCCGGGTCGACGGGCAGCAGGACCCACGACAGGATCGCGGTGAACACGACCGTGCCGAGCGTCATGGCGGTGCGCGCCACGACGTCGTCCATCGTCATCACGTTGCCGCGTGCCGGGGCCTGCGGCGGGGCGCCCAGGGAGCCGTCCGCGGGGGCGTAGGGGTTGGTCGCGTAGGGGTTGCCGGTGCCTTGGGCGTACGGGTTGGTTCCGACCCCCGGGCCCCCGGCCTGCTGCGCCGCGTTGAAGCCCGCGTAGCCGTTGTCGCGGCTGAACCCCCGTCGCGAGAAGACCGGGTTACTGCTCCTCATCTCACTCCTCCATGGCCGCCCTGCGCAGCCTTGGGGTTAAGAGTAATGCGAGGGCAAAGAGAACCGCCTAGTGCTGAGGGAGGATCTTTCCTGGATCGTGACAGGGAACACGCCCGCTCGGGCGGGCCGATGCCCACCGGGAACCGACCCCGTCCCGCGGACGGGGCGTGAGCCACCCGGGCGGGTCGGGCACCGGACGCCCGGCTGCGGAGGCAGGCGCCGCCGAACGACCGCCGAACGACCGAGCAGCGCGTGACCGCAGTCACAGCGCACCGGCCCGCCGCCGGTGCGCGTTCGGCCCGGCGGGGTCGATGGCCTCGACCCGGACGACAGGGAGGTCAGCGCGGCGCATGTGTGAGCCCGCCGGCCTCGGGAGTTGCGACGCACTGCGGCGGGGACGGCGTCGCGCCGGCCTCCTCGTCCCCTACGGGTGAGCGCCCCGGCCCCGGCGTGCGGTACGGCGGCTCCCGTGCGGTCGAGGTCGAGCAGCCGTACGGAGGAGTCGGCGCTGCGGGCCACGCGGGCCGCAGGATGTCCGCGGGTCCGGCCCGGCGCCCGGGAGGGAGCACGCAGTCCGGCGTCGTCGGGCCCGTCGGCGGTGGTGAACCGGGTGCCCCAACGGAATATCTCGACGATGACGGCGGGGAGGTCCGGACCGCGGAGAGGAGACATGTCGGCCAAGTCCGTTCCGCGAGAGTGCATTCCGGTGCTTCTCTGAAATCAATCACCGCCGAACCCAGAGAAAATATGAGGGGAACAGGCGTTCAAGCATTCAACGATTTGCGCCGGTGTCGGGATCCGTACGTGTGCCCGGAGCCGGACTCGAACCGGCACGGCCCGAAGGCCAGCGAGGTTTAAGCTCGCCGTGTCTGCATTCCACCATCCGGGCTGGGTACGCGGCTCCGCGTTTCGCCCATGAGCCTATCGGTGCAGCTCCCCCGAACAGCCGAACGGCAGCGCGATGTTGTCTTATTTTATTGACATCTGAGGGTGCATCAGCACGCCTAAAGGGCAGTTTGCACAAGTCCTGACTCGCCCCACGGCCACCCCGACCCGCGCTCCGGAATGACGGAAAGTCGCCGTCCGTGTACGCGACGGCCCCCCGGGGGAGGACTGAGCTCCCCGCGAGGAACGGCGAGGGACGGCCTGCCGCTGATCCCCCGGGGACGGCGTCATACCAGAGGAGGACGGCCGGGCCCGCCCGTCAGACCAAAGAGGGCCTCAGGAACGGGCACCGGGACGGACGATCGGGCACGGGAACGAGCGACACGATGGTGTGGTCCCCGAACGAACGCTGCGACAGGAGAGTCGTCACCGTGACCACCATGCCCACCGCCACCCGGACCACCGCGGTGGCCGCCCGCGCCACGGACCTGTCGAAGGTCTACGGAGTGGGTGAGACCCAGGTGGTCGCCCTCGACCGCGTCTCCGTCAACTTCCAGCAGGGCGAATTCACCGCCATCATGGGTCCCTCCGGCTCCGGCAAGTCGACGCTCATGCATTGCGTCGCCGGCCTGGACAGCTTCAGCAGCGGCTCCGTGCAGATCGGGGACACCGAGCTCGGCTCGCTCAAGGACAAGCAGCTCACACAGCTGCGCAGGGACAAGATCGGCTTCATCTTCCAGGCGTTCAACCTGCTGCCGACGCTCACGGCGCTGGAAAACATCACCCTCCCGATGGACATCGCCGGACGCAGGCCCGACAAGCAGTGGCTGCAGCAGGTCATCGACATGGTGGGGCTGTCCGGTCGGCTCGGCCACCGGCCGGCCCAGCTGTCCGGCGGTCAGCAGCAGCGCGTGGCCGTCGCCCGCGCGCTCGCCTCACAGCCCGCGATCATCTTCGGTGACGAACCGACCGGGAACCTCGACTCGCGCTCGGGCGCCGAGGTCCTCGGTTTCCTGCGCAACTCGGTGCGGGAACTGGGCCAGACGGTGGTCATGGTGACCCACGACCCGGTGGCGGCGTCGTACGCGGACCGCGTCATCTTCCTCGCCGACGGCCGGATCGTCGACGAGATGCTCAGCCCGACCGCCGACGGCGTGCTGGACCGCATGAAGGCCTTCGACGCCAAGGGCCGCACCAGCTGACCGCATCGGGCAGCTGACCCCGCCCCGAGGCCGGACACCCGAAGCCCGGCCCCGACCGCCCTCCCGGCCCCACTCCACAGGACTGACACCCACCATGTTCCGAACCGCCTTGCGCAACGTGCTCGCGCACAAGGCCAGGCTGCTGATGACCGTGCTCGCCGTGATGCTCGGCGTGGCGTTCGTCTCCGGCACCCTGGTCTTCTCCGACACCCTTTCGAACGCCTTCCGCAACCAGACCGCCAAGGGCTACGACAAGATCGCCGTCGCCGTCACGACGTACGGCGCGATGGACGGCAGCAGCAAGCAGGACCCCGGCATCTCGGCCCAGACGGTCGAGAGGATCGGCAAGCTCGACGGGGTCGCTTCCGTCGGCGCCCGCGTGGACGGCTTCGCGGGGGTCGCCGACCCGAACGGCAAGCTCATCGGCAACGGCTGGTCCAACAAGGGCTCCAACTACTACCCGGGCGAGAACGGCAAGGACGACCGCTACACCCTCGTCACCGGTTCGGGCCCGACAGAGAACGACGAGATCGCGCTCGACAAGGACACGGCGGCCAAGGGCAAGTACGAGGTCGGTGACACCGTGCGCGTCGCCACCAACGGCCCGGTGAAGAAGTACACCCTCTCCGGCGTCTTCACCACCGACGACGGCTCTGTCAGCGCGGGCGGCAGCCTCGTCCTGTTCGACACCGAGGTCGCCCAGAAGCTCTACCTCAAGCCGGGCTTCTTCACCGACGTCACCATCGCCGCCAAGCCGGGCGCCTCCGCCGAGAAGATCCTCGACCAGGTCAAGCCGCTCGTCCCCAAGGACGCCGAGGCCAAGACCGGCGCGGTCCTCGCTGAGGAAGAGGCCAAGCAGATCGACGCAGGTCTCAGCGGACTCAAGCAGTTGCTGCTCTACGCCGCCGGGGTCGCGCTCTTCGTCGGGGTCTTCCTGATTTCCAACACCTTCTCGATGCTGGTCGCGCAGCGCACCAAGGAGCTCGCGCTCATGCGCGCCGTCGGTGCCTCGCGCCGCCAGATCACCCGCTCGGTGCTGCTCGAGGCCCTGGTGGTCGGCGCCATCGCCTCAGCGATCGGCCTCGCGCTGGGCCTCGGCCTCGCCGTCGGGCTGCGCTCGGGCATGAACGCCTTCGACCTGAAGATCCCCGGCGGGCCGCTGGTCGTCTCCCCGACCGCGATCCTCTCGGGCCTGGTCGTGGGCGTGGTGGTCACCGTGGTCGCCGCTTACTTGCCGGGCCGTCGTGCGGCGAAGATCCCGCCGGTCGCCGCGATGAGCAGCGTGCACGCGGTGGCGACGACCAAGTCACTGGTCGTGCGCAACACCGTCGGTGCGGCCATCGCCCTCGCCGGCTCGGCGGGGATCCTCTGGGGCGCTGCCGTCGGCAAGGACGGCAAGATGATCATCGCGGGCGGTGCCTTCCTCGCGCTGGTCGGCCTGATCGTCCTGATCCCGCTGCTGTCCCGGCCGGTCATCGCCCTCGTACGGCCGCTGCTCGTCGGAGGGTTCGGGGTGGCGGGCAAGCTCGCCGGCCAGAACGCCGTCCGCAACCCGCGCCGCACCGGTGCCACCGCCTCGGCACTCGCCATCGGCCTGACCCTGGTCACCGGGATGTCGGTGCTCGGCATCTCGGTCGGCCAGGCACTCGACCGGACGATCACGGACAACGTCAAGGCCGACTACATGGTCCAGATGGCGGCCCAGGGCATGAGCCTGGACCAGTCCGCGCTGGCAGCGGTGAAGAAGGCCAAGGGAGCCACCGCCGTCTCGCCGCAGCAGTCGTCGTACTTCGAGCTGGGCGGCGTGGACCGGTCGGTCTCCGGTGTGGTTCCCGGTGACGTCGAGCGCGTGCTGAACCTCAAGGTGCTCGACGGTTCGCTGTCCACGCTCGGCCAGGGCCGGATCGCCGTCGACCAGGACACGGCCAAGGACAAGGGGTGGAAGACCGGCGACACCCTGCCGGTGAAGTTCAGCGACGGCAAGACGGGCAAGCTCACCATCGGTGCGACGTACGAACCGAACGATGTGGTCTCCACCGTCGTGGCTCCCGTCTCACTGCTGAACGCCCACGAGACCCGCGCCTACATCCCACAGATCTACGTCAAGATGGACGGCGGTGAGAGCACCGCCAACGAGCAGGCCCTGGTCGACGCCCTCGGCCAGAACCCGGCCATTCGAGTGATGGACAAGAAGGACATCCAGGACGAGTTCGGCGGGATGATCAATGTGCTGCTGAACATCGCGTACGGCCTGCTGGCCATGGCTCTGATCATCGCGGTGCTCGGCGTGGTCAACACGCTCGCCATGTCGGTCTTCGAGCGCCAGCAGGAGATCGGGATGCTGCGAGCAATCGGTCTGGACCGCCGCCGCGTCAAGCGCATGATCCGCCTGGAGGCCGTGGTCATCTCGGTCTTCGGCGCCGTGGTCGGCGCGGCCATGGGCACGTTCCTCGGGTGGGCGGTCAGCCAGACGGTGAAGGACTCGATCCCCGGCTACTCGATGGTCGTCCCGTGGGACCGGATCGGCCTCTTCCTGCTGCTCGCCGGCATCGTCGGTGTGCTGGCCGCCCTCTGGCCGGCCCGCAGCGCGGCCAAGCTGAACATGCTCAACGCCATCAAGGCCGAGTGACCGCCCCCAGGACGCACTGACGACGAGAGGGCAGGGCCCCCGCTCCCGGGGCCCTGCCCTCTCGCCTGCGTCCGCGCGCGGCGCTGGCGCCGCGTCAGCTACCCGCGCAGTAGCTCATCAGCGTCACGTGGTTGGCCTTGAACTGGTCGTAGACGGCCGCGTTGTCGATCTTCAGCAGCGTCTCGTCGTTGGCACGCAGCGCCTGCCACGAGTAGTTGTGGCTGCCGGTCCAGACGATCTTCTTGCCCGCGGCGCCGTTGTACGTGCCGTTCACGAGCAGGTACTTGGAGTGGAGCCCGATCTTCGCCGTACGACCGGCGGGAGGGTTCTCCCAGCACTCCACCCGCTGGGTGAGCTTGCCGGAGACGATGCCTTCCACGGTCTTGCCCATCGACGGAGTACCGGTGCCCCCGCCGTTCGGATTGCCGTCCGCCGCCAGGATGACGGAGCAGCCCGCGTTCACCATCGAAACCAGCTTGCTCGCGATCTGGTCACGGTAGAAGAGGTTGGCTGCCATCCGCACCTCGGAGTGCGCCTTGCAGTCGACCTTGTCGAGGATCAGCTTGACCGTGTCCGTCGCCGGGTCGGTCTTGTAGGTGGTGCCGGCGGTCTCCCTGCGGGGGAAGAAGTACGCCTTGTACGCCGGGTCGGTCGCGCTGATCGGGGTCTTGTAGTAGTGGTCCAGGCCCGAGGCGGAGGCGCCGTACTTCACGAGATCGGCGAAGTACGCCTGGTAGTTGTCGTACAGTCCGGCGTCGGGGATCGTCACGGCGTTGTTGAACAGGTCGGTGCGCTGGAGGTTCGTCATGTTGGCCGAGGCCTGGACGACGACGTCGTCCGTCCCGCCGGTCGACGAGAACAGGAAGAACTTGTTGTGGTTGATCGCGCCGTCGTCGCCCGGCAGCACCCGCGTGCCGAGGCAGCCGCGGCCCGCCGGGCAGAGCAGGACCCAGGACGACTGGGTGCGGTCGGTGCCGAGCCCGGCGGCCAGCCGGGTGTACTCGCCTCCCGTCATCGTCGAGGAGGTGTGGTCGATGACGACCCTGACGTGGACGCCACGGCTCTTGGCTGCCACCAGGGCGTCGGTGACCGGGTTCTCGGTGAACGAGTACATCGACACCGAGATGGTGCTGCCGGGGGCCGCGCCGTCGATGAGGCCGATGATGTGGTCGCGGATCCGACTCTGGGCGGCGGTGTCACCGGCCGGGTCGTTGAACGTGGCGGTCGGCCCCGCGACGGGCGCCGACTGTGCCTGCGAGGCGGTGCCGGCAACGGCTCCGGTGGGCAGCAGCGCGGTCAGCAGACCGGCTGCGGCGGTGGCGCCGAGCAGCCACGAGGTACGGCGGTGCACGTGTGGGTCCCCCCTTGGACTGGCAGATCCATGACAATCGAAAACATCGGAGGGGGCGGAATGCGCAGGTGCACATTCCGCCCGCCCGGGTTCCGTCCGAAGGTATCAACGCCGTGGCTGCTCACTCCACTTGCGGGCCCGCAGGGGCATCCCCGAGTCGCCCGACTGACGGGGCTTCACGGCGAGGACCTGGTTGACACCGATCCGGTTGCGCTCGAAGGCCAGGGCAGACGCAGCCATGTAGAGCCGCCACACACGGGCACGACCAGGTGAGGTGCGCCGCACCGCCTCCCCCCAGTCCGCCTCCAGGTTCGCCACCCAGGCACGCAGGGTGCGCGCGTAGTGCTCGCGGATGGACTCGACGTCCCTGACCTCGAATCCCGCCTCCTCCAGGATCGACACCGTCCTGCCGAGCGGCGCCAGCTCCCCGTCCGGGAACACGTAGGCGTCGATGAAGTCGTCCACGTGGTAGGCCGCTTCGTCCTCCTCGGGGCGGCGGGCGATCTGGTGGTTCAGCAGCCGGCCGCCCGGCACCAGCAGGGCGTGCAGGTCATCGGCGTACTCCCGGTAGCGGACGGAGCCGACGTGCTCGGCCATGCCGATGGACGAAATCGCGTCGAACGGGCCGTCCCTGACGTCCCGGTAGTCCTGGACGCGGATCTCGATGCGGTCGGTCAGCCCCTCCTCGGCGATCCGCTTGCGGGCGTACGCGGCCTGCTCGCGGGACAGGGTGATGCCGGTGACCTGGGCGCCGAACTCCCGGGCCGCGTGCATCGCCATGGAACCCCAGCCGCATCCCACGTCCAGCAGCCGGTCGCCCTCCCCCAGTGCGAGCTTGCGGCACACCAGATCGAGCTTGTCCCGCTGGGCGTCCTCCAGGGTTCCGCCGTCCGTCCAGTAAGCGCACGAGTAGACCATGGACGGACCGAGCACCTGCGCGTAGAAGTCGTTGCCCACGTCGTAGTGGTGGCTGATGGCCTGCCGGTCCCGCTGCCTGGTGTGCAGCGGGCCACGGCGCCTGCGGACCTCCTCGACCGGCGGGGGCGGCGGCAGCCAGACCCTGGGGCCGGCGAGCTCCAGCAGCGCACGGGCTGCGGCGCGCAGTCCCGGGTCGAGCAGCGAACGCCCACCGGTACCGGCCGCCGGCTTCTCCCAGATCAACCCGGCGAGCCGGTCGAGGGCCTCGTAGAGATCGCCGTCGACGTCGATCTCCCCGGCCACCCAGCTCCGGGCCAGGCCGAGTTCACCCGGCTTCCAGAGCACCCTGCGCAGGGCGCGCCGGTGCCGGACGACGAGGACCGGGGCGTCGGCAGGTCCCGACTCGCTACCGTCCCAGGCTCGGATGCGGATGGGGGGCGGCGCCCCCAGCAGTTCTTCGGCGAGAGTGGTGAGCCGCGAAGCGGCATCGGCCATGGCGCACACCTCCGTGATGTCCGTTTCCGGAAATGCCCAACACCACGTAAACACCCTCGGCGTCCCGAAGCAGTCCCCTGAGCGTGCAAATGGACGGCAATTTAGATGTTCTGACCACCTTTCGGCTCGATCAGCCACACCGGCCCGACCGGGCACGCCGAAGGGGCCGCCCGCACCACGGATGGCGGGCGACCCCTTCGGGTCTCACGGCTGAGGGCTAGGAAGCCTTGGCCTTCTCCGGCGCGGCGGCGGCGGCCGGAGCGGGGGCCGGCTTGGCGGCCTCGTAGAACTCCTCGCGGGGCGACTCGATCGCACCGAGGGACACGACCTCGCGCTTGAGGAACATGGCCAGGGTCCAGTCGGCGAAGACGCGGATCTTGCGGTTCCAGGTCGGCATGGCCAGACCGTGGTAGCTACGGTGCATGTACCAGGCCAGCCGGCCCTTGAGCTTGATCTTCATCTTGCCCATGACGATCATCGCAACGCCCTTGTGCAGGCCGAGACCGGCGACCGCACCCTTGTTGGCGTGGCTGTACTCCTTCTGCGGGAAGCCCCGCAGGCTGGAGATGACGTTGTCGCCGAGGACCCGGGACTGGCGCAGCGCGTGCTGGGCGTTCGGCGGGCACCAGGCGTTCTCGACACCGGCCTTGCGCGAGGCGATGTCCGGCACCTGGGCGTTGTCGCCGGCGGCCCAGATGTAGTCGGTGCCCTGGACCTGGAGGGTCGGCTGGGTGTCCACGTGACCGCGCGGGCCGAGCGGCAGGCCGAAACGGGCAAGCGCCGGGTTCGGCTTCACGCCCGCGGTCCACACGATGGTGTTGGAGTCGACCTCGAGGCCGTTCTTCAGCACCACGTGGCCGTCGACGCAGGAGTCCATCGAGGTGTTGAGGTAGATCTCGATGCCCCGACCCTCGAGGTGCTCCTTGCCGTACTGGCCGAGCTTCGGTCCGACCTCGGGGAGGATCTTGTCCGCGGCGTCGACGAGGACGAAGCGCATGTCCTCGCGCTTGACGCTCTTGTAGTACTTGGCCGCGTCGCGCGCCAGGTCCTCGACCTCGCCGATGGTCTCCGCACCGGCGAATCCGCCGCCCACGAAGACGAAGGTCAGCGCCTTCCGGCGGACCTCCTCGTCCGTCGTCGAGTCGGCCTTGTCCAACTGCTCGAGGACGTGGTTGCGCAGACCTATGGCCTCCTCGATGCCCTTCATGCCGATGCCCTGCTCGGCGAGGCCGGGGATCGGGAAGGTGCGCGAGACGGCGCCGAGCGCGATGACCAGGTAGTCGAACGGCAGCTCGTAGGCCTCGCCGACGAGCGGCGCGATCGTGGCGACCTTGCGGTCCTGGTCGATGGTGGTGACACGGCCGGTGAGCACCTCGGCCTTGGGCAGCACGCGTCGCAGTGGGACGACGACGTGCCGCGGCGAGATGCTGCCGGCAGCTGCTTCGGGAAGGAAGGGCTGGTAGGTCATGTACGACCGCGGGTCGACGACCGTGACGGTCGCCTCGCCGTACCGCATCTTCTTGAGGATGCGACGAGCTGCGTACAGGCCTACGTACCCACCGCCTACTACGAGGATCCTGGGACGCTCCGTGGTGCTCATGCCATCGAGTATCCACCCCCCTAGTTGGGGTCGCTCGTGAGCCCCTTCACAAGCACGTGGGAACCCTCTGCTACACTCCGCCGCCCACGTGACCGAGGTCATGGCGCACGCCGGGAACCGCCATGTAACGGAGAACGTTGTCAAGGCCTCCTGAGCAGGCCCCACGGCCCTATCCGGAACGGTGGAGGGCGGTCGCCTTCACGCCCCGGAAACACGCCGGATACCTGGCAGTGTGGGGGTGCGGAAGCCATCCCGGGCAGAAAATGAGGCCTCAAGGGGCCCCAGGGGGCACTTTCGACGGCCGACCGGACCTTTTTCCTTGTGAAGAACTTCACGAAGTTTCCTCCGCGGGGCCGCTCCGAACGGCTGGAAACGGCCCCCGGAGCGCGTCAGACGATGGACCACGCGATCCCGTCGAGGATGTCGTGCTCCGATACGACCACCTCGGGAATCCCCGTGCGGTCCATGATCTCCAGCAGCACCAGCGCGCCAGCGCCGATGACGTCCACCCGGCCCGGGTGGATCACCGGGATCGCGGCCCGCCCGTCGTGCGTCGAGCGGAGCAGCCGCTCGGTGACCTGCGCGACCTGGTCGCGGGAGATCCGGCACTGGTGGATGGCATCGGAATCGTACGCATCGAGCCCCAGCGCGATAGCGGCCACCGTGGTCACCGATCCGGCCAGCCCCACGAGGGTGTTCGCCTCCCGGATCGGCACGGTCTGCTCGGCGAGGTCCAGTGCCGCCGCGACGTCGGCCCGTATCGCGGCCACCTCCTGCGGAGCCGGCGGATCGCTGCGGACGTGGCGCTCCGTCAGCCGGACGCAGCCGATGTCCACGGACCGGGCCGACTCCACGTGCGCACGTCCGATGACGAACTCGGTCGAACCGCCCCCGATGTCCACGACGAGGCGCTCCTCGTACCCGGGCAGTTCCTTGGTGGCACCGGTGAAGGAGAACTCGGCCTCCTGGTCCCCGCTGATCACCTCCGGCTCCACACCGAGGATGTCGACGACGCCGCGCACGAAGTCGTCGCGGTTCTCCGCGTCGCGCGAGGCGGACGTGGCCACGAAGCGGATCTTCTCGGCACCGTGCGCCGCGATGACCTCCGCGTAGCGGCGACACGCGGCGAAGGTCCGCTCCAGCGCCTCGGGGGCGAGCCGGCCCGTGCGGTCGACCCCCTGACCGAGCCGCACGATGGTCATCAGCCGGTCCAGCTCGGTCAGTTTGCCGGTCGCCGGGTCGACGTCCGCGACGAGCAGACGGATCGAGTTCGTGCCGCAGTCGACGGCGGCGACGCGCGTCATCCGGCGGCCTCCGTACCGCGGTCCGTGCAGGGCTCCGGGCTCACGCAGGGTCCCTTCGCCCACCACTCGGGGAGCATCGCGATCGCTTCGTCGCCGAGGGGGTTCACGCCGGGGCCCGCCGCCAGCGAGTGGCCGACCAGGACGTGCAGGCACTTCACCCGGTCCGGCATGCCGCCCGCGCTGGGGAAGCCCTTCAGCTCCTCGACGGCATCCCTCCGGGCGATGTAGTCCTCGTGCGCGGCGCGGTAGGCAGCGGCCAGCTCGGGATCGGCCGCCAGTCGCTCGCTCATCTCCTTCATGACGCCGTTCGCCTCCAGCGTGCCGATGGCCGAGGCGGCACGGGGGCAGGTCAGGTAGTACAGCGTCGGGAAGGGCGTACCGTCGTCCAGCCGGGGGGCCGTCTCGACCACGTCCGGCTGTCCGCACGGGCACCGGTGGGCGATCGCCCGCAGACCGCGCGGCGGGCGGCCGAGCTGCTGCTGGAACGCGGCGACGTCCGCCTCGGTGGGCGGAGTGTGCTCGGTGGTCGGAGGGGGCGTGTCCATGTATGCGTACGTCTCTTCGTCTGTCTCGTCGTTGGTTCGTGGGCTGGTGCGGCCGGCTCAGCGGCGTGCGTCGGCGTGATCCACGCCGTACCAGACGTTCGTGTACCAGGGGCGGCCCTTGATGCTGTCGTCGACGTGGCGTTCCCCGGCCGTGCGGGGGCCGACCACGGTGTAGCCGGTCTCGCCCGGCATGACCATGTGCAGGTGCTCGCGGGCCAACCGCATGACGTACGCGTCGTCCTGGAGCCGCGCCTTCTCGTCGCGCAGCCGCTCCACGCGCTCGCGGGCCGCCGCCGCGAGCCGCTGCTGCTCGGCGATCTCGTTGCGCTGCGACACGTACTGCCGCATCGGGTACGCGAGTGCGACGATCATCGAGCAGACCACCAGGGCGAGGAAGGCCGCCCGCCCGGTGAGCCGGGAGCGGCGGACCTGCCGGCGTGCCTGCGAGCGGTAGACGCGGGCGGCGGTCTGTTCGCCGAGCAGCCGCAGCCTGGTCGCGGTGGAGAACCGGTCGCGGTCCTTGCCGGCCATGGTCCGCCTCCCCTCTTCCTACGCTTCCTACGCGCGGACGTCCCCGGACACGGTACGGGACCGCGGCCGGGGACGTCCGCAACTGCGGCGCAGCGCCCGATCAGCTACCGGGTGGCGGCTCAGCCCTCGAAGCGGAACCGCGGGAACGCGGAGCGGCCCGCGTACACCGCGGCGTCGTCGAGGATCTCCTCGATGCGCAGCAGCTGGTTGTACTTGGCGACGCGCTCGGAGCGGGCCGGGGCGCCGGTCTTGATCTGGCCGCAGTTGGTGGCGACGGCCAGGTCGGCGATGGTGACGTCCTCCGTCTCACCGGAACGGTGGGACATCATGCACTTGAAGCCGTTGCGCTGGGCCAGCTCGACGGCGTCCAGGGTCTCGGTCAGCGAACCGATCTGGTTGACCTTGACGAGCAGTGCGTTGGCCGCACCGTCGTCGATGCCCCGGGCGAGGCGCTCCGGGTTGGTGACGAACAGGTCGTCGCCGACCAGCTGCACCTTGGTGCCCAGCTTCTCGGTGATGGTCTTCCAACCGTCCCAGTCGTCCTCGAAGAGCGGGTCCTCGATGGAGACGAGCGGGTAGGCGGCGACCAGCTCCTCGTAGTACTCGGTCATCTCGGTGGCCGAGCGGGACTTGCCCTCGAACTCGTAGGAGCCGTCCTTGTAGAACTCCGAGGCGGCGACGTCGAGCGCCAGGGCGATGTCCTTGCCCGGCGCGTAGCCGGCCTGCTTGACGGCTTCGAGGATGAGGTCGAGGGCCTCGCGGTTGGAGCCCAGGTTCGGGGCGAAGCCGCCCTCGTCGCCGAGGCCCGTCGACAGGCCCTTGTCCTTCAGGACCTTCTTCAGGGTGTGGTAGACCTCGGTGCCCCAGCGCAGCGCCTCGGAGAAGGACTCCGCGCCGATGGGAGCGATCATGAACTCCTGGATGTCCACGTTGGAGTCGGCGTGCGAGCCGCCGTTCAGGATGTTCATCATCGGAACGGGCAGGAGGTGCGCGTTCGGGCCGCCCAAGTAGCGGAAGAGCGGGAGGTCGGAGGCCTCGGAGGCGGCGTGCGCGACGGCCAGGGAGACGCCGAGGATCGCGTTGGCGCCGAGGGAGGACTTGTCCGGGGTCGCGTCCAGGTCGAACATCGCCTGGTCGATCAGGCGCTGCTCGGTGGCGTCGTACCCGACGAGCTCCGGGCCGATCTGCTCGATGACGGCGAGGACGGCCTTCTCGACACCCTTGCCCTGGTAGCGGTTCTGGTCACCGTCGCGGAGCTCGAGGGCTTCGAACGCGCCGGTGGACGCACCGGACGGAACGGCAGCACGGCCGGTGCTGCCGTCGTCGAGGCCAACCTCGACCTCGACCGTGGGGTTGCCTCGGGAGTCCAGGATTTCCCGGGCTACGACGACGTCGATGGACGGCACGAGCATCTCCTTCTGGGATGTGTCGCTGATGGTGACGCCAGCGGGGCGGCGTCAGCGCAGGGTCGCTTGGGCCTTGCGACATGAGCCTATCCGGACCGGCCGCGTCAGCCAGCCGGTGCCCGCCCCCTGGGACGAAAAAGCGGACGGAACAGGAAGAAGCCCCGGCCCGGCGTGTACGGGGGAAAACACGCCGGGCCGGGGCGATCGGGGGACCGGGCCGGGGCCGGGCGGCCCGGCTCGGTCGGCGCGGGTCAGCTCAGGTGCAGCAGCTGGCCCGGGAAGATGATGTTCGCGTCGTCCAGGATGTTCTTGTTCAGGTCGAAGAGCTTCTTCCAGCCGCCCTCGACCTTCTCCGCCTTAGCGATCTTGCTCAGGGTGTCGCCGGCCTTGACCTCGTACTCACCGTCGCCCTTCTTCACGACCTTGGTCGGGGCGGCGGGCTTGGCCGCCTTCACCGGGGCGGCGGGACGCACGGAGCGGGTCGTGGGGGCCTCGGCACGCTTCGGGGCCGGGGCGGCGGCCGCGTACGGGGCGCTGGACAGGCCCACGCCGCAGTTCGGCCAGGCCCCCTTGCCCTGCCCGGCCAGCACCTTCTCGGCGACCGCGATCTGCTGCGCCTTCGACGCCTTGTCGGCGGTCGGGGCGTAGGCCGTACCGCCGTACGCGGCCCAGGTGGAGGCGGAGAACTGCAGGCCCCCGTAGAAACCGTTGCCGGTGTTGATCGACCAGTTGCCGCCGGACTCGCACTGGGCGACGGCGTCCCACTCGGAGGCGGTGGCGGCGCTGGCGGTGCCGGCCACCACGAGCGGCGCGGCGATGGCGGCACCGGTGACACCGGCCATCGCGGCGATTCGGGCGGTGGTCCGGTGGATGGCGGACGGGCGGCGGTGCGTGCCCTTGCCGGAAAGCAGCATGGAACTTCTCCTCACCGACGCCTGCGAGGTGAGCTGTCGGGTTCGGGCGTGGGAGCTGCCCGGCCTCGCGTCCCCGGACGCGCGGCTTCACCCCGAGCCGTCCCCGACCTCCGACGGCGGAGCCCCCTGGACTCCCGTCAACGGCCGGGCCCGGCACTTACCTTGGGTCCCCCGCTCCTGCCTACGGCGCTTGCGCGACGACTGTTCCCGGCGGCCGCCGGCAGGATTCGGCGTGCGGTCGTCGGGGCCCGCAGTGGCGAGCGGTTCAGACCGTAGACACAGCTCTCCCCGATGTTCAAAGAAGAACATCGGGGAGAAATCACCCATATCTGACGGAGTGAGATGTCCGTTTTCGCAGGTGAGAGGGCTGTTGGCCGGACTTGACTGCTTAGAGGCGCCAGTTGACCGGAAGAGACTCTTGTCTCACTTGCACAGAACGGACATAACCCCGCGAACTACTTCGCCAACTGGTCGTCGCCCGTGGCCAGATCGAGACTCTGGCCAGGCAGGATGAGATCGGGGTCAGCCCCGACGACCTCTTCGTTGGCGCTGTACAGGGCCGACCAGCCGCCGGGCACGTGGTGCGCGTCCGCAATGTTCGAGAGGCTGTCACCGGGACGGACGGTGTACTCACCTTCGGTCGTGACGGCGTCCCGTGTCGGTACGTCATCCCGTGAGGCATGACGACCGGAATCTCGCTCATTGCCCGAATTGACCGCCTCGTCTTCCTCGGCGGGAGTACCTCGATGCTTGCCGGCACCACCCTCGGCGGCAGCCCCCGCACCGGAGTCCACACCGGGGCCGCCCTCGTCGTCCGCGTCCGACACCCCGTCGGAGTCGCTCGCGGAACCTCCCGCGGCGGATGGTGCGGAGGAAGGGCTCGCCGGCTTCTGTGACGACTCGGCCGAGGCACCCGACCCGGACGGGGCGGAGGACGGCGACGAGGCGTCGGCACCCGTCTCCGGGGCCTCGTCCGCACCGTCACCGAACGACGGACTCTCTGCAGCGCCCTGCGCGGCGGAGGCGGAACCGCTCCCCGCCATGGAGGCGGAGGACCCGAGTCCGGTGATCACCGCACAGTTCGACCAGGCCGAGGGCCCCTGCGCCGCGAGCACCATCTCGGCGACCGCGATCTGCTGCGCCCGGCTGGCGAGGTCGGGACGCGGGGCGTACGCCGTACCGCCGTAGACCTCCCACGTCTCCTGCGTGAGCTGCAGGCCGCCGTAGTAGCCGTTGCCGAAGTCGGCGCTCCACTCCCCGCCGCTCTCGCAGTCGGCCACACGGTCCCAGGTGGCGGAGTCGGCGGCGGAGGCCGCACCCGCACCCAGCAACGGGATGGCGATGGCCGATCCGGTCACCCCTGCCGCGACGACGAGAGCGGGAGCCTGACGGGGGCGGCGGTGTCGACCGTTCCCGGAGAGCATGCGGTGCGCCTTCCGTGTGACAACAGAGAACCCGCAGCCCCTCAGATTCGATCGGATCTACGAGGGCCGCGAGTGGGGGTGAACGTAGCCGCATTCGCCGTTCAGTCACAAGTCGGTGCAGTAAAGATCACGTCAAAGTCACGATCTTGATGGTGCGTCAGCTGTCGACGGGGGTGAACTCAACGGGCAGAGTGCGCAATCCACGCATGATGAGCCCCCCACGCCACCGCAATTCGGAAGGATCGACCGCAAGCCGCAAGTCGGGCATACGTGCCAGTAGGGTCGCCAACGCCGTCTGCCCCTCCAGTCGTGCGAGGGGCGCGCCGAGGCAGTAGTGGATGCCGTGCCCGTAGCCCAGGTGCTGGTTGTCCCGACGGGAGAGGTCGAGCACGTCGGGATCAGGGAAGCGCTCCGGATCGCGGTCGGCGGCGGCGAGGACGACGAGCACCGGGTCACCGGGGGCGATCTCCTGCCCGCCGAGGGTGAGCGGCTCGGTCGCGAAGCGCCAGGTGGCGAGCTCGACCGGTCCGTCGTAGCGGAGCAGCTCCTCGACGCCCGTGGCGAGCAGCCCGGTCTCGCCGGCCGCGACCGACGCCTGCAACCGCGCCCGCTGCTCCGGGTTGCGCAGCAGCGCGTACGTACCGTTCCCGATCAGATTGACCGTCGTCTCGAACCCGGCGAAGAGGAGGATGAAGGCCATGGCCGCGGCCTCGTTCTCGGTGAGGTGCTCGCCGTGGTCGGACGCCTTGATGAGACCCGAGATGAGGTCGTCCCCCGGGGCCTCGCGCTTACGGTGGATCAACTCCGCCAGATAGCCGCGCATCTTCTTCACCGACCGGGCCACCCCGCCCCGCGGCCCCCCACCGTGACGGATCATCATCCCCGCCCAGTCACGGAAGTCGTCCTGGTCCTCGCGCGGTACGCCGAGCATGTCGCAGATGGCGTAGATGGGGAGCGGGAAGGCGAACTCGTGGATGAGGTCCGCGCTCCCCTTCTTTGCGAAGCCGTCGATGAGACGATCCGTCAGCTGCTGTACGCGCGGCGCGAATTCGGCAACCCGGCGGGGAGTGAACGCCTTGGACACGAGACGGCGCAGCCGCGTGTGGTCGGGCGGGTCGATGTTCAACAGGTGCGTCATCAACTCGGCCTTGCGCTCACCCGGGATCCCCGTCTTGCCCTTCGCGTGCGCGGGCTCGTCGTGGTGCGCCGGGTTCTTGCTCAGCCGCTGGTCCGCGAGCGCCTGCCGCGCATCCGCGTACCGCGTCACGAGCCACGCCTCGACGCCGCTGGGGAGCTTCGTCCGGTGCACCGGGGAGTGCTCGCGGAGCCAGGCGTACGCGGGGTACGGGTCGGTGGCGAACTCCCAGGTGAAGAGTTCGGGAGCCTCGGGGACGGCGGGCGGCTGGGCGTGCATGGGTCGACGGTATCCCGCGGACCGGAGGCTCACCCGATGGGCGGACGTCGGAGCGTTCCTGCTGGGTACGCTGACGGTACGCGCCGGACTCCGTCGCATGGGAGCGCTGATGAGTGCCGCAGCCGAAGACCGGTGGGGGAACCAGGACGAGCGGGGAGAGCAGTACGTCTTTCCGGTGCCGCCGGCCGGTGGGTGGACGGCGGACGACCTCGACCGGATTCCGGGACTCCCGCCGCACACCGAGCTGATCGACGGAGGACTGTTCTTCGTGAGTCCGCAGACCTTCTTCCATATGGCCGCGCTGCGCCTGCTGGAGAACGCACTGGTGCAGCAGGCGCCGGACCATGTCTTCGTCATCCGGGAGATGACGACCAAGCTCGGCGAGCGTGACCGGCCGGAGCCCGATCTCATGATCGTTCGTGAAGATGCCCTCAACGGCGCGGAGCAGACCTGGTACGACCCGGGCGACGTCCTGCTCGCCGTCGAGATCATTTCCGACGAATCCCTGCAGCGCGTCCGCGAGGTCAAGCCCCGCAAGTACGCCGCGGCCGGCATCCGCCATTTCTGGCGGGTGGAGAAGAGCGACCATCTGCCCGTCGTGTACGTCTCCGAGCTCGACCCCGCCACCGGCAGCTACGCCGTCACGGGCATCCACCACCACCGGCTGAAGGTGGACGTCCCCTTCCCCGTCGAAATCGACCTGACCGCGGTCGACCGGCGGCGGGACGCCCGGGACTGACGTACCCCGCCTGTCAGCCGGCGGCCTCCGCGTCGCGGATCGCATCGCGGTAGGCGCGGGCAGCGGCCCGCAGGGCGGCTTCCGGGTCATGCCCCTCGGCCTCCGCCCGCACGGCCAGGGCGAGCAGCTCCTCACCGATGCCGCCGCCTTCGGGCACCGCCACCTCCAACCCCGCCGTGCGCACCCGGCTCGCCAGCTTGGCGGCGAGTGCCAGACCGGGCTGCCCCAGCGGAACGCCGTCCGTCACCGAATCACGCTGTTTCTCCACCGCCTTGGTGCGCAGCCAGTGGGCCCTGACGTCCTCCGGGGTCTCGGCGTGCTCGTCGCCGAAGACGTGCGGATGGCGGTGGATGAGCTTGTCGACGATCGTGCCGGCGACGTCGTCGATCGAGAACGGCTCCTCACCGTCCTCCGCACGGCCCTCCTGCGCGATGCGCGCGTGGAAGACCACTTGAAGCAGCACGTCCCCGAGCTCCTCGCGCAGCTCGTCCCGGTCTCCGTCCTCGATGGCCTCGACGAGTTCGTACGCCTCCTCGATGCCGTACTTGGCGAGGCCCTTGTGGGTCTGCCGGGAGGACCAGGGGCACTCCCGGCGGATCCGGTCCATGACCTGCACGAGGTCGAGCAGGCGCGCACCGGGCAGGTCGTACGCGCCGGGGAGCAGCTCCAGGTCGGGCATCTGCACCCGGCCGGAGCCGGCCATGCGGGCCAGCCCGTCGGTGAGCGCCCGGTCGCCCTCACCGCCCGCCAGGACCACCACGGTCCTCGCCCCGGCGGTCGCGTCGACGAGTTCCTGCGCGGTGGGGGACGCGATCTCGACGCCCACGCCCGCCTCGCGCAGGTAGGGCAGCTGCGGATGGGTGCCGTCGGCGCACAGCACCCGGTCCGCGGCGTGCAACGTCTGCCACGCGGGCCAGGACAGCAGGCCCGGCGCCACGCGGTGGCTCGCGGTGAGCAGGACGATGCGGCCGGGCTCGACGGGTGCTTCAGCGTTCACGCCTCGACCTTACGTCCCCCGGCGCGACGGTCAGGCTCCGCCCTGGACGGCCCCGGGCTCCTCGGTGACCTGGGTGATCCACGGCGCCTGGTAGGCGCCGAGCTGGATCTTCTTGTCGTCCCAGGTGCCGTAGCGCGGGTTCACGTCGATGTGGAGGTCCTTCGCCGCGGCCCTCAGCGCGGCGCCGACCTTCTCCTGGCCCTGCGGCGTGCCGAGGTCCGCGCCGAGCGACGTCGACAGCTTCGTCAGCAGGACGTCCGCGTGGACCGCCTGGTCGATCTGGTCCGGGGCGATGCCCCGCTGCTGGAGGAGCATCGCGGCGAGCTGCTCCTCTCCTCCCGCCTGCTGTACGGCGGCCTTGCGGGCGTCCTGGACCTCCGCCCGGGACGCGCTGACACCGGCGTCCTCCGCGGCCCGCTCCAGAATCCGGTCGAAGATCATTCCGTGCAGCTTGGCCCGGGTCAGCTGGCCGGTGTTCTTGATCAGCTGGGCGGACTCGGGGGACGCCGCTTGGGCCGCGCGGACGTCCTTCACCTGGGACTGGACCGAGGACACCTCGATCCGCTCGCCGCCGACGACGGCCGCCGCGCCCGGGTGGGCGTCGCTGCCGCAGGCGGCAAGCAGGGGGGCCGCGGCGACGAGCGCGGCGGAGAGGACGAGCGCGGTACGACGGCGGCGGTGCAAAGGGGCCTCCCGGCGTGCGGTGGTGAGATCAGTTGTGCGGCACGCACCGCCTCGACCGGGGCTGGCGGTCGGGTGACGGGCGGGCGCACACAGACCTTGCGGTGATCGATGGTAGGCAGTCGGTGCGGCCGGGGCCACTCCTTCCGTGCCACTGATTCGGTCAACGATCGGGGGCACCTGAGGTGCTGCCCTTCTGCGCCGATGCAGCGAGGGATGCTCACGGACGGACGGTGACCGGGTCGGCCCGCTCGCGTTCCGGCCGCAGCGGCTCCGGGCGCAGCATGATCGTGCGGGAGAGCGCGAAGGTGATCGGGACGGCCGCCGCGGCCGCCACGAGCGGCGCGTACCGGCTGCCGAAGCGAAGGACGTCCACCAGCACGTAGACACCGCAGGTGGTGATCACGAAGTTCGCGGCGTTGGTGAGCGGGAAGAGCAGGAACTTCCGCCAGGTCGGGCGGGTCCGGTAGGTGAAGTACGAGTTGAGGAAGAACGACCCGGTCATGCTGAGCAGGAACGCGACGACGTGCGCCGCGACATACGGCATCCGGGGCAGGAGCAGCAGGTAACAGCCGTAGTACGTCGCGGTGTTCACCACGCCGACCAGAGCGAAGCGCGCCATCTGCACCCGAACGGTCATCCTCGGACGAGCTCCCCCCTGGCCTCCTCCCCCGCGCCGTCGTCGCCGGCCCGGTCCGTGCGGCGGCAGTCGACCACCGGGTACGTACGGGCGGCCCCATCTCGCCGCGGCGGCGACCTTGTGCCCGTCGCCGTGCCCGGCCCCGTCCGCGTCCCGGCGAAGGCGACCGCCGTCACGAGGAGTGTGGCACAGCCCGGAGTTGCCACTCCGTGAACCGGGTGGCTCCGGGCCGGGTTGCGCGTTCCATCACGGGGAGCGAACGGTGACGGGGGCGAACCGTGATGGGAGCCAACCGTGATGGGAGCGAACGGTGAATCGGAGGCGAACGACGCCGCCGCAGGGCGTCGCGGGTGGCAGGCGAGAAGCCTCTTCGCGGTCGTCGCCGCACCGGGCGGACGGGCAGTCGCGACCGCGCGACACGGCGCAACCCGGCACGTCAACGGAAGGACACCCAGACTTCACCCCGGCAGCACCTCTCCGTAGTCCCGCGACCACGCTCCGCGGCGTAGTCTCCGGACATGCCTTCCCTCCTGAGCAACCGGCTGGCGAAGCGGGTGCTGCGCCCGGCGTTCACCCTGGTGGAGCAGCGTCTGGAGCGCGCCACGAACGCCCTCCAGGCCGATCTGGACGCCCTGCACCACGAAGTGGCCGATCTGCGGCGGCAGAGCTACGGGCTCGGACTGCTGCTCGACCACGCGGGGCGGGACGGCCACCGGATGCCCACCGCGACCCAGCTGGACACACTGGTGCGCGAGGTGAGCGCCGTGACGGGCGACGACGAGGGGACGGCGCGGCGGGACCTCACCGTCGCGTACCGGACGGTGGTCGCCCTGGAGGCCCTCGGCGTCGGCCGGATCGCGGGTTCCACGTCGGACGTGTGCGGCAAGCTCGCCGCGATCCCGCAGCTCGCCGGGCCGGTCGAGGACGTCCTGGAGATCGGCACGGTGCACGGGCTGTTCGCGGCCGCTCTGCTGCGCATACTGCACCGTGTCGGTACCCAGGCGCGGTTGACGGTCGTCGACCCGCTGACGGGCGCGCCGCTGCGGCCCGCGCCGGCAGGCGCCGAAACCGCGGCGGAAACTCCGGTGCGCGAGGACGTCGTACGGGCCAACCTGGTGCTGGCGGGCGGCCGTACGGGCACCGAGGCCCGGATCCAGCACGGCGCGTCCACCGACCTCGAGGTGCGGTCGGCGGTCTCCGACCGTCGCTACGGGGTCGTCGTCGTGTCAGGGGACCCTTCCCCAGCGGCAGTGCTCGCGGATCTGGAATGGGCGGAGGAACTCCTCGCGCCCGGCGGTGTGGTCGTCCTCGACGACTACGGCGACGAGGGCAGGCCGGGCGTGAAGGAGGCACTGGGCACACGCCTCGCGGGCGGGTCCCGTCTGACGCTCGTGGGCCAGGTGGCCCGCACGGCGTTCCTGCGCGCGGGCTGAGCCCTTCTCCGGTCGCGGGCCGGGCCGCTGTGGCCTCCGGCCGGCCCGGCCCTGCCGCGAACCAGGGGGTCCTCCACGATCGCCAGGTCCGCACCGGTCCTCCCTATTCGACCGGAGTGCCATCAAATTCGCATGTGTAGGAGTAGTCAGGATCACCCGACTCCCAGAGCAGCTTGCGGCTCTCTTTGTTCCCACCGAGCGTCAACTCATAGATTCTTCCCCGCAGACGGAGTTCCAGCACCTGCGGCCGGACGTCCCTGACGGCGCGGATGAGCACCCATTCACCCGATCCCGTGACCGGATTCGGCTTGGCGCCTACCCCCTTGAAGTCGACGGGAAAATCCTTGACTGCGAACGTGTGATCCTCACTCAGATCAATCGTCGCCCCGCAATTGCCATGCCAACGGCCGACCGGTTGTGCCTCACTGACTTCAGGCGGTGGGGTGTACCCGCCGCAAGCCGCCGTGGCCAGCAGAGTCACCGTTGCGCCGACAGCACCGAACCATCGCCTGCTGATGTTCACGATCAAACCTCGATGTTCCACTACTTCGCGAAATGGGCGGCTTCGCATCCGGCCGGGGCGGCAGGAAGGGCCGAACAACTCGGGATGATCCTTGCGCAGCTTGGGCCCACTCACGACGACCACATCGCCAAGGCTGTCTAAGGCCGTGTGGACACCCATGGTCCAAGGTTTGGCGGCCAGGTCGCCTGCGACCTCCTTCACCGTCGAGCCCGCTTTTCCGTCTTCAGCCGCCCGGGGACCGAGACGCGCATCCTGCGGGGCACCTGCGCCGACCCGACGATCCGCGATGAGGTCGCCGGTCGCAGCTGCGGGGTGGTCTTGCTCGCCGGTGATCCGTCCGTCCGGGCGGTCCTCGCGGATCTGGAGTGGGCCGAGGACGGCGCTGCGGACGGTGCGGTCGTCGGCCTCGACGGACACGGCGACGAGACCCGGCCCGGGGTGAGCGAGGCCCTGACCGAGCGCTTCGCGAACGGGTCGCGGCTGAGGCTCATGGGGCAGGTCGGCACGGCGGCCTGCCTGCGGGCGTCGGCGACCTGATCGCACCAGGTTCGCCGTCCTGCCGAAAGGACCACGGGCGGGGCCTTGGCCGCCTCCGGTCCCCGTTCATCTCGGCCGTCCGGTCCGCCGTGGGGCTTGGGCTCCGCCCGGTGTAATGCCCGCCGCCACCTACCCGCCCTCCGTGACCCCGGCCATGCTCAGCCGCTGGCGGACCACGAACGGTCCTTGCGGAACAGGGAGAACCCCCGCCGTGCGGCGGGGGTTCTCCTTTGTTGCAGCAGACACGACCTTCAGAGGGGTTACCAGGCCGTCACGGACTTTACGGGGTCGGCGATGAATCCAGGCCCTTCGATAACCGAGCCATCCTGGCTGCGGACATCGACGAGCACACGGTCGACGCCCGCGCTTCTCAGGAGATCCGCGACCTCGCCCTCATCACCACCCCAGACGTACAGGAAGGCAGGGTGGTCGAAGTACGTCCGGTTCCCGTCGTCCATACGCCCCGGATAGATGGAGCTGTCGAACCTTGCCTTGCGGCCAGCCGCCCCCCATCGCTCGATGAGCGGCTCGAAACTGCCTTTGGACCCGTCATCGAGGATCAGGACGAAGTCGGCCGTTGCCGCGTCCGACAAGGCGCACGAGAGTGCGTCAGTGTACTCACCCGCGACTTCACGGGAGAAGGCGGCAAGTGCCTCGTACACCGCGTCCTCTGCCCCCGAGAGCCGAGTATGGCGCCGCCATAGATCCTTCTCCCGGTTCTGGAACCAGTCGACCGTCTCGGTGGGGATGCGACTATTCGTCAACTGCCAGTCAACATGCCTCGCATATCGCTGTGCATCCTCCCAAAGGCGGCTGAGGAATTTCGCATGACCGCGCCCTTCCCCGAGCCCCCAGCAGGAATGGCTGATCACCGCAGCAGCCTGGTACGGGTAGTACAGCCCACCCGTGGGCGTCTCATCCATCAGCTCCAAGGCTTCATCGACAAGACTTTCCAGCCGAACGACAGCCCGGGTTGACGGTGCGACCTGGTCCCACTGGGTCGCATCCTCCACGGCCTCATGGAAGCCATGAGGCAAAGCCTCTGCCCACCAGGAGGTACCGGGGAGGAGAGCCAACCGAGCGTACCGGGAGATCGCCAGTCGAGCCACGAGGTCGGATTCCGACTCACTCAGCGAAGCGAGAGCCTCAATCACCACAGCCACATCCCCCTTCCCTGAAGGTGAACAATCGATGCCCCTTCGGATATCTCTGACGTATTGCACCGTTCAAGAGGAAGACTATCCTCTGTCGGTTCAATGTGGGCCCAGTCAACCTACCGCCGACATCCCTGATGGCGTTCTCGCAGAACGGACAGACATTCCGGCTAACGCCGCCGTCGACCTTGGTCCAGCCGTTCTTCTTGATGTGCTCCATCGCGTTGACCTCTGCGTGAGCATCCGGGATGTTATCGGCCGCGATCTCGGGGATGTCACCGTCCGCTTTCAGCTTGGCCATCTGAGAAGCCTGGAGACCGTCCCCGTTCGCCGCAACGACATCGACGTAGTCGGGGTTCTTCTTCGTCCCGCGGTTGGCTCGAACGATCGCCACGGTTCCGTTCTTCGCAGCGATCTTGCCACTCTTCGACCCGTCGTCCAGGGCGTTGTTGATCTCGATGGCCCTGTCGCGGAGTCGAGGGTTGCAGTTGTGCACCAGTAGCGCGACATCCCCGGCCGACACGAAGTATGTGTGAAGGCCGTCAACAGTCAGATCATAGGTGATCTCGTTGTCCTCGTAACCACGCGTGCCCACGACCTTCGCAGAGTTTCCGTCAGCGGTCTGGAGACGGTCACCGGACTTGAGGTCCATGGCTCGCGTCCACGACTGCGTCGTGGAGTTGTAGATCTGGTGCAGAGCAGTGGTCTCGATCTTCTTTGGACCGTCCTTCGTCGCGACGGTCACGGTCACATAGTCACGGTCATGCGTGGTTACGTGAACCTTGGTGACCTTGTGGGCCTCCTTCGTCTTCTTGCCGGGCTCGGCGGTGAGGACATAGTCCCCGGGCTTCACCTTGGCGATCGCCTTGGTGGCACCACTGGCCAGAACAACGGAGGTGGAACCGGTGAAACTGTGACAGCCCTTGCTGAGCTTGCCGGCTGCCGCGCCGAACACACCTCCGGTGCCGGCTCCGATGGCAGCCGCCTTGGCCGCTCCGCTAGCGCTGCACCCTTCTTCGCTGGTGGCACATGTAACGCCGTAGCTGACGGCTCCCTCTGCGGCGCCGCCAACGGCACCCTGGATGCCGCCGCGTACGGCGTTGCTCGCCAAGCCGCTCAGGAGTCGACCTGCGGCGCCGGCGGCGAGGCCGCCAGCAGCTCCGCCCACGACGCCGGTGACCGCGCCGAGGACGCCCGCTCCGATGAATCCTCCGAGGGTCTTGGGGCCGTCGCTCAGCGCATAGCCGACCATATTGCCTGCCGCACCGGCGAGGGCCGCGCAGCCGATCGCGCCCGCACCCGCTGTGGCTGCAGTACAGCCGGCGAAGACCGCGACACCCACGGCCACTGAGGCAATGGTCGAGGCGTGTTGCTTTACGAAGTTGGCTGTGGCCTTAGCTGCCTTCTTGACGGCTCTACCGACCTTCTTGGCTGCCTTGACCACCTTCTTAGCCACGTGCTTGACGGCCTTGGCGACCTTTCGCACGGTCTTCTTGACATGCCTGACGACCTTGTGGGCGTAGCGCTTGACCCGTTTGTACGTGCGCTTGACGTATCTCTTGACTTTTCTGACACTGTCGCGCACGTAGTGCACGGTCTTGCGGACCGCCCGATAGGCCTTGCGAGCCACCTTCTTGACCGCATGCTTGATCTTTTTCGCCGCCTTGCGGACGGTCTTGGCAACCTTCTTGACCGCACGCTTGGTCTTCTTATAGGCCGACTTTGCGACCTTCTTGACCTTCTTGGCGACCTTTTTGACGGCCTTCTTGATGAAGCCGAACCAGTGGCCAGTCGGGTCCATCCCCGTCATCGGGTTCTGGTTCGCGTACGCGTACTGATTCCCGTTTACCGACTCCGGCAACGGGTCGTTGCTCACCGTGTCACGGCTGTTGAACTGGCCCGTCTGCGGCGAGTACCAGCGTGCGGCCATGTTGACCTTGGCTGTCTGCGGGTCGGTCCAGCCCGACTGGTAACCCAGCTGTCCCGTCATTCCCTGCGAAGCGGTGACCTTGCCGAACGGCGAGTAGGTCGTCGAGCCCGTCAGTGCCTCACCGGAGGCAGTGAACTGCCCGATCACGTCCGTGTGCAGGTCCGTTAGAGCAAGCACCGCAGAACTCGCGGTCTTCACACCCAGCAGAGAACCGTCCGCATCACGACTGTATGTCGAGAGTCCGTCCGAGGCCACGTCGTTCCCCGCGCCGCTGTAGTTGAAGACGTACAGCTCCGCACCGGTCTCGTCCTTGGCGTTCAGAACCCGATCCAGACCGTCGTACGTATACGTACGATCGCCTTCGTTGATCACACGGTTGAAGGCGTCGGCCTTAACCGCAACGGCGGCCCCAGCCTCGTCCGTAGTCTGGCTCATCGTGCCACGAGACGTGTACATGTACGTGCTGTGCCCATCGGACGTGAGCCGGTTACGGGCGTCGTAGGTGTAGGTGTCACCGCCCACGCGAGTCCTATTACCGGACGCATCGTAGGCGTATGCCTCGGTGGTGGTGCCGTTGTTCCAGGACGTCAGACGGTTTGCCCAGTCGTACGTGTACGTGTTCGTGGACGCACCTGCGACGCCGGTGGTCGCCTTCGACGTCTCGTTGCCATTGACATCCCAGGCATAGTCGATCTTGGCGAGTATCGAGCCAGACGGCGAGGTGAGCTTGTCCTCGGTCAGCTGCTCCAGCGCGTCGTACTGGAACGTCCGCTTGGACTTCCCGGCGCCGTAGTCGATCGACGTGACCTTGCTGTTGACGTCGTAGCCGTAGGTCAGCGAGGAACCGGTGGCTCCGTCGTCGACCGTCTTCAGTCGGCCTGCAGTGTCGTACCCGTAGGTCGACGTGCCGGAGGCGTCGGTCCGCGAGGTCATCGCCCCGTCACCGTTCCAGGCGAAGGACGAGGAACCCGAGGGGCCGGACGTGGACAGCAGCATGCCGCGGTCGTCGTAGGTGAAGGTGTCCTTGTCCTCACCCGCACCGGCCACTGCCGTGATCCGGTCGTCCGAGTCGTAGTCGTAGGTGTGGTCGTTCGTGGCGACCTCGCCGCCCGTACCCGACTGACGGATCAGGCGGCCCCTGACGTCGTACTCGTTGGTGACGACCACACCACCCGGGGAGCGCTGCTCCTTCACCTGGCCGTTGGCGTCGTACACCGTGGTGAAGGTGCGGTCGGCCACGTTCGGATGGGCTGGTGTCGACGGCTCGATCAGTGACTCGGGCAACCCCCAGGTGTTGTAGGTGGTGATGAACGGATTGCCGCGGCCGTCGGTGAAACGCGTCCGGTTGCCCGCCGCGTCGTAGCCGAAGGTCGTGGTGATCGACTCGGTCGCCGAGACAGGCTGCACCGCCTTGGTGACCAGGCCCGTCGGGTCCACGGTGAACGTCGTGGTGTGGCCGCGGTAGTCGGTCACCGACACCGGGTTGCCCCCACGGTCGTACCTGGCACTCATGGTGCGCAGCGTCGCGCCGTTCGCGTCCAGATCACTGGTGGAGACCAGTTGGCCGAAGCCGTCGTATCCGTTCTTTGTCATGGTGCCGTCCGGATCCGTCGAGGTGAGGACCTGGCCGTCCATGTCGTAGGTGACTGTGGACTTCTGACCGGCGCTGTCGGTGACCTCGATGGTCTCCCCGATCGCGTTGTACTTGTACGACTCCGAGACGCCCGTCGGGCTCACGGTCCGGGACAGCTCGCCGCCCGGGCCGTTGTACTCGTTGATCGCCGTGTACGCCCGCTGCGTCGGCTGCCGGACGATGTCCGTGCTGGTGAGCTGGTTGCCCAGGTAGTCCCAGGTGCTCTCCTGACGCGCCCCGTTGGGCCGCGTCGCCGACAGCTGGTCGCCGTTGGTGTCGTACGTGTACGTCGTGGTGCCGCCGCCCGGATCCGTGACCGAAGCCAGGTCGCCGAGTTGCGTGTACGTATAGGTGGTGCGGTTTCCGAGCGGATCGACCTCCGCCGTCACCTGGCCGAGCTTGTTGTACTCGTTCCAGGCCTTGGCCGTGATCGGCGTCGAGGACCCCGGCGCGGTGTAGTTCGGCATCGTCGTCGAGGACTCCTGGCCCTCGCCGTCGTACGCCGTGACCGTGACGTTGCCCAGCGGGTCGGACGTCTCGGTCTGCTCGCCGAAAGTGTTGTAGCCGACCATGGACACCGGCCGGACGGAGACCGGAGTCCCGCCACTCTGCTCGGCGCTGACCGCGGGGGCAGTGGAGGTGGTCTGCTGGGCAGCCTCGTCGTAGCCGTAGTCGGTGGTGTTGCCGTTGGCGTCGGTCATCGACTGCGGCAGTCCGCGCTGGTCCAGCTTCCACGTGGCACTGCGGACGGAGCTGCCCGCCGCCGGAAGCGTGCCGCCGTACACGGCGGACACCTGGGAAGCGCTCAGCGCCTCCCCGTAGACCTGGACGTCGGCGATCGAACCGTTGGTGTTCTCGCCGTAGGTGCCGTTGGCGAGCCTGCGGCCGATCTGTAGCGGTCCGGTGGCCGCCCACGGGGAGGTGAATGCGGCCGGGGTGCCGGACGCGGCGCCGTTGACGTACAGCCTCACCTGTCCGGCGTCCTTGTCGTACACACCCGTGAGGTGCGTCCAGGTGCCGGTGGTGACCGCGGCGGTGCCGGAATTCGCCCGGGCGATGACCGGGTTCATGGTGTCCGTGGCGTGCCGGTTGAAGGTCCAGCCGTACCCCGTGGAGTAGTACAGCTGGAAGCCACTGCCGATCTCGCCGTCCTGGGCGACGAAAGTGCTGTTGGCTGCCGTCGAGCCGAGCTTGACCCACGCGGAGACGGTGAAGCTGCCCGCGGTGTTGACCACGGAGCCGTCCGTCGCGCCGTAGGCGTTCGCCGTGCCGTTGAAGACCGCCGAACCCCCCTTCTCGACGGAGCGGGTGACCGCGCTGCCGAGGGTGGCCTTGCGGGTGCCGCCGGAGGAGTCGTCGGCCGTCAGGCCGCTGGTCTCCGAGAGCTTCCAGCGGCCCACCGGGGCGGTGGTGCCGTCGTGGATCGTGTTGCCGGTGACGTTGCCGAGGTTGTCGTACGTCGTCTCCGTGGTGCTGACGTCACCGGTCGCCGGGTCCGTCTCCGTCTCCGAGACCACGTTGTCGTCCGGGTCGTAGGAGACCTTCGTGGTGCGGTTGACACCGGTCGGGTCGAGCACGGACGACGTGATGTGGTCGGCCGCGTCCACCGCGAAGGTGGTCGTGGTCTGGCCGTCGTTGGTCACCTGCTCGATCAGGTTCCCGGCCAGGTCGTACGTGTTGGCCTGTTCGACGAACTGCTTGCCGTTCGCCGGGTCCTTGCGCACGACCGAGGCGGACAGACCGTCGTCGGTGTAGGTGTACGCGATCACCCAACCCATCGCGTCGGTGATCGACGCGAGCCGGCCCGCCGGGTCGTACGCCCGGGACTCCTGGACCAGCGTCGTCGGCGCCGACGGGTTGTTCGGGTCGCCGGTGTAGTTCAGCAGGTTGGTGGTGAGCGGACGGCCCTCGCCGTCGAAGGTGTAGGTGTTGACGTTCCCCGCGGGGTCGGTCTCCTTCACCTTGTTCCCGTAGACGTCGTACTCGAACGACGTGGTGTCGCCGCCCGGGTCCGTCCTCGTCGCCACGCGGTTGTACGCGTCGTACGTCAACGACGTGACGCGCGGGGCGTCACCGCCGGTGAGGTCGGCGACGGTCTGCGAGGTGACGTTGCCGTCCGGGTCGAACGTCGTCGTCGCCTTCGCCTGGTGCACCGCACCCGTCACGCGGTTGGTGACCGCGGGGCTGGTCTCGGTGGCGACCTGGTCGTTCTTGTCGTACGTGAAGGTGGTCGTCAGCCCGCTGGGCTGGGAGTCCGATACCTCCGTCTCGGTGATCTTCCGGCCGAGCTTGTCGTACGTGTACTTCACCTTGGCACCGTTGGCGTCGGTGATCTCGGCGAGGTCACCGCCTGTGAAGTAGACGTACCTCGTGGTCTTGCCGCCCGGTGTGGTCACCGTGTCCACCAGACCGGCCGGCGCCTTGGCAGTGCCGCCCTCCGCCGCCGCGGTGGCGGTGGTGGTGTAGGTGGTGGTGGCGGTCCTGCCGTTGGGGTGACCAGCCACCGGCGGGGTGGTCACCGACAGCAGTTTGCCGCCGGTGTCATAGCTGTAGCTGGTCAGGTACGTGTTGTCCGTCGGGCCGGAGGAACGGGCGTCCCGCTCGGTGAGGAGCAGGTCGTTCCTGGGGTCCATGGCCGGGAACGCCGTGGTGGCGTCCGGGTAGTACGTGTAGTAGTCGGTGGCGCACTTGCCGGCTGCGGTGTCCTGGCAGTCGGTCTGGGAGACCGTGTTGCCCCGGATGTCGTGGCCGGTGGTGCTTCGGTTGCCGT
The DNA here is from genome assembly GCF_042755225.1 of Streptomyces sp. NPDC059169. Classification (NCBI taxonomy): domain Bacteria; kingdom Bacillati; phylum Actinomycetota; class Actinomycetes; order Kitasatosporales; family Streptomycetaceae; genus Streptomyces; species Streptomyces sp. NPDC059169. The sequence continues at coordinate 41,480 of NZ_JBHZCF010000019.1, read as the reverse complement.
TGGCGTCGGTCACGGTGTGCAGGAAGCCCGCCGTGTCGTAGCCGTAGGTCGTCCGCTTCCCGTTGGTGTCGATCGTGGCGAGCAGGCGGTTGCCCATCTCCGCGTCGTACACGTACTTCAGCGTCTTGTCGGTCGGGTCGGTGAGCGTGACCGTGCGCACCGGGGCGACACCGGAGGACGCCTTGTAGGCGGACCAGTGCTGCTCGACCTGGTCCTGGCTGAGCGGGTGGTCGTAGGCCGCGACCTCGGCGATGGAGCCCTTGAAGAAGCTCACGTCACCGGGCGAGCTGTACCAGTACTTGCCGAAGCCCGCGCCGACGAAGGTACGGGTGTTGGACTGGTCCTTGGCCGCGCCGCTGTAGTCGGCCTGCTTGACGCCGTCGACGTAGAGGGTCTGGGTGCTGCCCGACGCCGACAGGACCGCGTGGTGCCACGTGTTGTCGTTGACCGTCGCCGTGGAACCGAAGTTGGTACTGCCGGAGCCCGAAACGCTCCACCAGTGACCGTGGAGCTTTCCGTCGGCACCCACGTACAGCACGGGGTTCCAGGAAACGGTCGGTGTCGCCTCGGTCGGCAGCTTCGCCTGGTCGGAGAGGATCACACCCGGGGTGGCGGTCTTGAACCACAGCTCGACGGCGCGCTCGCCCGAGGCGTGCCAGGGGGAGAACGGGACCTCGGCGTACGAGGACGTGCCGTTGAAGGATGCGGCGGTCACGTCGCCCGTCCCGAACGGTCCCGCCACACCCTGCGTCACGGTGTTGTACGTGCCGAAGCCGGTGTGCAGTTCGTTGGCCGCCTCCGGGGCGCCCAGGGTGTCGTCCAGGCGCCAGTATCCGCTCGGTGCGGAGCCCATGACGGCTGATCGGTAGACCTGCGAGGAGCCGGTGACGGTCGGCGGGTTGAGCTTCCAGGTGCCGCCGTCGCCGTCCGTGGCCTGCAGGACCAGGTCGTCGGTGGTGCCGTAGACGACGGAGGACTGCGTCTTGCCGCCCGGCGTGGTGATCTTGTTGAGCAGGCCCGCGGCGCGCTTGGCGGCCTGGTACTGCGCGGTGATCACCGAGGGATCGAGCGGCTCGGCGTAGACGGCCACCTCGGCCATCTGGCCCGTGTAGTGCCCGAGCTTGTCGTTCGGGTTCATCGAGGGCCAGCCGTCGATGTTCACACCGGCGCCGAGCGTGAGGTACGGCTGTTCCCAGTCGTTGATGGTGCCCGCGAGGGTGCCCTGCTTGACGCCGTCCAGGTACAGGGTCTGGCTGTTGGCCACACCCGTGAGGGTGGCGTTGTGCCACTGGCCGTCGATGACGGTCGCCGTGGACGTGATCGTCGTCATGCAGCCGGGCGACATGGCCAGGCAGCCGCGCAGCTTTCCGTCCGTGCCGACGTACACCGCGGGGGTGTTCTTCGTCGTGTGGGCGACGGGGTCGGAGTCACTGAGCGGCTTGTCCCCGTAGTAGAAGAGCACACCGCCGGCCGTGGTTGTCTTGAACCACAGAGACACCGACATGTACGAGGGCGTGGCGCCGGGGGCGCTCGGCATCTCGACGTAGGAGGTGGTGCCGTTGAAGGTGGCCGTCTTCTGCGTGGAGCCCGCGAGGACGGACGAGCTGCCCAGGGTCACGTTGCGGTACGTGCCGTTGTACTTGCCCTGGTTGGTGTCGACCGCGTCCTTGGCGAGCGTCCCGGAGGTCTCGCCGAGGCGCCAGTAGGCGAACGGGTCGGCGTCCAGGACCGTGGTGCGGTAGTGGTTGCCGGTGGCGTACGCGTACGTGGTGCACTTGGTCGGGTCGCCCGGCGGACAGACCGAGGTGAGCTGGTCGCTCGAGTAGCCGTACTGCCAGGTCTGGACCGTGGAGGCATCACCCGTGGTGGCCGCGTCGGTGGCGACCGTCGCGACGTGCCAGGCAGTTGCTCCCGACGGCTGCGACCAGGTCAGGGACAGCGAGCGCTTGGACGTGTCGTTCGTGATCTTCGTCAGCCGCTTGTTCGCGTCGTAGGCGAACGTCTCCGTGCGGCCCGCGTAGTCCTTGATGCTCGATATCGCATAGGTCCCGGTCTTCGCGGTGGCCTGCTTGAAGGCGTATTCCGTGAAGTCCTTGTCCGTCAGGGTGTAGCCGCCGGACACGGCCTGGAGCCTGGCGTAGCGGCCCAGCGGCGGCTGGAACGTTCCGTCACTGTTGCGGCCGAACGCGACCTGCTCACCGCCCGGGTACGTGATCTCCACACTGGCGATGGCGCCGGCGCCGTCCTTGACCTCGGCCGCCTTCATGTCGACGATCGTCGACCAGCCGGCGCCGAAGGCGTTGTCGATCCGCGGGTCGAGGCTGTTGTAGGAGCGGTCGATCTCCAGCGAGGGGCCGACCACCTCCACGTCGGCGTCGGTGTCCTCGGTGGTGTAGTTGCCGTCGCTGGGGTCGAACTCGTGGCCGTCGTTGTTCATGGCCAGGCCCGAGGTGATCGGCGGCTGCGGCACGGCGGTGGTGAAGCGGCTGGAGTAGGTCACTTCCTCGTACCCGTCGCTGACACCGACGTACCAGAGGTAGTTCTTGCTCCACTTGAGCTTGCCCGTGGGTATCTTCCAGTTCCCCTTGCTGAGGGCCCCGGAGGTGGCGACGGGCGTGGTGGACCCGCTGTCGGCGTCGTATACCTCGTAGGTGTACGTCAGGGTCGCCTGTGGCCACTTGTCGGCGTCGCTGGCGTAGACGAGCAGTTCCGGCTGGAGGGTGTTGGCCTGGAAGTTCTCCGGCGGGTACTGGGCGTTGACCTGCGGCTTGGTGTTGGGCGCGTAGGTCAGGTCCAGCGACGGGCGCCAGGCGGCGGTCGCGGAGTTGTCCGAGTGGAACTTCTTCCAGTGCAGTGCGTCCGAGGTCGGCGCGGTGAGCGCGAGGCCGTAGTTGGCCCCGCCGGTGGCGACCTGGGTGAACCAGCTGGTGCTGAGGGTCACCGGCATCTTCACACCGACGTCGGTGCTGCCGCCGGTGTTGGTGCAGGAGGCGCCGGGCGACGGAGTGGTCGAGCCGATGGCCGAGCCGTACGACGGACCGGGGTAGCTCGTCACGCCGGACGGCGTCCAGGACTGGGTGACCGGGTGGACCGAGAACGACTCGGGGGTGCAGGTCGAGGACCAGAGCGCGTAGACGTTCAGCTTCGCTGCGGAGACCTTCTGCCCGGCGAGCGTGGTGCCCAGCGAGGAGAACTGCAGGAACGATTTGGTCTTGTTGGTGCCCGAGTCGTACGAGCCGACCTTGATCTGGCTCTCGGTGGAGTGGTTGCCGGAGATCGTGTTCTGCGTGTACGTGGAGTTGCTCGCCACCACGGTCGGGTCGATGGTGACCGGGTAGACGCGCGCGGGATCGTCCAGCCAGTCCCGGTCCGCGGTCATCCGCAGTGCCGGCTTGCCGTCCACGGTGGTCAGCTCGTAGGCGACCGCCCTGGACTGCGCGGCGTCACCGGAACGCGGGTCGATCTTGGAGTCCTCCATGTAGGCATGGGGGACGGTGGCCGTCACCTTGCCATCGGCGTCGGTGAACTCCACGTCGCCGTCGTCGGCGATGCGCGGGGTCAGACCCTTGACGTCGAGCGGGAAGACCCAGGAGTTGCCGGCGTCCTTGCTGCGCAGGACAACGTTCTCCTTGAGCCCCTCGGCGAGCGGCACGAGCTGCACGTCGGTGCCGGGCAGCACTCCGGAGTACGTCACGGTGCCGTTCGCGGCGACGGTGGGTGCAGCCTTCGCGGAGCCGCGCAGCGCGTACGCGAGGCTGCGGCCCCCGCCGAAGTCGACGGACACGAGCTGTTGGTCGGCGGCGTCGGGCGCGAACTCGACGTCGAGCGAGTTGGCGCGCTCCTGGAGCCTGCCGTCCTCGTCCCGGACCAGCGCGGTGTCGATCGGCTTCCACGAGCCGTCATCGCCCTTGAAGTTGGTGCGGCCGGAGTGGTGGCGGATCGTCGTGGAGCCGTCTGCGTTGACGAAGTAGTCCGACGTGGCCGTGGACTTCTTTGCGTCGCGCTTGCTGGTCCGCGCGTCGAAGCTGCTCGCCGTGCCGGGGGCCTTCCCGGTCGTGACCGCCGCGGTCCGGTCCTCGGGGCGCTCGTAAGCGTCGAGCTCGCCCTTGCCCTTGCCGGGCTTGCGACCGACGCCACCGTCGGCGCTGGTGGCGTCCGTGGAGGCGCTGTGGCTCTTGTTCTTGGCGGTGCCGTTCTGTTGGTCGGGTGTGTCGAGCGGGGATTTGTTGGCCCACTCCCACAGGCCGGAGAGGGACAGCTCCGGCATGCTCAGCGGCGGCAGGGTGGCCCCACTGGCCGCCGCGCTCTCCGTCGTGAGCATGAAGGAGAAGGAAACAAGGACAGACAGAGCCGTAGCCCTCGCTCTGCGCCTGCCGGTGCGATCCGGCGGGAACAGGCGAGGGCTACGGACCCAGCGAACGCGCATGGGCAAGCCTTTACTTACACGAAGCCTACAAAAGCTTCGTGAGCCTGCCCGATATCCGCACACGAGTTCCACTCGAGGCAGTTCAATTTACTGGATCTTTATCTTCCAGAGGGAACCAACTGCGCGATCAGCGCGAATCGGACTCCTCGACGGCACCTTTGATCACGTCGGCCACCGAACTCCCCAGCTCTGCGCCGGACTTCGCGACCGTCAGGTTCTCGGCCCTCCGGTCACCACCCGGGGAGGCATCACCGATCACCACGAAACGGACGTCGGGGTGCTGCTTCGCCGCGGACTCGACGACCCCGACCTGGGGCGCACCCACGGCCAACACGACGGCGCAACGCCGCTGGATCAGGCTGTTGAGGTACGGCTGGGCGTTCTCCACCGTCTGCGGCCCCATGACCGGCACGTAGTTGACGCGGGCTCGCGTCTCCAGGGATGCCTTCTGCATCTCCGCCCACACGGGCGCCGCGGGCGTGCCCGCCGCGACGCCCTTCTCCCCCGTCAGCAGGCAAGCGTCGACGTCCTTGTACTGCCGCGCCCTGGGGTCGGGCGGCCCCGACTCCCCACCGGGGACGAACCGCCAGACCCCGAGCAACCCGAGGACGATGACCGCGACACTACCCACCGCCCAGCCCCGGCGGCCGCGCAGCGAGCCCGCCGTGACGGCCAACCAACGGCCGACGCGCTCCCCCTGCCCGGAAGGCTGCGGATTCACCGGACTTCGCCAGGTACGTCTGGTCTTCACGCTGCTTCACCGGCCCGGAACCCGGTGAACAGGCAGTGGAGGGAGGCTCCGACGGTCGCGACGCCCAGCAGCACCAGATCCAGGGCGAACTGCGCGCCGTGCGTCTCCACCGGCGTGAGCGCGGCCTGGAACAGCCAGCCGACGGTGGCTGCCGTGAAGACGATCGCTGCGACCCAGTCGGCGCGCTCACCACGGCGGGCGGCGATGACGTACGAAGGGACCGCGCCGAGCATCCCGAGGCTCAGCACGGGAACAGCCGCCAGCAGCGCCCTGGACACCAGGCCGGGCACCTCACCTCTCATCGGCGGGGCCGCAAGCACGGCGGAGACTTCGGACTTCACGTTCGACTACCTCTCGGGGAACCCGTGTCCGACGCGGACACGTATGTGCGACGTGGGGGACGCCGTACGGTACATCCCGATCCGTCGCCCGTCAGCCCCGGGGCGGCACACCCCGGCACAGATCACACCCCGCGTGGTGGCGCCGCACGGCAGCAGGCAGGGAGCCGGGGGAGGCCGGTCGCCGACAGCCGTGGAACGGCAGCCGACGCGCCCTCGTCGGGTGACCCTTCCTACTCGTCAGCCGCCGCACTGGCGCAACATCATCTGCTTGTCCGGTGCAGTGACCGGCAAGTCGTACTTGACGGCGACCTGGGCGAAGCGGACCGCGTACGCGCACCTGATCCGTTTGTCGGGCGGCAGCCAGGACGCGGGGCCGGAGTCGCCCTTGGCCGCGTTGGCCCGCCCCTCGACCGGGATCAGGTTGAGCACGTCGTTCGCGAACTGCCTGCGCTTGGTCCCCGGCCACCGCGAGGAGCCCATCTGCCAGCTGTAGGACAACGGCACCACGTGGTCTATCTGCACCTCGGCGGCCTTCTGCTTGCGCCACTCGATGGTCGTCCCGGTGTACGGGTCGTGCAACGTCATGGCGATGACCACGCAGTCGGAGCCCTCTCGGAAGCGAAGGTCCTGACCGTCACGACGGATAAGATCGTTCCGAGTGTCGCAGCCGTTCCTCGCGAGGGGCACCCCGTCTGCCGTGTCCATCCACGCGTAGCCGAACCGGTCCCGCGTGTAGCCCGTCTTCGGCCCGCGCCCCTTCGTCGCCACCTGCCCGATCAGCGTCCTGGCCCTCGCGGTGTCCGCCGTCGAGGTGATCGCCGCCAGCCCGGGCTTCGTTCCGTCCGGGTTGTCCAACGGGCTGACGCCGGGCCCGGATGCCGGAGCCGAATCGGCCTGCGCCCCGTCCACCGGCGCCTCCACGCCCTTGCAGCCGCTGAGCAGCACCACCGCGCCGAGCAGCGCAGCTATGCCCGCAGGGGGCCGGCGAAGGGCGCGCCCCGGACGGGGGCGCCCCCGGACGTGGACGGCCGGGCCCGCTTCCCGTGCGCCACAGGCGACCGCGGCGACCGCCCGGGGCGCCCCGGAGCCGTCCACGCCCGCCAAGGCCGGGCCTGCCGTGTCGCACCGCCAACCCGGTTGCGGCGCGTCCCCGTCAGGAACGAGACAGCCGTCGCCCGCCGGGCCTGCGGGCGCCCGGCCGCAACCGCCCGTGTCCGGCACGGGTCCCGGGTGCGGCGACGGGGCGACGGGGAGCGCGTTCCACTGTGGTCCAGGAGGTCGGTTCACGAGCCGTCATCCTAGGGCGAGCACGCGCACCCGGACCCTCCCGGTGCCCGAAGCCGTCCGCTCGGCAGGATTCCCCATCTGATCCGCCTGCCGCGACGACCCGGCGGGCACGCGGCGCAGCCGAGCACCGGGACGGCCGGCGGCGGCACCGGCCGCGCCGGAGGTCCGTCCGGCACGGAGGAGCGGCCGCACCCGCGGGGCGGTCACTCGTTCCGCGGTAGGCCGGGCACCTTCCGCGGTGCGGTGCCGAGCAGCCGCTACGAGCCGAGGATCGAGGTCAGGAACTCGCCCGTCCACACGAGCAGTTCGCGCCCCACCACCGGCTTCCCGCCGATCTTGCCCGTCGTCGGGCGGGGCACCAGCACCTGCTGGACCGCCGGCTTGATGACCGATCGCGGGTACAGCCGCTTCAGCCGCAGCTCCTGGGACTCGCGCAACTCCACGGGCGCGAAGCGGACGTTCGCCCCCTGGAGCACGATCTCCCCGACCCCGCAGGCCCGGGCCAGCATCCGCAGCCCGGCCACCAGCAGCAGGTTCTCCACCGGCTCGGGCAACTTGCCGTAGCGGTCGGTGAGTTCCTCCCGCACCGCCTTGATGTCCTCCTCGGTGTTGGCGGAGGCGATGGAACGGTACGCCTGCAGCCGCAGGCGCTCACCCGGCGCGTAGTCGTGCGGGACGTGCGCGTCGACCGGCAGCTCGATCTTGACCTCGAGCGGGGGCTCCTCCTCCACGCCTCCCTCCAGGGAGGCCCGGTAATCGGCGACCGCCTCGCCCACCATGCGCACGTACAGGTCGAAGCCCACGCCGGCGATGTGTCCGGACTGCTCGCCGCCGAGGAGGTTGCCCGCCCCACGGATCTCCAGGTCCTTCATCGCGACGTACATGCCCGCGCCCATCTCGGTGTGCTGGGCGATGGTCGCGAGCCGCTCGTGCGCGGTCTCGGTGAGCGGCTTCTCCGGCGGGTAGAGGAAGTAGGCGTAGCCCCGCTCGCGACCGCGGCCCACCCGGCCGCGCAGCTGGTGCAGCTGCGAGAGGCCGAAGTTGTCACCACGTTCCACGATCAGGGTGTTGGCGTTGGAGATGTCGATGCCGGACTCGACGATCGTCGTCGACACGAGCACGTCGTACTTCTTCTCCCAGAAGTCCACGACGACCTGCTCCAGGGTGCTCTCGCCCATCTGCCCGTGCGCGGTGGCGATCCGGGCCTCCGGCACAATCTCCCGGAGTCGTGCCGCGGCCCGGTCGATCGACTCGACGCGGTTGTGGATGTAGAAGACCTGTCCCTCGCGCAGCAGCTCACGGCGGATGGCCGCGCCGATCTGCTTCTCCTCGTAAGGACCGACGAACGTCAACACCGGGTGGCGCTCTTCCGGAGGCGTGGTGATCGTCGACATCTCGCGGATGCCGGTGACCGCCATCTCCAGGGTTCGGGGAATCGGCGTCGCGGACATCGTCAGCACGTCAACGTTGGCGCGGAGCTTCTTCAGCTGTTCCTTGTGCTCGACGCCGAAGCGCTGCTCCTCGTCGACGATGACCAGACCCAGGTCCTTGAACGTGGTCTCGGACGAGAAGAGACGGTGCGTGCCGATGACGATGTCGACCGAGCCCTCCCGGAGTCCTTCCAACGTGGCCTTCGCCTCGGCGTCGGACTGGAAACGTGACAACGCCCTGGTGACGACCGGGAATTGGGAGTAGCGCTCGGAGAACGTTCCGAAGTGCTGCTGCACCAGGAGCGTCGTGGGCACCAGGACCGCGACCTGCTTGCCGTCCTGGACGGCCTTGAAGGCGGCCCGCACGGCGATCTCGGTCTTGCCGTAACCGACGTCGCCGCAGATCAGCCGGTCCATGGGAACCGACTTCTCCATGTCCTCCTTCACCTCGGCGATGGTGGACAGCTGGTCGGGCGTCTCGGCGTACGGGAAGGCGTCCTCCAGCTCGCGCTGCCAGGGCGAGTCCGTGCCGAAGGCATGGCCGGGCGCAGCCATCCGCGCGCTGTACAGCTTGATGAGGTCGGCAGCGATCTCCTTGACCGCCTTCTTCGCGCGTGCCTTGGTCTTCGTCCAGTCCGCGCCACCGAGTCGGTGCAGGGTCGGTGCCTCGCCGCCGACGTACTTGGTGACCTGCTCCAGCTGATCGGTCGGGATGTAGAGGCGGTCGCCGGGCTGACCGCGCTTGGCCGGTGCGTATTCCACGAGCAGGTACTCGCGCGTCGCACCCTGCACGGTGCGCTGCACCATCTCCAGGTAGCGACCGACGCCGTGCTGCTCGTGGACGATGTAGTCGCCGGCCTCCAGGGTGAGTGGGTCGATCTGCTTGCGGCGGCGGGTCGGCATCCGGGCGCCGTCCTTGCCCGCGGCCTTCTGGCCGGACAGGTCCGTCTCGGTCAGTACGGCGATCCGGAGACCGGGGTCGACGAAACCGTGGTCGATCGAGCCGCAGGCCACGTGCACCACCGCCGGGGAGAGGTCCCCGAGGTCGGCGTCGAGGCGGGCGGCGATGCCCTCGCCACCGAGGACCTCGGCGGTACGGGCCGCCGGACCGTGCCCCTCGGTCACGAACACCGTGCGCCAGCCCTCGGCGAGCCAGCCCTTGGTGTCGGCGAGCGCCCGCGCGGTGTCACCGCGGTACCGCTCCGGCGCGTGCATCCCGAGCTTCAGGGTGTCGCCCGTCGCGTCGTCGGCGAGCTCCGCCAGCTCCTCGTCCGCGGCGAACGGCGACACCGACCACCACATCATCCCGAGCTCGCGCGCCCGGTCCCGGACGTCCGCGATGCCCCACAGGGAGGCCGCGCCGACGTCGATCGGGGCCTGGCCGCCGCCCGCCGACGCCGCCCAGGACGCCTGGAGGAACTCCTGCGACGTCGTCACCAGGTCGGCGGCCCGCGTCCGCACCCGCTCCGGATCGCACACCACGGCCATCGCCCCCGCCGGGAGGACGTCGAGCAGCAGCTCCATGTCGTCGACGAGGACCGGGGCGAGCGACTCCATGCCCTCGACGGCGATGCCTTCGGCGATCTTGCCGAGCAGCTCGCCGAGCTCGGGGTGGGCCTCGGCGAGCGCGGCCGCCCGCTCCCGCACCTCGTCCGTCAGCAGCAGCTCCCGGCACGGCGGCGCCCACAGCCCGTGCTCCGCGACCTCCAGGGATCGCTGGTCGGCGACCTTGAAGTAGCGGATCTCCTCGACGTCGTCGCCCCAGAACTCGATCCGCAGCGGGTGCTCCTCGGTCGGCGGGAACACGTCGAGGATGCCGCCGCGCACCGCGAACTCTCCGCGCTTCTCGACCAGCTCCACGCGGGAGTAAGCGGCAGCGGCGAGACCGTCCACCACCGCTTCGAGGTCGGCGGTCCGACCGGTGCGCAGGGCTACCGGCTCCACGTCCCCGAGGCCCTTGACCTGCGGCTGCAGCACGGACCGCACGGGGGCGACGACGACGCTCACGGGGCCCGCGGCCGGATCGTCCTGTGCGGGGTGCGCGAGGCGGCGCAGCACCGCGAGTCGTCGGCCCACGGTGTCGGAGCGGGGCGAGAGACGCTCGTGCGGCAGGGTCTCCCAGGACGGGTACTCGACCACGGTGTCCGGGTCGAGGAGCGAGCGGAGCGCGGCGGCGAGGTCTTCGGTCTCCCGGCCGGTGGCGGTCACGGCCAGCACGGGCCGGCCCGTCTCCCGGGCCAGCGCCGCCACGGCGAAGGCCCGCGCGGCGGGCGGCCCGACCAGGTCGATGTGGGGCCGGTGGCCATCGGTGGCGGCCGAGACCGCTTCGACGAGGGCGGGGTCCTTGACGACGGCGTCGAGCAGACCTTTCAGGCTCATGAAGGGTTCCGTCCGGGGTCCGAGAGGGGGGTGGGCAACGCGAACCGCCCGACACGTCGTGTGTCCCCCTCGTCGAAGACTGGGGGCGTGTCGGGGGTCTCCAGGGTAAACCGCCGGGATTTCCGGTGCGCGGGTAAACCGGGGACCGCCTCCGGTGCGTATACGCCGCGAGATCTCGCCCCCGACCAGCCCCACGGAGCCGCACGTGACCACAGAGGAGTTCGAGGAGTTCTACGAGGCCTGTGTGAAACGGCTGGTCGGGCAGGTGTACCTGATGATCGGGGACCTCCACGAGGCGCAGGACGTCGTCCAGGAGGCGTTCGTGCGCGCCTGGGGGCGGCGGTCCCAGCTGCGGCGCGACGGCGGGCCCGAGGCGTGGATCAGGACGGTCGCCTGGCGGCTGGCAGTCAGTCGGTGGCGCCGGCGCGGCCGGACCGCGGACGCCTGGCGGCGGCACCACGAGGGCCGGGCGCCGACCGTGCCGGAGCCGGATCCGGGCACGGTGGCGCTGGTGGCGGCTTTGCGGAAGCTGTCCGAGCGGCAGCGGCGCGCGGCGGTCCTGTACTACGTGTGCGACCTGTCCGTGGAGCAGGTGGCGGCCGAGACCGGAGCGGCCTCCGGAACCGTGAAGTCCCATCTGTCCCGTGCGAGGGCCGCCCTCGCACCCCATCTCGACGACTCGATCGAAGCGATCATGCCGGAGGAGCACGGTGTCTGATGTTCACGAGCGGGGCGACGGGGCGCCCGGGCAGGACGACGAGGCGCTGGCCGGGGCTCTCAAGCGGGCCGCCGAAGCCGGCGGGGCCCTGGCCGCGCCCGCTGCTGCGGCCCGGGTGTCGGTCCTGGGAGCGCGCCGCCGGACCCGCAGGCTGGCGGTGACGGCGGCAGCCGCGGTGTGCGTGCTGGCGGGTGGCGCGACGATCGCTGCCGTCGGGCTGACGTCGGCCGGTCCGGCCGTGCCCGCTGCACCTCCGGTGTCCGTGGACTCGGGCGGCGGGCGCTCCGCGTCGCCCTCGCCGGGAGACTCCGCCACGCCTTCCGTGCCGCCGTCGGCTTCCCCGACCGGACCTCCGCCGTCCTCCGCGCCCGGACTTCCGCCGGATTCCACGTGGTCGCCGACCCCGCCCGCGACTCCGACCGCGACCGACTCCGGTGCTCGGGACAGTACGCGGCTGCCGTCGACGTCTCCCGCGCCCGGACCCGACGGGTCGGTGCGACCGAGCGCGCTGCCTGCGTACACCCCGACGGGCCTGACCCCGGGGGCCGGCTGACCTCGCCGTCGGGGCCCTCCTTGTACGCCGGCCCCGGGCCGCACGCGCGAGCGGCCCCGGGGCGCGGGAGGAACACCCCGGGGCCGGTTCCCTCACCGCAGGCGTCCGGCCCCGGTACGGAGGCGGACGTCTGCGGAACCTAGTTGCGGAGTTCGCCGAACGTCCGCACGGCCTGGTAGTACTTCTTCGCCACCTTCCGGCAGGCAGCACGCTGCGTCTCGGTGTACGGCCCCCACTGGGTGTTGCACTGGCGGGTCATGTCGGAAAGGAATGTCTTGTCGACCCGCAGCTTGTTCGCCGCGCTGAAAGCCCGCAACTTCTTGTAGTTGCGGTAGCCGAAATCATGCCGGGCGCACGCAGACCAGAAATAGAATCCCAGCGGTTTGTCCGACACGTGCGAGCAACCGTCGGTGTCCCAGGTGAAGCGATAGTAGTTGGAGCCCTTCCTATTGAGCTCCTGGTATCGGAACCATTCATTCCGAGAGGTGGTGTCGGAGCCGGTCAGGGCCCGGAGCTTATTGAGCCTGACCTGGTGGCCGACCATGGCCGTGACCTCACCCTTCGGCGTTGCAGACGAGCCGGTACCGGCCGTGGTCTCCACCGGTGCCGCCGTCGCGGGAACCGCCGCGGTGCCGGTGAGGACACCCGTCAGCAATAACCCGCCGAAGGCGGCCTTGAGCTTGTTCATGCGTGTACCTTTCCCCGTTTCCAAATCTGTCCGGCGACCTGGTCAACCCGCCGGCACCGTGACGAAATTAGCGCAGGAGGACCCCCCGGGGGAGGGCGCGTCGAAAGTCGGAGAAGGCAGCCTCAAAGGAACCTCAAGTTCCATCTGGCACAGGAATTCAACACACTCTGCGATCAGTGGACATGTCTTGATATGACCCCGCGCCAAGTCACCACAAAACCCCTCACGGGATCATTCGGTGATATGTGTCACAGGAACCTTTCCGTCCTCTTTCTCGGCGGGTGGCAGGACGACCGACGGCTCCGGCGCACGCGTGCACCGGAGCCGCACCCACCAGAGGTCACTCCGCGGCGATGGCGTTCAACACGTTCATCCGGCCCGCCCGGAAGGCCGGGACCAGCGCTGCGAACAAACCCACGAACGCCGACCCCACGAAAACCGTCAGGATGGTGGACCACGGGATGTCCAGGACGCCCAGCCCCTCCAGCGCCAGCAGCTTCTGGGCCGCCGTGCCCCAACCCATGCCCAGGGCGAGGCCGAGCAGTGCACCGAACAGGGCGATGACGACCGACTCCAGACGGACCATGCGGCGCAGCTGGCGTCGGGACAGCCCGATTGCGCGCAGCAGACCGATCTCCCGGGTCCGCTCCACCACGGACAGGGCCAGCGTGTTCACCACACCGAGCACCGCCACGATGATCGCGAGCGCGAGCAGGCCGTAGACGATGTTCAACAGCTGGCCGACCTGGTCCTCGAGGTCCTGTTTGAAGTCGGTCTGGTCCAGGACCTGGTACTGCGGGTACGAGGCGAGGGCCTTCTTGAGCGCCGCGTACGCCTGCTTCTCCTTCCCGTCCTGCGCGGAGGCGAACATCATGAAGTTCTGCGGCAGTTTGCCCGCCGGCAGGTGGCGCGCGGCGGTCGGGATGCCGATGTACATCGCGCCCTTGTCGACGCTCGCGTCGTCGGACGTGATCGCCGCGACACGCAGTTCCGCCGTCGTACCGCCCTCGAAGGCGACCGTCATCGTGTCGCCGACCGTGATCCGGTGCCGCTCCGCGTAGCCGTTCCCGACGGACATGGCGTCCTTGCCGTACGCGGCGGCCAGTTCCCCGGCGACGACCTCACGCCGCAGGTCCTGGGCGTACGTCGGATCGGCGGCGGACAGCACCTGCCCCTCGTCCGTGGCGCCGTCGGGCGCCGTCAGGGCGGCCTTCACCAGCTTGTACCGGGTCGTGTGCGCCACTCCGGGCGCCTCCTCGACCTGCGCCTGCGCCTGCGGAGTGATCGGCTGCCGATTGTTCGACCGGATCACGAAGTCGGCGCCGACCGACCTGTCCAGTTCCCGGGTCGCCGAGGCCACCATCGACGAACCGACGACCGACAGGCCCGCCACCAGAGCGAGCCCGATCATCAGCGCGGCCCCGGTGGCGCCGGTGCGCCGAGGGTTGCGCAGCGCGTTGCGCTCCGCCATCCGACCCACCGGGCCGAAGACCCGCAGGACGAGCAGGCTGATGACCCGGACCACACCGGCCGCGAGCAGCGGGCCGACCACGATGAAGCCGAGCAGGCTGAGCAGGACGCCGACGCCGAGCCACACCGATCCGTCACCGGCCTCCCCGGCCCGCGTCGCGGTCCACAGCGCGACCGCGCCGGCGCCCGTGAGCAGCACGCCGAGGGCGCCACGGACGCGCCCGGTCCCGGCCTCGGCGGGTGTGCCCGTCTCGCGCAGCGCGGCCATCGGCGAGACCTTCCCGGCCCGCCGGGCCGGGACGTACGCGGCGAGCACGGTGACGACGACCCCAAGCACCATGCCGGCCGCGGGGGTGGTCCACTTCAGGGTGAGGTCGTCGGTGGACAGGTGCATCCCCATCGCGGCCATGAGCTCCATCAGGCCGACGGCAAGACCGACGCCGGCGCCCACGCCGGCCGCTGAGCCGACGACTCCGAGCAGGAGGGCCTCGACGAGCACCGAGCGGTTGACCTGCCCGCGGCTCGATCCGACGGCCCGCATCAGGCCGATCTCCCGGGTGCGCTGGGCGACCAGCATGGAGAAGGTGTTGACGATGAGGAAGACGCCGACGAGGACGGCGATCCCGGCGAAGCCGAGCATCGCGTACTTCATGACGTCGAGGAACCCGCCGACGTTCTCGCGGCCCGCGTCAGCCGCTTCGTCCTGGGTCTGGAACCGGTACGCGGCGGCGTCGACCGCCGCGCTCACGTTCCCCTTCAGCTGCTCGTCACTGACCCCAGGCTCAGCCGCGACCACGACATGGGTGAACACTCCGGTCGTGCCCAGGAGTTGGCGCTGGGCGGTGGCGGTGTCGAAGTAGACGACGGCCGCGCCGGGATTGGTGACCTTGAACGACACGATGCCGGTGATCCTGGCGGTGAAGTCCCCGGTCACGGCGATGGTGCGCAGGGCGTCCCCGATCTTCAGCCCGTGCTTCTCCGCGGTGTCGGCGTCGACCATCAGCTCCGTGGGGCCGCGGGGGACGCGACCGGAGGTGATCTCCATCGAACGACGCTCGTCCTGCGTCCAGTTGCCCGCGATCGTGGGAGCGCCCGTGGTCGATCCCATGTTCTCGTTGGCCGCGTTGACGACGGTCACGCTCGTGGAGACGACCTTCCCCTCCGCGGAACGTACGCCGTCGGCCTTCTCCACCTGCGGCAGGAGGGAGGCCGGCAGGGTCTCGGGCTTGCCCGTGCCCGGGATCTCGTCGTCCGCGGCGGCGTTCCCGGGGCTGACCGTGACGTCCGCGGCGGTGGCCGCGAAGAGCTTGTCGAACGTGGCGTTCATCGTGTCGGAGAAGACGAGCGTCCCGCACACGAAGGCCACGGACAGCACGACGGCTACGGCGGACAGCGCCATGCGGCCCTTGTGGGCCAGGACGTTGCGCAGCGAGGTCTTGAGGAAGGTCACGACGTCCGCCCCCGGGCGTCGAAGTCCTTCATGCGGTCCAGGACCTGCTCGGCCGTCGGGTCGACCATCTCGTCGACGATGCGGCCGTCGGCGAGGTACAGGACGCGGTCGGCGTAGGCGGCGGCGACCGGGTCGTGCGTGACCATGACGATGGTCTGGCCGAGTTCGTCCACGGACGCGCGCAGGAAGCCGAGGACCTCGGCACCGGCCCGCGAGTCGAGGTTCCCGGTCGGCTCGTCACCGAAGATGATCTCGGGCCGCGAGGCCAGGGCCCGGGCCACGGCGACGCGCTGTTGCTGCCCGCCGGAGAGCTGTGCGGGCCGGTGCTTCAACCGCCCCGCGAGACCCACGGTCTCCACCACCCGGTTCAGCCAGGCGGTGTCGGGATTCCGGCCCGCGATGTCCATCGGCAGCGTGATGTTCTCGAGGGCGCTGAGCGTCGGCAGCAGGTTGAACGCCTGGAAGACGAAGCCGATCCGGTCCCGGCGCAGCTGCGTGAGCTTCTTGTCCTTCAGGCCGGTGATCTCGGTGTCGTCGACGTGGATGGTGCCCGAGGTCACGGTGTCGAGCCCGGCCAGACAGTGCATCAGCGTGGACTTCCCGGAGCCCGAGGGGCCCATGATCGCGGTGAACTGCCCCCGCATGATGTCCACGTCGACGTGGTCGAGCGCGACGACCTGCGTTTCGCCCGATCCGTACGCCTTCAGGACCTGCCGGGCTCGCGCGGCAACGGCCGTACGCCCCCCGGTGTCCCCCGGCCGGTGTGTGGTCAGGGCCGTCGTCACGGTACGTCTCCTCGTTCGGCGGTGATGACGCCCGGCGGTGCGTCGCACGCGCGCCGGGCCGGTTCGAGTCTGGTGGCACGACGGCCGGCGCGCGCTGGTGCGCGGCGCAGTCCCGACCGGGGGTTCTCCCCACCCTCCCCCGGTCGTTCGGTGCTCCTGGACCCGGTGGGAACAAGCTAGGGAGGAGGCGCGGGTTCCCTCGTCCTCCAGGGGGACGAGCGGCCCCCGGCGATCGCTCCGGAGTCGCCCTTAGGGGGCGCCGTCCCCCTACCCGCAGGGCACGCCCTCTCCCGCGCCGGGAAGTCCACGTGGCAGGCTGGTCGCCGGAGAAATACGTGCATAGGGAAAGGGTCTTGATGGGCGGGGGCCGTACGCGCGGGGACGGGGACGGTTCGGGACCGGGCACGGGAGCCGCCGGTGACGGCGCGGGAACAGGCGCGGACGGCGCGGGAGCAGGTGCGGACGGCGCGGGAACAGGCGCGGACGGCGCGGGAGCGGCCATCGGGCCCCGGCCCACGGCGGCCGCCGTGGCGCGGCGCCGCGGACCGGTGGTCGCGGCCCTCATGCTCGGCATGGCGCTCGCCGCACTCGACGGCACGGTCGTCTCGACGGCCGTGCCGCAGATCGTCGGCGACCTCGGCGGCTTCTCGGTGTTCTCCTGGCTCTTCTCCGGCTACCTGCTCGCCGTGACCGTCACGCTGCCCGTCTACGGGAAGCTCAGCGACACCTTCGGCCGCAAGCCCGTCCTGATCGCGGGCATCTCCCTCTTCCTGCTCGGCTCCCTGCTGTGCGCGACCGCCTGGAGCATGGGATCGCTCATCGCCTTCCGCGTGGTGCAGGGCCTCGGCGGCGGGGCCCTGCAGGGCACGGTCCAGACCATCGCGGCCGATCTGTACCCGCTGGAGGAACGCCCGAAGATCCAGGCCAAGCTCTCCACCGTGTGGGCCGTGTCGGCCGTCGCCGGCCCCGCGGTGGGCGGTCTGCTCGCCAGTCACGCCGACTGGCGTTGGATCTTCCTCGTCAACCTCCCGGTCGGCACGCTCGCCCTGCTGCTGGTCGCCCGCCACCTGCGGGAGCCGGTACGGGAAGGGGGCTCCCGGCCCCGGATCGACTGGCCCGGCGCACTCGCCGTCTTCACCACCGGCACCCTGCTGCTGACCGCCCTGGTGCAGGGCGGGGTGGCCTGGCCCTGGCTGTCCACCCCGTCCCTCGGACTGTTCGCGGGCAGCGCGGTGGCGGCAGCCGCGACCGTGCTGGTCGAACGCCGGGCGGCCGAACCGGTCATCCCCGGCTGGGTGTGGCGGCGCCGCACCATCGCGGCGGTGAACCTGGCGCTCGGCGCCCTCGGCCTGCTGATGGTCGCCCCCACCGTGTTCCTCCCCACGTACGCCCAGTCGGTCCTCGGACTCGGCCCGGTCGCCGCCGGGTTCGTCCTGTCCGTGATGATGCTGAGCTGGCCGGTCAGCGCCGCGCTCTCCAACCGCGTGTACAGCCGCATCGGCTTCCGCCGCACCGCCATGATCGGGGCGACCGCCGCCATGCTGGTGCTGCTGGCGTTCCCCCTCCTGCTGCCCTATCCGGGCGAGCCCTGGCAGCCGGCCCTGCTCATGCTGCTGCTGGGCGCGTCGCTCGGCTTCTTCCAACTGCCGCTGATCGTCGGTGTCCAGTCGACCGTGCCCTGGGCCGAGCGCGGCACGACGACCGCGTCCGTGCTGTTCTGCCGCCAGGTCGGCCAGAGCGTCGGGGCGGCACTGTTCGGGGCGCTCGCCAATGCGGTCCTCGCCGCCCGGCTCGGCGGCTCCGGCGACCTGGACTCGGTCTCCCGCGTCCTGGCCGACGGCGCGCCGCAGGACCATCTGCGCCGGGCCGTCGCAGCGGCGGTGGACTGGGTCCACGCCGGGGCGGCGGGCGCCGCGGGACTGGCCCTGCTCGTCCTGGTGTTCGTGGCGCCGCGACGGTTCCCGGTCATCGCGGAGCAAAAGCACGACCTCTGACCAGGCGCGCGACCCCGTCGATCGCTGGTGCACCGGTGTGACCCGACCGTTGCGGAACTGACATACCGTTTAGTCGGTCGAGCCCCTTACGCGACCCCACTACCGCCAAGTAACGTTCGCGCTCCACCGCGACACCGCCCCCCCGTGCCGGCGGGCGCGGTGGCCCCCCGTGGGACCGCTAGGAGCCGCACCATGCCGAATCCGTACGAGCAGCACCTCCCCGACCCAGCGGGCAGCGGGCAGCCGTGGCACACGCCCGACCAGCCCGGGCTCCGCTCACAGCACGCCGACGACCTGTCGAGACTCCGCTCGGGATACCGCAGGCTGCGCCGCGTAGCGACCCTCACCGCACTCGGCTACTTCACGCTCTTCCTCATCTTCTCCGCCTACGCGCCCGACCTCATGGCCGGCGAGATCGGCGGCCTCACCACCGGGCTGCTGCTGGGACTCCTCCAACTGCCGGTGACCCTCGCAGCCATCGCCCTGTACGAGCGGATCGCACGCCGCCGCGTCGACCCTCTCGCGGCGACGATCCGCGAACACGCCGAGCAGGAAGCGGAGGCACACCGCGTCGCGCGGGCCGCCCACACCGCCCGCGGTTCCCGGCCGCACCGGCAGGGCGCGGCCGGCTGGCAGCGCCCCGGTGGATCCGCAGGAGGTGCCTGGTGAACGGGTTCGGCTCCGACTTCCAAACGATGTCGCTGGTCGCCTTCATCGCCGTCACCACCGTGACGCTGCTGCTGTGCGTGATGACCGGTCCCGACCGTGACGACCTGGGCGAGTTCTACACCGGCTACCGCTCGCTCTCCCCCATGCAGAGCGGCCTCGCCATCTCCGGCGACTACATCTCCGCGGCCACCGTGCTCGGCACCATCGGCGTCGTGTCCCTCGTCGGGTACGACGGGGTCGTGCTCGCCCTGAGCACGGTGCTCTCCCTCGTCCTGATGATGTTCCTGCTGGCCGAACCGGTGCGCAACGCCGGCCGCTTCACCATGGGTGACGTCCTCACCCGCCGCACGCCGGGCCCCGCCGTCCGGATCACCGCCTGCGCGGTCACCCTCGCCGCACTGCTGCCGCTGGTGATCTTCCAGCTCTCCGGCGCCGGCGACCTGCTGGCCGTCGTCCTCGGCTTCCACTCGGACGGCTTCAAGACCGGCTCCGTCGTGCTCCTCGGCGGCCTGATGATCGTGTACGCGGCGATCGGCGGGATGAAGGGCACCGCCTTCATCCAGATCGTCAAGACCGTCGTCCTGCTCGGGGCGGCCGCCGCCGTCTCCGTACTCGTCCTCGACCGCTACGACTTCAACCTCCCCGCCCTGCTCGACGCCGCCAAACACGGCAGTCGGACCGGAGAGGCATACGTCGCCTCCGGCCTGCAGTTCGGCGGAAGCGGCGTCGACATGATCAGCTCCCAACTGACCGTCGTCCTCGGCGCCGGCGTCCTGCCCCACATCACCATGCGCATGTTCAGCTCCCGCAGTGCGGCCGGGGTGCGGCGCTCGATGTCCTGGGCGGTCTCCGTCGTCGTGGTCATGTGCGTGCTGATCTCCGTCATCGGCTTCGGCGCCGCCGCCCTCGTCGGGCACGACCGGCTCGTCGCAGCCGACCCCCAGGGCGAGACCGCCTTCCTGATGGTCAGCCAGGCCGTCCTGGGAACCGACGCATCCACGCTCGAAACCCTGCTGTTCACCACCGTGACCACGGCCATCTTCCTCACCCTGCTGGCGTCCGTCGCCGGAATCACGCTCGCCTGCGCCAACACCCTGGCCCACGACCTGATCGCCCACGGGCTGCGCCGGTCCGCCCTGCGGGACTCCACCGAAATGGGAATCGCCCGGGCCGCCGCATTCGGCGTCGGACTCACGGCGATCGCCATCGCCGCCTTCGGCCGGCACTGGAACGGCCAGCTCATGGTCACCCTGTCCTTCAGCATCGGCGCGTCCGCGGTCGCCCCGGCACTCGTCTACAGCCTCTTCTGGCGCCGCTACAGCCGCACGGGACTGCTCGCCACCCTCATCGCGGGCACCGCCGCCGTGCTCGTCCTGATGACCGGCAGCGACCTCGTCTCCGGCACACCACAGGCCGTCTTCCCCGACGAGGACTTCAGCTGGTACCCGTTCACCACCACCGGCCTGGTGTCCGTCCCGGTGGGCTTCCTCGCAGGCTGGCTGGGCACCGTCCTGTCCGTCCGCGACACCACGGCGCAGGCGCGGTACGAAGCAGTGGAACCGACGATCCTGGCGGGCGCCGCCCCCGCCCGCAACGCATAGCCGTGACGGCCGGGTACGCGGGCCCGGCCGTGAACCCCACAGCGGTGCCTGACGCCCCCCACGCCGGCCCGCTTCCGCGCGGTACCGCCCGTCAGCCCCGCGCCGGCGGGCGGTACGTCAGCTTCGCGAGACTGCTCCGAATATGCGCCATGTGCGCATGGATCTCCTCCGCCTGCTGCACGTGCCCGCGCAGCACGCGGTCGGTCTCCTCAGCGATCCGCGCCGCACCGCCCTCGGCCTCCGCGACGAGCCGGGCCGCCAGCACCTCCGCGTCCTCCTGACCGCGACGCGCCGCCTCCTCCGCCGCCGCATAGGCCCACCGCGCCTCCGCGAGCCGTGCCTCCACATAGGCGGTCGACTCCCCGAGGTGCTCCGTCAACACCGCTTCCTGCACCACCCGTTCACGCTCGGCCTCGCCCTCCCTGGCCGCGTGCTCCCGCTCCTGCTCGTGCAGCATCTCCGCCGCACGGCGAGCCGTTTCCACCAGCACGTCGCCAGCCTCCCTGCGCGCCGCTTCCGCGTCCGCGCACGCCGCCCCCAGAAGCTGCTCCGCCGTGCGCTGAGCACCCGCCAGGGCCCGCCTGGCGTACACGTCCGCCTCCGCGCAAACCTCCTCCGCCTGCTCCCGCGCACCGTCCCGGACGCACGCGGCCGCGGACCGCGCCGAAGCGTGCAGCGGCTGGACCTCCTCGCGCGCCACGCCGAGGAGCGTCGAAGCCTCCTCCCCCGCGAGCGCCAGGATCCTCTGCGCTCCGCGGCCGAGCGAGGCGTAGTCCTGCGGAACGACGGCGGACACGAGCTGACGCAACCGCTCCAGCTCCGACTCCATCTCCCTGGCCAGCACGGTCAGCCGCGCCGCCCGCTCCCACGCGTCATCGCGGTCCCGGGAGAGCAAGGCGACGTACCGGTCCACCTGATCCGGACGGTAACCGCGGCCACGCACACAGGTGAAGGAACGAGCAGGTTCCGCAGGCATCCCTGAACCCCCCTCGGAGCGGTATACGCGGCACATCCTGCTCTACCGGGGTGAAATGACCATAGGCGACACTCCGCCCCGTACGAGCGGGCCGGGTGCCCGGCCCCTGACGCGGGGGACCGGGCACCCGGCCCGTTCGGTGGATCGACCACGCGCCGCGAGACCCTTGCGGCACGGCGGGCACTGACGCGGATCAGGAGGCCGTGCGTTCAGAGGTTCAGCGATCTCGCCGTTCAGCGGTTCAGCGGTTCAGCGGTTCAGCGGTTCAGAGCAGACCGTCCCACAACTGCTCCAACAGCACCGACCACCAACTCTCCGCCGACGACAGCGCCGCCGGATCGAGCGCCGCGAGCTGCGCCTGGAAATCGACGGTCCAGCGGCCCGCCTGCTCCGGGTTCAACCCGAACCGAAGCCGCCACATCCGACCCAGCAGGGCGAGACTGCGAGTGAACTCCGGCAGCCCGCTGTTCACGAACTGCGGCCCCACCGGCTGCCCACCCGGACCGCCCTCGACCGGCACCGCCACGATGTGTGCCGTGCCGTACTGCACACAGATCGCGCGACCGAAGTCGGTGCCCACCACCAGGTAGGAACCGGCGTCCGAAGCCGGCTGCACCTGGCGCTGCGCCGCCAGTTCGGCCAGCGTCGGCACCACCGGCTGCGCCGGCTGCGCCCAGAAGAACGGTCCGAAGTCCGCCGGCAGACCAGCCCACACCAGAGTGCGCGCCACGACGTCCGGCACGCCCTGGCGCGACACCGCCCGCTGGTCGAAACGGCAGATGCCCTGCGGCCCGAACGCCGCCACGAGCTCCTGGGCCAGCGCCTCCGGCGGAACCGGGGGAACCGGCTGCACCTGCGGCAGCGGTGCGCGCACCGGCGCCGGGCGCGCCGGGCCGTCCGCGACCTGGTGCAACTCGCCCTGGTGCGTGAGAAGTTGCTGCATGCCTCCACGACGGCCCGCATGGTCCTTGCCGTACGGGGCAATGCTGGTGATCCGCGCCTGCGGCCACGTCTCCCGGATCATCCGGGCGCAGTAACCACCGGGCAGTTCGCAGGACTCCAGCTCGGTGTGGAGCTCCAGCACCTGGTCGGGCGGGATGTTCATGCCGCGCAGCTCGTGGAAGATCTGCCACTCGGGGTGCGGCGTGCCGGGCGCCGAGCGGCGGATCAATTGCTGCTCGGAGCCATCGGGCGCACGGTAGCGCAGCACCGCCTGGTAGCCGGGGCCGACCATGGGCACACCGGCGGGCGGCTGCTGCGGATAGCCGTACGCAGGCGGCGGACCCGCCTGCGGCGCGGCCGCCACGGGGCCCGGAGCGGCCGGCGGCTGCGGCCCGTTCGGCACGCCGGGCGGACCCGGAGGCCGCGGCCCACCCGACGCCGGAACCTGCCCCGGACCGGCCAACACCGTCGCCGCATGATGCACACCACCCGGAGGAGTACCAGGCGACTGCGGCCCGTTCGGCACACCAGGCGGACCCGGAGGCCGCGGCCCACCCGACGCCGGAACCTGCCCCGGACCGGCCAACACCGTCGCCGCATGATGCACACCACCCGGAGGAGTACCAGGCGACTGCGGCCCGTTCGGCACACCAGGCGGACCCGGAGGCCGCGGCGCGGCCGAGCCCGGCTGCTGCGGCCCGTCAGGACCGAGCTGCGAGACCAACTGCGTGGGGACGTACCCGCCCGCCGGCGCCCCCGGAGCCGCCGCACCGGAAGGCCCAGCCGCGCCGGGCCGGACGCCCGGGACGCCGGGCGCGCCCGGCGGGGGCGGAGGCGCGACCCCGCCACCCCGCGCCGCACGCGGCGGCGGAGTGGCCTTGCTGGTCGCGGCATCGGCGATGTCCCCGGCCGACGGACGCTCGGGCGCCGGAGCCTCGGGGCCCTCCTGCCCCACCCGGGGAGCAACGCTGGTGCGCGGCA
Organism: Streptomyces sp. NPDC059169; assembly: GCF_042755225.1. Taxonomy (NCBI): domain Bacteria; kingdom Bacillati; phylum Actinomycetota; class Actinomycetes; order Kitasatosporales; family Streptomycetaceae; genus Streptomyces; species Streptomyces sp. NPDC059169. The sequence goes on along the minus strand of NZ_JBHZCF010000019.1, from coordinate 18,039 downwards.
GCTGGCTACCGCCCGACATCAACGCGGTCGGCGCGTCCGCACCCACCGACGGCGGCGGGGTGTCATCGTCGTCCGCTCCCGACAACGGCGGGGCGAACACCGTCGCCGGCAACGGCACGGAACCGTCCCCCGGCCCGGCGTTCGTGTCCGTACCGGCCCACGGAGTGGCGTCGCCCGCACCGGCCGGGTCCCCCGGAGCAGCTGGCCGTTGACCCGTACCGCCGCTCCCCGCAGCAGGCCAGTCCGCACCCACGCCCGATGACCCGGGCACCTGCGGAGCGCCCCCAGGGACAGCCGGCGCAGCCGGAACTGCCCCGCCACCCGCGTGTGCTCCGGCAGGAGCCCCATCCGCAGAAGCCGACCCCCCGTCACCACCCACGTACGAGTCCCGCCCACCGGACGACCCGGACGGCCCGTCCTGCGGTTCACCGGCCCCGGCGGGCTGCGCCCGCACGGCGCCCGTAGCGGAACGCCGGTCAGGAACGCCCGACTTGTCCGCCGCGTCCTGCAACCACTCCGGCGGACTCAGCAGGAACGACGTCTGATTCAGATCGACACGCTCCGACTGCGGCGCAACAGGGGCCGCCCCCACCTCAGGAGCCCCGTACTCCTCCTCGTAGCGACGGATCACCTCACCGACCGGCAGCCCCGGCCACAACGTGGCCTCCCCGCTGTCCCGGGCGATCACCAGCCGCTGACGGCCGCCGTCGGACGTCGGGCCGTCCGCACGGTCCTCCGCCCACACCACGAAACCGAGCTCGAACTCCCGCACCCGCACCTCACGGTGCTGGTACGCGGGCACGTCCCCGTTGACCCACTCCTCCGCGCGCTCCTGCGCCTGCGCGAACGTCACCATCGAAGCTCACTCCCCCACCGGAACGGCACGCACGAAGCCACCGTCCACCATCAGGTTCGCCACGGTCTCCAGCTCCGGCGGACGGCCCGCCAGCCGCGACAAGAACGCATCGAAGTCGTCGCCGCACGGCAGCAGCAACCGCTCCACGCGCTCCGCCACCGTCCAGCCGTCCCGGTCCCGGGCGTCGTCAAAAGCGCAGAACCACACCGACCCCGCACCGCCACCGCGGACCTTCACCGCCAGCAACCCGCCCTGGACGAACGCGACACCCAGATAGTCCTTCGTCACATGGTCGCGCAGGCACTTGTTGACGTACACCAGATCGTTGACCGCAGCCTCCTCACGCACCGTGAAGAACGGCTGGTCGACCAACAACCCCAGCTCCGGATCGAGCGCAGCACCCACGGGTGCGCAACCACCCGCAGCCTTCAGGAACGAACGGTAGGCACCCGGCAGGCGGTACCCCAGGTCCTCTTCCACACCCTGCAGTTGCTGCTCGCTCACGGACACGGACCGCTTCGGCAGACCGAAATGGGTCGGCCGGGTCTCCTGCAACGGACGCGTACCACGCTTCGCATGGTCCACGGAAGCCGTCGCCATCCCACCGTGGTGCCGCAACAACGCCTTGACCTCGGTCGGCACCAACTCCAACCGGCGCGAACCCGCCACGTGATGCCACGTCCAGCCGTGCGGCGTCGCCACCGCCGGAACCGTGTCCCACAGTTCGTGGCCCGCGGCGTGCAACGCGGCGTTCGCCGACACGTAATCGGTGAGCCGCAGCTCATCAACGCCGAACCCCCCCGGCGGCTCGGCGATCTCCACGGCCGCCCGCGCATACGGCGAGAAGTCCGGATAGCCCCTCTCGTCCACCCACACACCCATCGGGTGACGGGCGGCCCGCACCGGATCCGGGAAGTGCACGACCTGCCCGGCGTAGGCCTTGTTCGGCGGCGCGGCAGCCCCCTGAGGGCCGGGGGATGCCCCCAGCCCGGTCGGACCTGTCGTCATGGCGGTTTGCCCCCTGCTGCATCTGGCTGGTTCACCACAGCCTATGCGGTGGGGCAACAGGGCCCACCCCCGCTCCACTTCCGTAACGAACCGTCACGATCACGTGACCCTCAGCCCGGAACGCCACGACACGGCACATGATTCAGCAACCCCGCTTCCTTACCGGCCACCCCATTTGGCAGGCTGTTCACGCAACTCGGGGGATTGCAGGGAGGGACAACAGCACCATGTACACGGCACCACACACCGCACCGGCCGCCACAGCGGGTGACCCCAGACTCAGCTGGAGCAGTGCGGAAGAGGCCGCCCGACCACCCGTACTCCGCTTCCGCCGCGACGGCATCCTGCCCACCGTGGCTGCCGCACTCTCCGTCCGCGGCGAGACCCTCACCTGCACCGCCGGCAAGGGCGAGCAGGCCCCCGCGCTCCACCCGCTCGTCAAGGACTTCCTCGACACCCTCACCAGCAAACAGCGCGAGCGCTTCACCGGCCGCTGCCCGGAGGCGATACTGCTCTCCCGCCACCTCACCGCAGCCGACGCCGCACGCTCCAAACGCGCCCAGCGCAAGCCCCTCAGCCACGGCGAAGCACGGCGCTCCCTCAAACACGCCAAACTCACCGCCCGCCACATCCGCGAGGACGGCGACCCCCTCCACGGCAGCTACGCCGCACCCTGCCGCAGCTGCACGGCCATGCTGTCCCACTTCGGCGTCCGCACCGTCGACCCGACCCGCACCGAGAACGGCTGAACGCGCACACATGCCCGACCGACCCTTCAGCACCACCCGCTTCCCCGTCGCCGTCGACGCCGCACTCCGCGACGCCGGCTGGCAACCGGGCCGCTGGAACATCAAACAGGCCGAACAATGGGCCGACACCCTCCGCGAACACGTCTCCCCCGGAGGCCACCGCCACGCCGTCTTCCCCGCGGCGATCGAAGCCTGGGCCGAATTCGGCACCCTCCTCATCGCACCACCCGGCCCCGGCCGCCACACCGCACCCACCACCGTGCGCTTCGACCCCCTCGCCGGACTCCACCTCGCCCGCACCCTGAAGGACCTCGGCCGCGCCCTCGACACCGACGTCGCCCCCCTCGGCGAAGAAGCCGACGCACGAGCCGTCCTCGCCATCGACACCGAAGGTCGCGTCTACAGCCTCGACCACACCGGGGACTGGTACCTCGGCCCGGACCTCGACCAAGCCCTCGGCGCCCTGGTCGCCGGCGTCCTGCCCGCCCGCCTGAGCACGTCCTGACGACGCCCTCTCCTCCCACAGACCACCGCACGCCCCGGGCACGCCCCGCACCACGCGGCCGCCGGACACAACGCACACCCCGCACCGCCCCACACACCGCGAACTCAGACCCCCGCACCCGGCGCCCGAGCCCGCGCACGGCAGCGCGCCGCCCCGTGCACCCCACGACCACCACGCCCAGCCCACAAGCTCTACACCGCCGAAACCCCCATCGGCAGCACCGCCGACACCCGGAACCCGCCCGCCTCCGTAGGCCCCGACACGAACACACCGCCCAACGCCGACACCCGCTCCCGCATCCCCACCAGGCCGTTCCCACCACTCGGCAGACCCGCGTCCGCCACACCCCGCTCCGACGGACCGTTCTCCACCTGCATCGCGATCTCCGCCTCACGATGGGCCACGCGCACCCACGTCCGGGCACCCGCCGCATGCTTGTGCACGTTGGTCAGGGCCTCCTGCACCACCCGGTACGCCGTCTGCTCCACCTCCGGCCGGTACTCCCGCAGTTCCCCCTGCACCACCAGCTCCACCGACATCCCGGCCTGCCGGGACTCCTCCACCAACCGCTCGAGATCCGCCAAGGCCGGGCCGTCCGCCCCCGGAACCCCCGCGGCTGCGGCCGCAGCCGCGGCGGCCGCAGCACCCACCGCCGCCAACGGCACCGGCTCGACCGCCCTGACCGGAACCCCCTCACCCGACCGCAGCACCCCGAGCATCTCCCGCAACTCCGTCAACGCCTGCCGGCCCATGTCCCCCACCAGCGCAGCGTTCTTCACCGCCTTCTGCGGATCCTTCAACGCGACCGCCTGCAAGGCCGCCGCATGCACCACCATCAGACTCACCCGGTGCGCCACCACGTCGTGCATCTCCCGGGCGATCCGCGTGCGCTCCTCGGTACGCGCCCACTGCGCCCGCTGCTCCGCCCGGTCCGCCAGCAACGACAGCTCCTGCTCCAGGCTGTCGGCCCGCTCCCGAAGACTCTCCATCAGCCGGCGCCGCGCGCCCACGTACAGACCGAGCAGCACCGGCGGCGCGGTCATCCCGACCGACATCACGGCCGACACCACCGGCACGTACCAGGACCCCGGGTCGAAGTCCGCAGAGGCGATGTCCTGCCTGGTCCGCACGAACGTCACGATCAACGTCCCCACCAGCGACATCCCGGCCAACGCGACGATGATCCGGCGGGGCGCCTCCGACGCGGCCAGGGTGTAGAGACCGACGATCCCCATCAGGAAGCCCATCTCGGCCGGAGTGATCGCGATCGACACGAGCACCACACCGACGGGCCACCGGCGCCGCAGCACCAGCACCGAACCGGCGATCAGCCCGAAGACGACCCCGAACGCCACCGGCAGCCCGGAGGTCTCCGCGAACGGAACACCCTCCAGCGCGCACTCGAGCGCCGACACCAGCGCAAGCGTGACGTCCAGGACCGCACTGCGCCGCCGCCCCCACCACAACCAAGCGCGGGCGTCGGCGCCCGCAGCGTCCTGCTGTGCCCCCGTTGTGGTCATGTCTCCCAGACTACGGAAGCACGCGAATGGTTTTCCGGGCACCCGACCGGCACCGATGGTGACAGCGCACATACGGAACGCACATCCACCACTCGAACTGGTGAATCATCTCTGCTTTCGATCCACGGGTGCTGAGCCCGGAGGAACCTGGTCGCCATGACGAGAACCGACACCCCGCGCACCGACGTCGAAGACCTCCGCGGGCAGGCCGTCGCCCTCCGGAGACAGGGCCTCAGCCTCCGCCAGATCCGCGACCGACTCCACATCGGGAACAACGACATCCTCAACAGACTCGTACAGGGCGAGCCGCCCCCGGATTGGACGAAGCGCCCGAACGCGAAGGACGACCTGCGCGAGCAGGCGCGGGAGCTGCGACTGCAGGGGATGACGTACGACCAGATCCAGCTGGAGCTCGGCTGCTCGAAGAGCTCGATCTCGCTGTGGGTGCGGGACTTGCCGAAGCCGCAAGGTCTGGACCCGGCGGAGCAGGCGCGATTGGCCGCACACAAGCGCTGGGCGCACGAGCGCCCACTCCGGGAAGCCGAGCGGCAGCAGACGAAGGAGGCGGCCCGGCAGGAGATCGGCGAACTGACCGAGCGGGAATTGTTCCTGGTCGGAGTGGGCCTCTACTGGGCGGAGGGCACCAAGGACAAACCCCATGCGCGCAGGGAAAGAGCCACCTTCGTCAATAGCGACCCTGGGATGATCGCGCTATTCCTGGCGTGGCTCGACCTGGTCGGGGTCGAGCGAGCACGCCTGAAGTTTCACGTGATGATCCACGAGTCGGCCGACGTGCGCGCGGCGGAGCAGTACTGGGCTGACGTCGTCGGGGCTGACCACACGGCATTCGGCAGGACCACGCTTAAACGGCACAACCCGAAGACCGTTCGAAAGAACGTGGGCGAGGGCTACCGGGGCTGCCTCGTCATCCACGTGAGACAAAGTGCCGACCTGTACCGTCGCATCGAAGGCTGGTGGTACGGCATAGTAGGGGCTGCATCCGCAGCCGATCTAGAAAATCGGACATAGCGGTAATCCCGGGTCGTCTAAGGGCAAGACGTCAGATTTTGGTTCTGATCATGGGGGTTCGAGTCCTCCCCCGGGAGCACGGACGCTGTGTTCGGGTCCTGACCTCCTAGGTCAGGACCCGCGGTCATTTCGCCCCTGAAACCCCCCGGTATCCTTCGGTTGTCCACCACCCGAAGCCGAAGGGCAATCCCGTGAGCGCCAACCGCCCGGCCGCCGTCGTCGTCCTCGCAGCGGGTGAGGGCACCCGCATGAAGTCGAAGACCCCCAAGGTCCTGCACGACATCGCCGGGCGTTCGCTCGTCGGGCACGTCGTGTCCGCCGCGAGGGAGCTCGATCCCGAGCACCTCGTCGTGGTCGTCGGCCACGCCAGCGAGCAGGTCGAGGAGCACCTCGGTACGCACTACGCCGGCACTCGCACCGCCTACCAGGCCGAGCAGAACGGCACGGGCCACGCCGTCCGGATGGCGCTGGAGGAGCTGGGGCCGGCCTGGGGGTCCCTCCAGGCGGGAGGTTCCGGCGCTGGGACCGTGGTCGTGGTCTGCGGAGACACTCCCCTCTTGTCCGGCGAGACGCTGACGGCGCTGGCTTCGACCCACGCGGCCGACGGCAACGCGGTGACGGTGCTGACCGCCGAGGTACCGGATTCGACGGGATACGGCCGGATCGTGCGCGATGCGGCCACGGGCGCGGTGACCGCGATCGTCGAGCACAAGGACGCGACCGAGGCCGAGCGGGCGATCCGGGAGATCAACTCGGGGGTGTTCGCGTTCGACGGCCAGCTGCTGGCGGACGCGCTGGGCAAGGTGCGTACGGACAACAGCCAGGGCGAGGAGTACCTGACGGACGTCCTCGGCATCCTGCGCGAGGCCGGGCACCGCGTGGGTGCGTCCGTCGCGGGTGACCATCGGGAGATCCTCGGCATCAACAACCGCGTGCAGCTCGCCGAGGCCCGGAGGCTGTTGAACGAGCGGCTGCTGGAGCGGGCGATGATGGCCGGCGTGACGGTTGTCGATCCGTCGTCGGTCCAGGTCGACGTGACGGTGACGTTCGAGCGTGACGCGGTCGTGCATCCGGGGACCCAGCTGCTGGGTGCCACGCACATCGGCGAGGACGCCGAGGTGGGCCCGAACACGCGGCTGCGGAACACGACGGTGGGTCGTGGTGCGCGGGTGGACAACGCGGTGGCGGACGACGCGGTGATCGGCGAGTCGGCTTCCGTGGGTCCGTACGCGTACCTGCGCCCGGGGACGAAGCTGGGACCGAAGGCCAAGGCCGGTACGTACGTCGAGATGAAGAACGCCACGATCGGCGAGGGGACGAAGGTCCCGCACCTGTCCTACGTCGGTGACGCGACGATCGGCGAGTACTCGAACATCGGCGCCTCGAGCGTGTTCGTGAACTACGACGGCGAGGCCAAGCACCACACGACGATCGGGTCCCACTGCAAGACGGGCTCGGACAACATGTTTGTTGCTCCTGTCACAGTCGGGGACGGCGCGTACACCGCGGCGGGCTCCGTCATCACCAAGGACGTGCCGCCCGGTTCACTGGCCGTCGCCCGTGGCCAGCAGCGGAATATCGAGGGTTGGGTGGCTCGCAAGCGCCCGGGGAGCGCAGCCGCGCAGGCGGCTCAGGCGGCGGCAGAGGTCGTCGAGCAAGAAGGCTGACCGGAAACAGGTGCGTCGATCTCGGCGTACCGTGATACGTGCACACCGAGGGTCCGGGGAAGTCCCCCGCTGGAACGCCGTGGCTGGCTCGTCGCACCAGGGACGGGCTGATCGTCAGCTGAGAAACACGTCTGAGGAGACAGTGCTGTGACCGGGATCAAGACGACCGGCGAGAAGAAGTTGATGCTCTTCTCCGGCCGCGCCCACCCCGAGCTGGCCGAGGAGGTCGCCCATCAGCTGGGGGTCGGTCTTGTGCCGACCAAGGCGTTCGATTTCGCCAATGGTGAGATCTACGTTCGCTTCCAGGAGTCGGCCCGTGGTGCCGACTGCTTCCTGATGCAGAGCCACACGGCTCCCATCAATAAGTGGATCATGGAGCAGTTGATCATGATCGATGCTCTGAAGCGGGCCTCGGCCCGGAGCATCACCGTGATCCTCCCGTTCTACGGATACGCCCGTCAGGACAAGAAGCACCGCGGTCGTGAGCCGATCTCGGCCCGCCTCATCGCGGACCTGATGAAAACCGCGGGTGCGGACCGGATCCTCACGGTGGACCTGCACACGGACCAGATCCAGGGCTTCTTCGACGGTCCGGTGGACCACTTGTTCGCGCTGCCGCTGCTGGCGGATTACGTGGGTGCGAAGGTCGACCGTTCGAAGCTGACGGTGGTGTCTCCGGACGCGGGTCGCGTGCGTGTGGCGGACCGTTGGTGCGACCGCCTGGACGCGCCGCTGGCGATCGTCCACAAGCGTCGTGACAAGGACGTGGCGAACCAGGTGACGGTCCACGAGGTCGTGGGCAACGTCGAGGGTCGGGTGTGCGTCCTGGTCGACGACATGATCGACACCGGTGGCACGATCTGCGCCGCGGCGGAGGCGCTGTTCGCGCACGGCGCGGAGGACGTCATCGTGACGGCGACGCACGGTGTGCTGTCCGGTCCGGCTGCGGACCGTCTGAAGAACTCGAAGGTGAGCGAGTTCGTGTTCACGAACACGCTGCCCGACCCGAGCAACCTGGAGCTGGACAAGATCACGGTGCTGTCGATCGCCCCGACGATCGCGCGCGCGGTGCGCGAGGTGTTCGAGGACGGTTCGGTGACGAGCCTCTTCGAGGAGCAGTGAGCCCGGTCTGATCGGGCGCTGAGCGAGATCGATTTCTGGGGCGGCCTCCCCGCCGAGTAGACTGCACGGGTTGCTCGGCGAGGGAGGCCGTACTCGTGTACGGCGGTCCGTTATCGACGCGCTCTTCGTAGCAGGCCAGTCGTGGCCGGGTGACCGTTGTTGTTCGTCACCACATTACGAGGAGTGCCGATGTCCGAGGTGAAGATCTCCGCGTCGATCCGTACCGAGTTCGGCAAGGGCGCCGCCCGTCGCATCCGCCGCGCGGACCAGGTTCCGGGCGTTCTGTACGGTCACGGTTCCGACCCGATCCACCTGACCCTGCCGGGCCACGAGCTGCTGCTGGCCCTGCGCACCCCGAACGTCCTGCTGGCGCTGGACGTCGAGGGCAAGAAGGAGCTCGCGATCCCGAAGGCCTCGCAGCGCGACCCGCTGAAGGGCTTCCTGGAGCACGTCGACCTGCTGCTGGTGAAGCGCGGCGAGAAGGTCACCGTCGAGGTTCCGGTCGCGACCGAGGGCGAGCTGGCCCCGGGCGGCAACCTGCTGGAGCACGTTCTGAACGCGCTTCCGGTCGAGGCTGAGGCCACGCACATCCCGGAGTCCTTCACCGTGTCCGTCGAGGGCCTGGAGGCCGGTGCGTCGGTGCTGGCGAAGGACGTCGCCCTGCCGAACGGCGTGACCCTGGCCGTCGAGGAGGACGCGGTCGTGCTGCAGGTCCTGGCCGCGCAGGCCGAGGAGCCGGCTGCCGAGGGTGAAGAAGAGGGCGAGGCCGTCGAGGGCGCCGAGGGTGCCGAGGCCTGAGTCGTACGCTCTGCTTGACGGGGTGGGGGGGGACGCGGACCCCCCCCCCCCCTCCCCCTCCCTTCCCCCCCAGGGTCGGGTCAGCGGCAGAGCTGCGGGGCCAGGGAGATCAGGAAGTCCGCGCCGATGCCGTGGAGGTCGACGGACGCCGGGGTCGTGTCGTGTGCGCGGGACTGGGCGTCGGCGGCCGGGGTGGCGTACCCGTACGGGCCGGGGCCGGGGCCGGGGCCGGTGCCGGTGCTGAACGCGAGTCCGCCCTGGTCGGTCTGCTCGACCTGCCCGTGCCGGGCGAGGACGGCGGCCAGGCGGCGCTGCAGACGGCCGCGGACGCGGGGGATCTCGGGGCGCCCGTCGGCGGCCGGGGGCAGGAAGGAGGTCACGGCCTTCTCGACGGCGCGCACCGGGCCCTGTATCTGGACGTCGGCCACGGGGTTCGTGCCGTGCAGGGTGACGGAGTACCGGGCGCCGGACGGCGCGGCCCACGCGAGGGTGGACGTGTTCGGCAGGAGACCGATCCGGTTGTACGTCGCCGCGCCCTGCAGGCGCATCGCGTGCCCGATCTCGTTCAGCAGCTCCAGGCGCCCCATCACGCGGGGGCCGTCCTTCGCGGCGCGTCCGGCGGCCTCGTCGTCGAGGACGGGAAGGACCAGGCGCAGCACGTCACGCGCGATGACGGCCGGGCTCACGCTCTCGAGGTGGAGGTTGGGGCGGGTCGGCTCGCGGTCGGGGAGCTGCCAACCGATCTGCGTGTCCCAGGTGCGGGCGACCAGGACCAGGGCGCGGCCGCCCTGCACAAGCCGGGCGGCGGGGTACCTGACGGTCCACCACGCGGTGTGGGGCTCGACGGTCCAGGGGAGACCGGCGCGCTCCGGGAGGAGGGCGGCGACGCGTCCGGCGAGGGTCTGGGCGGGGCAGACGGGGCGGGCGGGGGCGGTGGCGGTCGGGGTCATGGCGAGGGCCTTTCGAGGGGGCCGCCCCCGGGAGCAGTCCGGGGGCGCGGCCTGGCGGGCGGGTCAGATCAGGTGCGTGGTGGTGGCGAGCAGCAGGTCGACACCGAGGGCGCCGATCTCGGCGACCACGCGCCGGGTGTCGTCGGCGTGGTCGGCGGGCTCGTCCGTCGACGGGAGCGCGACGAAGCCGGAGGGGAAGCGGCGGGCGCCGAACGTGACCTCGTGGTCGTCGACCGGACTGAGCCAGGTGAAGCGGTCCGTCAGGAGCCGCGTGAAGGCGCTTCCGGCGCGCTCCTCGTGCCGGCGTACGGGGTCCCGACGATCGACAGGAAGGCGTACAGGCCGCTCACGGGCCCGTCGTAGGTCAGGGTGATGTTCCGGTCCTGGCCGTGCACCCTCAGCTCCCACGTGCCGCCCGTGGCGGACTTCCACGTCAGGCCGGGGCCGTTCATGCCCGTGGTGGGGGTGACGATGGCGCCGAGGTCCAGCAGGGCGTACCCGACTTCCGACAGCTCCGCCCATCGGTCGGTGAGGACCTGGTCCCATCCCTTGGCGCGGCCGGTCTCGTGCGCCTGGTCGCGGTCGAGGTCGGGGAGGACGGACAACATCACGCGAGCTGCGAGCGTCACGACGGCGCCCGGGTCGGTCGCGTCGACCACCACGTCGGGGTGGACGGGGAACATGCCGGGCCGGTCGGCGAAGACTTCGATGCGGCCCGCTTCCTCGGCCACGATCAGGGCGTGACGGCCGTTCGTGAGCCGGGACGTGGGGACGTTGTTGCGGATGCTGTACGGGGCGGGGCCGACGGTCCAGCGGGCGCTCTGGCGGGCGGGCAGGAACGCGGCGAGCGGCGCGGCGGTCTCGGCGGGGGTGATGGCGGACACGGTCACTGCGGTCTTCCTTCGTTCGGGACATCCGGCGCGGTGCTCTCCGGCCGGGTGATGTGGTCATGCGGGTGGTGCTTGCGTCGCGCCCGGGGGCGGCTCGTACGTCCGGCCCCGGGGCGCGGCGGGCTGTGTGGCCGTCGGCCAGTGGGCCGGGCGGGTGCGGCTTGTGTCGCGTCCCGCCCGGCGGGGCTGGTCAGTTGAGGGAGTCGTACAGCTCCCGCGCGGCGACGGCGGCGGCGTTGCGGTGGCTGTCGTCGTCGCAGGTGGCGATGGTGGCGCCGAGGTGGGAGACCATGCGGACGGCGGGGTGCGTGACGCCCTGGTCGCTGACGTGGCACGGCAGGCGGCGGTCGTTGAGGCCGTAGGTCACGGTCGGGCCGTAGGCGTCGTGGGCGCGGCGCAGCGCCATGGGGGTGCCCGGGGTCGGGATCTCGACGGCGGCCGGGACGGCGGGCCGGTTGCTGCGGTGCTCGGTGTCGGCGGCGATGGACTGCGCCAGGAGGGCGTGCTTCCAGTGCAGGGTGAACGCGGCTTCGAGGGCGGCCTTGATGCTCTCCTGGTCCTCCGGGCCGTTGGGGGCGGCGAGGTAGTGGCCGTGGAGGGCGAGCAGGCGGGCGAACAGGTCGCCTTCCTTGGCGATCAGCACGGGGCCTCCGGGGAGCAGCGACGGGGGCAGGTCGACCTCGTTGCCGAACACGGGGGCGGTGACGTACTGGCTGAACCGGGGCGGGAAGCCGATGGCCGGGTGAGCGGCGGCGATCTCGTCGGCGGTGCGAAGGGCGTGCGAGGCGTCCCAGTCGATCGTGTTCGTGATCACGATGCCGTCCCAGGTGCCGGGTTCCTCGGTCTCCAGCGAGTGAGCGGCGGTGTCCAGCAGGGTGGCAATGTCCAGCAGGGCGGTGCGGTCCTCAGCGTTCGGCACGGGCGCGGAGTTCTCAGCGCGATTGCGGGCGATGGCGGCGATGGTGCGAGCGCGGTGGGCGGCGGCGATGGCGCTGGGCGTGGCGGGCATGGGTGTCTCCGTCTCCGGGGTGTGCTGGGTGAAGGTGGGGGGCCGGGGCACGGCGGGGGGAGGGCCGCGCCCCGGCGGTCAGGGGCCGGTCAGGCGGCGATCAGCGCGGCGCGGACGGCCTTGTACTCGGCCTTGCGCGGCTTGTACTGCGCGGCGATCTGGGCGACCTGGGCGCGGGTGTACCGGTAGACGGTCTTGACGATGTTCCGGGCGCCGTTGAAGGAGCGGCGGATGCGGGCGCGGCGGCCCTTGACGCCCTTCTTCTTCGCGACGGTGCGCAGGGCGTCAGCAACGCCTTCGACGGTCTTGCGGTCGGCGCCGGTGGCGATGATGTGGGTGACCAGGGAGCGGGCGCCGGTGCGGACACGGCGGGCGGCCTGGGCGACGGTGCGGCGCTGGGCGGAGGCGGCGCGGTTGGCGCGGACGCGGTCGCGGAGTACGCGGCGGGCGGCGACAGAAGCCATGGGGTGATCGTTCGTTCGGGACTTGTTGGCGGTGCTCTCCGCCAACCCCTTGATAGTACAGCAATGAGACTCGCGGGCGCCACAAGATCCCGGGAAGATTCGAAGGTTTCGCAGTTAGAACGGCGAGCATCGCGGTTCGCGATGTGCGCCGGAAGTCTCACGGCTGCACTGTCCTCGCGGCCTAGAACAGGGTGTCAGCTTGCTCGGGGAACGTCCCGGCCGGCCTACGGGCATCGGGGGTGCGCACGGCCGTCGACTCCTCCCCGAACAGCGGCACGGTGCCGCACTCGTCGGGCACGGCGGGGACGGGGCGGTCGGCCGCGTCCGGGGCGGCCGGGGCGTCGCGGTCGAAGTCGGCGGGCACCATGCGCAGCCAGTTGCGCCCGGGGAGCTTGGCGGCGGTCACTGCGGTCTCCTGTCCGGGGGCCAGCCGGGGGCGCGAGCAGTGCGCCCCCGGTTGGGGTCAACGGGCGGTCAGTCCTCGTTGTGCTGTGCCCACAGGGTGTCCAGGGCGAACAGCGCGGCGGCGAACTCCTCGGTGCCCGGGACGGCGTCGAGCCGGGCGAGCAGCTTCCGCCCGGCCGCCACGGCGTGCGGGGTGCCGTCGGCGTCCGTCCAGGCGTACGCCGGGCGTCCGGCTACCGTCGCGCACAGGTCGGCGTACTCGGTCTCCCCCTTGCACTGCGGCGGGACCCCGGGGCCGCACTGACGGTTGCCCATCGTGGCGCAGTCCCAACCGGACTCGTCCTCGTCGACGTAGCCGTCCCGGTTGTCGTCGCCCATCAGGTCGGCGTGTCCGTCGGTCCAGCCGTCGTTGTACGCCTCCACCACGTCGGCCTGCGTGACGGTGGGGGCGGTCGCGAAGTCGGCCGGGGTGGCGTCGGAGGCGCCGAGGGTCCCCAGGACGCCGAGGGCGATCACGGCGGCTCCAGCGGCCAGGAGCGCGGCGGGGTTCGAGCGGCGGGCGTTGCGGCGCGGCATGCGCATGGTGGTGATCCTTCGTTCGGGACTCCCGGGGTTGCTCGACCCCGGGCCGCCGGGTGGCGGGGCTCCAGAACGTACACAGCCGACCCGGAAAAGTACAGCCATGAGATCGGCATGGAGGCGGCCATGTCGCTTCACCTGCACGTTTACAGATTCTTACGCGACTCCTGTTGCTCTAGAGTCGCATTGCTGTACTGTTCTCTCAGTGGTTCACACCGCGCCCCGGCAGAGCAACCGGGGCAAGTCCCGAACGAAGGAAGTCACCATGCCCGTGTCCCTCGACAAGACCCCCGCACCCCTCCCGGAAGACATGGACAGCGCCCCCGCCTACCGCGTCGAACTCCGCAAGCTCACCGCCCTCTGGTTCGTCATCGCCGACGACGAGGGCCAGTGGACCCGCCAGGACCGCGGCCCCGCCCGCGACGTCCTTCACGTCGAGCGCGCCGCCGACCACGACGTTGAGCGCGCCATGCAGCGCGACGACATCCGCGCCGAACTCTCCGCCGCCCCCGGCCACACCCTCACCGAGGTCTACGCCGTCAGCGCCGCGCACGCCGCCGGACTCGCCCGCCGGGAGTTCTACGGCGCCCAAGCGATCGAGGCCGCCGAGACCATCACCTTCGGCCAGTTCGACGCCTGACAGACCCGCATCGCCCGCCGCCACCCCCCGGCGGGCGGTGCGCCCCGCCCTCGTGGCCGGCACACGCCGGGTACGGGCGCAGGGCGCACCGCCCCACCCCACCAGTCCCGGAGAGCAACCGGGACGTCCCGAACGAAGGAACACCCGGTGATCACTGCCACGGAGCGCGCCGACTGGATGGCGCTGCAGATCTTCATCGCTGCCAGGGAGCACAACGGCCGCGTCGTCACCCACGACCTTGTCGACGCCGTCATGAGCCGCGACGCCGACAAGGAGCAGGGCAAGGCGAACAAGGAGATGGTGCGCCGCATCATCCGCAAGCGCGCCGAGTCCGAGGGCGTACGGGTCATCTTCACCGAGGATGAGCGGTACTGGGCCATCCGCGAACAGCTCCACCACATGACCACCGACGCGGTTCACGCGCTGCGCGACGAGATCACCGAGGGCGGCGACGACGACCCGCGCGGCTGGGACAAGGCCCTGACGAACGCCATCTCCGTCCGCCTCTCCCACCGTCAGCAGACGCGCCGCCTACAGGGCTGCAAGCCGGTCTCGATCCGCCTGTGGCGCATGCCCCGCCCGGCCGCCGTGGAGGAGCGCCCCGCCCCCGCCGAGGAGACCGCCCTGGCCGCGCCCGACACCACCACCCTGTACGCCGCCCTGGCCGCGTACGAGTCCACCGTGCACGCCTCCCTCGGCGGTGCGCCCCGCGACCTCGCCAACCTCGACCGCCACCTGCTCACCCTGGGGAAGATCTCCGCCCCGGAGCACCACCTCGAGATCCTCGAGACCCGCGCGGACGTCGAGGAGGCGTGGGAGGCCCTGCGCACCGCCGGGAACCTTCGGGCCCGCAACGCCGCCCACGACCAGGCGCGCGCCGCCGTCGAGCGGGCCCGCGCGGTGATCCTGGCCGTAGCTCCCCGTGCGCACCGGATGCACGGCACGGACATGCCCGGCACCGCCGAGGAGATCCGCGTCGCGGCCTTGGCGTACAACGCCGTCGACGCCACTCCCGAGGAGCTGTCCGCCGTCGCCACCGGCACGCCCACCGTGCGCGTGCACTGCCGTAGCGACTCCGGCCTCGGATGGACCGTCACCGCGACGATCACGGCCGGACTGGACTCGCCCATCGGGTACGCCCCCGCGCACCCGCCGATCGTCGTGAAGTTCCGCAAGCGGGACGGCCGCGAGGACGCCGCCGAGAACACCCGCCGCGTGCTCGGCAGCCGGTTCAGCGTCGCCGTCCCCGTCGAGTACATCCGCGACCGCCGTCCCTGACCCGCCCCGGCGCCGCCCGGCCGAAGGGGTCGGGCGGCGCCCCACGGGCCCATACGCGCCCGCGCGCGTGTGGACGGTCCCAGAAGTCCCATAACCCCGCCTGTCTGCCCTGTTGCCCCTGTCTTGGCGTCCGGGCCCGCCGTGGTCCGTTCGCCGCTCCGAGGAAGGTTCCTGCCCATGACTGCGCTGCCGTCCTGGCTCCGCTCCCACCTGCACGCCGTCGAGTCGCCGAGGTGGACGTTCGAGTCGTTCGCCGACGAGGTGGCCCGCCTGTTGGGTCTGCCGCCGACCATGCGCACCGGGGAGTTCGAGCGCAGTTCCGAGACGGACCACGTCTGGCTGCTGTGGAAGTCCGACCGGTACGGGGCGGTGCTGCTGATGGACCGTCCGGCGGGGGAGCTGCGTCAGGCCATGGTCGTCAAGGTGATCTGGCACAACTCGCCGGACCCGGCCGACGTCGCCGCGATGATCCGGGCGTACGAGCGGCGCGGGCGTGTCCAGTCCCTTCGGTCCCGACTGGCCCGGGTGCTGCGCAGCCGCTGAGCCCTTGAGTGTGCCGGTCGCAGTCCCGCGGCCGGCCTCCCCGCGGCGGAGAGCTACCGCCGTACCCCGAGGAAGGAATGAGCGCGTGAGCGCGTACGTAGAGATCCCCCGCCCGTACGAGTCGGCCCCTGGACGGTTCACCGTCGACCTGGTGTTCCCCGCCGCGTCGAAGCGCAGGGCGAAGCAGCACCATGACGTGGCGTGGACCCTGGCCGACGTCCACGGCGTGGAGGCGTCCACCCCGTTCGCCCTGAACCCTCGCTGGTCGTACTACAAGGAGATCTGCGGGACCGACGAGCGGTATGGCGGGCTCGACGACCGGCGCCTGACGGTGCAGGGCAGCGCGCGGGCTCTGGCCCGGTACCTGGCCGCCCTGACGCGGGTGTTGGACGCCGTGGAAGGTCTCGCCACCCGCGCGGTCCGGGCGTTCGGGGCGTGGAAGCGCTCTGTGGCCGCTGAGCCGCACTTGGAGTACGAGGACGCGTCGACCATGCGCGTACGGTCCCGGGAGTTCCGTGCGGACGCCCTGAGCGCCCTGGTGCGCGGTCTGCGCGGGGGCGTGCTGGACTCCCCGGGGCGTGACAGCTCCCGGCCGCTGTGGGAGCAGCATGGGGCCGTGGCCGCCGAGGTGTGGGCGCACGTCGGTGGCGTCGACCTGACGGAGGCCCCTGAAGAGGACGTCGCCGCGTACCTGGCCCGGATGATGCCGGAGGAGCCGGAGCAGGGCGAGTTGTTCGCGGTCCAGGAGGTCACCGTGCGGTCTGTGCCGGCCCCGGCGTCGAGCGGCCCCACGACGGCCGTGCCCGTGCCCGTTGTTCTCCTCCTGGCGGGCGTACGGCGGGAGGGCCCCGGGCGGTACGGCACCGCAGCCTGACCGGCCCCGAGTTCGACAGCTCCCCCGCGAGTCTCGAATGGCGCAGCAAGGAGACTCGCGGGGGCGTACTGCGCCCGTTCCCATGGGGTACTACACATGAGAGTCTCATTGCTGTACTGTCTTCCGTGTTGGCGGAGAGCACCGCCAACGTCCCGAAGGAAGGAACACCGCAGATGAACGCTGTCCTGGCTATCAAGCCCCTGGCACAGCTCACCGCGCAGTACGGGCCGATGCGCACCGTGCTGAACTCCAGCGCCCCCACCGACGTCCCCCGCGAACAGGCCGACGTCTACCGCTTCAACATCCTGGGCGGGAAGGGCAAGCGAGAATCCGTCGTAAACGGCGCGGACGGTAAGCCGATCCTGATCATTCGGTTCGTCGAGTACATCGACCCGGTGACTCAGCGGACCCGGTACGGCGTCGACTACTGGTCGGTCCTGCGGTACTGGGCCAGCGACCACGAGACGGGCGCCATGGCGGAGCTGTCGTACGAGAAGGCCGTGCGAGACGAAGTCCGGCACACGCGGCTCCAGCTCGCCCCGGAGCGGTTCACGCGAGGCGTGGCCAGCTTCTACGACGTCACCGACGTGATCTGACCGGTCCGGTCTCCTCGCCGGGGCGTGGCACCTGCCGCGTCCCGGCCCCACCCCCACTCGCCACACGCTTCCCGAGGAGCCCCATGTCCATCACCGCCACCGCCGTCGTCGCCGCTACCGCCGAGCGCCCCACCTACCCGGAGTGCCGCCGCTCCTGGATGCAGGAGCCCGAAGCCCCCACCTGCTTCGCGTGGATCACCGCGCGGGCCATCTACCGCGCCGAGCAGGCCGAGTTGCGCGCCGACAACGCGCTGCGCTCGATGACCGGCAACCGCTCCGAGGTTCGCTACTGGGCCGCCCACCCGGAGGAGCGCAACGCCCGGCACAAGGCCCTCACGAGCGAGCGTGACAACGCCTGGACGGAGATACGCACGTTGCTCGCCCGCCGCGCGGAGTGCACGTGCATCGGGCCGGACATGCCGCGGTGACCGCGTAGCCACCCCCACCGGCCGGGGGGGGGGGGGGGGCGGGGCCGAGCGGGGACGCCCCCCCCCCCCCCCCCCCACCCCCACCCGCACCCCCCCACCCCCCCCCCCACACCAACCACCCACCCCCCA
>NZ_JBHZCF010000018.1:95549-183703 GCF_042755225.1 Streptomyces sp. NPDC059169 | reverse complement strand
TCGCTCTGCTCAAGCAGGTCAAGGAGGTCGAGCGGGGTCGGGTGAGCGACTACGCGGCGCGCCGGGGTTCCTCGGCCCGCTACGTCGACGGCGGCAGCGTGTGGGAGGTGCCGACGGACGTGGCTCTGCCGTCCGCCACCCAGAACGAACTCGACGCCGATGACGCCGCCATGCTCGTCCGCAACGGTGTGAAGGCCGTCTCGGAGGGAGCCAACATGCCCACCACCCCGGCGGCCGTCCGCATCCTCCGCGAGGCGGGAGTCGCCTTCGGCCCGGCGAAAGCCGCCAACGCGGGCGGGGTGGCCACCAGCGCCCTGGAGATGCGGCAGAACGCCGGACGGGACAGCTGGCCCGCCTCCCGCGTCGGTGACGAACTGGCCGCCGTGATGCGCCGTATCCACGACACGGTGTACGAGACGGCGGAACGCTACGACCGCCCCGGTGACTACGCGGCCGGCGCGAACATCCTCGGCTTCGAACGCGTGGCGGACGCGATGCTGGCCCAAGGGGTCATCTGAGGGCGGGCCCGCCCCCTTGACCATCGGCTGCGGTCAGGGGGGCGGGCCGAGCGGCAGAGGTGTGGGCCCGCACCAGGACCGGCGCCCGGCACCCCTGCATCAGGCAGGTACGGAAGGGTCCGGGTGCGGGCGCCCGGCGGGTACGAGCGGAGAGCCAGTACGGTCCAGGGGCGTCAGCGCGCCCAACGGGCGGTGCCGCAGCGGCCGGCGGAACGCGGGCTCCTGCTGGTTCGCCTCTCCCGCTCCGTACGTCGGCGGGCGCCGGGTCGCACGTCGGTGAGACGTCGGGCCGACTGGTCCGTATCCGGTCCGGTGCGGTCACGGAGGTGACGGAGGTGACGGACCGGCAAGGGCCGGCGGTCCGTGGACGAGTGCCGCTGACCGCCGCGCTCCGGCTCAGCCCGTGACACGGGCCATCAGGAACCCGTCGTACCCCTTCGAGCCCACCGTCTGCACCGCGGTCGCCGTCAGTCGCGGGTGTTCCGAGACGAGCTCGAACATCCGGCGGGTCCCCCGGATCGCCGCGTCCTCGCTCGCAGCGTCGAGGATCCCGCCGCCGCGGACCACGTTGTCGACGATGATCAGGCTGCCTGGCCGGGACAGCTTCACCGCCCACTCCACGTAGTTCGGGTTGTTGACCTTGTCCGCGTCGATGAAGAACATGTCGAACGGCTCCGCGCCCTCTGCCTCCAGCCGGGCGAGGGTGTCGAGCGCGGCGCCCACCCTGACCTCGGCGACCTTGTCGAGGCCCGCGCGGGCGAGGTTGGCACGTGCCACGTCCGCGTGCGCCGGGTCGAACTCGAGCGTGACCAACTGTCCGTCGGAGGGCAGGGCCCGGCCGAGCCAGATGGTGCTGTAGCCGCCGAGCGTGCCGATCTCCAGGATCCTCTTCGCCCCCTGGGTCAGGGCGAGCAGGTGCAGCAGCTTGCCCTGGTTGGGCGCCACGGCGATCGGAGGCAGACCGGCGGCGTCACTCGCGGCCAGCGCCTCCGTCAGGGCCTCGTCGGCAGGGGCGAGGGCGTCGGTCACATAGGTGTCCACGGCGTTCCATTGATCTTCAGACATACCCGAAACGTATCCCAGAAGCCGTTGACCGTCGTGTCCTTTCCCACGCCCCGGAGCGACACAACACACGATGATCACCGGTGCCGTACCTGCCCTCGCACTGCCCCTGACCAGCCACATCGCGGTCTACGGCCAGCGCATTGTGATGGGTGTAGTGGTCGATCTCGACGCCTTTGGGGCGGAAGGGTTCGTCATGACGCACGAGGGCGGACTGAGGCTGCACATGCAGCGTGTTCTCACCGCGCCCTGCTCGGTCGTATTCCGAGCCTTGACCCAACCAGAGGAACTGGCCAAGTGGTGGGGCCCTGACGGGTTCACCACCCCGAGCGTGGGAAGCGACCTTCGGCCAGGAGGCGGTTATCGGATCGCGATGCAGCCTCAGGGAGGTGATCCATTCTACTTGGTAGGGGAATTCCTTGAGGTCGACCCTCCGGAACGCCTGTCCTACACCTTCCGATGGCAGGATCCCGATCCCGAGGATCGGGAGACGGTAGTGACGCTGTCGCTTCGCGATATCGACGGTACGTCGGCGGAGCTGGTCTTCACCCAGGGTGACTTCGCAACTGAGCGACGACAAGCTCTCCACGAGGAAGGCTGGACTCAGGCTCTCAACAAGCTGGAAGAGCTGATGTCGTCGGCTGCGTCGCCTTGAGATCACTCCTCCCCGGGAGGGCCCTACCGGTGGCCACACCATTTCCTCCCACGCCTTCAGTCGTTGCGGTTTTCCGCGAGCGGCCGGCCGACCACGACGACCAGGCGGGTGTCGGCGTCGATGACGACCTGGTGGTTGGTGGAGTACCGCTAGTTCTTTGGACTGCTCGGCTACGGTGTGGTCGCGGGTGGGGACGAGAGTGCCGTCCACGATGAGCACAGCGTCCTTGGCGAACCGCTTGCGGGGCGGAGCCCGAGCATCGGCCCGAGAGATGGACGATGATGCGGTCCGCCGCCGACTTCGACATCCCGAACAGCGGCGCGAGCTGCCGCATGGTCAAGGTTCGTGCGCCAGTGCGCCGCGACCAACAGTGCCCGGTCATCCAGCGGAAGGCTCCACGGCCGGCCCCTGCAGGATGACTCCGACGCCGTGATCACACCAGCCACACCAAGATCATCTCGCCCATGGCCAGCAGTTACGGGACAACCCCTAGACGGACACGGACGAGTAGGCGCCGTTCAAGGCCTCCCGGGCGGCGGCGAATTCCAGTTGCTCTCGTTCATCCAGTTCGTACTCCAGAAACTTCTCGACACCCGCAGCCCCCAAGATGCAAGGCATGGACATCACGGCACCGTCGCTGCGATACATCGCGTGCACCCTGTGAGAGACCGTCGCTATCATTCGCTCATCGGCCAGGATTCCCTCGATCACCTTCGCGACAGCCGTCGCGATTCCATAGTCGCTGAACCCCTTGCGCCTGACGACGTCGTTCCCGCGCCGCCTCACGTATGCATTGATCTCGTTTCGAATCTCGTTCTGACTTTCATCGGGCGAGCAGGAAAGCAGCTTCGCGAGCGGGATGCCTGCGACGTTGGCGCAAGACCAGAGGAAAAACGCGTGATCGCCGTGCTCGCCGACGACGTAGCTGTTTATGTTCCGGTGGTTGATGCGGAGTTTCGCGGAGAGAAAACGGCGCAGCCTCGCAGTGTCGTTGACCGTCCCAGTGCCCAGTACGAGGCTTTCCGGTCGCCGTGAGGTCTCGACGGCTACGCGAGTCATTACGTCTACGGGGTTACTGACGACAAGAAGCACGGCGTCGAGGGAGGCGTCATCGAGCCGTTCGACCACTTCGCGAACGATCGGGGCAGTCTTTTGGGCCAGAGTGAGCCGAGTCTTCGCCTGGGGATCAGTGTAGCCGACAGTAATTGCGATCACATCGGCTTCCGACATGTCTCCGAGATTGCTGGTCGGCCTGATAGACATTTGTGAGGAGGTGAATGGAATTGCGTCGTCAGTGTCCCAAGCCTGCCCCTCGGCACGCGCAAGGCCCCTGTCAAACAGAATGGCATTCCCTCCGTACCCCCGGCGGGCCATTGCGTTTGCTATTGCGGAGCCAACGCGCCCTGCGCCGATGATTCCTATGGTCGCATTGTTCTTCGGAGCCACGGACTCCACGCTCCCCATCCGGTCGGGAACCAAAGAGCGGAGACAGCCCCTTACACTGTGGCACCGGCCAGTTGGTTACGCGAGTGGTGGGGTACTGACTTCGGCTCGTCAAGATGGTGTTGGCTCGTTGAGGGTCAGGGCGGTGCCGGCTATGGAGCCGTCGAGAGTGGCGGGCCGGTATTGAAGCCGTTCGAGGCGGTTGCGGATGAGGGTTTCGAGCAGCACGAAGGACTGTCCCGTAAATGATCTTCGGGTCGTTGTGGGCCGTGGAGCGGTCCGCTCGGCTATCCGGCGAGGGCGAGGTTGTGCAGGCGGGCGATGCCGAGCATGGCGTGGTGGACGCCGTCGCCTTTGGGGCGGCAGTCGCGGAGGATCTTCGAGGTCTTCATGCGGGCGAAGACGTGCTCGACGCGGGCCCGGACTTGTTTGTGGGACTTGTTGTGCGCCTGCTTCCACTCGGGCAGATCTTCGCCCTTTCGCCGACGGTGGGGCATGACAAGTTCCGTCCCGGGGTAGCCGCCGTCGGCGATCGTCAGCGTGCTGCCGACGGCTGCTTTGGCGCCGGATTCCTCCCCCTTCGGACGCCGGGCTCGGAGGGATCGGTTCCGTGTGCTGCACACGGAACCCCCCGGTGCGGGCCCAAGGTGGCCGGGCCGAGGGGACGCCGCCAGGGCGCCCCCTCGGGTGGATCGCCGCGTCCAGCCAGGATCCGCCCACCGGGCCGTTCTCGCCACTTGATCATTGGGAGGGCCGGTCCGGACCGTGGCGCCGCAGTGGTCGGGGCGGCGCTCCCGGGGTGACGGGTGAGCTGGAGGGAGAACCGTTCCCGACATGCGGCGGTGGTGCTGTGCAGGGTGGCGGTCCGGCCGGGGATCGGGGTGGGCCGTGCGTCAGGCCGTGGCGGGCTCCCCTGAGTTGACGTTCACCGAGGAGATGCGGTCGAGTTCGTCGAACAGGACGTCGACCGTGCCGCCGTTGGGCAGCCCGGCGCTGATCCGGTCCGCCGCCCGCCGCAGCGGGAGGTCGTGGTGGGCGAAGTAGCCTTCGACCACCCTCCGCGCGGACCCTCCGAGGAGCTGGACCCCGGTGAGGAGCACGCGCGGCAGGGTGATGGCGTTCGGCTCGGCCCACGGGACCTGGGGGTCGTCGGGGACCAGGTACGCGCGGGCGTCGGGATTGGCCTGCACGCCGAGGTAACCGGGGGCACCGAGCACGCCCATCGCCGTGAAGGCGAGGGTCTCGGCAGCGCGGCGCGGGTCGTCGTGCCCGGAGAGGTCGAGGAACGCGTCCGCGAACTCGGCCAGCCCGTGGGTCTGTCCGTACTGTCGCACCTGCTCGGCCGCGGCGACCACGGGCGTGCCCTGCAGGCCGGGATTGGCCCACGACCACAGCCAGGACCGCTCGTTGGTGTCGAAGGTCCCGAGCAGCGAGATGCGCAGCTCGCGTCCTGCCTGACGGTAGGTGCACCGGGCGAGGTCCGCCGTCCAGTCGCCCGTGGGCAGGAACTCGTTGAAGGTCTCGAGCTGCTCCGCGCCCCAGGCGGCGTGCCGTGCGGTGAGGTGCTGGAACGGTTCGCTGAACATCGCGGTCATGGTCATGACCCTATGGGGCGCGTGGCACCGCCCGGCCGTCGGGCCCGTCGTCCGCGCAGGGCGACCTCGGCCACACCGGAGCGGCCGCGAGCGCCGCATCGCCGAGCGCCGCATCGCCGCCCGTGACCGGGGCGGCGGCTGCGGCCGACGGAACGTGCGGTCCTGTGTGCGCCGCCGGCACGACGAGCGGGCCCTGCGGGTCGTCGACTGCCCTGCGTGCACTGCCATGGCCGACGACGCCGGATCACAGCGGTGCGGTCCGGCACTCGAACCAGACCGTCTTGCCCGGCGATCCGCTCTGCGCAACGCCCCACGTGTGGACCACGGCGTCCAGCAGTGCCAGTCCGCGCCCCTGCTCCTCGTCGGGCGACGGGACCAACACTCTGGGGAGCGGCGGGAATTCGTCCCGGACCTCCACCCGGACGCCCACCGGGCAGCGCTCGATCAGCAGCGCACAGCGGCGGTCCGGGACGTGGCGATGGACGTTGGCGAGGAGCTCGGTGAGCGCGAGCCCCGCGGCGTCGGCCAGTTCGGGCATCCCCCAGAGGGCGAGGTAGCTGCGGAGGATGCGGCGCACGTGGCGGGCCGAGTGGTTCCCGACGGTGAAGCGCATCCCGTACTGGCGGGTGGGGGTGATGTCTTCGTTCACGGTACGAGCGTGGGGCCGGGTGACTACTCTCGGCCACGGAACGAATACAACCCGTCCCGTGGTGGGCGGAGGTGCGTACGGGAGGGTGCGGCGTGACCCACATCAACGTCCTGGATCCGGGCGCGTCGCCGCTCGACTACTACGGCTACGAGCTCCGCCGCTACCGCGAGGCCGCCGCGTTGACGCAGAAGCAGCTCGGCGCGGTCATCAACTACACGGGCTCGCTGGTCGGCCAGATCGAGACGGCCCGGAAACTGCCGACACAGGAGTTCAGCGAACGCGCGGACGCGGCGCTGGGCACGGGCGGGCTGCTGTCGCGGCTGGTGGGGCTGGTGCTGCGGAGCCAGCTGCCGGCGTGGTTCCAACAGGTGGCGGAGTTGGAGGCGCGCGCGGCGGAGATCTGCACCTTCCAGACGCACATGGTGCACGGCCTGCTGCAGACGGAGGCGTATGCGCGGGCCGTGCTCGGCGCCGTGGACCGCAGCAAGCTCGACGACCGCACGACGGTACGGCTCGCGCGCCAGCGCATTCTGGGTACGGAGGAGCCGCCGGTGCTGTGGACGATCCTCGGGGAGGCGGCGCTCCACCAGGAGATCGGTGGAGCCGAGGTCATGCGGGAGCAACTGTCGCGGCTGTTGTCGTACGAGGACGAGCCGCGGGTGAACGTTCAGGTGCTCCCGTACGAGGCCGGAGCCCACGCCGGGCTACAGGGCTCGTTCACCCTCTACCGCTTTGCGGCCGACCCGGCCATCGTCTACACCGAGGGGTATGGAACAGGGCATCCGACGGCCAACCCGGACACGGTCAGGGACTGTTCGCTCCGTTACGATCACCTCCAGGCCGCCGCCCTGTCCCTCAGGGACTCGGCCGCGCTGATCCGGCGCACGATGGAGGAACGCTATGGGGAACGGCAACTCTCATCCGACGGGCGCCCGGTGGCGTAAGTCCAGCTACAGCGGCGACCAGGGTGGGGAATGCGTCGAATGCGCCCCCCTCAACGGTGCCGCCTGGCGTAAGTCCAGCTACAGCGGCGACCAGGGCGGCGACTGCGTCGCGATCGCCGAAGCCTCCCACCTCGTCGCCGTCCGTGACTCCAAGGTCCCCGACGGGGACGTCCTGCACTTCCCGCCCGCCGCGTTCGCGGCGTTCGTCGGCTCCCTGTAGGCGCCGGGGCCGGATCTCAGGACGCCGACGGGCTCGTCGTCGGGGACTGCGGCGCCGAGGGGATGTCGAACACATTGTCCGGGGTCACCACCGAGGTGACGGCCCGGCCCATCAGCGTGCTCAGCGACTGGCCGCGGTAGTCGTCGTCCGAGTTGATGAGGATCACCAGCGTGGCCTGCTGGCCGGGCAGTTGGACGGCGAGCGTCTCGTAACCGGGCAGTTCGCCGTTGTGGCCGATCCATCCGTTCACCCGCATGACGCCGAGCCCGTAGCTGACGTTCGGGATGCCCGTCGGGCCGAACGCCAGGCGCTGCTTCTGGGTGGCGGGTTTGAGCAGGCGCCCGTCGACCAGTGCGGGGACCCAGGTGTGCAGGTCGTCGAGCGTGGAGACCATGGCCCCGGCCGCCCAGGCCCACGAGGGGTCCCAGTGGGTGGCGTCGACCGTGTCGCCCGTCGCGGTGGCGGTGGGGGCGCCGGGTTGCGTGTCGTCCGTGTACCCGTGGGCGTAGGGCTCCGGCAGTGCCGCGTTCGTCGGGAGCGAGGTCTGCTGCAGCTTCAGCGGGGCGTACACGTGCTCTTCGAGGTAGGCGCCCAGCGGCTGCCCGCTGACCTTCTCGATCACCAGGCCGAGCAGCACGGTGTTGGTGTTGCTGTACTGCCACTTCGAGCCCGGCGGGAAGTTCAGCCGGTGCGCGAAGGAGTAGTCGAGCAACTCCTGCGGGGTGTAGGACCGTTGCGGGTCGTCACGCAGTGACTGTTCCCACTTCTCGTCGTCGGTGTAGTTGAACAGGCCGCTGCGCATCTCGGCGAGTTCGCGCAGGCTGATGTGGCCGCCCTGGGGGACGCCGGGGACGTACTTGTCGATGAGGTCGTCGAGGCCGACCTTGCGCTGGTCCACCAGCTGCAGCAGTCCGGTCACGGTGAACGTCTTGGTCACGCTGCCGATCCGCATGTGCATGTCGGTCTTCATCGGGGTGCCGGTCGAGGTGTCCGAGACGCCGAACGACTTCTCGTACGTGCCGCGGCCGGGGATCCACACGCCGACGCTCACGCCGGGGATGCCGGTGCGCTCCATGGTGTCGGTGATCGCCGCGTCGAGCCGTTCCACCGTGGCCGGATCGAACTGCTGCGGCACGGACGTCGTCGTGGCCCCTGTTGGTGCGGCCGGCGCGATCAGTGCCGCCGGTGCGATCGGTGCGGCCGGTGCGGCCGGTGAGCCGAAGACGCCGAGGGCGACGAGCAGGAGGGCGGCGACGCTCGCCACCGCGATTCTGAGACGGATCATCCGCAGCCACCCCCGGTGTGCCCGGCGATCGGGCGGGAACGGGCGTCGTGTCACTGTACGGATCACCCATCATAAGATCGCCGCCATCCGACGGCGACCGGGGCGGGAGACGGGGGCGGGGCGTAGGGGGACGGCCCCCGCCTCCCCTGTCCGGGCCGGCGCGGAGAGCTCGGCGCGGGTGCCGGCTGCCGGGTCCGCTGGTCGGGGTCCTGCGCGGGGCTCAGCCGCCGCCGAGCGTGACCTGGAGCTCCTTGATGCCGTTCAGCCAGGCGGCGCGCAGCCGGCGGGGGGCGCCCGCGAGGCGCAGCCCGGGCATGGCGTCGGCGAGTGCGTTGAAGATCAGGTCGATCTCCAGGATGGCCAACGACTTGCCGAGGCAGAAGTGCGGACCGCCGCCGCCGAAGCCGAGGTGCGGGTTCGGATCGCGGGTGATGTCGAAGGTCTCGGGGTCCTCGAAGACGTCGGGGTCGTTGTTGGCGGAGGAGTAGAACATCCCGACCCGGTCGCCCTTCTTGATCTTCTGGCCGCCGAGTTCGGTGTCCTGGGTCGCGGTGCGCTGGAAGGAGACCACGGGCGTGGCCCAGCGGACGATCTCCTCGGCCGCCGTCGCCGGGCGCGTCCTCTTGAAGAGCTCCCACTGGTCGGGGTGGGTGAGGAAGGCGTGCATGCCGTGGCTGATGGCGTTGCGCGTCGTCTCGTTCCCCGCGACGGCGAGCAGCAGCACGAAGAAGCCGAACTCGTCGGAGGACAGGTTGCCTTCGCCTTCCGCCGCGACGAGTTGGGTCACGATGTCCTTCGCCGGGCACTGCTTGCGGGCCGCGGCCATGGTCATCGCGTAGCCGATGAGCTCCATCGCGGCCTCGGCGCCGATCTCTTCGGTGATGGCGTATTCGGGGTCGTCGTAGGCGACCATCTTGTTCGACCAGTCGAAGATGCGGGCCCGGTCCTCCTGGGGGACGCCGATGAGTTCGGCGATGGCCTGCAGGGGGAGTTCCACCGCGACGCTGGTGACGAAGTCGAAGCCGCCGCCGTCGGCCGCCGCGTTGCGTTCCGCTTCCTCGACGATCTTCCGGGCGCGTTCCTCCAGTGCGGCCTGGAGGCTGCGGATGGCGCGCGGGGTGAAGCCGCGCTGGACGATCTGGCGGACCCTGGTGTGTTCGGGTGGGTCCATGTTGAGCATGATGAGTTTCTGGGCTTCGATCTGGTCGCGCTGGATGTGCTCGTTGAAGCGGATGATGGCCGTGTTCTCGGTCGAGGAGAACAACTCGGGGTGGGTGGAGACGTACTTGACGTCCGCGTGGCGGGTGACGGCCCAGTAGCCCTCGTCGTCGAAGCCGGTGATGCCACGGCGCTGCGGGCACCACCAGACCGGAGCGGTCTGCCGCAGCCGGGCGAACTCCGGGAAGGGGATGCGGCTCTGCAGCAGGTCGGGGTCGGTGGCGTCGAACCCTTCGGGAAGGTGGGGGCAGGGCATCGGCAACTCCTGGTCCGGCGGCAGCAATGTTCTGACGGTCCATCAGGATCGACCGAAAGGTAGTGACGGGCTCCGCAGGTGGCAAGGGCCGTGGTGGGAACTGTTGCGTGCAGGAGCCTTGCGAACCGAGGGTAACGCTCGTGACACTGCAAGGGAACTAGAACGCGTACTAGTTATTTGCGGTTCGTGCGGGCGGGGCGCCGGGACGCCCCCGCCGCGCATTCGTTGGCTTAAGGAGAGGACGAGCTCATGGCCGCGGAACCCGTCATCGTCGAAGCCGTACGCACTCCCATCGGCAAGCGCGGTGGCGCGCTCGCCAACCTGCACCCCGCCTACCTACTGGGCGAGACCTACCGGGAACTGCTCGGTCGCACGGGCATCCACGCCGACTGCGTCGAGCAGATCGTCGGCGGGACCGTCACGCACGCGGGCGAACAGTCCATGAATCCCGCGCGGAACGCCTGGCTCGCCATGGGTCTGCCGTACGAGACGGCCGCGACGACCGTCGACTGCCAGTGCGGCTCCTCGCAGCAGGCCTCGCACATGACCGCCAACATGATCGCGGCCGGGGTGATCGACGTCGGCATCAGCTGCGGCGTCGAGGCCATGTCGCGCGTACCGCTCGGCAGCGGCTCCAAGCACGGCCCGGGGAAGCCCTGGCCCGACGAGTGGAACGTCGACCTGCCCAACCAGTTCGAGGCGGCGGAGCGCATCGGGCGGCGCCGCGGACTCACCCGCGAGAACGTGGACTCACTGGGGCTGATCTCGCAGGAGCGCGCGGCGGTCGCGTGGGCCGAGGAGCGCTTCAAGCGCGAGACCTTCGCGGTGCAGGTCCCGACGACGGAGGAGGAGCAGATCGCGGGGCAGGGCATGTGGCGGCTCGTGGACCGTGACGAGGGGCTGCGGGACACCTCGATGGAGGCGCTGGGCGGACTGAAGGCGGTCATGCCGACCGCCATCCACACCGCGGGCAACTCCTCCCAGATTTCCGACGGGGCCGCCGCCATCATGTGGGCGTCCAAGCGGATGGCCCGTGCGCTCAAGCTGAAGCCACGGGCCCGGATCGTCGCCCAGGCGCTGGTCGGCGCCGATCCGCACTACCACCTCGACGGGCCCGTCGACGCGACCCGGGCGGTGCTCGGCAAGGCGGGGATGTCGCTCCGGGACATCGACATCGTCGAGGTCAACGAGGCGTTCGCCTCCGTCGTGCTGAGCTGGGCGCAGGTCTTCGAGCAGGACCTGGAGAAGGTGAACGTCAATGGTGGCGCGATCGCCCTCGGGCACCCGGTGGGCGCGACGGGAGCGCGGCTGATCGCGACGGCCCTGCACGAGTTGGAGCGCAGGGACGGTGAGTTCGCCCTGATCACGATGTGTGCGGGCGGTGCGCTGGCGACCGGGACGATCATCCAGCGGCTGTGACGGGCGCACGCCGCGAGGTCGTCCTTCGTCTGGCGGGTGCGGCGGGTGCGGCGGCCGTCCGGCCGGTGTGACGGTGTGACGGTGTGACGTGGCCGGTGGACGGTCGCCCGGTGTCGGTGCCGGTGCCGGTGCTGGTGCCGGGGTCGGCGGTCGCCCGTCAGGTCGTGGCGGCACGGATGCCGCCCGTCGTCCGTGCCCTCCGCACCGGTGTGTGGAGGGCGTCCCGCGGCGTGGTGCGGATCGCGTGGGAGGGGCGGGAGCGGTCGTGGCGTGCGCGGCGGGTCGGCCGGTGGGTCTCCGCGGAGCGGCGGGGATGCCGTCGACGGGCCGTCGTCCTGCCCGAGTGGGGCCCGCCGACGGCGCCGCAGGGGCGTGCCCGGGTGCGGGCGAGGCCCCGGAGCGTCGTCGTCGCTCCGGGGCATCGAGGGCGTTCCGCCGGCTCAGTACCAGTGGTTGGCCTGCCAGAAGTTCCAGGCGCCGCAGGCGCTGCCGTAGCGGTCCTTCATGTAGTCCATGCCCCACTTGATCTGGGTCTTGGGGTTGGTCTTCCAGTCGGCGCCGGCCGAGGCCATCTTGCTGCCGGGCAGGGCCTGGACCAGGCCGTAGGCGCCGGAGGAGGCATTGGTGGCCGTGTGGTTCCAGTTGGACTCGTGCGACACGATCTTGTCGAAGCACTGGAACTCGGCGGCCGACATCATCTTCTGTGCCATCTCCTGCGGAGTGGCGGCCGAGGCCGTCGACGTGGTCCCCATGACCGTACCGGCCGCACCGAGGAGCACGGCGGTACCGGCCACGACGGACTTGCTGCGGGCGGTGAATCGGGTGATCAGCGAGCGGGACACGGCTCTACCTATCGTTCGGGGGCATCTGGGTCGCGAGGGGCGGGCCGAGCCGGGCTCGTGTGCTGGGCTTCGAGGCCCTGCGACGCCTTGCGACGGGAACAGTTGTAGCCGGGTCCCCGGACGCCGTGCCGTGACCGGGCTCACCCCCCAGATACGACGTAGAGCGGACATGGGTGGCCGAAAGTCCCAAAGTGGACAAATGTGGTCTATGTGCAGGTGGGAGGTGGTGCTCGGGGTGGCGGTCTTCTCGGGCGTCGACTACGAAGCGGGATAGTTCCGGGACCAAGGTCCTGTGGGCCGCCTCACCCGCGCGACGGGTTCTACCGCCCCTCGAATGTGACCTGGGCCTCGAAAGCGGCCCTCCTGGTCGCCCGCCGCAGTGCCTTCAGCAGGGTCGGGCCGACCGCCACGGTGAGGACGACGGTGAGGACGGCACGGCCCAGGTCCCAGCCGAGCGAGGTCGCGAGGACGTACGCGCCGAACCGGACCAGGTTCTCGCCGACCGGGTCCTCCGGGTGGAACGAGACCCCCGAAGCCGTGCCCTGCACGATCGTCCAGCCGTACAGGTTCATCACCGTGCCGTACGCGAAGGCGGCGACGAAACCGTATACGGCGAGCATCAGCACCTCGCCCCGCCCCCGCAGGCGGTCGGCACCGGGCAGCAGGCCGGCGCACAGGGTGAACCAGCCCATCGCCAGCATCTGGAACGGCATCCACGGCCCGACACCGCCCGTGAGCAGCGCGGAAGCAAACATGGTGACCGAACCGAGGACGAAGCCGAAGCCCGGGCCGAGAACCCGTCCGCTCAGCACCATCAGGAAGAACATGGGCTCCAGACCGGCCGTCCCCGCACCCAGCGGACGCAGCGCGGCCCCGACGGCGGCGAGTACGCCGAGCATCGCGACGGCCTTGGCGTCCACGCCCCCGTCGGCGATCGTCGCGATGACGACGCCGACGAGCAGCGGCAGCAGCGCGGCGAAGAGCCAGGGCGCGTCCTGGGCGTGGTCGGTGATGCCCGCACCTGCCCCCGCGAGCAGCGGCCAGCCGAACGCGGCGACGCCGATCAGGCTGACGAGGCCGAGGGCGACGACGGCACGGGGACCGAGACGGACCGGCCGGGCGTCCACGGAGCCGCCCCGGCCTGCGCCGCGGGCGTTCACGGGGCTGTTCCCCCCCGCGCTGCGGGCGTTCACAGGGCCTCCTCCACCTGGGCCACGGTCAGCCAGGGCTGTGGAGCGAGGATCTTGGCGACCTGCGGGGCGAACGCGGGAGAGGAGACCACGACGTCCGTCGTGGGGCCGTCCGCCACGACCTCCCCGTCGGCGAGGATCACCACCCGGTGCGCCAGCTCGGCCGCGAGCTCCACGTCGTGGGTGGCCAGCACGATGGCGTGACCCTCGGTCGCCAGTCCGCGGAGCACGGAGACCAGACGGGCCTTCGCGGCATAGTCCAGACCGCGCGTCGGCTCGTCGAGGAGCAGCAGCGGGGGCCGCGCCGTGAGGACGAGGGCGAGGGCGAGGGCGAGGCGCTGCCCCTCGGAGAGGTCGCGCGGGTGGGCCGCGTCCGGCACCCCCGGCAGCAGCTCGCCCACCAGCGCCCGGCAGGTCCCGGGGGCAGCGCCGACGTCCGCGTCGGCGGCGGTGCACTCGGCCCCGACGGTGTCGGCGCACAGAAGGTCGCGGGGTTCCTGCGGGACCAGTGCGACCCGGCGGATCAGCTCGCGCGGCGGCGTGCGGTGCGGAACGCGGGCACCGACCCGGACGGATCCGGACGTCGGCCCCACCATCCCGGCGAAGCTGCCCAGCAGGGTCGACTTGCCGGCGCCGTTGCGCCCCATGAGGGCGATGGTCTCCCCGGGTGCCACGCGCAGGTCCACGTGCCGCAGCGCCTCGATGCGGCCGCGCCGTACGGAGAGGCCGTCGGCCTCGGCGAGGTACGCGGCCGTGCGGGAGGGCACCGGCGTCGGGCCCGGCGCGGCTGCGTCGCCGCCCGCCCCCTCCGGGCGTCGCAGCCGGGCGAACACACCGCGCAGTCCGCGGGGTCCGGGGCCGGGGGCGCCCGTGCCGGCGGCCGGGGACGGCGGGCCGGCCGGGTCGGGGCCACCGCTCGGGTGCGGCACCTGCACCGCCGACGGGGGCGTGCGGTCGGTCAGCCGGGAGCGGAGGTCGCCGGCACGTCGGCGGGCGTCACGGACCGAAAGGGGGAGCGGGTCCCAGCCCACCAGGCGGCCGAGCGCGGCCACGGGCGGACGGACGGGGGAGAGCGCCATCACCTCGGCGGGGGCGCCCGTCACCGGAGGCTCACCGCGGCCCGGGAGCAGGACCACCTGGTCCGCGTACTGCACCACCCGCTCCAGCCTGTGCTCGGCCATCAGCACGGTCGTGCCCAGGTCGTGGACGAGTCGCTGCAGGACCGCCAGCACCTCCTCCGCCGCGGCCGGATCGAGGGCCGACGTCGGTTCGTCGAGGACCAGCACCTTCGGGTGCGGGGTCAGCACCGAGCCGATCGCCACCCGCTGCTGCTGGCCGCCGGAGAGCGTGGCGATCGGCCGGTCGCGCAGTCCGGCCAGGCCCAGCAGGTCGAGCGTCTCCTCGACCCGGCGCCGCATCACGTCCGGGGCGAGGCCCAGCGACTCCATGCCGTACGCCAGCTCGTCCTCGACGGTGTCGGTGACGAAGTGCGCGAGCGGATCCTGGCCCACCGTCCCCACCAGGTCGGCGAGTTCACGCGGCTTGTGGGTGCGGGTGTCCCGGCCGGCCACCGTGACCCGACCGCGCAGCGTGCCGCCGGTGAAGTGCGGCACGAGGCCGGAGACGGCTCCGAGGAGGGTCGACTTGCCGACTCCCGACGGTCCGACGAGGAGCACCAACTCGCCCTCGGGAACGGTGAGGTCGATGCCCCGGAGCGTGGGCCCCGCGGCGTCGCCGTACGTCACCGAGACGTTCTCGAAGCGGATCACGAGGACTCCTTGGGCGGTACGGGAGCGACGAAGGCGGGCAGCAGCCCCGGCAGGACCGAGACCGCGGGCCACAGCGGCAGGGTCGGTGCCACGAGGGGCACGACACCGGGGTGCAGGGCGTCGGGATCGACGGACCCCGCCCAGATCATCAGCGCCGCGACCGCCACGCCCGATCCCGCCACCAGCCAGGCACGGATGCCCCACCGGTCGGGGCGGTAGCGGGTGCGCACCTGGCGGCGTCCACCGAGCCACAGCCCGGCCAGTGCCGCGGCGGAGCCGCCCAGCAGCACCGGCAGCCCGTACCCGGCACCCGAGGCGGCGAGCAGCCCGTACGAACCGGCGCAGACCCCGAGGAGTCCGCCGAGCGTGAGGGCCGTCGTGGTGTGCCGGACGGCGGGCGGCACCTGGGCCGTGCGCCCGTAGCCGCGGGCGTCCATCGACGCGGCCACCGCGACCGACCGCTCCAGCGCCCCTTCCAGCACCGGCAGCCCGATCTGCAGGACCGCCTTCACCCCGCCCGTGGGACGGCCCCGCAGTCGGCGCGCGGTACGCAGCCGCACCACGTCGGCGACCATGTTCGGTGCGAAGGTCATCGCGACGACCACCGCGACCCCGGCCTCGTACAGTGCACCCGGCAGTGACTTCAGCAGTCGCGCCGGGTTGGCCAGGGCGTTCGCGGCGCCGACGCAGATCAGCAGCGTGGCCAGCTTCGCCCCGTCGTACAGCGCGAACACCACCTGCTCGGCCGTGACCCGGCCGCCGATCCTGATGCCCCGTGCCCAGTCGGGCAGCGGGACCTCCGGCAGGGCGAAGAGCAGATGCGTCCCCGGCAGCGGCGAGCCCAGGACCACCGCGAAGACCAACCGGATGACGAGGACCGCGAGACCGAGCCGCACGAACGCGCCGTACGAGCGGGCCCAGGGGGCGTCGGTGCGGCGTGCGGCCACCACGTAGCCGGCGACACCCACCAGCATGCCGAGCAGCAGAGGATTGGTGGTGCGCGAAGCGGCGGTGGCCAGGCCCAGGGCCCACACCCACCAGGCTCCCGGGTGCAGGGCGTTGCTGCGGTTCGCCTCGGGGGCGCGCAGTCGACGCGGGGCGGTCATCCGCGCCGCTGGCGGGACCGCCAGAACGCTGCCGCGCCCAGCACGACGACCGCGGCGACCCCCGCGAGGGCGCCGAGCGACGGTCCGCCGGAGCCGCCTCCCGTGCCGCCGTCCCGTTGCGCCGTGCTCCCGGACGGGGCCGGCGCCGTGCTCCCCGACGGGGCCGGGGCGTCTCCCGATACCTGTTCGCCGCAGCCCGTCCTCGGGTAGCCGGCGATCGCGCACAGCAGGGCGTCCGTGTTGTAGCGCAGCGGCTTGGCCACCGCGGCGAGGGCCTCCGCACTGCTCGCGTCCTCGCGGACCTGTGCGCACCCGGTGCGCGGCGACGGCGGGGTCTCGCCCCGCGGCGCGTCGCCCGCGGTGCCGAAGTCGATCACCACACCCACCCGTTTGGTGCCGGGCCGGGCGGGGGTGCCCGCGCAGAGCGCGGCGAAGCCGGGGGCCCGGCGCGGTTCGGCCGAATCCTGCGAGTCCGCGCTGACGGAGAAGCGGAAGCCGTCCACCGTGCCGTCGGCCGGGCGTGCTGTCGCGGGGCCCTGGGTCGCGTACGACCACGCGCCGCCGTCGGACTGCCAGAACGACCAGTACCGGTAGCCCGCGGCCTGCGCGGGCGCCGCGCCCAGCACCAGGGCGACGGTGGTGAGCACGGCGGTCAGCGCGGGGACGAGCCGGACCGGTCGGGTGCACCGCATCACGACTGCTTGGTCTGCTTCCGGCGGGTGCTGATCACGAAGCCGATGCCGGCACCGGCGGCGAGACCGGCTCCGACGATCCACCAGATGCCGGCGCTGTCGCCGCCCATCTGGCCTTCGGCCGCGGAGCCGGAGTCGGTGCCCTCCCGCAGCGAGGCGTCGGGACCGGTGGTCGAGGCCGGCGCGGGGCCGGTCGCGTTCAGCTGCTTGACCAGGTCGACGCCGCCGAAGTCCCTCGCGTCGCCGCCGGAGGCGTGGACGGCGAGGACCAGCTGCGCGTACGCGGCGGGGCCGCCCTCCTTCGCCCAGGAGGCGGAGTTCTTCTCCAGCCACCGCATCGCGCCGGCAGCCTTGTCGGCGTGTCCGGCGGCCGACAGCGCGACCACGGCGTCGGCGGTGTTGCCGAAGTCGGGCAGCGGGGTCGGGTCCGTCGCACCGGGCATCGGCGGAGAGTCGAGGTGACCGGCCTTGGCGAGCGCCTCGGCGAGGTATGCGGCTCCGTTGCGGGCGGCCTGCTCGGGCGTGGGCGTGGCGACGGTGTCGCACTTCGGTTCGCCGTCCGGCTTCGGGCCCTCGGCGACCATGCCGTGGCCGAGCCCGGCGAGCACCGCGGCGGCCGTCGCGTCACCGTTGGCGAGCAGCGCGCCACTCTTGTCCGGCTGGTAGGCGAACGCCCCGCCGCCCGCCTTGTCCGTACAGGGGATCGCGAACGAGACGAGCGCGTCGTACGGGTTCTTGCCGGCCTTCGAACGCAGCTCGCCCGGCTTGGCCTCGGCAGCGGCGAAGGCGCCGATGACGACCGACGTGGAGTTGGCGTCGGACGGCGTCCCGGGGTTGTAGCTCCAGCCGCCGTCCTCGTTCTGCACGGACTTCAGCCAGCCGAGGCTCTTCTGTACGGCGCCGCCGTGGCCACCGACCGCGACCAGGGCCTGGACCGCGGCGGCCGTGGCGTTGGTGTCGAGCATCGTCTTGGCGTCGCACGGCTCGGTGGCGTCCGGGCGGTAGGACGCGAAGGCGCCGTTCGCGCACTGCTGGCCGACGAGCCAGTCGACGGCCTGCTCGGCGGGCACGGTCTTCACGGTGCGCTGCGCGGTGAGGGCGAGCGACTGCCGCCACACGCCGTCGTACGTCGGGTCCTTCGTGCCGTACAGCCCGGAGGGGATCACCGGCGAGGGCGACGGGGACGGAGCGGCGGGCGCGGCCACCGCTGGTGCACCGGCGACGCAGAGCACGGCGGAAGCGGCGGCGAGCGCGCTTGCGCTGCGGCGAACGGTCATGGCGGGCTGGCCTCTCCTGCGGGGGCCGGGCACGGGCGCGTTGGGGCACCTGGGCTCCGGCTCCGTATTCCTCGACGGTGCCGGCCACCGGGTGGTCCGGTGGCACGAGCCGATCAGTCCGGCACGGGGCATTCCGACGAGCCGCCTCCGAAGGCGGCTCACGGCACGGCGTCTCCCCTGGTCGCGCGCAGCGCGTAACGGGGGACGGGCCAGTGCCGGATTCGCACCGGCTCCCCCCGTACGGGAATGATGACGACTCGCACACTCTACCGGCCCGTAATTCCTCCCGGCCGGGCCTCCCCCGGCGGAGCCGGGAGGTCCCGCACCGCCAGGTAGGAGACCGGGTCGCTGCCCGCCACCGCCTCCGCCCGGCCCAGCTTCACCAAGCGGCGCAGATGGGCCTCCGCCTCCGAGACGGCGATGGTGCGCGAGCCGAAGGGGATCAGGTCCCAGGGGCGGTTCCACTCCATCTTCTCGGCCAGCTGCCACGGGGTGTGCGGTGTACTGAGCAGCGCCAGCAGGCCGGAGAGCCGGTCCTCGTGGTGGGCGAGCAGCTCGGCGACCCGGGACCGGGCGTCGGTGAAGGAGTGCTGGTGGGCGGGGAGGACCTCGGCGACGCCGAGCCGGCCGATGCGTTCCAGGGAGTCGAGGTAGTCGCCGAGGGGGTCCGTGACGGTGGCGTCGTCAGGGTCCTCGTACAGGCCGACGTGCGGGGTGATGCCGGGCAGCAGGTGGTCTCCGGAGAAGAGCCGTCCGTGGCCGGGGCGCCGCCCGGGGTGCTCCTCCTCCAGGTGCAGGCACACGTGGCCGGGGGTGTGGCCGGGCGTCCAGATCGCCCGCAGCCGCCGCCCCGCCAGGTCCAGCAGCTCCCCGGGCACGATCTCCCGGTCGGGCAGGGCGGTGCGCAGCCCGGGCAGGGCGCGGGCCCGGCCCGCTGCCCGGGCCGCGAGCAGCGGCGCCAGGTGCTCCTCGGGCGCACCCGCGGCGGCGAGCTTGCGGCCCAGGTACTCCAGCCAGACTCCCGGCTCGACCTCGCGGGTGCGGCGCACCACGGCGGTGTCCGCCGCATGCATCGCGATCCAGGCACCGGACGCCTCGCGCACCTGGCCCGACAGCCCGTGGTGATCGGGGTGGTGGTGCGTGACGACGACGCCGTGGATCTGGTCGATCGAGGAGCCCAGCGCCCCCATGCCCTCGGCGAGGGCGGTCCAGGAAGCGGGGTCGTCCCAGCCGGTGTCGACGAGGACGGGACCGCGGTCGGTGTCGAGGACGTGGACGAGGGTGTGTCCGAGGGGGTTGTCCGGGATGGGCACCCGGAGGGACCAGACCCCTCCTCCGTGCTCGGTCACGTCGGGCATCGGTCGTCCCCCTCTGCGCTGAGGCCACGGGTACGGCTCGGGCAGGCTCACTATACGAGGCTTGACGAAACGTCAGAACAGCACGTGGACAACCGTTTTGGCCCTCCCGGCAGTGGTGTGGCCGCCGACGGGTGGCGAACCGTCGAGTGCCCGTGCCTCATCCGCGGCTCCCTGCGGACGGTCCGCGCGGTCGGCGCCGGCCGCAAGGGCGGTGGCGCGCTCCTCGTGCGGCGGCCCGCCGCGCGGTCGGGGCCTGCCCGCCCGACGGCACCGGGGCGCGCGCACGCCCGTCGGCGTCGGTGTCCGCCCGGGCTCGGGTGCGGCCGGCGGCAGGCGGCGTCCCGGCGGTCCGGTCGACGGCGCCGCCGACCGGACCGTGCTGCGCGTGACGGGCGTGCAGAGGGCGGGCCGGAGGGGCGGTCCGCGGCCGCCACCCCGCCGGGACCGGGTTCGCGGCCGTGCGGCACCGGGGCCGGTGGCTCCGGTCCGGAGCCTGGTCTAGCGCAACCGGACCTGGTATCAGTTCTGACGTAGCGTCAGAACATTCACACCTGGTACCCCGGTGCAGCGGGAGGCGGCGTCATGAGCGATCTGGTGGAGCACGGAAAACTGTTCATCGGCGGCGAGTTGGTCGATCCGGCGGGAGCGGAGACCATCGACGTGGTCTCGCCGCACACCGAAGAGGTCATCGGGCGGGTGCCACACGCCGCACGGGCGGACGTGGACCGTGCCGTCGCCGCCGCTCGGTCCGCGTTCGACCGCGGACCCTGGCCCCGGACCACCCTGGACGAGCGGATCGAGGTCGTGGGCCGGATCAAGGACGCGATCGCCGTACGGCACGAGGAGATCGCCCGCTCGATCAGCGCCCAGAACGGATCGCCCTACTCCTGGAGCGTCCTGGCCCAGGCGCTCGGCGCGATGATGGTCTGGGACGCGGCCATCGGCATCGCCCGGGACTTCACCTACGAGGAGCGCCGCACCGGCGCCCTCGGCCCGATCCTCGTGCGGCGCGAGCCGGTCGGCGTGGTCGCTGCCGTCGCGCCCTGGAACGTCCCGCAGTTCGTCGCCGCGGCGAAGCTCGCGCCCGCGCTGCTCGCCGGAT
This sequence comes from Streptomyces sp. NPDC059169, assembly GCF_042755225.1. Lineage (NCBI taxonomy): Bacteria > Bacillati > Actinomycetota > Actinomycetes > Kitasatosporales > Streptomycetaceae > Streptomyces > Streptomyces sp. NPDC059169. The sequence goes on along the minus strand of NZ_JBHZCF010000018.1, from coordinate 163,103 downwards.
GTACGGCCATCCTCAAACCGTCCCCCGAGTCCCCGCTCGACGCCTACATCCTGGCCGACATCGCCCGGGAGGCCGGTCTGCCGGAGGGAGTGCTGTCGATCCTGCCCGCCGACCGCGAGGTCAGCGAGTACCTGGTCGGGCACCCGGGCGTCGACCGGGTCTCCTTCACCGGTTCGGTCGCGGCGGGCAAGCGCGTCATGGAGGTCGCCGCCGGCAACCTCACCCGCGTCACCCTGGAGCTGGGCGGCAAGTCGGCGGCCGTGGTCCTCCCCGACGCGGATCTGGACGCGGCGGTCCAGGGCATCGTCCCCGCCGCCTGGATGAACAACGGGCAGGCGTGCGTCGCCCAGACGCGCATCCTGGTGCCGAGGGCGCGCTACGACGAGTTCGCCGACGCCTTCGCCGCCGCGGCGGGGGCACTGGTGACCGGTGATCCGCTGGACCCGGCGACCCAGGTCGGGCCGCTGGTGGCGGAGCGCCAGCGGCAGCGGTCCCTCGACTACATCGGGATCGGCCAGGAGGAGGGCGCCAAGATCCTCGCGGGAGGCGGCCGCCCGGCCGGGCTGGACCGGGGGTGGTACGTCGAACCGACCCTCTTCGGCGGTGTGGACAACTCCATGCGCATCGCCCGCGAGGAGATCTTCGGGCCGGTCATCTGCTTGCTGTCGTACGGCGACGAGGGTGAGGCGGCGGCCATCGCCAACGACTCGGACTACGGGCTCAGCGGCAGCGTGTGGACCGCCGACCCCGAGCGCGGCGTGGACTTCGCCCGCCGGGTGCGGACCGGCACGTACAACGTCAACACGTTCAGCCTCGACATGCTCGGTCCGTTCGGGGGATACAAGAACTCCGGACTGGGGCGGGAGTTCGGACCGGAGGGCTTCGGCGAGTACTTTGAGCACAAAATGATTCATTTGCCCACCGGATACGGGAGCGAGAGCTGATGGGTGACCGCTGGCACGTCGAGGTCGACCGGGGAGTGTGCATCGGATCGGGCATGTGCGTGAGCCACTCGCCCGGCGGATTCACGCTGGATTCGGCCCGACAGTCCCACCCCTCCGCGTCGGACACGGACGCGGACGAAGAGATCCTCACCGCGGCCGAGTCCTGTCCGGTCGAGGCGATCACGATCACCCTCGCCGACTCCGGCGGCGCGGTGTTCCCGCCCGAGGAGTAACCGCGGCGACCCGGGGCCGGCGCGGCCGTGCTGCGGGCCCGGGTGGCGCCGGCCGGGTTGCGGTGAGCCCGCCGCACCGGCGGGCGGCGCCGGGCTGTCGTACGGGCGCGGTCGGGCAGGTGGCAGCGCGCCCGGCGTGCTTCCGGGGCGCGCCGCAGACCGGGCGCCGCCGGAGCGGGGGCCGGGTGCGGGTGGTGCGTCGCGCCCCTCCCCGGGCGCGCGGCGCCGTCGGGCGCTACGTCCCCTGCTGATCCCCGCCGGTGAGGTCGATCAGACGGCAGACCGTCTCGATGTCGATCTTCACCTGGGCGATCGAGGCGCGCCCCGAGAGCCAGGTGATCAGTGCCGAGTGCCACGTGTGCTCGATGACCCGGACGGCGGACAGTTGCTGGGGTGTCGGACGGTCCAGCCCCATGGCGTCCAGGATGATCGCCGTCGTCTGGCGCGAGACCGTGTCGACCTCGGGGCTGACGCTGCGGTCCGCGAAGGTGAGAGCCCGGACCATGGCGTCCGCCAGGTGCGGCTCGCGTTGGAGCGCGCGGAACGCCCGCATCAGCGTTTCCGCCACCCGTTCGGCCGCGCTGTCCCCGGCCGGAGGGCGCTTGCGCAGGTTCGTGTGCATGTGCTGGAGCTGGTCCTGCATGGTGGCCACCAGCAGGTGGACCTTCGAGGGGAAGTAGCGGTACAGCGTGCCGAGGGCCACCTCGGCCGCCTCGGCCACCTCGCGCATCTGTACGGCGTCGAAACCGCCCCTGCTGGCCAGCTGGGCGCTGGCGTGCAGGATGCGTCGGCGCCGCGCCTCCTGGCGCTCCGTCAGGGGCGGGGAGGCCGGAACTGCTGCCTTGGCTTCCGCGGTCATGTCTCCCGTTCCCCAGAGTTCCTGCAGGCCCAGCATGACAGGGTCGCGTGCGTGGCGTGAATCACCTGGTGCAGGCATTACAGCCGCGCTACCTGCCGGTAGATTCGGTGGTCCTTGAGCGATCAAGAACGATCAAGTGTGAAACTTGTTCTAGATTAGCGCCAGCGGTTACGCTCCGGCGAAATGTGGAGTGAGGAAGGGGCTGTGAGTGACCGCTGAGGCCATAGCTGCCGGGCCCCGTCCGGGCGCCTCGGGCAGCGCTGACCGTCCCCTGCGCATCGCTCTCCTCACCTACAAGGGCAACCCGTTCTGCGGCGGCCAGGGCGTGTACGTACGGCACCTGTCGCGCGAACTGGCCCGTCTCGGGCACAGCGTCGAGGTCATCGGCGCCCAGCCGTACCCCGTCCTCGACGAGGGCGTCACGCTCACCGAGCTACCGAGCCTCGACCTCTACCGGCAGGCCGACCCCTTCCGGACCCCGAAGCTCGACGAGTACCGCGACTGGATCGACGGGCTCGAAGTCGCCACGATGTGGACCGGGGGCTTCCCGGAGCCGCTCACCTTCTCGCTGCGGGCGCGCCGCCACCTGGCCGCGCGACGCGGGGAGTTCGACGTCGTCCACGACAACCAGACCCTCGGGTACGGGCTGCTCGGCGACCTCGGCGCACCGCTCGTCACCACCATCCACCACCCGATCACCGTCGACCGGCAGCTGGACCTCGACGCCGCGGACGGTTGGACGCGGCGTGCCTCGGTCCGCCGCTGGTACGGCTTCACCCGCATGCAGAAGCGGGTCGCGCGGCGGCTTCCGTCCGTGCTGACCGTCTCCGGCTCCTCGCAGCAGGAGATCGTCGAGCACCTCGGTGTTCAGCCGGAGCGGGTGGAGGTGGTGCACATCGGCGCCGACACGGACCTGTTCTCGCCGGACCCCTCCGTCGCCGAGGTGCCGGGCCGGATCGTGACGACGTCCAGTGCCGACGTCCCGCTCAAGGGCCTCGTCCACCTGATCGAGGCACTCGCCACGCTGCGCGCCGAGCGCCCCGACGCGCACCTCGTCGTGGTCGGCAAGCGCGCCGAGGACGGTCCGGTGGCCCGGCTGATCGAGCGGCACGCGCTGTCGGGCGCGGTCGAGTTCGTGAAGGGCATCTCCGACGCGGAGCTCGTCGACCTCGTGCGCAGTGCACAGGTGGCGTGCGTGCCGTCGCTGTACGAGGGCTTCTCGCTGCCCGCTGCCGAGGCGATGGCGACCGGCACGCCGCTCGTCGCCACGACCGGCGGAGCCATTCCGGAGGTCGCGGGCCCGGACGGTGACACCTGTCTGGCCGTCCCGCCGGGCGACGCGGGAGCGCTCGCCGCGGCGCTCGGCCGACTGCTGGGCGACCCCCCGCTGCGCCGGCGCATCGGCGAGGCGGGCCGCGACCGCGTGCTGACCCGCTTCACCTGGGCCCGCGCCGCCCAGGGCACGGCCGACCTGTACCGGGAGGCGATCGCCGCCCGCGCGGCGGCGGGCGGTGCCCGATGACCGCCCCGGCCCACCCGGGCCGAGCGCGCCGCCCCGGCCCCTCCGCCCGGGCGGGCGCGCTGTGCCCCGGGCGCGCGAACGGCGGCACCGACGCGTCCGCGCGCGCGGGCAGCAGGGCCACAGGCCCGCTCCGCTCCGCGGCCATTGCAAGGCGCGCCCTCCGTGAGGGCGCCGATACCCATCCGGAAGGGCAGACCTCGTGCTGACCGTCGACTTCTCCCGCTTTCCGCTCGCCCCGGGCGACCGCGTGCTCGATCTCGGGTGCGGCGCCGGGCGGCACGCGTTCGAGTGCTACCGGCGCGGGGCCCAGGTCGTGGCGCTCGACCAGAACGGTGAGGAGATCCGCGAGGTCGCCAAGTGGTTCTCGGCGATGCGGGACGCAGGGGAGGCTCCGCAGGGCGCCACGGCCACCGCCATGGAAGGTGACGCGCTCAACCTGCCCTTCCCCGACGAGTCGTTCGACGTCGTGATCATCTCCGAGGTGATGGAGCACATCCCGGACGACAAGGGCGTCCTCGCCGAGATGGTCCGGGTGCTCAAGCCCGGTGGGCGCATCGCCGTCACCGTGCCCCGCTACGGCCCCGAGAAGATCTGCTGGGCGCTGTCGGACGAGTACCACGAGGTCGAGGGCGGCCACATCCGCATCTACAAGGCCGACGAGCTCCTCGCCAAGATGCGCGAGGCCGGTCTGAAGCCCTACGGCACCCACCACGCGCACGCCCTGCACGCGCCGTACTGGTGGCTGAAGTGCGCGTTCGGCGTCGACAACGACAAGGCGCTGCCGGTCCGCGCCTACCACAAGCTGCTGGTCTGGGACATCATGAAGAAGCCGCTGGTCACGCGGGTCGCCGAGCAGGCACTCAACCCGGTCGTCGGCAAGAGTTTCGTGGCGTACGCGACCAAGCCCCACCTGCCGCGGGCGGCGACCGCCAAGTGACGTCGACCGGAGGTGTCCCCGGCGGAGCGGCCAGGGGAAGCACCGAACACCTCGTCCTGCCCGGCGTCCTCACCGCGGAGCAGGCGGCCACGACCGTCGCCGGGATCCTCGCGGTACAGCGCGAGGACGGAGCCATCCCCTGGTTCCGCGGCCACCACCTGGACCCGTGGGACCACACCGAAGCGGCCATGGCACTGGACGCCGCGGGCGAGCACGCCGCCGCCGCGCGCGCCTACGACTGGCTGGTACGGCACCAGAACGAGGACGGCTCGTGGTACGCCGCCTACCACGACGGCAACGCCCACGAGCCCACCGACCGGAGCCGCGAGACCAACTTCTGCGCCTACCTCGCGGTCGGCGTCTGGCACCACTACCTGTCCACCGGTGACGAGGCGTTCCTGGACCGGATGTGGCCGTCCGTCCACGCGGCGATCGAGTTCGTGCTGCAACTGCAGCAGCCGGGCGGCCAGATCGGCTGGAAGCGGGAGGCGGAGGCGGACGGCAACGCCGCCGTCAACGACGCGCTGTTGACCGGTAGTTCGTCGATCTACCACGCGCTGCGCTGTGCTCTGGCGATCGCCGAGGAGCGCGACGGGCCGCAGCCGGACTGGGAGTTGGCGGCCGGGGCCCTCGGCCACGCGATCTGCCACCACCCGGAGCGGTTCCTGGACAAGTCCCAGTACTCGATGGACTGGTACTACCCGGTCCTGGGCGGAGCACTGACCGGGGCTGAGGCGAAGGCACGCATCGAGGAACGGTGGGACGAGTTCGTGGTGGCCGGGCTCGGCGTCCGCTGCGTGCTGCCCAATCCGTGGGTGACGGGCGGCGAGAGCTGTGAACTCGCCCTGGCACTCTGGGCGATGGGGGAGTCCGACCGGGCGTTGGAGATCCTCCAGTCGATCCAGCACCTGCGCGCCGAGGGCGGCATGTACTGGACCGGATACGTCTTCGAGGGGAACCGCGCCGTCTGGCCGGAGGAACTCACGACCTGGACGGCCGGTTCACTGCTGCTCGCGGTGGCCGCCCTGGGCGGGGACGAGGCGACCACTGCGGTCTTCGGAGGGGAGAGGCTGCCGCGCGGGCTCGAGCCGGAGTGCTGCCGGCCGTAGCGGACCGCCGGGAGGGGGTGTCAGCGGCGGCGCAGACGGCCGGCCACGGCGTGTCCGACGAAGAGGTACACGACCGCGGCGAGACCGTAGCCGGCCACGACCCGCGCCCACGCCTCGTCGAAGGTGAACAGGTCGTACGACCAGCCGGCCAGCCAGCGGGCCGTGTCCTGGACGAAGGACACCAGGGCGTTGGCGCGGTTGGCGTCCAGGACGTACATCAGGATCCACAGGCCGAGTATCACGGCCATGACGTCGGCGATGACGACGATGATCGTCGCCGCCTGGTTGCTTCCACTGCGTTGACGAAGGGACATGGACGTCGGTTTGCCGTTCCTCGGTGAACGAAACCCGCCCGTGCCGTCCCGGAGGGGTGCGGGGCACGGGCGGACGCCGGCCGCTGCGAGGGCTCGCCTCGCTCGACGGGACGGTCGGCGTCCTCGCCGGCTCACCCTCCACACGGCCGCCGGGCGGAGGCGGAAGCAGGTGTCCCGGCCCCCGGCCCCTGGCGCTGGAAGCGCGTTCCCCGGCCCGTTCGCCGGGGCGGAGCTCAGGCGTTCAGCTCCGCCAGCACCCGTAGGGTGTGCCGATCGGGCGCCGTCACCAGCAGATCGGTGACCGGACCCTTGCGCCACAACTCCAGCCGTTCGGCAATGCGTTCGCGGGGACCGACGAGCGAGATCTCGTCGGCGAAGGCGTCCGGCACCGCGAGCACCGCCTCCTCCCGCCGACCGTCGGCGAACAGCCGTTGGATGAGGCGGGCTTCCTCCTCGTAGCCCATCCGTCCCATCAGGTCCGCGTGGAAGTTGCGTGCCGCGTGGCCCATCCCGCCGATGTAGAAGCCGAGCATCGCCTTGACCGGCAACAGCCCTTCGGCGACGTCGTCGCAGACGGCCGCCCGCGCCATCGGCGCGATCATGAAGTCCTGGGGGACCCGCTCAAGCGACGGCCGGTACACGTCGGTCCGCAGCGGCGACCAGTACAGCGGGAGCCAGCCGTCGGCGATCCTGGTGGTCTGCTCGATGTTCTTCGGACCCTCGGCCCCGAGCAGCACGGGCAGTCCGGGGCGCAGCGGGTGGGTGATCGGTTTGAGCGCCTTGCCGAGCCCGGTCCCGTCCGCTCCGGTGTACGGGTGGCCGTGGAAACGACCGTCGAGCTCCACCGGCCCCTCGCGGCGCAGGACCTGGCGGATGACGTCGACGTACTCCCGGGTGGCGGTCAACGGGCTGCTCGGGAACGGCCGTCCGTACCACCCCTCGACCACCTGCGGTCCCGACAGACCGAGGCCGAGCAGCACCCGGCCGCCGGAAAGGTGGTCGAGGGTGAGCGCGTGCATCGCGGTGGCCGTGGGCGTACGGGCGGCCATCTGCGCCACCGCCGTTCCCAGCCGGATCGTCGACGTGCGTGCGGCGATCCACGTCAGGGGGGTGAAGGCGTCGGACCCCCAGGCCTCGGCGGTCCAGACGGAGTCGTAGCCGAGCCGCTCGGCCTCGACCGCGAGGTCGACGTGGGTGGGGTTCGGGCCGCGTCCCCAATAGCCCAGTGCGAGTCCGAGCCGCATGCCCCGTATCCTTTCTGACGATCAGTCAGTCAACGTCGCGGGGCGACTGTACGGCAAAGGCCCCCCGCCCGGAAGGGCGAGGGGCCGGCGGGAGCGTCCGCGCGCGGTGCGTCAGCCGCGCTGGATGCCGCTGGTGTCCTGAAGGACGCCGCGGCGACCGTCCTGCGTCTGCGCCACCAGTGCGGCACCGCGCTGCTCGACCGCGAGGTACCAGGTGCCGGGCGCGAGCTCGGCCACGGGAGTCGGCGAACCGTCCTCCGCGTACAGCGGGCGGGCCACCGGAACGGCGAACCAGAACGGCGAGAAGTCCGCGGCCGGCGCCGGGGCGCCCTGCGCCGGACTGGCCGGCTGCGGGGTCTGCTGCGGCTGGGCGCCGAACGCCTGCGTCTGGGCCATCTGCCCGCCGTAGGGCTGCTGCGCCCCCGGGTAGCCGTAACCTCCCTGCGGCTGCCCGCCGTAGGGCTGCGGCGCCTGCGGCTGCGGTGCGGGCATCAGGGGCGACATGAGGGCCGGGACGAGCGGTGTGGCGACCGCGCCGCCGGCCAGGACCAGGGCGGAAATCAGTCCGAGGATGAGGCCGGCGCCCACGGACACGCCGTCGCCGAGGTCCACGACCGTCCAGAAGAGGTTCCAGACGGTGAAGATCGTGGCCGCGACGCCGAACTGGGCGAGGTCGATGCCTGCGACCTTGCGCGGCTGCTGCAGGCCGCGGGCGACGACGACGAGTGCCGCGCCCACGACGCCCACCATGTACACACCGAGAGCGGTGTTGAGGGACTTCCAGGCGTTCGGAGGGTCGAGGCTGATGCGTGTGTCGTACGAGACGACATTGAGGAACGAGGCGATGAACAGCACCACCGCTGCTCCGATCACCACGCCATCACCTCGAGTGAGGGAGCGGATGTTCACGTGTTGGTCCTTCGTCGGTTGCGTGTCGTCGGGCGGTCGTCGGTGCCGCCGGTCAGCGGTGCACGGCGTGAGGCTCGGGGGTGGACCCCATCGTACGGATGTGCTGCGGCCTCCGGGGAACAGCCCCGGATCCCCGGGCCGGAGAAGAATCTAGCGCCTGCCGGTTCTACCCCAGCAGATAGGTGCTGATGCCGTCCGCGATTCCCTGCGCCGCCTTCTGCCTCCACTGCGAACTCGTCAGCAGGGCCTTGTCCTTGGAGTCACGCATGTTGCCGCATTCGATGAACACTTTCGGAACGGTGGAGAGGTTCAGCCCGCCGAGGTCCTCGCGCACGTCCAATCCGGTGCCTTTGCCGACGTAGTTGGAGGGCGCGCCACCCGTGGCGCGCACGAAGTTCCCAGCGATGCGTTCGCCCAGCTCGCGCGACGGTCCGACGATGTTCGTGGTGTCGGCACCGCCCTTCTTCACCAGGGCCGGCAGGATGACGTGGAAGCCGCGGTTTCCCTCCGCCGAGCCGTCCGCGTGGACGGAGACCACCGCGTCCGCCGCGGACCCGTTCCCGAAGCGCGCACGTTCGTCCACGCACGGCCCGAACGGCCGGTCGGCGTCCTGGGTGAATCGCACCGTTGCGCCCTGCCTTTCCAGCAGCGTGCGAAGACGGTGTGAGACATCGAGGGTGAATTCGGCTTCGCTGTAGCCGTCATTGGTGGACGTGCCCGTGGTGTCGCATTCCTTGCGGTGGGTTCCGACGTCCACGAGCTTGTTGATCTCGTTCGGGTGCCGGACGTTGCCCGGGTTGTGCCCGGGGTCGACGACGACGACCTTCCCGGCGAGGGGGCCCGTACCGGCTCCCGACGGCCGCGGGCTCCCCGACGGCTGCGGGGACCGGGCCGTTGCGGACGCGGCGGGGCTTCCCGCCGGCGCCGTCCCGGGCGCCGCCGAGGCGGCACCGGAGCCGCCCGCGGCGCCGGGCCGGGCGTCGGCGGGCGGCGAGCCGCCCTCCCCGCCGCATCCGGCCAGGCCGGCTGCCGCCAGCGCGGCGGCGGCGAGGACGGTACCGCCGCGGACCGGGCGGCGGCGGGGCAACGGCGGCTGGTTCTCGACGTACGGCACGTCGCGATGCTAGGGGATGTCCGGGCCCCGGCTCAGATTCCCGCTCCCGTGCGCCGCAGGACGCGCAGCGAATCCGTCGCCGAGACCTCGGCGAAGGCGCCCGAGGCGAGCGCCCTGAGGTAGATGCGGTACGGGGCCTGACCGGTCCATTCGTCGACCGGGTCGGGGAAGACGTCGTGGATCACCAACAGTCCGCCCTCGGCGACGTGCGGGGCCCAGCCCTCGTAGTCGTGGGTGGCGTGCTCGTCGGTGTGTCCGCCGTCGACGAAGACCAGCCCCACCTCCCGGCCCCACACCTTCGCCACCTGGGGCGACCGGCCCACGATCGCGATCACATGGTCCTCCAGGCCCGCCTTGTGGAGAGTGCGGCGGAAGGTGGGCAGGGTGTCCATCCGCCCCACCTCCGGGTCCACGACTTCCGGATCGTGGTAGTCCCAGCCGGGCTGCTGCTCCTCGCTGCCCCGATGGTGGTCGACGGTGACGGCCACGGTTCCGGCCTCGCGGGCGGCGTCGGCCAGCAGGACCGTGGACCGCCCGCAGTACGTCCCGACCTCCAGGAGCGGCAGGCCGAGTGCCCCGGCCTCCACGGCCGCCCCGTACAGGGCGAGCCCCTCGCGTACGGGCATGAAGCCCTTCGCGGCCTCGAAGGCGGCGAGGGTCTCCGGCTTGGGGGCGGCAGCTGCCATGGGTTCCTCCGGCGGACGGGCTACTCGGCGGTCACATCGTAGGCGGCGGGACGGGGGCGCGCCGTTCCTCCCTCCGGTACGTGACGTCCTGGTGCCGGCACGCGGAGTCCTCCCGCCGGCACGCGGCGTCGTCCGGCTGGCACGTGGCGTCCTCCGGCCGGCACGTGGCGTCCTCCGGCCGGCGCGTGGCGTCCTCCCGCCGGCGCGCGGTGGGGGCGGTCACGTTCGGCCACGGAGCTGGAGGGGACTCGCCCGTGGCCCGGAGCGGGGCCCGCCCGCGGGGCGCGGACGGGCGGTCCCCGCCATCCGGGGCGGGTACGCGGCCCGCGGCCGTGTCCGCAGGCCGTCCGGGCGTGCCCGGCCAGCAGGCTGGGCGGATGGATGCCGCGCTCGACGCCGTACTGCACGCACTGGCCCTGACCGGGGCCATGACCTGGGAGATCACGTGGGCCCTGATCCTCGGCTTCACCCTCTCCGCCGTGGTCCAGGCCGTGGTCCACAAGGCGACCGTGGTGAACCTGCTCGGTGACGACGGCCCCCGTAGCCTGGCCACCGCGGCGGGCCTCGGCATGGCGTCGTCGTCCTGTTCGTACGCGGCCGTGGCGCTGGCCCGCTCCCTGTTCCGCAAGGGGGCGAACTTCACGGCGGCGATGGCCTTCGAGATCGCCTCGACCAACCTCGTCGTGGAGCTGGGGGTCATCCTGGCGTTGCTGATGGGCTGGCAGTTCACCGTCGCGGAGTTCGTGGGCGGGCCGATCATGATCGTCGTGCTGGCCGTGCTCTACCGGCGACTCCTGCGCGGCCGGCTGGTGGCGGAAGCCCGCGAGCAGGCCGCGCGGGGGGTGGCCGGCTCCATGGAGGGACACGCGTCCATGGACATGTCCATCCCGGACGGGGGCTCCTTCTGGCGCCGACTGCTGTCCGGGGCGGGTTTCACCGCCATGTCCCAGGTGTTCGTCATGGAGTGGGCGGCGATCCTGCGCGATCTCGTGCTGGGCCTGCTGATCGCCGGCGCCGTCGGGGCCTGGGTGCCGGACTCGTTCTGGGGCGCTTTCTTCTTCGAAGGGCACCCGCTGGCTGCAAAGCTGTGGGGGCCGCTGATCGGCCCGCTCGTCGCCATCGCCTCGTTCGTCTGCTCCATCGGCAACGTCCCGCTCGCGGTGGTCCTGTGGAAGGGCGGCATCAGCTTCGGCGGCGTGATCGCCTTCATCTTCGCCGACCTGCTGATCGTGCCGATCCTCAACATCTACCGGAAGTACTACGGGCCGCGGATGGCGCTGTTCATCCTCTGGACCTTCTACGCGGCCATCGTCCTGGCCGCGTACGCAGTCGAGTTCGTCTTCGGTGCCCTCGGGCTCGTTCCCGACCAGGCGCGGGCGAAGCTCCCCGAAGGGGGCGTCCGCTGGGACTACACGACCTGGCTCAACATCGCCTTCCTGCTGCTGGCGGCCGCCTTCGTGGTGCGCTTCGTGCGGACCGGGGGCGCCCGGATGCTCCGCATGATGGGGGGTGACCCGGCCCGTTGAGCGGGGGAGGGGGAGAGCGGTCCGACGAATCCACCACAGGGCCGTTCCGCGCTTCCCGGGTTCCGTGCTCCTTGGTTACGCGCTCCTGGGTTCCGTGCTGCCCGGGTTCCGCGCTCCCGGGTTCCGTGCTGCCCGGGTTCCGTGCTGCCCGGGAGGGGGCCGGGGCCATGGGGCGTCCGGCCGAGCCCGCGGGAGAGTGCGGGGCGCGGGCGTCGGAGCGCCGGCCAGGTGGGCTGGAGCGCGCCTACGGGTGTTCGGCCGGGATTGCGGGGACCATGGAGAACACCCATCTGCATGTTTCGACTGCACTTCCGATTTCGACACCGTTGCGGAGGCGGGCCATGGACACCTTTGCGACCTGGACCACCCAGGGGATCGTCGCCGGCTCGGGCGGCGTCATGACCACCGAGGGGGGCCCGATCACCGGTGACCTGACGGTGCACACGATGTGGACCGAAGGACAGGCACAGGTGACCGTGCAGCACACCGGCGCCACCGAGTGGTACGCGTTGCAGGGCAGCCCGGTGGACGCGGACGACGAGGCCACGGGCAGGGCGGTCCACCAGGCCGCCGTGGAGCTGGTGAAGGAGGGGGGCGGGGCCTCCCTCTCGTTCCCGGTGTGACGCTTCCTTGCACGTTCTCTCGTTCCCGGTGTCACGCTTCCCCGTCGTTCTCGGAGTGACGCTTCCCCGGCGGAACGGAGGTCCGCTCGCCGCCGACCGCCCCGCGCTCGCGCCTCGGTGACGATCCCCCAGGGCCGCACCACCCGCACGACGTACGACCTGGCCGGCCGGGTGACCTGCAGCAGCGACGAGGACGGCGCGGGCACGGTGGTGCGCCCCGGGTCCACGGCATACGACGAGGACGGCAACCCGACCGCGGTCACGGACGCGCTGGGCCACACGGCCACACGGACGTTCGACGCGCTGGGTCGCCCGACGAAGCCGGTAGAGCCGGTCGACGCCGGCACGTCCGTCGCCACGAGAGGACCGCATCGCCAAACGCATCTCGGGCGGCGAACGGGTGTACTGCCTCTCGGTGCCGCTCTACGACGGAGACTCCGTGATCCCGTACCAGACCAGGCTGTACGCGATCGGCAACCAGGGAACGAACGACTCGATGGTCGTGAAGAACACGCCGACGGGGAAGCAGCCGACGCCGGTCGGACACGGGAGGCCGGGGAAGGGCTCAGCCCTTCCCCGGCCTCTCCGTCTTTCCCCGGCCTCTCCGTCTCACGACTCCAAAGGGAAGCGGTCCCTGACCTCGGCGAGCAGCCGGCGATGGCGAGCGGTCCAGTCGGGCGGCGTCTCCACGGGCACCGTGACGAAGACCTGCGAGCCGGTGACGTCGTAGACGCTCACCTCCGTGTACCCGCTCTCGGTCTCCTCCGTGCAGTCGATCATGATCCGCGGGGAGCGTCCGCTCTCCAGCCAGGTCGCCTTCCGCCCGGCGTCGACGGAGTCCAGCACCTCGGCCCAGCTGTCGAGGTCGAAGGCGTTGACGTACAGCTCGACGCGGCCGCTGACGAACCCGGTGCCGATCACGATCTCGCCACGGAGAGCGTCGTACCGGTCGGAGCCGGAGAAGCTCATTCCCTCGACGATGCGCAGGGAGACGCTCTGCTCCTCGTCCGCGAGGTGAATCAGCTCCAGGGCGTTGGAGTCGGGCACGGTGTCCCACCCTTTCGTTCGATGCGCACACGGAGCACATCCACGATCCCACGAGCGGTACCTCGCGGGCGCGGTCGGCGTGCGTCCGGCGGGCTCACCGCCCTCCCCGCGCCGCCACGCGCGGACGACCGCCCCCACTGCCCCGCCCGCTCCCGCCGATCGGGCGGCACCAGGCGGGGTAGAGGGGCGGGGACCGGCCACGATGTCGCGGTGCCGGGCGGGTCCTGAAGCGTCACGAGTCGGGCGCACCCGTCCGGCCGTGCAGAGCAGAAGTCCGGGCCGGGCCGAGGTCTTCGATCGTCCGGGGCGCGAAGGTCGGGCAGGGACTTCTTCAGGTGGGCCCAGACGCCTTCGTCGGGGTTGCGGTCGGCGCGTACGGCGGAAGCTGACGATGGTCAGCCAGTCGCTGTTGCTCGCAGAACTCCCTCAAGGGCTTGGCGCGGTGGGTGCTGGCGTCGTCCCACACCACGATCAGCGGGACTTCGCCGAGCTGCCGGCGGGCAGAGGTCAGCAGGTCCGCGAACTCGCGGGCACGGAAGCCCTTCTTCTCGCCGGTTCGGTTCCTGTATCTCTGGATTCGGCGGATCAGGCGGGTCTCTCGGCCTGGCCGGACGCAGATCATCCCGGCCATCAGGACCCGGCCCGGAACCCTGGCCCATCACTCGGATCAGCGGCGACCGCCCGCGTCGCAACCAGGTCCGGGCCGTATCGGGTTTCAGGTCCTGCCCGGCTTCGTTCTCGAAGGCCATACACGCGCCCGGGAGCCGGGCCGTCCTCTTACCCGCGGCCACGGCTCCGTCCGGCACGACTCAACGGCACGCCGCACGGGGAGCTGCGGCGACCAGCCCAGCCGGTGCAGCAGATACGACTCCCCGCGCGGGGTATGCCGGTAGTCGAACAGGCGATGGATCAGCTTCGCTACCCTCGCCAGGATCCACCGCTGGTCTTCCGTCCGCCATGCGCGGCCGGGCCTCCCGGAGGTCAGGGCCACACTGCCGCCCTCGCGCCAGACGGCGTGCCAGGCGTAGGCCGACATTCCGCGACACCCGTAACCTGCGGGGCCGCCTCCGGCGGCCGCACCCCCTGCTCGAACATCTCCGCGGCCTCGAAGCGCACAGCCTCCTTCTTCGCCCGCCCGCAGGCGGTCAGTCCGCCGTCATCCGCGTACCTCATGACGAGGATGGAACACCGCCAACGCCTGCTGTCACCCCATCCTTTCAATCTCAGCGTCGACTACTGCCGCCACCGCATGCAGATGCCCTGCCAGAAACTGCCTGACGGGGCACCGATATTACTGTTGCACATATCGGATCTGGCACCGCCGGAGGCGGGTTAGTAATTCGGTTTAGCCATCCCGAATTTCGAGATACTCAGTGGCCTCAGCCCCCTCATCCCAAAAGACCCAGAGTCGATTGCACACCTTGCAACGCCGAGCATCTACGCCCCTGCCGAGAAGCGTCGTGCCGTCAGCATCGTCAGCATCGAACTCTTTATTGGGCAAAAGGATCAGGCTGTAGTCTGGATCGTCATCTCGAATGACAGCTCCGCATTTGCACCTCATCTTGGCCATCAGGCTCCTCCAAAGAAACTAATGTTACCGATGAAACTGTCCTTCCCTCAGCTGTGGATCTGATCGTTCACTCGCCCGAGAGCCTCGTCAAATTGCGATGCAGAAAGGCCAGCGCCCGAAAGGTCCACATTTACACCACCCCCGTGTAGCTTCGAATGCTTCGTGGCTATCGTGTTGATGATTCCATTCACGTTGGAGTTAGTCGGCGAGTAAACATCCCACAGATCGTGAGGCTGGAACGGGACCTGGAATGTAGCCGTATCCAGCTCGGCGGACCGATCGTGCTCGTCTGGGACAACGCCCGCATCCACCTCGTCCCGCCGCTGAAGGCGTTCTTCGAGGCCAGCGCAGACTGGCTGACCGTCTTCCAACTGCCCACCTACGCGCCCGACCTCAACTCCCAAGAAGGCGTCCGGCCGCTTGTCAAACGCGACATCGGCAACCTCGCCGCCGCCGACCTTGGCCAGATCACCCGGGCCGTCAAACGCAAGGTCAAGCAGATCCAGTACCGCCCACACCTGATCGACGGCTGCCTCGCCGGCACAGACCTGATCATGGACGGCTGACCGACATCACGACTTCAAGTTCAGGTACTGCCGTCAACAGCTCGGGGCACACGGTCGTGCTGCCGCTGGCCTGGTGTCGGCGCAGGGGGACTCTACTGCCATGCGCCGGGTTCGGCGCGGACGAGGGCGCGGGCGGTCCCTCGATACAGTTCATGGCCGCTCTGGGCGCAGTGTCCGGCGATCCAGCTCGTCAGTTCGTCCGGGGTGTGCGGCGTGCCTGAGGTGGCTCCGCAGTTGCGCTCTCCGCCGGTGACGCAGACCGCTGCGAACGCTGGCAGGGCCATGGGGTCGGGGACGGTGGCCACGTGGTACTCGCGGAAGCGGTAGCGGCCCCGGGAGGCATTGCGTACTGGTGCGCCGGCGTTCGGGGATTCAGGCATCCTCGGTCGCCTCTTCCGGATCTGGGATGCGCTGTCCGCGCGAGTCCGCGACCCTGAGCGCGTCCGCCAGAGCTTCTGCCAACCGGCGGGCCAGCCAGCGGTACTCGGTCGCTGACAGAGCTTTCGCGCCGGGTGCCGTGGCGTCGCGGGCGTACTCCAACAGTTCCATGCCCATGCTGAGCTGCACCGTCTCGATGCTGTCGGCGAGGGTGGAGAGGTAACCCCGGCCGTCGCTGCTCAGGTAGCAGGGCTTCCCCTCCGGGCTGGTCCACGGCAGTAAGCGGGGACCTCCCCGACCCGACGCGGCGTCGTACAGGTCTCTGCGACGCATGCGGTCGGCATCGCTCCTGGACTGGCTCACTGGGCACCTCCGGCCTGGGTCGCTGATGGTGGACACAGTGACCGTAGGCAATGACTGAACGTCACCCCAGGCGGTAGCCATGGCAGTTCGCCACTCGTGGTTCACGAACTGCCACGCTGCGTGTCAGTTACCCGGCAACGCCCAGGTAGTCGGCCATTTCGCGCATCTCCGTCGTGAGGGTCCGCTTGCGCTTGCCCAGGATCTCCTGCATGGTCTCGGCGGCCCCGCACTGGTGCCGCAGCCACTGCGGTG
Organism: Streptomyces sp. NPDC059169; assembly: GCF_042755225.1. NCBI lineage: Bacteria > Bacillati > Actinomycetota > Actinomycetes > Kitasatosporales > Streptomycetaceae > Streptomyces > Streptomyces sp. NPDC059169. The sequence goes on along the minus strand of NZ_JBHZCF010000018.1, from coordinate 146,907 downwards.
CGGCTTCCCTGGCCTGGGTCAACTCGTCCAGGGCGGCGGACAGGTCCCCGGTCCGGGTGTAGGCGCGCGCCACATCGAGGGTGAAGCGGTTGCCGTCGTTGGGGCTGGGCCTACCCAAGCGCTTCCACGCCTTGGGCGACAACTCCTCCTGCTCGCCTGCCTTGCGCACCACCGCGCGGGCGTCGCCGATGACCAGGGAGTCTTCGAGTGCCTTGACCGCGACGGTGACCGGCCCGAAGACGGACCAGTGACGGGAGACGTTGCGATGCGCCGTCCCGATGGCGGTTGCCGCGACCCGGGCAGCTTGACGGTACTCCTTCGCCTCGTCGGGACGGTTGTTCCTCGCGGCTGCGGCAGCGGCCTCCATCGCCAGGCCGCCCCATACCGCGTAGTGGTCCGGCTCGGCCCCGGTGATCTTCGGCTCCACCGCGTCCATGCTCTGAGTAGCGACCTGCTCTGCCTCGTCCAACCTGCCCTGGCGCACCAGCAGCCAGCACATGCAGCCGACGCCGGAACCCGCCGCAAGCATGTCCCCGGCTTGACGGGCGTCCATGATGGCGCCGCGCACGGCGGCATACGCGATGTCGTACTGCCGTACCTGGGTGAGGTAGGTGCCGGCCAGCCGCAGGGCCTCTGCGCGGGTCAACAGGGCCTGCCGGTGCTCGTCCCCGCTGTCGTAGTAGGCGACGGCTTGTGCGGCATCGCGCAGCAGGCCCGGCAGCTGAGCCGCGACGCTCTTGTAGCTGTCGGAGAAGTACAACACCCGTGCGTCTTGCAGCGTCCGCCGGAAGATGCGCAGGTTCGGTTCCTCGGCCACGGCCTCGGCGTCCTGGTCCACGAGCCCGACGGCTGGGGTGAGGGCGGCGCGGAGCTGGATCAGGTTGACCCGGTTCGGCTCCTCGGCCTGCCCGACGGGCTCCGGTGCATCCGAGGCCATCAGCGCGGCCGTGGTCACCCCCAGCGCGCGGGCAAGCGTGTGCAAGGTCTCCATGCGGATCGTGCCGCCCTGCTCGGTCTTGCGCACAGTGCCCGGCGATACGCCTGCGGCGTGGGCGAGTTCCTCCTGGCTCATCCCGGCCCGACGCCGGTACTTGCGGACGTTGTCAGCCAGCTCCGTGGTCATCAACTCACCACCTCCCATTCCACGGTACGCCCGGCCGGCACATCAAACTGGCTCTCCGCACCGGACTCCGCAAAGGCGAACTCCTCGTCCTCCGATGGGTAGACCTCGACCTCGACGCGGGTACCGCCGCCATCCGCCGCACCCTTCAGCGCACCAGCGCGGGCGGGCTCACCACGCTGCCCACCAAGACGCGGGCCTCCGACCGCCGCATCGCCCTCCCCACCCACTGCGTCCAGTTGCTGAAGCTCCACCACGAGCAGCAGAAGCGCGAGCGTGAGGCCGCGGGCACCACATGGCAGCACGGCGGGCACGTGTTCACCACCACGCAGGGCAGAGCGATCGACCCAACCAACCTCACCCGCGCCTTCATCACGCTCCTCCGCAAGGCCGGCCTCCGCGGGTGTCGGTGACGATGAACCGCTTGTGGCCCTTGACCTTCTTGCCCGCGCCGAAGCCCCTGGTTGCGGCCGGAACGGTGTCGGCGGTGCGGATGGACTGGAAGTCGACCAGCCCTGCGGTCGGTTCGACATTCCTGCCGTCGGCCGTCCGGACCTTGCCGCGCAGGGCATCGTGGATGCGCTCGACGGTGCCGTCGTCGTGCCACCAGGTGAAGTACCAGTAGACGGTGGGCCAGGGCGAAAAGTCCTTCGGCAGCTGACGCCAGGCGCATCCGGTTCGGACCACGTAGAAGATCGCATCCACGATCCGTCGCCGCGGGTGCTTCTCCCGCCGCCCGCCCTTCGGGCCCACCCTCGCCGGTGGCAGCAACGGCTCCACCAGCGCCCACTGGTCGTCAGTCAGGTCCGACGGATACCCACCCTCAGAACCACTCACGCAGGGCTCAACGACCTCTCCCGCCCCAGGACACGGCAGATCTCAAACACGGTCTCAGCGGCAGCGTTGCCTTCAAACGAAACAAAGGTCCCCTCCACACCACTGCGCGGAGGGGACCTTGCTCTGTCCTCAAGAACACCGGAAAGGGCGTGACCCTAAATCGGTGGACTGCAGGGAACCAGTCCAGACAAGAACTCCTCGAATGATCCCGCTACTTTACGAGGAACACGGTCCTCGTCGATGTAGGCGACAGAAGGCTCACCAGCTGGTCCGGACTCGGAATAGTCGAGCATTACTGCATCATGCCCGCCTGAGGGCATATCGCAGATGACTACGCCGATTTCCGGATAACCCCATTCGGCAATCAGGTCAGCACTCCCCAGGCCAGAGGAGGAATCAATCCCCCACTTCCCGCCAATTCCGAGAAGTGCGCGAATCTCGAAATGGTCGACAGCCCAGGACGTAGCGAACTTCGTAGGAAAACGGCGTCGCTTCAATACTCCGCCGTTTTTTTCCGATAGCGCCGCGACATAGCTTGACGGAAGTTGCAGACCCAGAGCCTGCTCGGCCCGACTAATCATGTCAACGCTCAGTGGTGGACCCGTATAGAAGTCCCCATCTTCAAATAGTTCATTCATCGCTACCTCCCTCCGGAGAATCCACCCGTGTGGGCCGTCCGTTTATGGGCCTCTGTCTCAATCAGCTGCATGAGACCAGGTTCTTGATGATGGTGCCAGGTATAGCCATCTGGCGTCTCACTGAGTCCTGCCGCCCGGTTAGATCTCGCGAAATCTGTTCCGCGACTACCGGAGAGCTCGATCCGAACATCAGGCACATCTGGATGGCGCCATGCAGAGAAGTCAGGGAAGCCGTTTTCATCGAATGGAACATTCGTCTTGGGGTGAACATCTCCCGCCAGCTTCCCATTACGCACCTTCGGTATTCCGCCATCGGCACATTCACAGGCCGCCGGGTGCCCTGTAACTGCACCGCCGCAATTGTGAACGAGGACCGGCGTGGCCCCCGCCACCACATAGTACGCGTGGATGTCCTCGATCGTGAGGTCGTGGGTTCGCTGGCGTTTGGTGTAGTGGCTCAGAGCGGTGATCTGGACGTGGGTTCCGGAACTGGTGCGCAACCATTGCCCGGGCTGGAGGTCTCCCGCCTCAACCCATTCCTTCATGTCGAGGACCCAGAAGGGGTGCGTATCAGTAGCTACGATGCTCGAGAGTCCACCGCTAGTAGATATTGTGATTTCGGTGAAGTCTTTGTCGTCTTCCGTCGTGATCGTTGAGACGACCTTTTTCTCGACGGTTTCTTCCGTTTCCGTGTCGGTGGTGGTGACCAAATCGCCGACTTTGACTTCTTCAATCGACTTCTCTGTGCCATCTGCGAGGAGGACGCCGGTTCCAGGCAGGAAACTGTGACACATTCCGAGGATCTTGCCTACCCTGGCGGAGTTGGCTATGGCAGCGCCAGCACCTCCCGCGGCCGCGCCCCATACGGCCCCCTCGACTTCATCGGCGAGAATTCCGGTGAGGCTGTGATCGGCGTCCGGCGTGAGTGCGTTACGAACAGCTGCTCCGGCGGCTCCTGCAACTGCTCCGCATCCAGCGGCGGCGGCGAACCCTATGCCTCCGGTCGCCAGTCCGGCGGCAGTTGCGGCGCTCATGCACAGCCCGCCTGCGACGATTTCCGTTGCGACTTGAGCAATGGTTCCCTTGTTTTCAGAGATCCAGTCTGTTGTTTTGTTCCAGGCCTTTCCCCAGCCGCATTTGGAGAAGAACCCGCAGTCCGGCTCCGCTGTCTCGCCGCCACCACTTGAGGTGCCGCCCGAGTGGCCTCTGCCGCCTCCTCCACCCCCATTGCTGACGCTGCAACTTCCGCGGTGGCACGTGGGTCCTGCGGAGTTGCTCGGGTCGACGGGGCCTTCGGTGATTATTTTTCCGGAACCGTCGCCCTTGGGTGTGCCGATACCGCACAGGTCGGCGGGGCACATGCCCGTGGGGTCAGAGAGCGTGACGGGAGTGTTGTTGGCGTAGCTGTAGCCGTTGAGCGATTGGTGCTGGTCGGGTGAGAGGAGGGGGTCGGTGCTGATGAACTGGCCTGTGGACGGGTCGTATTCGCGCGCGCCGATGTGGGTGAGTCCGGTGGTGGTGTCGGCTGGTTTGCCGAGGAAGGCCTTGTCGTCGGGCCAGGACGTCGGGTTGGCACCGCGGGGTGCGCCGAAGGGCGTGGTGTGGCGCTTGGTGATGGCGAGGGTGGTGGCGTCGATCGCCAGGCTGGAGGTGCCGTGGTGGTCACCGGCGAGGAGTGTCAGCTGGGTTTCGGTGTTGCCCTTGGTGCCGGTGCGCAGGGCTATGGTCTGGCCGGCTGCCGTGTAGTAGCGGGTACCGCTGAGGGTCTTGGCCGAGCCCTTGGTGGTGAGGCGGACCTCGTTGCCGCCGAGGTAGAGGATGGTGTCGCCGTCGGCGGTGGTGTTGCGGCGGATGAGGAGTTCGCCGTCGGCGTCGTAGAGGTACCCGGTGCCGAGAGCCGGCTTGGAGCCTGCGGCCGGTTCTGTAGCGGCGGCGATCTTGCCTTCGGTGTTCCAGCTCAGAGTTTGCTGGGCTTGGGTGCCGGGGCGGTTCTTGGTGTTGCCCGTCTCGTCATATGCGTAGGTCGCCGCCTTCGCGCCGGTCGTCGAGACGAGCGTGTGAGGCTGGGAAGCTCCGTAGGTGTAGCTGGTGGTCTTGTCGCCCGTGGCGGTGTGCTCGGTTTCGGTGCTTCGCTGGCCCGAGGTCTTGTAGGTGTAGCTGGTCCAGTAGGGGGCGGCGCCGTCGAGGTTGGCCGTGGTGCGGTTGGAGGCGGCGCAGTCGGCGGTCTTGGGGGTCCAGGCTTCGGTGAGGCGGCGGTGGCCGTCGTAGGTGAAGCACTGGTAGTCGGCCTTCGTGGTGCCGCCTTGGGTGGTGGCGTCGAAGATCGAGGTGACGTTGCCGGCCTTGTCCTGGGTGAACTTCAGTTCCTGCGGCATGTAGCCGTGGACGGTGTCGGTGACGTAGGAGCGGGTGAGCCGCCGGGTGCCCTGTTCGTAGTCGAAGCTGAGGTACGCCTTGGCGCCGGCGCTCCTCGTGCTGAGGGTGAGCTGACGAACGTCTCCGGTCTCGGAGTATTGGGCTGCCTGGAGGTACTGGCTGGTGCCCTGTGCGGTGATCTGCTGACCGGTGGCGTTGTAGGTGTTGGAGACGATCTCCGACGGCAGGCCCGCGACGGCGGGGTTGGACGCCTGCCTGACGGTGCCGTCGAGGTTGTAGGCGGTGGAGAAGGACAGGGTCTGGGGGACGCCTGCGGTGACGAGGGGGTCGCCGGCGGGGAGGGTCAGCTGGCTTCCGGTGACCTGGTAGAGCGGGTCGTAGCTGGTGACCTTCTTGGTGTAGGCCTTGCTGCTGGTCTGACCGACGCCGTTCTCGTAGCGGACTGAGGTGTCCGGCTGGCCCTTTTTCAGGATGTCGAAGGTCCACGCGGCGAGCTTGGTGGCATCGGTCTTGGTGCCGCTCCACAGGCCGGTCTTTCGTCCGAGGACGTCGTACTCGAAGAGGAGCTTGTTGCCGGGGCGGGAGTCGCTGGAGCTGATGACCTGGTTGAGGTCGTTGTACTGCGTGGTGGACGTGCCCTTGTCCGGGTCCGTGACACTGACCTGGCGGCCGAACAGGTCGTAGCCGTAGCTCCACGTGGCCTTGTCGGGGCCTTCGATGGTGGCCTGCTGGCCGGCCGGGGTGTAGGTGTAGTTGGTGGTGGTGTAGTCACCGTCCGGCTGGGGGCTGGCGTATTCGCGGCGCTGTGTGGTCTGGCCGAGAGCGTTGGTGACAACGGCACTGGCTTGCCCGCCGGCGGGCGCGGTGGTGGTGACGGTGTCGCCGCTGTAGGTGGTGTTGATCGTCCACAGGGAGACGTTCTTGGTCTTGGTTTCCGCCTTGATGGCACGGCCTGCGCCGTCGTAGGTGGTGTCGACCTGCATCGGGGCTTGGCCGCCGTCGGTGGCGACAAGCCCGCCTGCCGGGGTGCTCTTTTCATCCCAGATGTCGGACAGGGCTGAGGTGGCGAAGCCGCGTGCGTCGTAGAGGGTTTCTGCGATCAGCCGTCCGCCGATGGGCGAGGGTGCCTGGGTCTGGCGGGGCCGGAGCAGTGCGTCGTAGATCTCGTACGTGGTGTTGTAGCCGCTTGCGTCGCCCTTGAGTACGGCTGTGGAGACCCAGGAGGGAGCTGCGGCGGTGACGCTGTAGGCGTAGACGTAGTTGGGCGTCCTGTTCAGGACCTTCAAGCGGTTGGGCAGCCAGAGTTTGGTGATGCGGCCGAGGCTGTCGTACTCGCTCTCGGTGATCTGGCCGTTGGGGTCGGTGGCCTTAAGGGTGGCTCCGGTGGCGAAGTCCACGAGTGTGGTCGTGGTGTGGCTCTTGGCGTTCTCAACCGTGTTGCTGGTGAGCGGGCCGGCGGCCGTGGGCGCGTAGGTCGTCTTCGCGGTCAGGGTGTCGTGGGCGTCCTTGACCTCCAGTGGACGGCCGAGGAGGTCGTAGGTCGTGGTGGACACCTTCTGCCAGACGGGCTGGTCGTTTGCCCCGTAGCCGGAGGCGCGGCCGGTCCAGCGTGCTTCGCCCTTGGTGGGGGTCTGAGTGCTGGTCCAGTCCGCGGCGGTGTCGTAGGTCGTCGCCGTGTCGGAGGTGACGTCGCCAGGGGTGCCGGATCCACCGGGCAGGTTCAACTCGGGGTCGCCGACGGCGCACGGCCTGGCAACGCTGCGGCTTCGGGAGACGAGGCTGTTGATGCCGAGGCTGTCGTTGCGGGCGTACCAGGTGCGGGTGCATGTCTCGTCGCCGGTGACGGCGTCGTCGCCCTTGTCCTCGACGGTCTCGGCCATGCCGTAGGCGTCGTAGGTGGTAGCCGTCGAGCGGGTTCGGTCGACGGGGGTTCCGCTGGAGGTGATGTTGGTGCGGGTGTGGGTCGCACCGGTTCGGACGTAGTAGGCCTCGGTGTCGGCGTAGGACTTGTGCTGGGTGGCGGTGCGCTTGGACCACGGGTCGTTGACGGTGCCGCCGACTTCCTGTGCGCCGTTGTAGGTGACGGTCTCGCGGGTGAACCCGGCGTACTGTTCGGCGTCGGTGATGGGCGGGGCCTTGATACCGGTCAGTGAGACCGTCTTGCGTGCGTCCTTGTCAGGGGTCTTGCCGTCGCTGCCCAGGACACGGTCGCCGTTCATGCCCTGCATGTAGACGGTGGCGGTCTTGGACTGGGTGGTGCCGGTCCGGCCGGTGAGGTGGGTGACCTTCCTGAAGCCGCGCCAGAGGGACCAGGTGCGTTCCTTCTCCTTGACCAGCGGGTCTTCGTTGTAGTGCCAGGCTGCACCCTCGTAGGTGTAGGCGTGTTCGACGGCCTCGGATCCGCCATTGGGGTCGGTGGTGGAGACCGTCCAGACGGGGTACTTGTGGAACCAGTCGAGGATCGGTTCCTTCTCCCCGTTCGGGGACCAGTACACGGGGTAGCAGCGGCGGGTGTTGGTGTCGACCTTGGGCATGGTCTGCCCGGCCAGGCAGTCCGCCGCCATGTAGGTGACGATGGTTTCCGCGCCGGTCTCCGAGGTGATGGTGCGCAGACGCGGTCTCTCGAGGGAGAGGATGTCGTCGGTGGCGCCGTCGACGCGGTTGGGGCGGAACTCGTGGCCGAACGTGACCGGGTCCAGGGTGAGGTCGGTGCCGCGCTTGCCGGTGTGGCGGATCTCGGAGAGCCACAGGGACTGGTCGGTGGCGTCCCCGGTGTCGCCCGGGTCGAGGTAGGTCTGCTTGAGGGCCCAGGCGTCCACCGACTCGTACGCCGGGGTCGTGGCGGCCGCGTTCCACGCCTGGGTGGCGATGCCGGTCATGCGCTTGCGGGTGTAGAAGGAGGGACCGATGTTGCCGGTGCACTTCTGGTCCGCCTTGCATTCGGCGTCGAAGGGCACGTCCGGCCAGTTGTCGCGGGTTGCGTCGGTCAGGGACCCGCAGTCGCCGGTGATGCAGCGCTCCGCGTAGCCGAAGACGACCTTGTTCGAGGCGGCGGGCGAGCCTGAGAACAGAGCGCCGGCGCGTTGGCCGTAGCGGATCTCGTTCAGGTAGCCGCCGCGGGTGTAGGCGGTTCCGGTGTTGTCGTCGCCGAGCAAGTCGTAGTGGTTGGTCTCGGCGGTGTACCAGTAGGACATGGCGTTGCCGTGGGTGTCCTCGACGTAGTCGAGGTTCCACCGCCATGCCTGCTGCTTGTGCCGTCCGGAGAAGCCGGAGCCGTCGGCGTAGCCGGGCTCACCCGGGTCGTCGCCGAAGACGGGGACGGTCCATACCGAGTTGGTGCGCTCTGATGCGCTGGCTCCGTTGAGCTTGTTGAGGCCGAAGACGTACTTGGTGCCTTCGCCGGTGGTGACGGTCCAGTGCTCGCCGTTGTCGTCGCCGTTCTCCGCGCCGGTGGCCACCGTGACGGTGGAGGCGTCGTCGTTCTTCAGCCGCCACTTGCCGGTCGTGTCGTCCTTGACGAGTTCGGTGGCCTTGCCGTTGAGGACGAGGGAGGCGTTGTCGTACTTCCAGCACAGGTCGAACTTGTCGGCCTGCCCGTCGTCGTCACAGGTGCCGTACCTGCGCTCGACATAGGACGAGGTGATGTCGAAGCCTTCGCCGATCACCGTGCTCTGGTTGTTCGTCGAGGCGGTGCGGCCGTCCACACTGCCCGAGTCGTACGCGATGGACAGGTCTGGTCTGGGGCCGGCTGCTGACGGGGGCACGCGCAGCGGGTAGGACCAGGTGAACGTGCCCGATGAGCCGCCTGCCTCCCACGTGGAAGAGGCCGACAGGGGGGTGGCCTTGTAGTCGCCGCTGCCCGACTTGGTGCCCGCGGCAACGGCAAGGACCATCGTCTGACCGGCAGAAGGCGCAGCAGTCAGGGACCTCGCCGCCCTGCTCGGCGCCGTACCAAAAGCCAGTTCGGTGTTGAGGGTCTGCTTCCTGCGGTGGTTGACGGACTCGACCTCGGTGCGGGTGCGGCACTTGACCGTAGCGGGAGAGGTCAGTGCGCAGGCGGGCAGGCGCTGCACCTGCAGTCGGCCGGCCCAGTCACCGCCGTAGGCGGAGGCGAACGGGCCGTAGTCGATGCCGAGGTCAGCTGACCCACCCTTTGCGGGTCCGGTCACGGCGAGGACCACGCCCTTGACGCCCAGGGCTGCCGCCCGTTTCTGGTCCAGGACGTTGACCGTCACCGAGTCAGCGGTCGCGATTGGCTTCTTTCCCTTGGCCGGCTTCGGTCCTGCGACGGTGACGGGAAGGGACCCCGGCGCGGCCTTCGCCGTTCCTGTGGTGGGGATCTTCAGTTTCGCCGTACCGGCCTTGGGCCACGCGACCGTCCTGTTCTGGTCGGTCCTGGCCCGCGAGGCATCTGCCCGTCCCGCAGCTGCGGCCTTGGCAATGACCGCTGCGGCCTCCTTGTTCACCTTCGCGGTGAACGGGGACACCTCGACCGACTGCGGCTTCGTGAGATCCGGCCTGCCCAGCGGATCGACATCGGCCGCGAAAGCCGCCGGGGTGAGGAGCCCGGGTATCAACGAGAACGTGGCGATGGTGCTCAGTGAGCGTACGGGCCATGGTCTGCGGCGGCCGCGGTTGCCGGCCACCGGTCGAAACCGGTTCATGAGTTCTTCCGCCTTCGCTGAGGCCGCCCGACTGACGGCGCACGGTGGTGTGCCCGCGGTCTGGACCGCGGGGAAGCGCAGTGAGAGGGCCGGGTGCAGCAGAGTGCCTGCCGCACCCGGCGGTGCTGGGGCTATTCGGCGCCTGGAGTGCCCAGGACCTTCTCGGCGACCTGGTCCGGGGTCATGGCACCGGCCCAGATGCGCATCTCTGCAAGTGCGCCCGGCAGGTAGTGACCGTTCCCGCCGCCGGAGGGTCCACGGCCTGCGGCAAGCTCGCCCGTTCCCTGTTGGGCGACGCTGAAGGAGGGGTCGTTTTCGGGTAGTTGGTCGGTGGCACTGACGAACAGGTGAGTCCTGCCGTAGCCGGTGCCCGTGTCTTCCGTGGCGTTGAACACTCCGGTGACCTGGACCCAGGTGTCCGTCTCAGCCGGAGCTTCCGAGGGGACCGAGCCGGCGGCAATGACCTTTCCGGTGGTGTCCGTGGCGGTACGTCCGAAGCGCCACAGGTAGACGTCGTCGGCAACCTTCTCCGCCCACAGGGCCCATGACGACTCCTTGCCGTCCGGAGTGGACTGGCCGAAGATCTGAGCCTTCGCTCCCACGGGCATGGCCTTGAGCTTTGCGCTGTCCAGTTTGACGTCGGCGGTCACCGTGAACGATCCGGTCTCGTCAAGGACCGGTCCCGCGGTGGAAGCGAAGCCCGAGGTGCCGTCGAGCCGAAGCTCACCTTGCGCCGGGTCTGCTACGGCACCGGTGGCGGAGAGGCTCATGTCCGAGGCGTAGGGGGTCGGGTCAGGGATCTTGCCGTCGGCTGCTGCTGCGGCGTCCCAGAAGGCGACCAGCTCCGTCGCGGGTATTCCGTCGGCGGACTGAAGCTGGTTCTCCAGGCGTACTTCGTCAGCGCTGAGCTGCCGCTGCCATACGGCGAGCTCGTCGATGCTGCCCAGGAAGTACTCGCCTGCCTTCGAACCGCCCACCGTCATACCGGCCGAGGAGGTCCACGGTGTGTAGGCAGGGTTGGCCGTCGCCAGAGTGATCGGTGTTCCCTGCGGACGGCCGTTCACGAAGAGCTGGATGGTGTCGTTGCCCTTGTCGAGGTCGTTCTTGGTGTCGAAGACACCGGTCAGATGCGTCCACACGTTCAGTGGTGGGTTGGGGGCGTCTGCAGCGGCGCTGACATAGGCAGGAGTGGCCGCGTCGGCGACGGCCCTGTTGAAGACCCACTTCTTCGCCGAGGCGGAGTAGAACAGGTTGAACGCGGCGGACTTGTCCGTTCCCGGGGCCGAGGCCACGACCCTGGTCTTGGCCCCGTCCTTCAGAAGCACCCAGGCGGAAACGGTGAACGAGTCCTTGGTGTTGACGGAAGGAGCGGCGGTGGAAGCGTATCCGGTCTGCTTGGCCGGATCCGTGACGTCCTCGTTCAAGCGCAGCGAGAAGTCGCCCGTGCCGCGGCGCCCCCGCTCCGACCAGGTCGCAGCGGTGCCGGCCTGCTGATGCAGGGTGAGCTCGTGGCGTACAGATCCTTCCGTGGCCGTGTCGGCTGACTTCGCGCCGGTGCCCTCACCGAATTGCCAACGCCCCACGGCAGTGTTTCCCGGCTCGACCTTGAAGTGGAATTCCGCAGGGGTTCCCGTGCGGTCCCGGACGTCGATGGCCTCCACGATCAGCACCTGCTCACCGAAGGTGCTGGGTACCACGCTGATGGTCAGGCTGCCGTCGGTTGCGCTGTCCGTACGGTGCGCATCGTTGGCTGACTCGGTCAGAAGCCGCCACCGGTAAGCCTGGATGTCCTTGTCCGCGGCATTCGGCTTGACCGTGAAGGAGCCTGCGATGCCGGGGCCGCCGTTGCCGGGACACTCGTTGGCCGTGCAAGCGGTGTAGGGGCCGTTGGACGTGATCTGCGGTTCCTGGGGTGCCGTCGAGTCGATCTTGAAGTAACACCACCGCTTGTATCCGGACGAGATCGCCGTCGTTACACCCTCATACGTCCAGAACGTCTGCACCAGGGACCTGACCCGGTACAGCGCCCCGTCCACCCCTCCGGCCAAGCGCTGTCTGGCGAACGTGTCGTCCACGATGTAGCCGGTCGACGGCACATTGAACTGCACGGCCGCAGTGTCGGTCCACGCTCCGCCTGGCAGTTTGCGTTCGACCCAGAAGTGGACCCGTAGCGAACCACGCTCGTCATCGTTTGCCGGCTGCACCGCGGTTTGGGCCCGCGCCTGCAGCATCGGGTCCAAGCGCGTCGCGACAACGGGTGTGGCGTCCGAAGTAGAACAGCCCTGGACACTACCGTTGCCGGGAATGACCCCGTCATCCGTCACGGCACCTGGCCTGATGACGTAGACGACCTTCAGCTCGGCGTTCTCCTTGAACCGCTTCCACGCGTCCGGGTCGTTCTCGTTCTTGGCGCGGAGCATCAGCGTGAGGCGGGAGAAGTTGCCGTCCGCGAACGAACGGACGGTCTTGGTGAGGTTCTCGTCCGGCTCGCTCGGGTTGTCGTTGAACTCGATCCAGGAGTCGGGCTGTTGCGGTGAGCAGAGGTCACCGCGCCCCGCTGAAACGCTCCGGTCGCCCATCAGGTCCAGTTGGGTTGGCCCCGGCCACGTGGTGGAGCTCGAGATGTTGTTCGTGCGCCACAGGTCGACATCATGCGCCGAGCAGGAGAACGACCAGGTCTCATAGGCGCGGAAGGTGGCGTCGATGACGTACTTCCCCGCCAACTTCGTCGGCGCGAACTCGAAGTACATGCGGTTGGTGTAGTCGGTACCGCAGTACCAGGGGCCGAGACGGCTGCAGTTGCCGACACCGTAGTCGCCGGAGAAGTTCCAGAACGTGTCCCCGTCGGAGGAGAGCACCGTCCTCTCCGACACTCCCAGACCCATCGACGGGTCGATGTAGACGGGGTAGACGGTGTTCTCTCCCCGCAGGACCTGCGGGTCCGGCTTCACGGCGACTTCACCGTCGGCGACCTGGACGGGCAGCACCGCGCTGACATCGCCCTTGTCCGGCGCGTCCGTCTCCGGAGCGTCACTCTCGGCAGGCTCTCCCGCGCTCGCGGCCGGTGTGCGCATCAGCTGGGACTGCAGTCCCGCATCGGCGCCTCCGGCCGAGTCCCACATGAGACCGGCCGGCCCCTTGAAGACGGTGTTGCCGTCACCGTCGAATGCCCGCAGGCCGCCACCGGCGCCCTGAGCGATCGTCAACCCTGCGCTGGACGTGGTGAGTTTGACCTGGTCCAGGGCCGGATTCGCCGCAGCCTCGGCCGTCTTGACGACCAGCACCTCGCGGTAGCCCTCGGCCGTGGCGGTCAGCTTCAGGTCGACGCCCTTGAAGACCTCCGGATACGTGGCCGAGGGTCCTTCGAGTACGGGCTCGGGCAGTCGATCCGGCCATCCCAGGCTGACTGAACCTTTCGGCGCGCCCAGGCGGATCAGGTCCTCGCCGCTGCCGCCACCGGAGAACGACAGGTCCACCACGGCGGCCTTCGGGCCGACCGTACCGTTCGCCCGGCGCTCCAGAGTGGTGTCCACCGCGCGCCAACTGCCGTCCTCGCCCTTGACTCGCTGCGGCGTCGTGGACTGGGTCAGCGTGAACGTTCCGTCAGGGTTGGCCTCGGTCCTCGTGTATTCGGAGCGCTCCGAGACCACTTCGACGGGCTCGCCCTCCTGGGCAGCCAAGGCCGACGCATCCTGTGCCGACAGCTCCGCTGCCGTCGGTACGGACGCGGCCTCCTGCGCCGAGGCCGGCCAAGCCCACGGTTGCAGCACAGAGCCCATGACCGCCGCGATGGTCAACGCGGCTGTTCTACGGCGCGCACGACGCCGTCCCCCACCCCTCACAACCCCCCCTGGGACTTACGCGATCTTTACAGTCGGGCCAAATATGAACTCCCGTTGTGGAGCGAGTCAAGTGATTACGTCACGTAACAACGAACACATGCTCTATTTATGTGCAAGGGTGTTGGTTGGCTCCCTTGCTGCGGCCGCAGCGGGTGGATCGGCCCCGTGTGGCCGATGATCCGTGCAGGATCCGCCGTCGCCAGAAGGGGCGGGTCCCTTGTGGTGCCTTCGGGTCCGAGCGTCTGACCTTCCGTCAGATTGAAACGTGTTCTAGTCTGCCCGTATGGGGAACGGAAGCGCCGGAACCGCCCTGGGACGCGCCGAGTCGGCCGACACGGTGCGCCGCCGGCTGGCATGCTCCGTCCCGCTCGAAGCCGTGCGACAGACCCTCGACACCCCTCGACCGGCACCGGAGGCGCAGCGCGGCCCGGCTACGGGGACGGGCGCCCGCGACGTGGGGCGGCTCGGGCTGCACCTCCCGAGCGGCATGGCTGCTGCGGGCCGACGCCCTCGCCGCCGAGGCGCACGCCCCTCGGCCACGAGACTCCCATCCACGAGCTTCCCGGCCCACGAGCTTCCCGGCCCACGAGCTTCCCGGCCCACGAGCTTCCCGGCCCACGAGACTGAAGGAGCCCCCGATGAAGAGCTACATCGTCGGCGTCGGCATGACGAAGTTCGAGAAGCCCGAGTCACGCGACTGGCAGTACTGGGACATGGCCGAGGAGGCGGGAACGGCGGCGCTCGCCGACGCCGGCATCCGCTACGAGGACGTCGAACAGGTCCCCGTCGGCCACTGCTTCCAGGCATCCACCGCGGGCCAGCGCGCGGCGTACGCGCTCGGCCTCACCGGCGTCCCCGTCTACAACGTCAACAACAACTGTGCGACCGGGGCGACCGCGCTGATGCTGGCACGGCAGTTCGTCGAGGGCGGGGTCAGCGACTGTGTCCTCGCGCTGGGCTTCGAGAAGATGAAGAAGGGCGCGCTCGGCGGCGGAGCGGACGGGGGCGACTTCGCGGCATCACCCGTTGCCCGGCACTACGGCATCATGGCGGCGGCCCACGGCTTCGCCGCGACCCCGCCGACCGCCCAGATCTTCGGCAACGCGGCCCGGGAGCACATGGATCGGTACGGTACGACCCAGCGGCAGCTCGCGGCCGTCGCCGCGAAGAACCACCGCCACTCGGCGGACAACCCCAACGCCCAGTTCCAGGACGTCTACGACGTCGACGAGGTCCTCGCCGCCAAGCAGGTCCACTCGCCGCTCACCCGGCTCCAGTGCTCGCCCACCTCGGACGGGGCCGCCGCGGCCGTCGTCGTGTCCGAACGGTTCGTCGTCCGGCACGGTCTGCACGGCAAGGCGGTCGAGATCGTGGGCCAGGCCATGGCCACCGACACCGCCGAGTCCTTCAGCTCCGGTTCGTGCATCGACGTCGTCGGCAGGCCCATGTCGCGGGCGGCAGCCCTACGGGCGTACGAGGAGTCCGGGGTCGGCATCGAGGACGTCGATGTCATCGAGCTGCACGACTGCTTCTCCGTCAACGAACTGCTGACGTACGAGGCGCTCGGTATGTGCGTGGAGGGCGAGTCGGGCAAGCTCGTCGAGTCGGGTGCGACGACGCACGGTGGGCGATGGGTGGTCAACCCGTCCGGCGGACTGATCTCCAAGGGGCACCCCCTGGGGGCGACCGGGCTCGCCCAGGCCGCCGAACTGACCTGGCAGCTGCGGGGCGAGGCGGGTGACCGGCAGGTCCCGGGAGCGAGTACCGCGCTCGCCCACAACATCGGACTGGGGGGTGCGGCGGTCGTCACGGTGCTGCGCCGGGCCTAGACGGCGTCCGCGGGCGCGACCGGCCTTCCGGACCCCTCCCGGGGTGGAGCCGCCCCGGGAGGGGGCGCGGGGTGCGGGTGTCTTCGGCGGGCGGACCGGGGAGCCCCGGTCCCCCGCCCCACGCGAGGAAGCCGGGGAGCCCCGGTCTCCCGCCCCACGCGGGGAAGGAAGTGCGGTGCCCGGAGTCCCGTGGCCGCTCCGCTCCGGTCAGGTGCGCGTAGCGGCGTGCAGGACGGCGAACAGCCCGCGGGCGCGGGACCCGTCCGCCAGGTGCCAGGTGCCGGCGACATGGCCGACGGCCTCCCGAGGAAGGAGGGGGCGGCCGTCGGCAGCGGGGCGCAGGACTCGGTGCAGACGGAGCACCGTGTCGTGCGGTGCCGCCAGCTCGGTGGCCTCCCGGCCGTCGACGGGCGTGGTGGTGACGACCGCGGAGAGGTCTCCCGCACCGGTCCCGGAGAGGTCTCCCGCACCGGTGTAGGCGCGGGTGACCTCCCGGTCGGGGGCGTCGCTGGTGTTCTGGTCCTGCGCCTGGGCCCGCCCCTCGACCAGGGCCAGCAACTGGGTGACCAGTACGGGGTCGTGGCAGCCGTCGTAGGCCCAGCGCCGGCCCAGCACCCCGTGCTCCATGGTGCCGACCAGGGCGCCCTCCGCCCCGTCGAGCGGGGCACCGCGATACGTGAGGGGCACCAGGTAGTCGGTCGGCTCGGGGCCGGAGGCGTCGGTGACCACCATGAATTCGATCCCGACCTCGCCCTGCGGGTCGTCCAGCCGGAACCCGCCCGCCTTGGTCAGCGCGGGCCCGTCTGCCGCACCGCCGTACCACGGGCGGGTGGGGAGCCAGGTGGTGAGCAGCTCCAGCTTGGTCGGTGTGACGGTGGTGTGGTGGATGACGGCCATACCGGTGCTTCTCCCTCTGTCGTGCGCCGAGTTGGACGCGGGCCTGACCACCCTCCCACCCCGCTGTGGGCGCGGGCGTCCCGGGCCCCGCGTTGTCGCGGCACTCGGGCTGCCCTCCGTCTCCCGGGCAAATCCCGATGTACGTACCGTCAGGTCCCTGAGAGCATGACGGTCATGACCAACGCCCCGTCGGACACACGGCACGCCACTGGTTCCTCCCGGGCTTCCGGGGCGGCGCGGATGTGGGCGGTCGTCCTCGCCTCCTGCGCGGGGCAGTTCCTCGTCGTCCTCGACGTGTCCGTCGTCAACACGGCGCTGCCCTCCATGCGGGCCGATCTGGGGCTGACCGCGGTGGGCCTGCAGTGGGTGGTCAACGCCTATTCCATCGCCTTCGCCGGGTTCATGCTGCTCGGTGGGCGGGCCGGTGACCTGTTCGGGCGGAAGCGGACGTTCCTGGTGGGGCTCGGGCTCTTCACGGCCGCGTCGCTCGCGGGCGGACTCGCCCAGGACGGGGCGCTGCTGCTCGCGGCACGTGCCGGACAGGGGCTGGGGGCAGCCGTACTCTCCCCGTCCACGCTGGCGCTGCTCACCTCGGCGGTGCCGGAAGGGCCCGCTCGGGCACGGGCCATCGCCACCTGGACGGCCGTCGGTGCGGGGGGCGGCGCGGCGGGCGGGCTCGTCGGAGGAGTGCTCACCGACGTGCTGTCCTGGCGCTGGACGCTGTTGGTCAACGTGCCGACCGGCGTGCTCGTCCTGCTCCTCGGGGCGTGGCGGCTGGTGGAGAGCCGTGCCCCGGGCGGGGGCCGCGCGCACGCGGGCACTTCCCCCGCCGACGCCCCCGGGGGAGCACAGCGACTCGACGTGCCGGGTGCGGTGCTGGTCACGGCCGGTCTCGCAACGCTCGCGTACGGCATCGTGCAGACGGAGCAGGCCGGCTGGACCGCCCCAGCGACCCTCGTGCCGTTGGGCGCCGGACTCGTGCTGCTCGCGGCCTTCGTCGCCGTCGAGGCACGGACCCGGGTGCCGCTGATGCCGCTGAAGCTCTTCCGGGTGCGTTCGGTGTCCGGTGCGAACGCGGCGATGTTCTGCAACGGCGCGGCCATGTTCTGCATGTGGTACTTCATGACGCTCTACGCCCAGAACGTCCTCGGGTACGGTCCGATGGCGGCCGGGCTGGCGCTGATGCCCAGCTCGGGCGCCGTGGTCCTCGGCTCCAAGCTCGCGCCGCGACTGATGCGCACCCTCGGCGCGCGCAACGTCGCCGTGCTCGGTGCCCTGGTGGCCGTGCTCGGCTTCGGGTGGCAAACGACGATGGACGCGCACGGAGCGTACGTCACGGCCATCATGGTGCCCGGCATCCTGATGATGACCGGCGCCGGTCTCGCGGCGACGCCCCTCGCCTCGCTCGCCACCGCCGGCGCCGCACCGGGCGACGCGGGTCTCGTCTCCGGTCTGGTCAACACCTCGCGGACGATGGGCGGTGCGCTCGGGCTCGCCGTGCTGTCGACGGTCGCGGCGGCGCGGACGGGCGGGGCCACGGACCCGGAGGCGCTGACGGCCGGATACGCCCTGGCATTCGCGACCGGCACCTGGATCGTGCTGGGCGGGATCGTGCTGATGCTGCTCTGGCTCCCGGCGGACCGCCGCCGTTGAGGGGCCGCCCCTGGCGGCGGGAGGGCCAGGGCACCTGAGCGGCGTCGCCCCTATCCGGTCGGCAGCGGCCCGGCAGGTGTCAGAGCCAGCCCTGCTGCCGGGCGGCTCGGACCGCCTCCATCCGGTTGCGGGTGCCGGTCTTGCCGATCGCCGCCGACAGGTAGTTCCGCACCGTCGACTCCGACAGGTGGACCGTGGCGGCGATGTCGGCGACGGTCGCGCCGTCCACGGCCGCGTTGAGCACGTCCCGTTCACGCGGGGTCAGCGGGCTCGGACCCGCGCTGAGCGCCGCCTTCGCGAGTGCCGGATCGATGACGGTCTCCCCGCGCAGCACCGCGCGGACGGCCTCTGCCAGTTCCTCCACCGGACCGTCCTTCACCAGGAACCCTGCGGCGCCGGCCTCCATGGCCCGTCGCAAGTACCCGGGCCGGCCGAACGTGGTCAGGATCAGCACCCGGCAGTCGGGGACCTCCTGCCGCAGTTCGGCTGCGGCGTCCAGTCCGCTCTTCCCGGGCAACTCGATGTCCAGCAGCGCCACGTCGGGCCGGGCGGTGAGCGCCTGGTGCACGATCTCGTCACCCCTCGACACCTGGGCGACCACCTCGATGTCCTGCTCCATGCCGAGGAGCAGCGCGAGGGCGCCGCGCATCATGCCCTGGTCCTCGGCGAGGAGGACCCTCACGCACTTCGCAGGCCGCTCGTCCCGGGGCCATTCGTCCATTGCTCAAGGATATGGCGCCGACTGGGCTGGAGCGCGCCCGCGGACCCCCTCCGACCTGCTTCTCCGTGGCCCTGCGGGGTGCCGTCCCGAGGCCGGCCCGCCGTGGTGCGGAGCCCCGGGCCCCGCCGAGCCGGTAGACCCTGCGTGTCGGGACGTCCTCGTGCCGCCCCTGCCCCCGGAGCTCCGGCTGAGCCTCCTACGGAGCCGCAGCGGCCGTCTCCGGTGTGCCCGCCGGGAGTTCCGCCGCGAGCCGGAATCCACCCCGCGGCGCAGGGCCTGCCCGGAGCGAGCCGCCCGCCGCGGTGACGCGCTCGGTCAGTCCCTTGAGCCCGCTGCCGGGCGGGGCGGATCCCTCCCCCCGGCCGTCGTCCGTGACCACGAGCCGGACGTGCTCGGCGTTCCCCGTGACGTCGATCTCGCACCGCGAGGCGCCCGAGTGGCGCACGGCGTTGGTGACGGACTCCCGCACCACCCAGCTCAGCAGTGCCTCGGTCTGCGGCTCCAGCGGCGGCCCCGACCGGCGGACGACGGGATCGATCCCCGCTGCGGTCAGGAGCGAGCGGGCCCCGTCCAACTCCGTGGCCAGACTTCCCTCGCGGTAGCCGGTGACCGCCTCGCGGATCTCGGTCAGCGCCTGGCGGCCCACCGACTCGATGTCGGCGACCTGGCCCAGTGCCGCGTCCAGGTCGCGTGGGGCGAGCCGGCGTGCGGCCTCGGACTTCACCACGATCACCGAGAGGGTGTGGCCGAGCAGGTCGTGCAGATCGCGGGAGAACCGCAACCGCTCCTTCTCCACCGCCGTGCGGGCCAGCTCCTGCCGGGTGGCGCGCAGTTCCCGCACCGTCTCCGACAGCCGCAGGATCGCCGCCGTCACCATGCCGGAGAGGAAGGTCCCGTACGCGATGTTCACGGCGCTCCAGCCGTCCCGCCACGCGGCGACCAGTCCGGCGGCGGCACTGAGGCCGAAGATCACCGGGGCGAGCCGGCGGCCCCGCAGGACCGCCCCCGCCGCGAGGCCGAGCAGGGGGAAGAACAGCAGCCACGCCCCGCCGTAGCCCGCGGCCAGGCCGAAGGTGACGGCGCCCAGGGTGACCAGTGCCCAGGAGGTGGCGGGCGCCTCCCGTTTCTCCTTGTCGAAGGCGCGGAAGGCGAGCGTCACGTAGAGCGTGTTGAAGACGAGGAGGCCGATGCTGCCGATCCAGGGGTTGGGCGTCTCGCCCTGGACCAGGTCGGAGAGGGCGCCCATGCCCATCAGCAGCCAGGGCAGCAGGGTGAAGCCGCTGGGCTTCGGACCCGCCTCCTCGTGTTCCCGTTCGCCGTCGCACCTCATCCGGCCGTTCGTCCGGCGCATGGCCTGCTCCCGTCACACCGTCGTCGCCGCACGACGGTACGAGGCGACCGCGTACGCCCCGAAGAGCAGGGCCCAGACCGCCAGCACGATCACGGCGAGGATGCCGGGGGCGTGTCCGTCGGACACCGCGACGCCCAGCTCGGCGAAGCGGTTGGTGGGGGTGTACGCGGAGACGGCGCGCAGCCAGTCGGGGAACAGCGCGACGGGGAACCACAGCCCGCCGACGACCGCGAGTCCCAGGTTGCACGCGACGTTGACGACGCCCGTCGCCTGGGCGGTGAGACGGTAGCCGTTGCCGATGCCGAGCAGGGTGAAGGGCAGGGCGCCCAGCCACAGCGTCACGGCGACCGCCGCCCACTGCCAGGCTTCCATGCGGACACCGTTGACCAGGCCGCCCGCCGCGAGCACCGCGGCGATGGACGGCAGGACGATCACGGAGCCGGTGAGCGCCCGTCCTGCGACCACCTGGCGCGGGCTCATCGGCGTGATCCGCAACTGCCGCAACCAGCCGATCGACTTGTCCTCCGCGACGCCGTTCCCGACGGACAGGGCCGAACCGAGAGCGCCGTAAGCGGCCATGCCGACCATGGAAGCCGTCTTCCACCGGCTGTCGTTCGTGCCCAGGTTGGTGAAGAGCAGGTACATGAGCACCGGCATGCCGATGCCGAAGACCACGAATCCGGTGTCGCGCAGCGTGCGCCGCACTTCCAGCTTCACATAGTCGATGATCATCGGGCGCTCTCCAGTTCTCCGTGAGCGGCGGCGGCGGCGGCGGGGTCGGCTCCGGTCAGGGCGAGGAAGGCGTCGTCGAGCGACACGGGGGCGACTTCGAGGTTCCTGATCGCTCCCAGCTCCGCGAGGGCGACGACCGTGGCGTCGGAGTCGTCCGAGCGGAGCCGGGCGCGGTCACCGCGTACGTCGACGGAGACGACGCCGGGGAGCAGCGCCAGGCCTTCGGCGGAACCGCCCGCCAAGTCGACGGAGACGAGGGACCCGCCGACGCGGCGCTTGAGCTCGTCACCGGTGCCGTCCGCAACGATCCGGCCGTGGTCGATGACGACGATCCGGTCGGCGCTGTCGTCGGCCTCCTCCAGGTAGTGGGTGGAGAACAGCACGGTGTTCCCGCGGCTGGCGTAGGAGCGCATCGAGGCCCAGAAGACCTGGCGCGCCTCCACGTCCAGGGCGGCGGTCGGTTCGTCGAGGACGATCAGTTCGGGGGATCCGGCGAGCGCCACGGCGAACCGGACGCGCTGGGCCTGGCCGCCGGAGAGGCGGTCGACGCGGCGGTCGGCGACGGTGGCGAGACCCGCCAGCTCCAGCGCTTCGACCACGGGCATCGGGTTCGGGTAGGTACGCGCGACGAACGTCACCAGTTCGCGGACGGTGACGCGGGGGACCTGGCGGCCCTCTTGGAGCATCGCCCCTACCCGTCCGGCGCGGACGGCCTTCGCGGGGGTGTCACCGAAGAGCCGCACGGTGCCGTCGTCCGGCTCGTTCAGGCCGAGCAGCAGGCTGATGGTGGTGGACTTTCCCGCGCCGTTGCGGCCGAGCAGTGCCACGGTCTCGCCGCGTCGGATGTCGAGGTCGATGCCCGCCACTGCCCGGACCGCACCGAAGGCCTTGGTGGCCCCGGTGAAGTGGACCGCGGACGCGGGCTCCGGTGTCGTCTTCATACCCCTGACGCTACAAAAGCGCGGAGCCGCGGGGGCAGATCCTCGTGTACGGAAGCGGCAGTGACAAATGTCCTGGGGAGTCGCTCCCGACACCGCTTTCTGACGCCATGTCAGGAGTCTTCACAAGGAGGGGGGTGTGCGTTATACATAGCCCACCGGCTAGAACGCGTTCTAGAAAGGGCGTGAGGAGCGGCCGGTCCCGCACGGCCTCGGTGCGGCTGACGGTGCGGACGGTCGTGCCGAGGTCTTCCACTCCCCAAGGAGCAGCATCCACATGCCCATCGATGCCGCCCGGGCGATCGCGGCCGAACCGCGCAGCGCGGAGATCACCTGGGACCACAAGGACATCCAGCTCTACCACCTCGGCCTCGGCGCCGGAACCCCCGCCACCGACCCCGACGAACTGCGCTACACCCTGGAGTCCCGGCTCCGCGTCCTGCCGAGCTTCGCCACCGTGGCGGGCGCGGGCATGGGCGTCGTCGGCGGCCTCTCCGCGCCCGGCATCGACATCGACCTGTCCGCCGTGCTGCACGGCGGACAAACGATCACCCTCCACCGGCCCATCCCGGTCCGCGGCCGCGCCACCAGTACCTCGCGGGTCGCCGCCGTGTACGACAAGGGCAAGGCCGCGATCCTCGTGCTGCGCTCCGAGGCCGCCGACGACGACGGGCCGCTGTGGACCAGCGACGCCCAGATCTTCGTCCGCGGTGAGGGCGGCTTCGGCGGCGAGCGGGGACCCTCCGCACGCGTGGAGCAGCCGGAGCGCGAGCCCGACAAGGTGGTCGAACGCGCCATCCGTGAGGACCAGGCACTGCTCTACCGGCTCTCGGGGGACTGGAACCCGCTCCACGCCGATCCCGAGTTCGCCGAGCTCGCGGGCTTCGACCGGCCGATCCTGCACGGGCTGTGCACGTACGGGATGACGCTCAAGGCCGTCGTCGACACGCTGCTCGGCGGGGACGTCTCCAGGGTCCGCTCCTACGCCACGCGCTTCGCCGGCGTCGTCTTCCCCGGCGAGACCCTCCGCATCCGGATGTGGGCGGGGGAGAACCGTGTGCAGGCGTCGGTGACGGCCGTCGAGCGGGACGACGCCCCCGTCCTGGCGGACACCCTCGTCGACCACACCTGAACCGTTGCTGACCTCCTGACAGCTGATGACCTCCTGAGGGGAGCCCGCACCCATGCGCGCAGCCGTACTGCACGAGATCGGCCAGGACAAGCTCGACGTACTCGACGACGTCGAGCCGGTGGGCTTCGGCCCGGGCAAGGTCAGGATCCGGGTCAGGGCGACCGGACTGTGCCACTCGGACCTCTCCGCGATGAGCGGGGTGCTGCCGCAGCCGGCGCCGTTCGTCCCCGGCCACGAGGGGGCCGGTGAGGTCCTCGCGGTGGGCGAGGGCGTCACCGCGGTCGCGCCGGGCGACCGCGTGCTGATCTGCTGGCTCCCCGCGTGCGGGACGTGCCCGGCCTGCCGCCGCGGCCAGGGGCAGCTCTGCCTCGCGGGCTTCATGAACGCCGGCACACCCAACTTCAGGCGTGCCGGCGGGGAACTCTTCGGCTTCGCCGGCACGGGGACCTTCGCGGAGGAGGTCGTGGTCGACGCGGGCTGCGCGGTGCCCATCCCGGACGACGTCCCGTACGAGATCGCCGCGCTCATCGGCTGCGGGGTGACGACGGGCCTGGGCGCCGCCATCAACACCGCGCGGGTGGAGGCCGGTTCCTCGGTGGCCGTCATCGGATGCGGTGGCGTGGGCATCGCCGCCGTCCAGGGCGCCCGCGTGCAGGGTGCGGCCCAGATCGTCGCCGTCGATCCGGTGGCGTCCCGGCGCGAGGCGGCGCTGTCCTTCGGAGCGACCGAGGCGGTGGCTCCCGACGCGCTCGCCGACGCCAGGCAGCGGATCACCGCGGGCGAGGGCTTCGACTACGTCTTCGAGGTGGTCGGCAAGTCGGTCACGGCACGGACGGCGTACGAGACGACGCGGCGCGGCGGCACGTTGTGCATCGTCGGGGCCGGCGCGACGGACGACTTCCTGCAGCTCAACATGTTCGAGTTGTTCTTCGACGAGAAGCGGATCCTGCCGTCGATGTACGGCGGCGGGGACGTGCTCCGCTCCTACGAACGGACCATCGCCCTCTGGCGGGCCGGCCGCATCGATCTGGAATCACTGATCACGCACCGCGTGGGTCTCTCCGAGATCAACGAGGCGCTGACCCAGATGCGCACGGGCGAGGCCCTGCGCACCTGCATCGAGATCTGAACCCGCGTACCGCCACCGAGATCTGAGAGGACGGTCCATGTCACTCCCCCTTGCGGGTCTGTCCGCCATCGTCACCGGTGCGGGCCGCGGCCTCGGGCGCGCGGAGGCGCTGGAGCTCGCCCGGCTGGGCGCGAGCGTCGTCGTCAACGACTACGGTCAGCCGGGCCGGGACGGCTCGGGCGAGGCGTCCGCGCTACCCGCGGAACAGGTCGTCGAGGAGATCCGGGCGGCGGGCGGCCGGGCGGTCGCACACCTGGGTGACGTCTCGGACTTCGACACGGCCCGCGACCTCGTCGAACTGGCCGTCCACACGTACGGAAAGCTGGACGTCCTGGTCAACAACGCCGGGATCCTGCGCGACCGGATGGTCTTCTCCATGAGCGAGGACGAGTGGGACGCGGTCATTCGCGTCCACCTCAAGGGCCACTTCAACACGACCCGCTTCGCGGCCGCCCACTGGCGGGAACGGTCCAAGGCCGCCGGCGCGCCCGTCTACGGACGCATCGTCAACACCTCTTCCGAGGCGTTCCTGGCGGGCTCGGCGGGACAGCCCAACTACGCGGCTGCGAAAGGTGGCGTCGTCGGCCTCACCACGTCCACGGCACTGGCGCTCGCCAAGTACGGCGTCACGGCGAACGCGATCTGCCCGCGGGCCAGGACGCGGATGACCGAAGACGTCTTCGCCGGCTTCGCCGAACCCACCGACGGGGGGCTCGATCCGCTGGCCCCGGAGCACGTCTCGCCCCTCGTCGGCTATCTGGCCTCGCCGGCGGCGGCCCGCGTCAACGGACAGCTCCTGGTCGTCCACGGAGGCATGGTCGCGGTGATCGAGCGGCCGAGGGTCGCGGCGACGTTCGATGCGGCCAAGGGGGTCTTCTCGTACGAGGAGTTGGACGAACTCCTGTCGTCCCACTACGGGGCGCGTCCTCCGAACGAGACGTTCGCGGCGGCCGAGGTCCTGGGCCTCAAGAGGTCCTAGAGGGGAACGGGGCCCGGCAGCTGTGGCGGGCCCCGTCACCCGGCGCTACCGCGCACGCCGAAGGGCCGCCACGCCCTGGAACCCGAGGAGCGCGGCGGCCCTTGAGCCGCGTGCGCACATGTGCGCCGGCCGGTGCTCGGCCGGCTATGCGTCGTCGCCGGCAGGGCGACGGTGGCGGCCGTGAGCCGGAGCGGCCGATTCCTCCGCCGGCGCCGCACCACCCCGGTGCTTTCCGGGGCCGCCGGCTTCGGCCTGGTTCGCGACCGCCCCCTGCGGTCGCGCCTGGGTCGTGTCGGTTCGGGCTTCAGGCATGTGGGAAGTTCACCCCGTCGTTATCGCTGATGTCATGTTGCCAGGGACGACCGCACACCGTCCCCTCCGCCGGTCACCGTCGGCAGCCGGACGGTGCGGCTGCGCAGCCCCCGGCCGCAGAGTCTAACCACGGACCACCCCACCGGTGAGGGGCGCCTGCTGCAAGGGGACCGGCTTGCAGACGCCAGCACCTCCGACGGCTCCGCACGGTTCCCCACCTGCACGTTCCAGTCGTGCCGGTGTCATGGTCGGCTGCGCGAGGGGTACGTCCCCGGGCGGGGTGAGACGAGCCATTGCGCACGGTGCCGCACCTGTTGCGTACGGCAGTTGCAGTACCCCGTCCCGGGTCCACAGGCCAGCTCCCGTCAACCATCCTGCGGGGGCCGGCAGTTGGTGCAGTCGTCTACCCGCGGGCCGCCACACCCCGACCCAACTCCCCGCCGCCGCGTCGATCCTCAGTGCCACCGCGCACCGCTCCGGCGCCAGTATCTGGCCGGGCTGGATCGCGAACGGCGTGACCGCCGCGTCGGCCAGCCGCAGGCATTCCGGAAACCGCACAGGGAGCAGACTGCCGAGCACTCCCCAGCCCAGCCGGTCGTGGCCCGCCGCGTCCGAGCGCACCAGGAGCAGTCCGCTCTCGACGTCGGCGAGCACCAGCCGGTCGTTGCTCTCCGGAGTGATCTGGAGCAGCGGGGACACTTCTCCGCCCCGCTCCAGGTCGATCACCACGGACTTGGTGATGCCGTCCGACTCCCGGTCCAGGGCCAGCATCCGGCCGGCGCGGTCGAGCCACACGCCGCCCGAACACCGACCCGCCACCTCCGCCACCCGCTGGGGCCCGCACCGTCCCCCCGTCACCAGCCACACCGCCGTCGTGCGCCCGTCGAACGCGACGGCGTACGCGCACGTGCCGTCGGGCGACGGCGGCAACAGGCACATCGATGCGGACTCGACCGTGCCGAGCGGGAGTTCGCCGGTGCCGGGCCCGGTCGGGTAGAGGAGCGAGAACGCCTGCCGTTCCGCCATCCTGCGGTGCACCAGGACCCGCCCGTCGGCCAGCGGGACGACCTCGGTGCCGGCCTCCTCCGGTTGCCCGAGCGGCAGGGGCACCGCGTACGGCTCCGCCCCGTCGAGCATCCACCGCTCCACGAACCGGGCGTCTCCCTCACCCGCGAGACGCGCTGCGTAGCAGCCGTCCGCGCTGACCGTGAACGCCGGACGTCCCAACGCCTCGTGTTCCGCAGCCGTCTCGATGGCACACGCTGTCATCGGATGGTCACCTCCGGACACCGACGCTAGTTTTCGCACTTCCAGTCGAACAGGTCCAGCCGGGTCACTTCACGCATAAGGGTGGCAGTGCCGCGGTTCACCTGAGGGGGAGGGGACCGATGTGCTGGGCGGGGCGGTTCGGGTACGCCCGCGCCGCCGAAAGGGCAGGTCGGAGCGGTGGTCGTGGCTCCCGGAGCTGGACCTGCGATCGAGCACGGACCGGGACGTGCGACCCGGCGCGACGGAGCTGCGGGAGGCGGACACCCGGTCCGGTGCCGATCGGCGCCCGGCTGCGCAGCGGCGTGCCGCCACGGCCCCGTGCCGACCGGCCCCGCGGTGGGCCGCCGATCCGCGGGACCCGCGCCGGTACAGGCGCAAAGGGGAGCCAGGTAGCCTTTGTCCCGTGCCACGTCTCTCCGAAGTCATCGCCGCGCTCGACGCCCTCTGGCCCCCCGAGCGGGCCGAACAGTGGGACGCCGTCGGCACGGTCTGCGGTGCACCCGACGCCGAGGTGACCCGCGTCCTGTTCGCCGTCGACCCCGTGCAAGAGATCGTCGACGAGGCGGTCGCGCTCGACGCCCACCTGGTCGTCACGCACCACCCGCTCTACCTGCGGGGGACGACGACGGTCGCCGCCTCCCACTTCAAGGGCCGCGTCGTGCACACGCTGATCAAGCACGACATCGCGCTGCACGTCGCCCACACCAACGCCGACACCGCTGACCCCGGCGTCTCCGACGCCCTCGCGGGCGCCCTCGACCTGCGCGTCACCGGCCCCCTCGTACCCGAGAACGGTCTGGGTCGGATCTGCGAGCTCGACCACCCGGTGACGCTGAGGGAGTTCGCCGCGCGCGCCGCGCACCGGCTGCCCGCCACCGCCCAGGGAATCCGGGTCGCCGGCGACCTCGACGCGACCGTGCGGAGGGTCGCCGTGAGCGGCGGTTCCGGCGACGGTCTCTTCGACGCGGTGAGGGAAGCGGGCGTCGACGCCTTCCTGACAGCCGACCTGCGCCACCACCCGGCGTCCGAGGCCGTCCAGCACACACCGATCGGTCTGGTCGACGCCGGCCACTGGGCCACCGAATGGCCCTGGTGCGAGCAGGCTGCCGCCCAGCTCGACGAGATTTCCGACCGCCACGGCTGGGGCCTGCGGGTCCACGTCTCGAAGACGGTCACCGACCCCTGGTCCTCCCACCACACTTCAGGAGCCCCCAACTGAACGCCGCGCCCGCCGACCAGATCCGACTCCTCGACGTCCAGGCCCTCGACGTCCGTCTGTCGCAGCTCGCGCACAAGCGGAAGACGCTGCCGGAGCACGCCGAGCTCGAGTCGCTGAACAAGGACCTCACGCAGCTTCGCGACCTGCTCGTCGCCGCGCAGACGGAGGAGAGCGACTGTGCGCGCGAGCAGACCAAGGCCGAGCAGGACGTCGACCAGGTGCGCCAGCGCTCGGCCCGGGACCAGCAACGCCTCGACTCGGGTGCCATCACCTCCCCGAAGGACCTGGAGAACCTCCAGAAGGAGATCGCTTCCCTCGCCAAGCGCCAGGGCGACCTGGAGGACGTGGTGCTCGAGGTCATGGAGCGCCGCGAGTCCGCGCAGGAACGCGTCGACGAGCTGACCGACCGCGTGGCCTCCGTCCAGGCGAAGGTCGACGACGCGACCGCCCGGCGGGACGCGGCGTACGAGGAGCTCGACGGTGAATCGGCGACCGTCGCCAAGGAGCGCGAGGTCGTCGCCGGTTCCGTACCCGCGGACCTGATGAAGCTGTACGAGAAGCTGCGGGAGCAGCAGGGCGGGGTGGGCGCGGCGCGCCTGTACCAGCGCCGCTGCGAGGGCTGCCACATCGAGCTCAACATCACCGAGCTGAACGAGGTCCGCGCGGCCGCAGCCGACACGGTCGTCCGGTGCGAGAACTGCCGCCGCATCCTCGTCCGGACGTCGGAGTCCGGCCTCTGATGCGCGAGCTGATCGTCGAGGCGGACGGAGGATCACGGGGCAACCCGGGCCCGGCGGGGTACGGCGCGGTCGTCCTCGACCCGTCGACGGGGGAGACGCTGGCCGAGGCGGCGGCGTACATCGGAGTCGCCACGAACAACGTCGCCGAGTACCGCGGGCTCATCGCCGGCCTGGAGGCGGCCCGGTCCCTCGCTCCCGGGGCGTCGGTCCGCGTGCGCATGGACTCCAAGCTCGTCGTCGAGCAGATGTCCGGTCGCTGGAAGATCAAGCACCCCGACATGAAGCCGCTCGCGGCCGAGGCCGGACGGGTCTTCCCGCCGGGACAGGTCCGCTACGAGTGGATCCCGCGCGAACAGAACAAGCACGCGGACCGGCTCGCCAACGAGGCGATGGACGCGGGCAAGAAGGGCAAGCAGTGGGAGCCGTCGGCGTCCCGCGCGATGCTCGCCGAGGACCGGCGCGCGACGCGGGTCGTGGGCGACGCGACCGCGGGCGCGGCGAAGGCGCGTGCGGCGCTGTCCTCGGCGGCCGGCCGCGGCGGGGGTGCGGGCGTGGCCGTTCCGGACCGGGGCGTGTCGGCTCCCGTCGTCGCCCAGGGGCGGGTGGCGCCGGCCGACGCGACGGAGGAAGCCCCGGCCGTCGGCTGGGGTCCCGCCGACGTGGGCCCGCCGGCGACGTTCGTGCTGCTCCGGCACGGTGAGACGCCGCTCACGCCCGAGAAGCGGTTCTCGGGCAGTGGGGGTACCGACCCGGAGCTCTCCGACGCCGGGCTGCGCCAGGCCGAGGCGACCGCGACGGCGCTCGCCGCGCGGGGCAGGATCCAGGCGATCGTCGCCTCCCCGATGCGGCGCTGCCTGCAGACGGCCGGTGCCGTGGCCGCGCGCCTCGGGCTCGACGTCCGGGTCGACGACGGTCTGCGGGAGGCGCACTTCGGCGCTTGGGAAGGACTGACGTTCGGCGAGGTCCGGGAGCGGTACCCGGACGACCTGGACGCCTGGCTGGCCTCCCCGAAGGCCGCGCCCACGGGCGGCGGCGAGAGCTTCGCGACGGTGGCCCGGCGGGTGTCGGCGGCGCGCGACCGGCTCACCGAGGAGTACCGGGGCCGCACGGTCCTCCTGGTCACCCACGTGACGCCGATCAAGCAGCTGGTCCGGCTGGCCCTGGGGGCGCCGCCGGAGGCTCTGTTCCGCATGGAGCTCGATGCGGCATCGCTGTCGGCGGTCTCGTACTACGCGGACGGCAACGCGTCGCTGCGCCTCCTGAACGACACCTCCCACCTGCGCTGACCACCGGCTCGCGCGGCTCGTCCCCAACCCCGGGGCGAGCCGCACGTCCGATCGGGGACGTACAGCCGGCCGGGGCGCGGTGGTCGGCCGGACGGTGCCCGCGGCGGTTCAGCCGGTGGCGGCCGTCCTGGGGCGGGGCGCGCCGATCGCGGGAGGACCGTGGCGGCCGAACGTCCCCGTCTCACGGCCCCGCCGCACGGGGCGTTCGCCCCCCGCACGCCCACGACCGGTGTGCGACTCGAGCGCCGTGCGCCCGGAGATCGCGGAGGCATGGTCGTCCGGCTCGACGGTCGGGATCGGGGCGGTCCGTGCGGCCTCAGTGGATCTCGGAGACCACCACGTCCAGCGACCACGCCCTGCCCGCCCTGGCGGGCGGCTCCGCCTCGACCGCGTACCCGAGGTCCCGCAGCGCCTCCACCAGCTCGCCCGGTCCCTTCGGGGCGATCCCCGCCTCCAGCAGGCTGCGGACGATCCGGCCCTTCGTCGCCTTGTTGAAGTGGCTCACCACCGACCGCTTCTCGACCCCGGTCGCCTCGTCGACCTGCGCGTGCAGCACCCGCACCGTCGCCGTGCGCCCGGCGACCGCACCCTTGGGCCGCCAGGCCGCGGCGTACGCGGAGGACCGCAGGTCGAGGACGAGTCCGTCCCCTGCGGCCTGCGGTATCACCTCCGCCATGGGCTCCCGCCAGTAGGCGGCCAACGCCCCGAGCCCCGGCAGCTTCACGCCCATCGAGCAGCGGTAGGAGGGGATGCGGTCGTCGACCCGGACCGCCCCCCACAGGCCGGAGAACACCAACAAGGACCGACGCGCCCGCTTGCGGGCTGCCGCGTCCAGCGTGGCCAGCCCGAGCGCGTCGTACAGGACCCCGGTGTAGATCTCTCCCGCCGGCCGGGCCCCGGCCGCCAGCAGCTCCGCGTTCTTCGCGACCTCGCCGCGCAGCCCCTCGCTGAGTCCGAGCACCCCGCGGGCCTTCTCCTCGTCCCCACGGCACAGCTCGACCAGTTCCTCGAGCACCGCGGCCCTCGACGGGGCCAGACCGGGGAGCGACAGCGACTCCGGCTTGAGCGGTGCCCCGCGTCCGGAAGCGGCCTTACCTTCCGACGGCGGCAGCAGCACGAGCACGGCGGTTTCTCCTCACTTGCGTACGGGTCGGGGGCGCGGCCCCTGCGCCAGCGTAGTCGGGTCGCGCCCCGCACCCCTCCCGGGAGCGCCCCGCACCCCTCCCGGGAGCGCCCCGCACCCCTCCCGGGAGCGGCCCGGGTACCGGCCCGCCCCACGCTCGGCTCGGGCCCGGATGCTCGGGAGGGGGCCGGCAGTCGCGGCCCGGCGGGCGCCTGACGGTGTCGTGCCCGGGGCAGCAGCCGCTCCACTCCGGCCGCTGCCGCTGCAG
Source organism: Streptomyces sp. NPDC059169 (assembly GCF_042755225.1). NCBI lineage: Bacteria > Bacillati > Actinomycetota > Actinomycetes > Kitasatosporales > Streptomycetaceae > Streptomyces > Streptomyces sp. NPDC059169. Next base: position 115,852 of record NZ_JBHZCF010000018.1, on the reverse strand, counting down.
GGACGGGCCGCGATCGACCGCGTACGGCTACCCCTCGGCCGGTGAGGACGACATCGCCGAAGTGCTGCGACGGGTTCGGCTCGACCACGTCGTCGAATCCCTCCCCGGGCGCCTCGATGCCGACCTCGGCGAGCGGGGCCGTGGACTCTCCGGCGGGGAGCGTCAGCGCCTGGCCGTCGCCCGGGCCCTGCTGTCGCGGCCGCCCATCGTCCTCTTGGACGAGGCGACGGCCAACCTGGACGCCGACGCCGAGACGGAACTGCGCGGCACCATCGCCTCCATCGCCCGGGACCGCGCCGTCGTGACCATCGCCCACCGTCTGTCGACCGTCATGGAGGCCGACCAGATCGTCGTCATGGAGGCCGGACGCGTGCGCGCGGTCGGAACCCATCCGGACCTGATGCGGCGCGACGACCTCTATCGACGGCTGGTCACCCGGCAGTTCTCGGTTCCGGAGGCGTACGCCATGGCCGCGGCGCCCTCCGAGGTCGGATGACGGATGCGGGGCCCCGTCGCACGGGAATGTGCCACCGCGGACACCAACCGCCCTGATGTCGGTGGGCCGGTGACCGTGCGGTGCAGGTGCGGAATCCTGCCGTTCGGTGCGCGCCGGCAGGCCTTCCGCACGTGGAGCGGCCCGGACCGTCAGGCAGAACGCGTTCGGCCCGGATCCGCAGCAGCACCGGCGCGAACGGGCTCGCGGGACGGGCGGGAGCCGTCACCGAGCGGCGCGCCAGACCGGCTCGAGGCTGTCGAGGAGGTCGCGGTAGGCCGTGGTGGCACTGTCCCAGCGCGCGTTCGCCAGCGGCGCCATGAGGAGACCGAAGATGGCGCCCGTCAGGAGGACGGCGTGGCTCCGGGCGCGGTCTTCCGGCACGCCGATACCGAGGAGGACGGAGGAGAGCAGATCCGTCCATTGGGCGATGGTGTCGCGCATCACCGGTCCGTACCGGTCGGGATGCAGCAGGCTGTCCGCCATCACCTCGAGGTACAGGGGAAACGCCGCACGGAGGCCGGGGGCGGTGAAGTCCTGCCACACCTCTTCCATGAAGCGCCGCATGGCTGCGGCGTCCTCCGGTGGCCCCGTCGATTCGAGCCGATCACGAACGTGGAGCAAGGGACGCTCCTCGTTCAGGGCGAGGACTTCGGTGACCAGACGTTCCTTGGTGCCGAAGTAGTAGAGAAGCATGCGGTCACTCGTGCCCACTGCACTGGCGAGAGGGCGGAGCGACAGATCGGACAGTCCGTTGCGGATGACGTAGGCATGGACCCGGTCGAGAAGTTCACGCCGTTTGGCCAGGTCTGGCGAGCGCGGCATCGCGGCTCCTCGGCTGCGGGACGCACGGGGACGATCAGTCCATGCATCCCATATTTCCGATTACTCCTCATTTTAGCGTAATGTTCGCTACAGTTATTCATCGAGTCCGCGCGATGGCGAGGTGCAGCTCCCGCCCCGTTCATCGGTTCGCCGAATACCGCATGCAGTACAAAGGACTGGTTTCCCATGGCCTCTCGGGCCAATGGTCACATCACAGGGTCGTGCGAAGAGTCCTGCGGCCGGCTCCAGTTCTGCCCGCACGGGCGGAGGTCGACGGAGGGATCGACCTCCACTCGGAGACCGCCGTCCCGGCCCCTCTCATGGGTCGCCCGACAGCGGATTCTCTGGGCCCGCGCTCTGCAGCCCCTGCTGCCGTTGGACGCCCCGCGCGCCCGCTCCAGCGACCGGGAGGCCTCCTGGCCCCTGCGGCGGGAACCGACCTCGGTCCCGCACGCACGGCGCCTGGTGGTTGCACAACTGGAGGACTGGGCGCTGCAGCACCTGGAGGCACCCGCAGAGCTCCTGGTCAGCGAGCTGGTCACCAACGCCGTGTGTCACACGCGGGGCCCCCTGCGACTCAACCTTGCGGTCTGTGACCGCCGGTTGCACTGCGAGGTCGAAGACACGAAGAGTGACGGCCCGGTACGGTGCGCAGCCAACAGCTGGGACGAAGGGGGACGCGGTATCGGACTCCTGGACATGCTTGCCGATGAGTGGGGCAGTTGTCCCACGGCGACGGGGAAGACGACCTGGTTCGAGCTGGCAGCCACCGTGCCGGAGGCCGACTGACGCCGCTGGCCCTACCTGCCCGCACGGAGCGGGCGCGGTGCAATGCCGCCGGCCGGGGCGGATGAGGGGGACCGCAGGATTCCGGCGGCCCGACGGCTGACCGCCAGCCAACGCGCCGCCTGGAGACGGGCCGTGCACCGGGACGAGTTCGAGACTCACCAGCGCGGCCCGGCCGAGGTACTGGGGTCCCGCTTCGATGGCGTCCCGCCGAGCGGTGTGGCAGGGATCTTGGCGTAGATCCAGGTCAAGGCCCCGTTCGGGGTGGCTAGGGATGGTACCCACCTGACGCCTCGTCAGCGAACAGCACCCTCGCGCGTGCCGGCGAGGCAAGCCGTCCTGGTCGTCTCCACGGACCCCGTCGCCACGACCTGGAGCGACTGACGAGACGTCAGCATCGTCGCGGCAGAGGGCAAGCCGATAGCGGTCGCGACCTGCGGATTCCTCCTTGATCCCGCTACACCACATGAGGGGACATGACCCCCGCTTCGCCGGCGGTGTCGAGCAGGAGGTCTGCGGTCACTCGCCGGTTCCCGTGTCATCCAAACGATGGTGCACGACAACCGCCGGACGAGCCGGTCTCGATGACCAGCGCAGGGCCCCTGGTTCTTCACGACCCGGCCCGCAAACCTCGCCGTAGCCCGGCACTGGCGCACCGCCCCGATCACCACAGCGGTCACGGCACCCGAAGCGGGCCTCATTCCTCAAGTCGCCGGTATCGAGCCGGCAGTCCCATCTACAGCTGCCCTATCGGAATCCGTTCGGTGAATACGTGCGGCACCCTGCGCTTGACCATTTGAATTGTGAAAAACCAATCAGTAACCTCAATTTTTCATCAACTCGACCGCTGATCCACATCCATGTCTATTGCAGGAAAACTGTTCGCCTGTATGTTCCTGTTTGCCGAACAACACGGAGAGGTTTCCGTGGTGTGGTGGGTCCGAGCTGAGGGCTGAACAGTGGCAGAAAAGGGGAGTCACTGTCCGACGGCCGCCGGCGCGGATCCTGTTCGAGTGGAGCCGCTGCTGCGTGTTTTCTGAGCGGCGGCTATCGAGACGAAAGGGTGCATATTCGCTCATGGGTTTCATCGCACGTACACGCAAAAATTCGCGCGGGGCGCGACCATCCTGGATGGTGCGGTCGCTGTCGGCGCTGGCACCGATCACGGCCCTGAGTGCCGTGGTAGCCGCACCAGCGGCGGCGGCCTCGATTCCGCAGGCCGCGGATTCGGCTCCGGAAGCCATGTTCAGCGGCAGCGCCACTCGCCACTGTGCGCAATGGGTCGATGCGCCGCCCAACGTCTCCAACTGGTTCTGCGCGGGCACCGTGTCGGGTCTCGGGGATGAGATCAATGCGCGCGGGCTCCACGAGTTGATCGATCTGTACGACTTCGGCTCGAACCACCAGTTAAGCGTGGTGTCCAGCAGTCCCACCTCGTACTGCGGCCACAGCGTGACGTACGGGCTGGTTCCCTACCTCAAGACCTTCGACGGCTACGTTCCCCACGGGGACTGCGCGCCGACGTTCATGTCCAGCTCTGACGCCTCCCCCGCATCCGCCGTGGTCGGGTGGCCGTCTTCCGGGTTGGGCCAGCGGACCAACCACGTCCGTCCGGGCTTCCCCGTCGGATACCTGAAGCTGCAGTGGGGGTGGAAGCAGAGCGAGGCGAAGGCGGCCTGCGCCACGGTCCACTGCTCCTTCTTTCCGGACAAAGCGGACGACACGAAATACATGCCTTCCCAACAGATGGACGGCGCCGACATCAGGAATCTGACACCTGTGGACCAGAGGTCGCCATCCACGACCTACGGGCTGACCATCGACGAATCCAGTGAGGTTTCGCAAACGATCGAAAAAGAGGTGTCGGCCAACGTTGGAATAGAAAAGGGGGCGTTTCAGCTCGGTGTCAGCGTGAGGGGGGCCATCGCGGACACCTACTCGGTGTCGTGGGGGACGAGTAGAAGCTACACGCAGACCGTAGACGTCGTGGCGCCTCCGAACAGTAGGATCGTCATGTGGGTCCAAAGGCCTGCCACGGAATATACCGGACACTTCACGCTGCCGTCCGGGCAAGTGGTTCCCGGGGAGTTCTCCGTATTGCTCCCGGACACGGGTAAGTCCCGTCGGGTTCCTCTCTACACGGCCCTTCCGGAACCCTTGGACGAGAGACAGCCCCTCGTCACCCCCGAGATGTGGCGGGACGAGCAGTACCCCACGCCCACTCCGCCGCCGCCGCCCGCACCGCCGCAGCATCCGCACACTCTCCACTGAGTGGCGACCGTTGCCGGTCCGATCGTGAGGCTGTGCGTCGAACGGGGGTTTCGAGCGGCTCATCGCAGCTGGTCGCGAACATGAAGGCAGGGCCTCTTGGCAGCTCGGGTTGCGAAGCCGACCGAGATCCATGAGGTCCTGCTGCCGCAGCTCCCCGCGCTCGCGCCAGTGGAGTTCAACTCGGCTGCCCCGTCGTGTGATTGGGCCGCTCACCGCTTCAGGAGCGCAGCCGGTTCCCCGGAAGGCGGCGGCGGTGACGTCGGACATGACGGACGGAGCGAGAGACCGGCCGCCCCGCGCCGCGCCGCCCCGCGAGTGTGTCGAGGGCGGCGGTTCCTTGAGGACCCGCCGTACCACGAGGTGCTACCCCGCCGCGGTTCGCGCGCGGCAGCGGGGCAGCAGCACGTACGCGCACGCCACGAGCAGGACGCCCGCCGCGACCGTCAGCAGCGCCCGGCCGCTTCCCCACGGCACCATCAGCGCCCCGAGCAGGCCCCCGACGAAGATCCCGGCGATCGTCGAGACCAGCCGGATCCGGGCCGTGCGCCGTTCGCCGGCCGGGATGTCCCTCCCGGCACCCGAGCTGAGGTCGTGCATCAGCTGGATCAGCGACATCTGCATCAGCAGCGTCGGCATGCCCGGGACGCGGGCACGCAGGACGGCGTCCGCGCGCAAGCCCATCGCCAGGCCGACAATGGCGATGACCAGGTAGTCCTCCTCGTCGTTCAGGGACCTGGTGCCGTGCCGCCACAACGCCAACGCGCCGGCCGCCGCGAGCAGGACGGCCTCGGCGGTCAGCGCGGCGGGGAACCAGCCCCGGCGGCGCGCAAAGAGCCGGCGCGTGAACAGCGATCCGGTCACCACCCCCACCACGAAGGCTGCGATCGCGATGGCCGGCCGGGCGGCGGGCACATGTCCGTTGCCGGTGAGGGTGAAGGCCAGGAACAGGAGATTGCCCGTGGCCAGCGCGGTGAAGATATGGCCCAGGGTGAGGAAACTGATCGCGTCGATCGCGCCCGCGAGGACCGTGAGGACCGCCATGGCCCCGATCTGATGGTGCTCGCGCAAGTCGGCCGGGTCGGACGGTGAGGGGGACCTTTCAGGCATGGGGCCAGTCTCCGCAGTTCCCTGGTGTTCCCGGGTCGACCGTGGCACGACACGCAGCCGGCACCCCCCGGCCGTCACCCGACCGGGCCGCTCCACGGTGCACCGCACTCCGGTCCGCAGCCCCCCGGCCGACCATCAGGTGCAGGTCCACGACGCCGATCCCCACGCCCCGACATCCCAACCGAACTACCGGTCCGCCACGTTGACAACACCAGCCTTCTTGTTGCTTCGGCTCGACACGGCAAGAGCCCCGGTCGGCCGTCTACTTCACCTTGGGGGAGCCGGGGACGGGACCCCCCGGCTCCCGCCTATGCGCTAGAGAACGGTCACCTTGGCGACGACCGATCCACACTCCGGCTGTTCAACGTTGCCGTAGCGGACTTCGAGGGTTCCCTCGGCCGGCGGGAGGAACTGCGCCTGCTGCCAGTCGGTGACGGTCTCTTGGGCTATGTCGCCCTCGATGAGGAAGTAGCCGACGAACCCGGTTTCCGGGTTGTACATGTAGTAGGCCGCGTTGTCCGATACCGGGACGGCTGGCTCACTGGCGAGCCTGAGGACGTCGATGGTGCCGTGGAACGTCGGCTGAGTAGCCTCGACCAGATTGTCGAGGACGTAGTGCTTCGGAGCGTCCGCCTGGGGTGTTACGTGAGCGGCCCGGAGAGTGGGCGCGGCCATTGCTGCCGCGCCGACACCCAGGTCGGCAGTGAAAAGTGCGGCGGCAGCGAGTAATCCGACACCTGCTCGTTGCACGTTCCGGTTCATGTCTTTCCTTTCGTTATCTGGATCAGCCCGCGATCTGTGGTCGCGGGAATGTGTCGACGGCTTCAGGAGGCAGGTTGTGGGGCACGGGAGTCGTCCCCTCCACCGCGAATGTCACCTTTCCGCACAGCGTCGAGGGCGACTGTCGAATCCCGACCCTTAGGGCGTCTGGCCGCGACGATCTGCCCCGGGGAGAGCCTCGAACCGCATGTGCGATCCGCTCCGGGTGTTCGTCGACCCAAGACTTGTTAACGGTTTTACAATTCGACTCCTGCTTCCTTGCCTGCAAACGGGAAGACCTCGCGTCGCCGCGTGTTTGCGAACTTCCGTGGCCGCGACGGGAGGATCATAGTCACATGGAGAGGTTTTGAGGAAATTCGATGGAGAACGCTGAGGAGTTCCTGAGGTTATTCATTGCGCCTTTGACGAACTCGTTGATGGGGGAATTAAAATGTGTCCGCTTCCTGGCTGATTGTTCGGTATGGACAGGTCGGCTCCTCGTGTCAACGACATCCGCGAAACACCGGCTGCCTTCACCGCAGTTTCGGCGCGGCAAGCCGTGCCGCCAGGAGCGACCCCGGGGATTCAGGGGCTGGAGCGACTGCCCTCGGGGAGGTTTCGTTCGGAGGTGGACGACAAACCGCCTTCCCCGGCTCCGGTCCTCGGCACGTCGGAAGCACACCGGACGGGATCGCTCGCCGAAGGTCGGGCGAACGGGCGCCTGCGGACGTTTCCCGAGGCCGGCACCCGTCCCCCCGGCATCCGTGCCCGGCATTCCTCCAGGACGCAGACCGTCGCCTTCGCGTGGGGGCGGCCGCTCGCGGCCGAACCGCCGGGTACCATGGTCGCTACGGCAGACGAGCCGGGCGGACGGCCGCGTGGGGCCCCTTCGGGGCGCCTCCCGAGGAACGTCCGGGCTCCACAGGGCAGGGTGGTGGGTAACGCCCACCCGGGGTGACCCGCGGGACAGTGCCACAGAAAGCAGACCGCCGGGGACCTCGGTCCCCGGTAAGGGTGAAACGGTGGTGTAAGAGACCACCAGCGCCTGAGGTGACTCAGGCGGCTCGGTAAACCCCACCCGGAGCAAGGTCAAGAGGGGCCGCCCCGAAAGGGACGTGGCCCTGCGCGGACGTTCGAGGGCTGCCCGCCCGAGTCCGCGGGTAGACCGCACGAGGCCGGTGGCAACACCGGCCCTAGATGGATGGCCGTCTCCCCGGCGACCGCGAGGTCACCGGGTGACAGAACCCGGCGTACAGCCCGACTCGTCTGCCATCAGGGGCCTCTGGCCAGCGAACATGCTGGTCAGGGGCCCTTTTTTCGCAGATCGAGGGGCTTCGCCAGACCCCGGTCCGTACCGGTTCAAACCGGTACACGCGGCTGTGAACGTAGCCACCAAGGTAGCCACGAAGGTAGCCACCCATGCGGCCACTGCGGGCACTCGTCCTGATCGCTGGGCTGCGGTGATTCTCCGTGCACTACAGCCCGGCTTGCCCGAACGCAAGGCACCCTCCACCAGCGGAAGGCTGGTGGAGGGTGCCAGGGGTTCGATGCGGGAAGTCTGGGAGGCGTCACGCGGCGATGAGAGCGGCGGTTGGCTTCGGTCGCGCTGTCAGGCCGGCGGCAAGGGCCCCATGCGTCGCGCCATGATCCTTGAGGAGGTGGCTGTACGTACGCCGGATCTCCTCGACGGTATCCCCCACCCATGCGGCCACGGTGTGCTCCGGGATCCCGTTCTGGAGGCAGGTGGAGATGAAGGTGTGCCGGAGGTCGTGGAAGGTCGGAAGGTTCCCTTCCTCGTCCTTGATGCCCAGCCTCCGCAGGGCGGGCTTCCATAGGTCATCGTTGAAGGTGTTGCGGTTCAGCAGGTTGTTGCGCGATGTCCAGAAGTAGGCGCGTGCCGGACCACGCTTGCACTCTTTGATCTTCCTCTTGTGCTCCCACAGAACGGTCTCCGTGAGTCGAGCCGGGAAGCGCGCCTGGTGCTCCACCAGGGCCTCCAAGAGGTACGGGGGTGCTGGCACGACCTTCGAGTCAAGGCGCGGGCTCGTCTTGAGTCGGTCGACGAGAAGGCACTTGTAGTCGGTTTCCTTGATCCTCAGCACCTGGCGGCGCACGGTCAGCAGGCAGCGGTCCCAGTCGATCACGTCCTCGCACACCCCGAATGCCTCCGCCTGCCGGGTGCCGCACGCGAAACCGAACATGGGGATGAGGCGGTAGCGCTCGGGGAACTCGTCGTAGATCGCCCAGCACTCCTCCGGGGTGAAGACGTACGACGTTGACCGGCCCACGTACGGGCCGTCGACCTCGTACGTTGGGTTGGAACCGATCTTCCCGTTCTGGAGCGCATCCTTCATGATCATCTGGAAGACCTTCCAGTGACCGTCCGCAGTGGAGTTGGCGATGGCCTTGTTCGCCTCAAGTTCCTGGACCCAGGTCTCGACCTGGCGCTTCTCGATGGTCCTGAGCCGCTGGTTCCCCCACCGCGGATTGAGGTGCACGCGGACGGCTATCTCGTACTTCTCGATGCTGGACTCTTTCGCGCGGCGCCTGCTGAGCCAGTCGGTCGCCCACTTCTCGAAGGTGAGGTTCGCTTTGACGGGTTCCGGTGCGACACCGTCAGCCATGCCGTCCAGGATCGCCTGAGCCTGAGCCTGGGTCAGGCCAGGTGAATCGGGAATCGTGGCGCGTGTGCGCTTGCCCTTGCTGTTCGTGATGTTGTGGTACCAAGAGTGGTTGCAGCCGGCCTTCTTGGGTCTGTTCTGGTCAGGGCAATCACATCGCTTGTAGACGGCGGGCTTGTGAGCCACAGGATGCCTCTCGTGAATGGGGTCGGATCTTCGGTGGTGCCCTGGCCAGGGGAGTTGGGACTCTACGTAGGCGCAGCCCTGGCTGGTCAAGCCGTCGAGCAGGGGGTGGAGTGGGTCGTGATACACCCGCTATTCGCGGCTATAAGTCCCGTGCTGGTGTGCGGAATTCACTCCGTACGCGCGTCGAGCCATGCCTCGAAATCGCGCTCGCGTACGCGAAGGATGCGTTCGCTGATGCGCACGACGGGGATATCCCAGCTCCTGTAGTTGTCAAGTAGAGTGCGCTTTGGGAGTTCCATCCGCTCGGCAATCGTCTCGAAACTCAGCAATGCATTTGAACCGCCGCGAGACATAGTCGTCCTTGCTCATTCGTAGGTGTCCCCCGGCGGACCGATCCAGCCGGATGGAGCCGGTTGCGTTCAGCCCGGCACCGATCAGTACGTGGATCAGCGGAATCTGTTACACCTGGCAGAAGTCCAACGCGCCTGCCGCGCGTTGAAGTTGCTTCGGGCGGTGGTGGCTGCATTGGATGGGTTCGAGCCGACGGCTGAGACCTTGGCTGTGGGTGACCTCGTCAGCGGTCTTGAGCGCCCTCAAACGTTGCCCACTGGTGATCCGTCGACGAAACCCGCGCCACGGGGGCATGGCCGCTCTTGCTCGGGCTTCGGATTTTGCTGCACCGGCTTGCTCCCCCGGCGCATGCCCGCACGATGTGCACGGCGAGCGTTGCGAGGCGTCGCTGACCTGTTCGATGCAGTCCGTAAACGATTGGTTATGCTGCCTCAGCACCGCATCGGAACGTGATCGTCCATTGGTGGGGAGACCGTGGAGGTACGGCCGAGTGTGGCGCTGTAGCTGACATCCGCAGCACCGGCTTGGGGGGACTTCACGCCGTGACCGACATTTTGGAGGCCCTGGTCGCACGCGCCGCAAGAGGCGGGGAGGACGGGGCCGACGCCATCGCGGCGTTATACGACGAGCTCAACGACACCGTGTACCACTGGGTGCGGTTCTACATCCGCGACGGGCACATCGCGGAGGACCTGAGTCAGGAAGTCTGGCTGAAGGTCGCCCAGAACGTTAGCAAGTACCGACCCGGCACGAACCTGCTGGGCTGGCTGCGCACGATCACGAATAACACCGCGCTAGACCACCTGCGCTCCGTGCAGCGGCGCCCGTCGGAAGCGCTGTACGCCGATCACCTCGAACTCGACCGGCCGCGAGTCGACCAGAGTCCGGAAGAATACGCCGAAAGGCGTGTACTGGCCCAAGCTGTTGCATCCCACCTGAAGAAACTGCGGCCCGAGCAACGGCAGGTCCTGATCCTGCGGTTCTTCGACGGACTGAGCCCGGGGCATACTGCGCAGATCATGGGGAAGACGGACGGCGCTGTCCGTACATTGACGGTACGGTCACTGCGCAAGCTCGCTGAGGTCATGCCGACCGGGGAGTCGTCTTCCCAGTTGGTAGAGGAGCTGCTGACGGCGGCAGTGGGCAGAAGCAGAGTTGTCGGTACACGGGTTGAGACACGAGAGGCGAAGGCACATGTCGCGACGCGCTGACCAGAGCGAGAGCTTGGAGCGGGCGCTGGACGGCGGGCCCGTACCTCACGATGAGGACACCCGCCAGATGCTGGCTGCCGCGGGAGCGCTGCAGCCCAGTTACCAACGCAGCTCTGCGCGGGTGCGTGCCACCAAGGACGCGATGCTCCGTGAGTTCGCGCGTGCCCAGAACCCACCGGAGACCCGCGAGGACGCCGGGTCGGGTGACGGCCTCGACGAGCCCGTGATCCACCGTGAGGAGATCGAGCTGCCCGACGGCGGTCACCTCGTCCTCACGGACATCGAGAGCATCACGCCCGAGCGTGCCGAGGCTACGGCTGCCCACATCGCTCGCATCCTGGAGAGCAAGGAAAGAGACCGGCAGACGTGAGCCTGGCAGAGGTGAGCAGCGCAATACCCGGCGGTCCCAACATCGAGGTGCGGCCGTGACCGAGTCGCAGCCGCCCGTCCAGATCCACATCGTGCGCCCGGGGGACGAGGGCTACGAGGAACTCACTGACGTGGGCTTGGCCAACATGGGAGGCGAGCGCCACCTGTTCCTGAAGCCTCAGCGCTTCGACTCGGCCGTACGGCAGGTGAGTTCGGCGATGCCGGATCTCCCGATGGAGCACGTCGAGCGCCTGCTCCGTGAGCACCCCGAGGACTTCAAGGACTTCGGCGAACTGTTGGGCTCGATCGGGTCTGTTCCGCCCATGGACATCACGCCGATGCCAGGCGAGCCTGTCCAGCCCGCACGTCTGCATGGCCGTACGAAGCGGTGGGTGATCGCCGCTGCGCTGATGCCTGCGCTCGCAGGGAGTTGGGCGCTGGGCTACTTCACCGCCGGCAGTCCGGTCGGCACTGCGGCGAGTGCACCGGACGCGAGTCCGTCGGGTGTGCAACCCGCGGCGAAGCCGTTCGTTGGCCCGGAGTTCCTCGACTTCTCCAAGGCCGGGCAGATCGACTGCAAGCCGATCGCCAACCTGGAAGCGGAGTGCACCGACGCGGACGGCATGGTGATGTCGAGCAAGGCAGCCACCGGGCCGGACAGTACGATTTTCACGTTCTCGTACGGTCCCGAGCGCATCGGGCTGAGGATCTTCGGTGACGCGGACTACGCCGAGACGTGGGCGCGGCAGGACGGCACGACCGAGTTGTACCCCAACCTCTCTCGCTCCGGCCGGTACGTGCTGTGGGGCACGGACGAAAAGCGGTTGGCGGAGTACGCGGATTTGCTCCATGCGGAGGAGACCCGCCAGTCGTCGACCACGAGCAAGATGGGTGCCCCGGCGCCGCTCCCGCCTCGTCTGGCCGCGCTCACCCTAGGTGCGTTGGGGCTGGACGAGCGGGACGTGGAGACCATCCTGTACTCGCCGCACAGCGCGCCGGTCGACGAGACCGTTCTCCTGGCCGCGCGAGCAGTACTCGGTGTCGGAACGGCCGTTCCGCGGTTCACGGGCGACGACGACATCGTGGCGATCGCCGTCGGTCTCGATCGGCCGCCCGTGGTGTCCCCGCTCGAGCACACCATGGACATGGACGCCCCGGTGGTGCCCATCGTGGACCGGGGCACTCCTTCCACGCCGACCGCTAGCCCCGAAGGGACACAGCCGACTACGACATCGCCGGCTCCTGCGCCTGAGCCGGTCGCGGAAGCCCCCCAGGTCGAGCAGCCGACGTCGACACCTGCTCCGGTCGAGTCAACAGCGCCGGAACAGTCCACGCCTCCAGTGACGTCGATCCCTGAGCCGTCGACGCCCCCGACCCCCGATCCGGTCGAGGAGACGCCCGCTGCCCCGGAGACCTCCGCTTCGGGCGAGACCCCAACCGACGAGGGCTCCGACCCGGCTGGGGGAACGCCGGCCGCCCCGGAGAGCCCAGCACCGTCCGACGAGGGCTCCGCCCCAGTGGAGGAGATTCCGGCACCCGTGGATCTGCCCGCAGACACGGCCGCTCCCACCAAAGAGTCGGCCCCGGCGGACTCCGCGGACCCGGGCACGGGCCAGAGCGGGGGCGACCTGCTGATCCTGGACTCTGCCTGGACGGTCGCGGTCGGCTGAACAACCAGATGGGGCCCGGACATCAGTCCGGGCCCCATTCTGCATGCGCGGTCAGAACGGTGGCTCGTCCCTGTGCGGCGCGGCCCACGGGTCGTCGGCTGTGGGACGTTCCTGCGTCGCGGCGGCGGGGCGATGCGCGCTGCCCCCGGTCTTGGTGACCTTCGCGGTGGCGTTGCGCAGGCTGGCTCCGACCTCCTCGACGTCCAGCTCGTAGACCGTGCGCTTCACGCCCTCACGGTCCTCGTAGGAGCGCTGCTTGAGGCGCCCTTGGACGATGACACGCATGCCCCGTGTCAGGGACTCGGTGACGTTCTCGGCCGCCTGCCGCCACACGGCGCAGGTCAGGAACAGGCTCTCGCCGTCCTTCCATTCGTTGGTCTGCCGGTCGAAGGTGCGGGGCGTGGAGGCGACGCGGAACTTGGCTACCGCGGCGCCGGAAGGGGTGAAGCGGAGTTCGGGGTCGTCGACCAGGTTCCCGACGACGGTGATGACGGTCTCGCCTGCCACGGACAGGACCTTTCAGGATTGGGCCGGCCCGCGGGTGCGGGCCGGCCGGGGCGGTCAGGAGAACAGGATCTTCCAGGTGAGTGGGCCGGGGATGCCGTCCGCATCGCCCTTGAGGGAGTCGTGCGCGAGCTGGAAGTCGCGGACGTTACGGCGGTCCGCGTCCGACCACTTCGGACCGGGCCCGCTCGTGTAGTGCTTCCCGTAGCCCTTCCGAACGAGCTGCTGCCCGAGCAGGGTGATGCTCGCGTTGGACTTGCCGGGGCCGAACTTGTCGACGCCGGGGAACGGTGGTGCGGGCTTCGCCGTGACTTTGCCGGGGAGGGTGCCCAGGAGATTCTTGAGGGAGTCCTCGCCGGGGACGCCGTCCGCGGCGTCGCCCGAGAGGCCGAGGGACTTCTGGAACAGGGCGTAGTTCATGGTGTCGACGTCCGTCCACACCGGGCCGGGACCGCTGGTGTAGTACTTGCCGAACCCCTTCTTGACCAGGGCCTCACCGACCTTGGTCACGTGGTCGCCCTTCGCGCCATAGCCGTAGGTCAACCCGTTGATGGTGTCCTGATAGCGGGCCACCTCGGCGCTGGACCCGCCCGAGCTGGAGCCGCCAGGGTTCGGCGACGCCTCGTAGTCGCCGGCGGGCATGCCCGCCTTCACCCACGAGTACAGCTTTGTGCCGGGGCACGCGGTCGCGTACCCGTCGCGGTGGCCCTTCTTGGCCAGGGTGCGGCCGGTCTTCTTGCACGCCTCCTCGTACAGCGCGCGGCACGCGGCGAGCGCCTTGGTGCTGGGCTCCTGGTCACCGCCGATAGCGACCTGGACGCCGATGCCGCTGACGTTGTGGTTGGGGCAGTGGGCGCCCTGCAGATTCCAGCCGCGCCCCTCGTAGATGTTGCCGGCCTGGTCGACGACGAAGTTGTAGCCGACGCCCGACCAACCGTTGCCCAGGTGCTCGGCTTCGATCGCCCGCATGATGGCGTAGCCGGTGCGGGTGATCGGGGTGCCGCCGTCGTAGTGGACGAAGAACTCGGTGCGCTTCGACAGCGCGACGGACGACGGGGTGCCGTTCCACGCCTTCGCGCCCCAGGTGGCGCGGGAGATGATCGTGGTCATGAGTGCTGTGCCCTTCGGTCTGGTGATGAGGGAGGGCACGGTGCAGGGCGCGCGGGGTTAACGTCGCGTGCTGGCGTTCAGGGGTCGACGACCTCGGCGTCGACGACGTTGCTGTCCTCCAGTTCCGGCGGGTACTCGACGGCGAACAGGCTCTTGTCCAGGCGCTCGGCGAGCGCCGAGAGGTCGACGGGCTGCTCGTCATCGCCGACTTGTCCGCCGAGACCAGTGATCTCGATGGCCACCACAGCGTCCTTGCCGTAGTGCTCGCGGTGCTGCCGCTCCAAATACCAGGCGTCTGCACGCCAGTCCGGAGAGGTGCGGTCCTCGACGGTCTCCTCGACGATCTCGCCGGTCACGGAGTCACGGAACCGACGGGTGGTGACCTTAGTGACGATTCCCCCATCTGCGACCCTGCGAATGTTGGCCATGGCGCGCAGGGCCGCGGTAGCGCGGGCGGTGCGGATCTTCTCGTAGAGGGCGGCGTACTCGCTCTCTTCCTCCTCGGGTGGCTCGCCTGCCTCGCGGGCCTCGGCCTCGGCGCGGCCACGGGCCATCCACCGGAGGAAGCTGGTACGGGAGATCCCTGCCATTTCCGCGGCCAGTTCGACGGCGACGCCCGTGCGTGAGGCTGCGACGAGGCGTGCCTCGACCTCTTCGGAGAGGAGGCGCGGGCGGCCGGGGCGGGGGTTCGGCCGGCGGGCCTTGCGTCGAGTGGACATGGGGAACCTCAGCGGCGGGTTCAGCGACCGGTGTTGAACAGGTGGCCGCAAGCGGGGCAGGTGGTGTGTGCGGGGCGGCCGTCGTCGTCTGGGCTGAGGCCATCGTCGTCGGGCAGGTGGAGGGTGCGGGGCTCGTCCTCGCGGACGCCGCCGGGCAGGGTCTCGGGGTCGACCTGGCCGAGGAGCTTTTCTATCTCGTCGTGGGGAATGGCCAAGCTGTCGAACAGCTCTGCTTCGCCGGTCGCCAGGTCTTCGAGGACCGCAGCGAGCTCGCGGGCGTCCCACCCTCCTTCGCTAGGAAGCCGGTTGAGTTTGATGGCCAGGGCCTCGGCTTCGGCGTCGGACTTGGATGCCCAACCGCGCAGGAGGGGGACGAGCCATCCTCCGTCCTCGTCGAGGACGACACCGCCGGGGAGGGGCATGCCGCGATTCTGCATCTCGATCAGGGCTTCGCGGCGACCGTGGCCGTGCAGGACGCATTGGGTGCGTTCGTCGGCGACGGGTACTTCCACCAGGCCGTGCATGCAGATTGCGTCGATGAGGAGTTCCAGCTCGTGACGCTTGGGGTTCCGGGGCGCCGGTGTGAGGTCGGTGAGCGGCACGTAGGCGATGAAGCGCGGTGGCTTGGCGATCGTCTCGGTCACGGCTGGTGCGGTCCTCTCCCATGCGTTGGTGTCGACGACGGGGGAGGACTGCGAGCCCGCGGACTTCAACCGCGGCGCCCCGCCTCGCAAGCGGGACATGCCGTCATGGCCGGTCCTCGCCCGTCGCCGGTCCGGTGCTGCTCTCGTTCCGGATGGGGGCAGCGCCGGGGCTCCACCGGCTTCCGGTGACGTCGCCGGGAGTGGTGGAGCCGCGAGGGAACGTAGGAAGGCACGCGCCTTACGTCGCCTTCTACACACGGCGGTCTCATTGCTGTACTATTCATGACGGCTGGGAGAGCGACCCAGCTACCTGGGCCTAGGTGTAACAAAAACCCGCGGTTGTCGTACCTCCTGACGACGCCCCGAGACACCCCGCCCGGGACAGTCCCAAACCCCTGGGCTCTGGCGTCCGGGGAAAGGAAGGATCACCGCATGGCGAACGACGCCGCCGCCGAGGAAACTCAGGCTGAGCAGCCGGCTGGACCGTCTCTTTCCGACATTGGCTTGGTCGGCGCCCTCGCCCGTCTACTGGACGAGCAGATGGTGAAGAAGGAAATCAAGCCGCGGATCGACGGGCCGAAGGTTCCCCTCCTCAAGGCGTACGAGAGCGGCCAGTCCGAGCTTGCGGTCCGCGTCGGGGGCGACCTGATCGGCCGGTACCGGGTCAACCTGTCGCAGCCGAAGGTCGTCGTGGACGAGGACAACGAGACGGCACTCAACGAGTACGCCGACAAGCACGGCGGCACGAAGGTCGTCATCATGCGTGATGGGACCTGGGAGAAGGCGCTGCTGGAGTTCGCGGAGTACGACGAGGACACGGGCCTGATCATCGACACCCGGACTGGCGAAGTGGTCCCGGGCCTCAAGTACGAGCCGGGCGGGCAGCCCACCGGCAGCCTGACGTGGACGTGGGAGAAGAAGGACGTCGGTAAAAAGCGGCTCATGCGGCACTACCAGGACGGTGCGCTGAACCACCTCCTGACGGACACGCCGCAACTGATGGCCAGGCCCCGGCCTGCCGCAGAGGACGCCCAGCACTGACCGCCCCGGGCCCGGTCCCCGGCGGCCGGGCCCTGCTCCCAAGGATTCCCCTGATGGTTAAGCCCACTGACGTGCTTGCACCGGCACTTGCCAGCGGCATTTCTGACCGTGCGTTCCGCTTGTTCTGCGTCCTCGTCCTCAGCACCGACGGCGGATGGGTCCCCGTCCCGCAGTTCGCGGCGATGTGCGGGATGACGTCCCACCAGATCCGCATGTTCCTCGCCGAACTCCGCGTCGGCGGCATCGTCGAGACCGAACGCCGCTACGAGCCGGGCGACACCGGGCGCAAGACGTGGCACACATACCTCCGCCTGGTCGACGACGCCCCCGCCGAGGCCGCATGAGCCGGAACAACGCCCCCGGCTCAGTCCGGCACAAGCGGCGTACGCCGTTCGTCATCATCGAGTCGGCGACCGCCCGGGACACCCGTCTCAGCTACCGCGAACTTGGCCTGCTGACATACCTCCTGGACCAGAGCGAGGACTGGCAGGTCCGCTCCGAACAGCTCTCGCAGGGCCAGGGGCGCGAGGGGCGCGACGCCGTCCGCAAGTCCCTCCACAAGCTCGCTTCGTGCGGGTACTACCGCTTGGAGCGCCGCCGCTACCGCAACGGCAAGACCGCCATGGGCACGGCCATCTCCGACCACCCCGTCGAGCAGTGGACCGCCGACTACGTGACGTTCGGCAACAAACTCGACATCCCCGTGGTGGAGCAGGAAGACGGCACTTTCCTCGTGAAGTACGCGGACGGCACCCTCGGCAGCGACGGATTCGACGCGCCCGCCGAGGATGTCGAGCCCCCGGCCGAGAACGAGGAGGAGCTGCCGGCCGCCGAGGAGGAGCCGGAGCCCCCGGCCGTCACCGCACCGTCAGAGCCAAAGCCCGTCGCGAAGAAGGCCGCGGCACCGAAGAAGACCGCGGAGGAGAAGACGACCGAGGCCGAGGAGAAGGCCGCCCAGGAGAAGGCCCTCAACGAGGCCGCGCACACAGTCGCCACCTGGTGGTGGGAGCACGCCGAGAAGCACCTGGGGAAGTACGTCGGGCAGAAGGGCGGGTTCGTCGCTGTCCGCAAGATGGTCCGCCGCGCCCTGGACGCGGGCTACAGCCAGCAGGAGTGCGCAAAGGCCCTCCAGCACGCTCGCGTGCACTTCCCGGCAGCGCAGCAGTGGCAGAACGCCCTCGGCGTCGTCACCAACCACATCCAGCCGAAGCAGCCGCACGGCCGCATCCCCTATAGCGACTCGTCCACCTGGACCACGCTGGGCGACGACTCCTCGACCACGGCCGTCCCCGACGACGCTGACGACGCCACCTTCGGCGTCCTCGAACGACTGTAAGGAGCGTGACCCCGATGTCTCTCACCACGGACGCCCCGGCGGTCCCCGCCCCGGCCCGCGGCCTCAACCCGCTCGGTGACCTCAGCGCGCACATCCTCGCGGTGCTGGAGCGCGGTGGTGCGGACATGACCAAGCTCGGGGTCCCCGCTCAGCCGGAACCAGAAGACGGACTCTGGACCGACGTGGCAGTGCCGCAGGCCCGCGCACGCCGGAATCTGTGGAAGGGCAGCATGACGGACGCAGCACACGACGAGTACTTGCACTTCCGCTTCGAGCACTTGGACCCGAGCCAGAAGCCGAACACTCTGCGGAACTGGCTCGGCTCCCTCGTGGAGGCGAAGAAGCGCGGGGCGCGGCCGGAGGTCCTGAACCTGATTGTGCCGGGCAACATCGGCAGCGGGAAGACCGCCGCGGTGTGCGCCCTGGGCAATGAGGCCGCGGAGCAGGGGCTGGTCGTGCGGTTCGTGAAGCACGCCACTTACCTGACGTGGCGTAGGCCGGACTCCGCGCCGCACAACCTGACCGCGCACCAGGTGCGGGAGCGGTTCGTTACTTGCGATCTGCTCATTCTCGACGAGTTGTGCGGCGAGATGGACATGACCGCCACGGAGTTCGCGCGGAAAGAGACGGTCGACTTGATCGACTCCCGGCTGGCGGCCGGCCGCGCTACGGCGTTCTCGACGAACCTGCGTAGCCGCCGCACGCCGGAGCATCCTGGGCTCGGGATCGTGGACATACTCGGAGAACGGCTGTTGTCGCGGCTCGAGGCATCCGCGCACCTGGTCAAGATTCAGGGGCCGGACCGGCGGAAGCCGGCGAAGCCGCTCGACTGGTAGCCCCACCCCTAGAGCGAATCCGCTTATAGCGGGCTGAAACTGACGTGGTGTGAGTGACGTCAGAGCAGACGAACGAAAGACGCCATATCGTTTGATCGACCCCGGCGGCCATGAGCATAAGCCGACCGGGGCGACCCGAACGAAGGGATGGTGTCTTGTCGAAGCAGTGGTTTGCCCGCGCCCGAAAGGGCAGCAAGCAGGAGTCGCCAGAGCCGCTCACCAAGCCTGGCGCGCCGCCGCTCACCCGATGGGAGCGCTTTGGCGCTGCCCTCACCGCACTGTTCGCCGTTGCTGTCGGTGCCCTGGGCTTCTACGCGTCCTTCGACGCGGTCTCCCTCAAGGCCGAGTCGTGGGGGTTCGATGACCCATGGGTACTGCCTGTGTCCATCGACTCGGCGATTCCCGTGTTCACCGCGGCGAACCTCTACCTGATCCGTATGGACATGGCTCTGGCATGGGTGCGGTTCGTGCCCTGGGCGCTGAGCTTGATCACTTGCGCGCTGAACGTCGCCGCCGGCAACTCCCTGTGGGCGAAGGTCGCGCACGGCGCGATCTCATTGCTGTGGGTCGGCGTCTCCGAGATCGCCGCGCACGTCTACGCCGTCCGTATCGGTGCAGCGACCGGCCGGCGCCGCCGCCTGGACAAGGTCCGATGGAAGCGCTGGCTGCTCGCTCCGTGGCCCACGTTCACGCTGTGGCGCCGCATGAACCTGTGGGAGCTGGAGTCGTACGACACCGTTCTCAATCTGGAGCAGGAGCGACTGGTGTACGAGGCGAAGCTCCGCGGGCGGTTCGGCCGGGCGTGGCGCCGGAAGGCCCCGGTCGAGGCGCTGTTGCCCTTGCGCCTCGCGCGCAACGGCATTCCTCTCGCCGAGACCGCCGAGGCGGGCCTCGCCGCGGCCGGCATCGACACCGCCGCTGCTTTACCCGCTCCCGCGGTGCCGGTTGCCAAGCCGCTCGCGCCTGCCCCGGCCGTGCAGACGGCGCCCCGTCGGGTGACCGCCACCGTTCCCGCCCCGGCCCCGGCACCCGCCCCGGCTGCTCAGGCACCCGCCCCGACTTCGGCGCCCACGTCGACCCCACTCACCGAGGCCCAGGTGTACGACATGATCAAGGACACCATCCAGGCCCGTGACGCGGACCGCTTCAGCACCGGCGACCTGACCGGCTCCGCCATCGGGCGGGCGATGGGCCAGACCGCGCAGAACGGCCGCAAGGTCCGCCGCCGCCTGCTCTCCACGTACGCGGCCAACATCCTGGGCCTGACCCTGCCCGACAACTTCACGGTCGAGGACGTGATGACCGCAGCACAGCCGTAAGGCATGCTGCACCCACCCGCACCAACGCGGGGGGGGGGGCCCCCCCCCCCCCCCCCCCCCCCCCTCCCCTCCCCCCCCCCCCCCCCCCCACCCCCCCCCCCCCCCCCCCCCCCCCCCCCCCCCCCCCCCCCCCCCCCCCCCCCCC
>NZ_JBHZCF010000018.1:78169-95541 GCF_042755225.1 Streptomyces sp. NPDC059169 | reverse complement strand
ATCTCTGGGCCTTCACTCTCCCTGCGACTTTAGGGGGGGGGGAGGGGGCGAAAGAAAAAAACCTGCGGGTCTTTCCCCACCCCCCACCCCACCCTCCACGCCCCCCCCCCCTGTCCCCCCCCCCGCCTGCATGATCGGACCATTCATGAGACCGGAGATCCAGGCCCGGATCGCCGCCGCCCGTGCCGCCCGCGAACTTTCCGACCTGGCCCGTCAGGCGGTCGGCACGACAGCCGAGACCACCAGTGCCACCGGGCGCATCCAGCGAGCACGCCGACTGCGGCAGATGGTCAACGAGTACGTCGACCGGGTCGTACTGGCCGAAGCTCTGGCCGGCGCCGACTGGCAGGAGATCACCGAAGCCCTGAACCGCCGCGACTCGACGACGGTCGAAGAGGAGTACGCGGACGCCGTCGCCGAGTGGAACGCGCTCCCGGAGGCCGACGCCGAGGACGAGGGCGTACAGGACCTGGACGACTGGTACGCCCGGCACCGCGAGGATCACGACCCTGACCTCGAAAAACCTGTCGCTGATCTGCTGAACAGGCATTGAGTCGGGCCTTCGTACGGGTAGAATAGTGCAGCAATGAGACCGCGAGAGCTTAACGCTGTCGCTGTCTCATTCTGCGCGGGAGAGCAACCCGCGCGTCCCGAACGAAGGATCACCGATGCCTGGTATCACCACGCCCCTGCGTGAACGCAAGTCCCGCCGGCCGACCGGTCTCCCCAACCCGCCGATGATGCTGCTCGTCGGGCCGGAGAAGTCCGGCAAGAGCTTCGAAGCGGCCGCGGGTACCGGCTCCGACCTGATCGGCATAACGTACTGGATCGAGATCGGCGGCTCCGAGGGCACGGCCGACTACTACGGCCGCGTTCCCGGCGCCCGGTACGAGATCGTCGAGCACAACGGCACCTACCAGGACATCCTCGACGCCATCCGGTGGGCCGTTGCGCAGCCCCCCGTGAACGGCAAACCGAACATGATCGTCGTCGACAACATGACGGTCCTGTGGGACATGCTCAGCGATGAGCAGGCCCTCTTCGCCCGCCGCCGGGCGGAGCGGAAGGCCCAGGAGAACCGCCGCCGCGCCCCGAGCCTCGACGACCCGGTCGTCATCGACTCCGACCTCTGGAACCGGGCCAAGGACCGGTGGGGCGAGATCCTGTGGATGCTCCGGCGGCACCACGGCCCAACCCTCCTGCTCGCCCGTCAGGAGATCGTCACCGCGTTCGAGAACGACAAGCCGACCCGGGACAAGACACGGAAGATCAAGGCCGAGCGGAACCTTCCCGCCGCCGTCGACGCCATCGTCGAACTGCACGCGTTCGGCGAAGCGCACCTGACCGGCGTCCGGACTCTCCACTGGGACGTCAAGCCAGGGGAGTCCATGCCCTTCTCGGACTTCTCCATCGACACCCTGTTGCGGCGCCTCGGCTTCGAGGAGGCCGCCGCCGCTCGTCAGGTCACCGAGGCCCGGCCCGAGGCGTACCTGCAGGAGCAGGACCAGCAGCGTGCCCAGCAGCAGCCCCAGCGCGCCCAGCAGCAGCGGCGCCCCAGTGAGAACGAGCTGACCGGCCCGAAGGCGGCCGCGCTCATCAAGAAGGCGTTGGAGGACCCGACCGACCCCGAGATGGCCCTGCAGGGCATCCGCGAGGAGTGGGGCATCCGCACCCTCAAGCAGATCCCCACCGAGTCCCGGCTCGGGAAGATGAGCGCGGACGACCTGATCGCCCGCTCCCTCGCCTACATCAAGGCCCAGGCCGAGAAGCGCCAGCAGGGCACGGGGGACCAGCGGCAGGGGGAGCAGACCGGCACCGACGCTGGGCAGGGCGAGGCGACCAGCACCCCGCCGACCGTGATCGAGCAGGACCAGGCGCGCGAGCACCACGAGACGCCGCAAGACTCGTCGGCGCCCGCCCAGCCCACGCCCGAGCCGGAGCCGCCGGTCGAGGGCGCTGCTCCGCCGCCGCCAGACCCGCAGGCCGAGGAGCCGCCGCCCGCCGAGACGCCGGAGGACACCAGCGCGGCCGAGGAGCCGCAGGACATCCCGGCCCGGCCCGCGGCCAAACGCGCTCCGAAGAAGAAGCCGAACGATCCGACGGAGATCGCGCGCCAGGCGCTGCTCGACGAGGCGGAGGTGCAGGCCCGCTTGAAGTTCACTACGCGGCGTGACCACCTCCAGCCGATCTACGCGGACGGGGAGCCGGGCTTGGCTCAGCTCCGGGACTTCGTGCAGGTGCAGCGCGCGGAAGTGATCGCCCTCCTGGAGGAGAACGACCAGGCCGTCCTCGCCGACGTCTACCGGCGCGCGCCGATGCCGGATCTCGGGCTCAAGAAGAAGTTTGCCCCCTACTTCGACAGCGCGCCCGCAGGGCAGTGAGGTGAGGTGACGTGAGGTGACGCGCGCCCGGGGCCTCTGGGCGCGCCCACCGCTCTGGCGCGCCTCCCTCCCCGCGTCACCTCACCTCACCTCACGGGGCGCGCGTCGCGCGCTTCGCCCCTCCTGCAGGCGCGCCTCCGGCCGATGGCCAGCGCGCCTGTGATCACCGTCCGGGGCGCGCCCACGCCGCGCGCCCGCGCTATCTGACGCGCGCCGTCCGAGCCCTGGCGCGCCTCGGTGGGGCGCGCCGCGCGCTGATCTTGGCGCGCCACTGAGACCGCACCATGGCGCGCGCCGAGGAAGGGCGCGCCTCCGGTTGGCGCGCGGCGCGCCCACCGCTCCGCGCGGCGCGGCCCGCCTGATCTCGACCGGTGCGCGCCCGCGCCCCGGCAGCGCGCGGTATGGCGCGCACCGGACGGCGCGCCCCTCGGGGCCGATGGCGCGCGCCGTTTGACCTGCTAATTCGTCGAGGCGCGCCCTGCCGGTCCGGCCGCGCGCGCCTGCCCCGCGCGGGGCGAACGGGCCCACAGCGGAGGCGCGCGGCAAGTACGGCGCGGGTCCTCGGGCGCGCGCTGGTTCTCCTCGAGCGCGCTTCCGGACGCGCCTGGCCGCGCCGATCGAGCACGCCCGGAGACGACGAAGAGCGCGCCTTGGGCGCGCCCTTCTCTCTCGTTCCGGCCTGTGCCGCGCCCCTACGGCGCGCCCTTCCCAGCGGCCCGGCGGACCGCGCGCGCGTCTCGGCGCGCCTGCTTCTTCCCCTCCGTCAGCTCCGCGCGGACCTCGCGCAGCAGACTCGACAGCTCCTCGGGGTGCCGCTCGCCCAGGCGACGGAGCGCGCGCAGCCGGACGTTCGGCTCACTCGGCATCCGGCCGTGGCGCGCCTCGGCGTACTGGATTCCGTACCGCAGGAAGCGCGCTTCGACCACGACCCGATCGCGGAACTCCTTGACCTGGGCATCGCGCGCCTTGCGGCTCTCCCCGACCGCGGCCGCCGGCAGGAACCGGGCCGGTTCCTCCAGCATCAGGCGGCAGACCCCCTCAGCCCTGCCCGCTACGCTCGGTGAGCGGAAGGCGAGCGCCTGCACCCGCCGCGGCACCGGCCCCGTGACCGGCTCGTCGCGGACAAACGCCGTCCACCGACGAGTGAACGTCTCGTCGTCGAGCGCGGCAAGCTGCTTGGCCTCCTCGTGCGCGAGGTCGTCGACGACGTCCTCGTACGGGCGCGTTGCCGCCTGGAGAGCTGCCCGGAACGGAGCGATGCGGGCAGCCTGCTGGCTCTTGCTCTCGCCCTCCTCACGGGGCAGGAAGCTGCGCATCCGCTTGATGGCCAGCTCCAGCGCATCGAGGGTCCGCGGTGCCATCCGGGGCGAGACCAGAGCCGCACCCTGGACGTCGCGCGGGGCGCCGGTCTTGGACCCGCCGGTGACGTACTGGACGACCGTGTTCATCAGGCCGTCGGGAGACATGCCCGACAGGCGCTTGATCTCCGCCTCGATCTCCTGCGCTTCGGCCATGCGGTCTGTTCCTCCTCGGGTTGGGCCCGCTGCTCTCGGGCCGAAGGTGCACGTCTTCCTGCGGGGGCAGCAAGAGGTGGCCGTACCGAGCCTTGCGACAGCGTGTGCCGGATCATCGCTGAGCAGTGCTCCCCGGCCCCGAGTGCTCTGCACGCACCCGGTGGTCTCGATGCCTGGTGTCAGGCGCGTCCCTGGAGAAGGGTCACCGCGGTGTCCATGAATCCAATGACGCCTGACGGCTATCTCAACGCTGTTGTCGCGGCAGCGGTACGGCCACCTCGAGTGCTGATGGTACCCGCCGGCCGAGGGCCGGACGGGCGTCGTGGGCCTTATTCGGCCTGCTTAGCCGTAATCTTGGTCGTCAGGGACTCGATCATCGGGGCGAGCTTGCTGGGCTTCCACACAAGGTCGTAGCTCGTCTGCGAGGCCGCCAGGACGCCGAGGAGGGTCGCGGCCGTGAGCTGACCGTGCTGGAACTGGGCCCAGCCGCCATCCGCCGCCATGGCGAAGACGCCGGCAACGAGCGCGGCCACGACCGCCACGATCTTCTTGTACTTCGCAGACCAAGCAGGGCGCTGTACGACCGCGGTGAGCAGCGGGAGCACAGCGCCGACCTGGCCGCCGGCGGAGAGAGCCTCAAGCGTTGCAGACATGGGTGATGCCTTTCATGCGTAGGTTGCGTGACAGGCGGACTGTGCGCGCGGCCGACCCCTTGCGTCGCGTGCTTGCTCAACCGTCGGGCCGGTCGTCCAAGTCCTCGGCGATCTCCCGCGGCGGGGGCGGTACGGGGCGGTCGTAAAGCTGGGCGACCAGGGCGCGGAGCCGGTGGATGTAGTCGACGGCCGCTGCCTTCCAGCGTCTCCACTGCCTCTGTTCTTCCTCTAGCCGCTCGACCCTGTTCTCCAGGGTGGTGACCCGCTCGAGCGTCTTGGCGTTCGTCTCGCGTTGCTGCTCGAGGAGCTGGGTGAAGCCGTTGGTCACTGTCTGGACCGATGTCACGAACGTGGTGGCCTCCGCCGTCTCCGCGTCGGTTTCGTTCTTCCGCTTGTTCTGGCGGTACACCATCCAGGCCCCGCCCAGCACGCCCACCATGCCGAACAGGGGGCTGAGGACAGGCGCCAGAGAGATGAGCCACTCCACGGGGCGCCTCCTCGGTCATCGGTCGTCAATTGAGTGCGCGGGAGCCGGGGCGCTGAGTCGTGCCCGCGGCTCCCCGCAGCCGTGACGATGGAGGAGGCGGAGAGCTTGCGTCGCGTGCTCACGGCGCCGCAGCGGGGTGAGAGGCCCAGGGCAGTTCGGCAAGAACGATCTTGAGTCTTGATGAGTTGGATCAGTGGCCGTCGATGAGGCGTTCTGCAAGGTAGGGCGAGAAGGTGCCGGCCGTGTTCTCGGGCGCGATGCCGCACTGGCCATCGGAGTCGCCGGGGAACTTGACCCACAGCAGGTACTCGGCGCCGCCCACTCCGATGGAGGCGGGCACTCCGAGACGCCGCCCCGCGGGGTTGCAGTAGTCGACGTGTTGGCCGTTGTCGTCCATTGCACCGTTGCCGTTGCGAGCGGTGTCAACGACGAACTTCGTACCTGCTATGCCCTGGGCCGTGAGCGCGGCCGTGATCTGGGTGCCGTATCCGCAGCTGATGTCCGTAGCGTCGAAGTTCGCGACACCGACGGCGAAGCCTTTGGCCGTGCCGATGCCGCCCTTAATGAGACGCGCTGCCATGTCAGCGGGTTTGATCCATGTGGCGTTGGCTCCGTCGAGGTAGGCGCGGACCAGAGGGCGGGCAGCGAGGGACTGCGCGGCGTACGACAGCAGCGCGTACCGGTCAGTCCGAGCCTGCTCGGTCGGCAGGTATTCGGCCTGCGCAAGGGAGTCGGGCTCGACGATGACCAGCGCTGGCCGGTCGCCGATGCCTGCAGCGAACGCGTCGATCCACGTCCTGTATGCGTCGGGGGTCGGCGCGCCGCCGGAGGACTGGCCTCCGCTGTCGCGCCAGTGCATGTTGTAGGCCGCCAGGATCGGCAGCTTCCCGGTACCGGCCGCTGCGGTCACGTAGGCGTCCACGTCTGCCTGGATGTTGGTGTTCCAGTCGCCAAACCAGCGCGCCCCCGGCCGCGATGCGATCGACCGCTGGATTTTCGGGGCACGCGGGTCGCCAGCGTTGATGGTCACCCACTTCTGGGCGTTGTTGTCCGGGTCGACGTAGAACCCCTCACGGATGGTGCTGGTCGTCAGCCGGACCTCGGTGAGGTAGACAGTGACCGAGGTGCCCTGTCCCATCTGGAAACTCAGCTGCCCGGCCGTGGTAGCGAGGCTGCTGGTGAACTGCATAACGAAGTGGACGTCAGCCATGCCCAGGTCCACGGTCTTGTCGACATCGGCTGTCCACGGGTCGACTCCGAGTCCAACCTGGACACGCAGACTCGTATTGGCCTGAGAGGCGCGGGCGGTGAACGACAGGGTGTAGAGGCAGCCTTGGCGCAGGACAATGTTGTCCTGACCGAATGGCGCGTCCCACGGATTGATCGCGTCGGTGGTGGCCGCCGCCTCCGCGCCTGCACCGGACGCGGTAAGAGTGATCTTCGTCGGGTCGCCGGCCCACCATCCGGTGGTGCCGTTGGTGAAACTTCCGTTGGCGACAAGGTCGCCGTAGGTTCCGGCCACAGCAGGTGTGCCCCTTCTACTTGGTGTAGGTGACCCGCAGTTGCGGCGGGTAGGTCTGGCCGGCGCCCCGGAAAATGCCGTAGTACGTCTGGTCCGTGGTGTTCGGGTCCAGCGCGATGCCACGCCACGACGTGCTGTCGAATACTGCAGTGATATTCACCCATTTGCCCTGATTGCGGGACCAGGAGATGGTCTGCGACTCAGCCTGATCGCTGGAGAAGGCCGCGGGCCGGGACGCGTGGGAGTGCGCCTTGATGCGCGCCTTGCCGCCGTTGGCGTAATACCAGTGTTCGGCGTAGAGATAGACCTCGGCCTTCTGGATCACCGCTCCGGCCAAGTCGGTGCCGAGGGATGCGGGAAACCCGATCAGGGCGGCTTGGATGCCGTTGTTCGACGAGTAGTAGCCCTGCACACACTTGGCGCCGTAGTACGAGTTGTAACCGGCGCGCTTGGCATACGACCCGGACCACGAGGCGGTATAGGTCTTGGTGTAGGTACGGACAGGGTCGGGGGCGGTGCCGCCGCCGCTGTTGGGGCCTCCGGTCTCGGGGACGTATGCGCCCAGATCCTCGACGTACAACATCCCGGGGGCGGTGGAGGCCCCGGAGAGGTCGACGGTCTGCCCGGCGGGGCCACCCGAGCACTTGAACGTGAGCAGGAGCCGGTGGGTGCCGACCCCCAAGACATTGCTGGACCGAACCAGTTCCAGGCGCACGCGGTCGGAGCCGCCAAGTGGCATGTGGTGGGTGGCCAATTGCAGCTGTGTGGAGCTGATGGTTGGCTTCGCGGCACCGCCGTCGCGGAGACGGAGTTGTAGTTCACCGCCAGCAACCGACGGATTTACGTGGGCGTCGAACACCATGCGGTACATCCGGTTCGGCTCGGCTTCAAAGCCCAGTTCCACGAACCCCAGCTCGCTGGTCCCGCCGGCGACGGATGTCGTCTGGTAGCCGATGGCCACCAGGCCGCGGGCATAGTTCCCCAGCAGGGTCGAGACTGGGTCACCCTTCACGGTCAGTTCCCCGGCGACGCTGAGGTCAACGAAGCTGCCGTTGCCCAAAGGGTCAATGGTGGCAACCGGCTGACCGTCATTGCGGAAGGTCATGTATTGCGGGGCACCGGTTACCAGCGACACCGCCTCCGCGCCGGTGTCGTCGAACAAGCGCAGCCCCTGAGGGCCTATCTCCGCGCGGGCTCCGCCAGTGGCACGGCCGAAGATGGTTTGGGCTTCAGCGTTGTCCCAAACGATCCAACCGGCTGTGGCCGCGGATGCCTCCAGGCAGATCACGGACTGCGTGGTGCCCTGCGGAGCCGTCACCTGACTGCTAATGCGCTGCCACCGCCCGGTGATCGGGGCGGTGGACTCGACCACGCCATAGCCCAGAACCTGGCCTCTGGAGTCCTCCCAGCGTGCGAGGATCTTCACGCCCTGGGCAGCCAGGTTGTCGGAGACGAGGATGTCCACGGCGAGCCAGAGCTGGGACCGGGACAGGACTGGCACCATGGCCAGCGGCAGCGTGTAGTTCGTCGCGGTGGCCGCTTCGCAGTCGACACGGATACCGACGCCAGACCGGTTGCCGGGCGCGAGGGACCACGGCGCGCCAGCGGCGGCAATGATGTTCGCGGTGGCCGCGGTCTCAAAGCCTGGGTCGGGAACCAAGTTGGTGCCCTGCCCGACGCCGATCTGTTCGGGCCTGATCGCACCGACAGAGATGTGCGGTGTCTCGATGGCGCCCGCGGCGATCTTCCCGGCCGTCACCGACTGTGCTTTGAGCTCCCTCGCGCCGATGGCGTCCGCGGCGACCTTGCCGGCAACGACTGAGTTCGCGGCGAGGAGGTCCGCGCCGATGGTCTCTTTGACGAGCTTCGACCCGGGCACGGAGGCGTCCTTGAGCCATATCGCCAGGTCGAGTAGCGCGGACAGGTCTGGCCCGTCGACCTGCTTCGGAGTGCCCGCGGCCGCAGCGGACGATCCGCCGGTGACGCCCGCGCTGTTTACGGCCACCAACCGTACGTACGCCGTGGCGTACGTTGCCGTGGCCACAGTGACCGTGCCGCCCGCAGTGTTGCTGATCGTCGCGGCGAGAGTGCTCGCGTCGGGGGTGTAGTCGGGGACCAGGCCGAGGTGAACCTGGATGCGCGCAAAGTCCGCCGGCGTGGAGTACGAATCGTCCCATTGCCCATCCCAGGTGACCACCAGACCGGCGAGGACCGGTTCGATGGTCGGCGCGGTTGGAGTGGGCGGTGGGGCCGCGTTGACCGGGACGACCGCCACCGTGCCGTCCGGCTGTACGCCGACGGAGCCCTTGTGGGTGCCGTCGGCGTCGTAGATGTCGAGGGCGGCGCCTTCAATCGATGTGTGGCTTGCCTGCGTCGAGCGCTCGAGCGCGCTCAGGCGCCGGTCGTAGTCGGCGAACACTTCCGCCACGCGGCGGGCATCACGCTGGTCATCAAGGAAGTTCGCCATGGCTGCGGATGCTGCGGTCTGGGGATGCTTAGCGTCGCGCGCTGAAAGTCCGTGGGTCAGTAGATGAAGCTGTCGGACCTCTTCAAGGTGAGGGTGCAGGTGCCGTCCGCGCTGATTTCGTCGGAGACGATGCGGTGCCACATGTCCACATCCCCGACCCACGGCACGTTGACCTGGACGCGGATGTCGTCGCCGAGCTGCCAGGAGCCGAATCGGGCGTTGGGATGGTCAACGATCTGGATCGCGGGAATCTGGAGCACGCCGGTGCGGCCGTAGAGCTCTTTGAGGCTGCGGGCTCGCATCGCGGCCGCGGACGACAGCGTCTTGTCGGTGACCGTGTGCACGCGGCGCAGCCGGCCTGCTTCGTACTTGTGGGCCTGAAAGCGGGCCATCTTTCTGCCCTCGCCCTTGCCGAGGAGGACAATCTCGTTCGCGTACTCATCACCCATGCCTTCCGGCCGGGCGATGGCGGAGATGTTCTCCCCGTCTGCGAACCGCAGGTCGTTGCGTTTCCTGCCGAGGCGTGGTTTGCCTAGGACGATGCGGCTGTCGATCGTGTTGGTGCCGCCCACCCAGGTGTGGGTCTCGATCCAGTCGAACGGGATGTCGCGGGCGAGCTGGTCGAGTGTCTGGCCGCAGTCGGGGTTGTTCCACCAGGCCAGTTCCCACGGATCGGATCCGTCGGAGGCTCCTAGCAGCTCACCTAGGTTGTGGCTGTCGATCTTCAGGCCGATGTTCCCGTACGGCCGGCTCTGGATGTGGTTCCAGATGTTGCGGAAGGCGACGTACGCATCGAAGCGTGTCCCGCCGTACGGCTTGGGTGGCGGTGGGACCTTCTTCTTCGGGTTGGAGTAGTCAATGTAGCCGTCGTGGTTTTTGTCCTTGCCGGCGTACGGGTCCTTCGGGGTGATCAGCGGGCCCGAGATCATGTGGCTCTCGTACGGGATGCCATGCGCGTAGCTGGAGAAGCCCTCGCACTGGATCGAGGCCTTCGGCCCGTCGAAACTGGTTTTGGTGACGATGCCGCCCCACCGGAGTTGACCCTCGATCTCCAGGAACAGTTTGGTGCCCCACTCTTCGATGATCGGCAGGCCGTCCGGCCCACGCAGGCGGGCGTACTCGGGCTCGATCGTTCCGCTCATCGACCCCGGCCCGGACAGATCGCGCTTGGGGTTCGTGCTGAGCGCGAACGGAACCTCCCAGTCGAGAACGTCCTCGGGCAGCGCGCGGACTGCGATGAACCGCCAGCCCCCAGCCATCAGAAGGAGTCCTCACGCGGCGATTCCACGAACTCGATGTCGCAGAACATCGTGGACCCGCCATCAGCTTCGAGGGTTCCGGTGTACGAGGTGTTGGAGGTGTTGCACCCTTCCATCACCAGATCCTGCACGGTGCCACGCAGCGAGGACGGAATGGAGACCGTCCCACCGCCGATGAAGGTAAACCGCTGCCGGCTGCCGACCCAGTCACAGTCATAGTTCGTGTTGGACGTGACGAGCGTGCCGAGCTTGGCGCGCAGGTGACCATAGGAGTCCTTCGCGTTGACCTGCTCCAGTCCTGCCCACGTGGCGATGATCGTGGCGCTCGTAGCCCATTCCGGGATCTCGATAGGCCACCGGCAGCCGTTGGGGAACTCCTCCCAGTTGGGATACCTCGTGTTACCTACCTCGTCCACGCCGTTGAAGCCGTGCATGTAGCGCAGCACGCGCCGGCGCCGCGGGTTCACCATCTCCCGCAGATCCTTGATCATCGCCTGAGTGATCGAGGACGTGTTCGCCGGGATGTCGATCCGAGCGAGCGTGATTGCCGAATCAGCCGAGCGGACCTGCCGAATGCTCTTGGTCGTGTTCGGCACACCGGAGACGACCCGTGTGAAGACGTATGGCCCCACCTTGGGATCGCTGGGGTTGGGCCAGGTTTCCCCGAAGCTGTAGGGGTTCTCAATGCGGGCGACGATCAGATCGCTCCGAGGTGAGGCGCCCGTACCCGGGATGGACACCTGGTCGCTGGTGGGTAGCCGGGCCGCGTACGCCTGATACGCCGCCCCGGCTGAGCGGTTGAGGACCGCGCACGCGCCCGTGCCGATCTGTACGGCCGGGCCTGGCGTGCCAAGCGCCTTCACCTGCAAGTCGCCGCCGCCGATGATGCCCTCGGCCCCGGCGAAAGCGGTGTACGCCAAGAGCCGTGCGATTTCACTGGAGTGCTCGGCTCCACCTTCGGTGAACCAGGGCACGCTATCCCAGGGCATGAGTGTCTCCTCCGCTTATCGGCTGCTGTCAGCGGAGGACTGTGACCTCGAAAGACCCTTTGCGTCGCGCCCTACAGTTCCCGGTGGAACCGCCTACAGGTACGCGTACGCGTCACGCCAGGCCACCACCATGTACGACATGCCTGTGGCGTCCGACCCGCGGAGGACGAAGTCCTGGCGGCCGACAGGGAGCCGCACGTCGGTGAGGCGCGGCGAGCTCCTGTAGAGGGAGCCTGCAACGTTGGCACTGCCATTACGCAGCACTGTGCGCGCCCACGGCCGGGGGTCGATGGTCACCCGCTCGCCCTCGCCGAGTGTGAGATTCAGGCTGACCTTCCAGCGGTCCACCACTTCGCACGCTGGCTGAGAGATCGGACCGTAGATTGTGATCACAGGCCAGCATGGTTTGGTCCCGCCGATGTGTACCTCGCCGGGGACCCTGCTGGAGCCCTCTCCGGTCATTGACAGAGGTGTCGTCAGCGGCCCGACCAGTCCACGGTGCGGAGCTGGAACGATGCCAATGTTGACGCTCTGTTCGACGTCGTCGTAGGCCGTGTTGTCCACGCACACGAAGGTGGCGACGACGGGCGTGTACCCCTGGCGCGTGAGCCTGGACGCGGCGGGTGCGAACTTTCGGGGCCGGCCGTAGAAGCGGCGGATCCTCCCGCCCTGGACAGTGCGCAGGACAGCAGGGGTCGCGAACCGACTCCGTACCGCCTCGGCGTCCCACACCTGTGCCATCGCTGAGACCGCGCCCAGGTTCATCTCGTGGCGGCCGAGTCGGTTCGAGGCGCCATCGACCGTGTCGACACCGACCTCGAACGTGACGGTTGCCTGCGTACGGAAGTCTTGTCCGAGCCGTATTCCATCCTCACGCGGCAGCGGGGTGTCACCAGTGTCCGTGTCGCCGTATGCGATGTCCGGCGGGTCGAGCAGGTAGTAGCCGGACTGGATGGACCCGAAGGTGAAGTCGGCTTCCGGATGGATTCCGTTGGAGCCATAAGAGAGGTTCCATTCCCCCTCAGCCAGTGGCATGTGCGCCTCCTCGGCGGATACGGCGAAGTTCGAACATTGCGTCGTTCAGGGCCTCTCCTGGCTTCATCGGCGCGCCGGTCATGGTCAGGTTCAGGTCCCCGCCTACGAGCGCCGCGGCGGCCGCCGACATGGCGGCTGGACGGGTGCGGCTGGAGCTGATGCTCCGGCTCAGGGAGACGGCGCCGTTCGCGAATTGCGACAGGGCCCTTTCGGGGTAGACAACGGTGCCGCCGAAGTACCGCGCAACCCAGTCGAGGATCTGCTCCGAGCGCTTCCGCTTCCCCGGAGCGAGAGGGATGTAGGCCTCGCCCGGGTACGTCTCCGGCTCTGCCCACAGCCGCATCTCGCCGGCCTTCGCGACCTGAGCGATGTGCTGCTCCGCGCCGTTGGCGAACGCCTTGACCCGTCCGGCAAACTTGTGGATCCCGCCGTTGGCGTACTTCACGATGTCGCCGTCAGCGTGCTGAGTGACCACCGACGGCTTACCGACTGAGTGGTACTGGATGGTGACGTGCACGGTCTTGCCGGTCAGACCATTGATCTTGGTCTGGATTGCCTGCACCTGCGCGATGGGTGACTTGTTGGGGGCGGTGATTCGGACCGTCTTGCCGTTCGTACCGTCAACGGTCTTGATCTTGTACCCAAGGTCTTTGAGTGCGGCCTGGGCAGTCTGCGTCGGTGCCTTGACGTCAATGGACTTGCCTTTTGGCAGGCCGGCGACCTTGTCCTGGACGCTTTTGAGGTCCCCGGCTGCCTTCTTGATGATCGCCTGGACCGTGACGTTCTTCCTGTTCGGCGCGTTGGCGATGTCCTGAGCCAGGGCGCTGATGTTGGCACGGGCGCCGCCGGTGGGTGCCGTGACGTTGACGTCCTTGGTGCCCGGGATGCGCTGGACCTGGAAGCCGAGAGCCTGCAACTGGCTGGACGCGGCGGCGGTCGGCGCCGTGATGCGGATCGACTTGCCCTTGCCCAGCTCCTCGAGCCTCCCCCGAAGGCTCAGGAACTCGGCGGTCGCTTCGGGGATTCCCTGCGCTGTGATGAGGGTGGTGACTGTGCTCGGGACGAGCCCCATCTGGTCTGCGAGTGCCTTCGCCTGGTCCTTCGGAATGCCCAGGTCCGTGGCGAGCGCGATTGCCTTGGCACGGGCCTCCTCCATGGCCCCCTGGCTCCTTTCCATCGCCTCCGACATAGGCATGAGGCCCTGCTCCGCGGCCTCTTGTGCGCGCGTAGCGACAGCAAGCATGGAGTTCCGCAGCTCCGTCAACTGGCTGTTCAGGTTCTGACCGTTGCGGGTGGAGGTGTCGACCAGGCCGTCGTTCGCGACAAGCGCCTTGCCCCAGCCGTCGGCCTTGTCGATGTTCGACTTCATGGTGTCGTCGATCTGGAGCATCACGTTGTTGAGCTGGGCTTCTGCGTCGTGGAAGCTCTGGGTATTGCCGTTCAAGGCGTCTAGTGCCCTCTTGAGTGCGTCCACCCGCTCATCAGCCGACTTGGTTTTGTCGTTGAAGGTCTGCACGGCGGACTGCAGGCGGCCGTATGAGGTGGTACCGGTCGTGCCGGACTGATTGATGGCGTCGGCAAGTTCCCGGTGCTTCTTCTGGCTCTCCTCGAGCTCACCCTTAACGGAGCCGAGGGCATCCTTCGCACGGATCGCGGCCAAGCCCTCGTCGTCCCATGCTTTGGCGCCACCGCCCGAGGTGACGAGCCACTTCTCGTGAATGTCGGCTGTCTCCTGAAGCTGCTCCTGCAGTTCTCCGAGGGTCGTGCCCTGCCCGAGATAGGCGTTCGTCAGATCGCCGAGACTGACGCCTGCCTTGCGCATCATGTCCACCAACTTGCCCTTGCCGTCGGCCAGCTCCGTGTCCTGGAGAAGCTGTGCGGCCTGGGCCCGAACGTTGGCGTCGATCGCGCCGCCGGAGGCGGTCAGGGCGTCCGTCAGGGACTGAACGCGTTCCTTGTGGGCCTGGGTGGCGCGGGCGGCTTCCTCCTGCCAGGAGGCGAGGAGGCCGAGGCCGATCGTGACGCCGGCGAGGGCGATGCCGAGAGGGCCGCCGAGGGCAGACGTGATGCCTCCGATGGCATTGGAGGCGACCCGGTTGGCCGCGCCGATCCCACGCATGGCGCCGGTGAAGCGATTGCCTTGTGTCGCGGCGGCCCGGTAGGCGAGCCCCATGCGTTGCCACATGGTGATCTGCGGGCCGAGGACGCCGGGGCCCAGGGTTCCGCGCATCGTGTTTCCGAGTCCGCGGACGGAGGTGCCCGCGGCCGCTACGGAGGTACCGAAGGACCGCAGCATGCCGGCGACGCCGCTGATCACCTTGAGGGCGAGCATCGTGCCGAGGAAGGTGGCCAGGACCGTGTTCGCCCCGGGAATGATGCTCATCAGCGTGTTGAAGACCTCGAGTAGACCACTGAACGCCACAAGCAGTACGCCGAGGCCGGAACCGGCCGCGGAGAGGTTCCCGATCGCAGTAGCGATGTTCGAGATGACGGAGATGATCGCTGGGCCGACGGTCTGACCGATAGAGGTGAAGAAGGTGCCCAGGGCTGGCATCAACTCGGTTCGGATTTGCCGGACCAGGTCGAGGATGCCGCCGTCTTTCATGGACCGGCCCATGCCGCGCATGAGGTCGCCGAACAGCATGTTGACCTCGTGGAACACGGGCGCAGCGTCCGAAAAGAGCTGCTGCATGGCCTTCTGCCCGGCGCCCGAGTTGGCCCAACGCTCGAAGCGCAGCATGCTGCCTTCGAGGCCGTTGAGTAGAGCGTTGCCGGTGTCCATGGCCGCGCGGCCGACACCGCCGAGTCCCCGGATCAGACTGCCGGTGGTGCGGCCCAACTGCTTGGCCTTGTCGCCGGCGTGGTCCAAGAACCTGGCGAGGCTGCCGGTTTCCCTGCCTGCCTTCACGGAGGCCCGCATCCACTGCGTCAGCCGTTCGCCGCCGCTCGCGACCCGCTCGACGAACGGACCGCTGGCCACGAGGAAGTCCCCGGTGGCGGCGCCCATGTTGGCGAGGCTGTCCGTCAGGTGGCCGATGACCCGCGAGTTCGAGGACGCGATGGTTTTGAAGTCCTTGCGGAACGGGCCGCTCTGCATTGCCTTGGCGCCGCGTTCCGCAAGGGCGCCCATCTGGGCTGCGGAGTCCCCGAGGGCGTCCTCCAGCAGCGGGAAGACGGACTTCGCGAGGGGCTTGATGTCGTCGGCGACCTTGGAGAAGAACCGATCGCTGACGGACATGCGGACCTTGCTCCACGCCCCTTGCAGTGAGGAGACGGCCTTGACCGACTCCCGGGCCGATGGGGAGAGCTTGTCCAGTGCCTCCTTGAGCTTCTTCTGCTGCGCCTCGGTGACCTTGCCGTCCGCGGCGAGCATCTTCTGAGCCGCGTTCGATTGCTTGAGCGCTTCACCGAAGCCGCTGAACGCGATCTTTGTGCCGATCGCTGCAGTGCCCGCTGCGGAGATGAGCCCGGGTATTGCGCCGAGGACACCGACCGCGGGCGCGGCCGCCGAGACGAGCGCGGTCAGGCCAGCACCGTACTGGCCGATGAGGGCGACCGCGGGCTGCAGGAGGGAGACAATCGCGCCGATGCCGAGCATCCGCAGCGCGCCGCGTCCGCGGCCGCGGCCGGGCAAGCGCATCTGTACGGGGACGTTGACCGGGTTGCGGTCGGCCTCCCCCTGCGCACCGGAGATCAGGCCCCGCAAGCCGCTGAGGAGACCGCCGCTGCGCTGGCCGTCACCGTCCCCGTCCGGCCGGACGGGGAGTCGTATATCGGCGTCGTCGACGCGGCGCCGTAGTGCGTCGAGTTCGCCGCGGAACCTTTCCTCGTCGACCTTGACGCGGATCTTCGCGGAGACACCCTTGGACGCCTCCTTGACGACTTCCTTGAGTCGTCGCTTGAGGCCCTTGCCGTCGACCTCAACCTTGATCTTCGCGGCCAGGCCCTCGGCGGCCGTTTCGACTTCCGTGCGGAGTTTCGCAGCGAAGCCTGCAAGGTCAGCGACGACCGGCACGTCGAGGCGACCGGCCTGCAGGCCCTCAGCCACTGCGGATCATTCCTCTCTGCATGGCGGCCATGAGCATTTGCCGGTGGCCGGTCATGCGGGGCGCCTGCTGCGGGGCGGGCTGCGACGGCTGCGGCGTGGAGCCGCGGCGCTGCCGCGACGCGCGTTCCTCGCGAGGCGGGCGGATGACGTGGGTTGGCTCCTCACGCCGCTTGTCTGCGGCGATGAGCCCGATCTCGTCGACGATCAGCGCCAGGAGTTCCAGGACGTTGTTCCAGCCCCCGAGGGGGGCGGAGCGGACCCGGGAGTCGTCCGGCAAGCCGTCGACGAGGGAGATCAGCCGTCGGAGTCCGAGGAACCCGGGCTGTCCGGGACGAAGCCAGACGCATCGGGCGTCGACTTGGTGGTAGCGGGAGAGGTCGGATTCGACGTCTGCGAATCGCTCGCGGAGGAGTCGCCCAACCGAAAGAGCTTTCCCAGCTCGACCCCATAGACGCGGGTCAGGGCAGTCGTCAGGCGGACGTAGTCGCCGATGAACGGGCGCGCCTTGAGGAAGTCCTCGTGCTGGTCGCCGAGGAGGATCGCGTACGTCTCTCGAATGGCGGTGAGAAACTTCCGCGGCAGGGACGGCCGTCGGAAAAGAGAGGTGACGACCTCGGTGACACCGGCGTCGCCGTCGGCGGAGTCGATGACTTCGCCGAGGAGACCGACCAGGTCCAACTCGTCCGACAGGATCGGGTCGAGGGCGTCGGCCGGCAGCTCCGCCGGGAAGATGAACTGTTCTCCGCCGAACTTGACCGGGATGCCGTCGGGGTGCTGAACCTCGCGGCGTTCGGCGTCCAGGTCGATGACGAACGACATGGCTGTGACCTCTCGTGTGCGTAGCTGAGTCGCGGATGTGGCAGCGCGGACAGTGGCAGTGCCAGGTGGCTTGTGTCGCGGCGCGGGGGGGGGGGGGGGGGGCGGGGGGGGGGGGGGGGGGGAGGGGGGGAGGGGGGGGGGGGGGGGGGGAAGGAGCGGCTCGGTTTTACCTTTTCTCCCTACTCCCCCTCCTCCCCC
>NZ_JBHZCF010000018.1:0-78159 GCF_042755225.1 Streptomyces sp. NPDC059169 | reverse complement strand
CTGGGGAGGCGGACGGGCGGAGCAGGTGCCGCTTTTCTCTTCCTTCTCCCCTCCCCCCCCCCCTCCCCCCCCCTCCCCCCCCCCCCCTCCCCCCCCCCCCCCCCCCGGGACCGGATCAGGCGTAGGTGAAGCCGCCGGTCTCGGTGGCGCTGCCACCCGAGGTCGTCACGACCACGTCCTTGGCGCCGCTGGTGCTGGCCGGGGTGGTGACGGTCAGCTCCGTGTCGCTCTCGACGGAGAGCGCGGTGCCAGCCGCGCCGCCGAACGTCACGGCGGTCGCACCATCGAGGTTGGTGCCGGTGATGGTCACGACGGTGCCGCCCGCGATCGGGCCCGTGCTGGGGGTCACGGTGGTGATGGTCGGCGCTGGCGGCTGGAAGGCGGGGTCATCCGTGATGAGGTACCAGGCGTCCGTGTCGTCACCACCCTGGACGGCCAGGCGGAGCGGCAGGACGCTCTCCTTGGTCTTGGCGAGGTCCTTGGAGACGCCTTCCATCTGCATGGCGCGCGGGATGATGTACCGGTAGTGCTTGCCGCCGTCGATAATCTCGATGCACGCGGCGATCTCGGTGCGGCCGCCGATCCGGGGCGGAGAGAACTTGAAGTGCTTGGCACCGCCTCCGGAGGGGGTGATGGCGGTGATGGAGCCACCGCCGTACACCGCCTTGAAGTTCTTGCCGGACCACTGCTGCAGGTCCACTTCTACGGTTGCGGCATCGGTCGTCTGGAAGGTTCGGGTGGGGTATGAGGACTGAGCGGAACGGACCTGCTCGAAGTTCGGCTCGGAGTTGAACTTCAAGCTGTCCTCGGTGAACAGGCCGACCGTGTGCCACCCGGCAGGCATGGCCACCGTGGCGTCGGCCGGGGCCGCGGTACCGACGGGGGCCAGCCAGATACGGCTTAGCTGCGGGATGACGATCTCGTTGTTGTTGGTGCTCTCGCCAGCCATGGCGGGCCTCTCCTTGGTGTCCGGTGCTAGGGCGCGGACACCTTGGAGAGCCGGGACAGTTAACGTCGCGTCGTCATGGGTGCAGGGTCACGGACAGGTTCATCAACCACCGTGGCTGTCCGTCGACGAGTGGCGACCACACGAGCAGCCCGGACGGCTTGACGCCGCTGATGACCGGCTGTCCGGGCACATGGGGGGCCTCCACCACGTTGAGTGCCGCCCGCGCGCAGCTCAGGAGAATCCGGCGGAGTTCGGCTTGTCCCGGCCAGCCGCCTGGGTCGCCGTAGACCTCGAGCGTCACCTCCGGCGCAATGGCCCAGTTGAGGTCGCGCAGGTCACCGCCGGGGCCGTGGCTGATCCGGAGGTGTGGCCACGGCGCTTCGGCGATGCCGGACACGCGTCCGGGGCCGCCGAGGGCGTCGGCGGCTGCGGTGCTCTGCTGGAGCCAGGCGAGGAGCGCGGAGACCGGATCGGCGTCCGCGAGTGTCAGCTCAGTCATCAGGTGCGGGAGGTGTAACCCTGCGTGCGCAGGCGGCGGGCATAGTCCGGGGATACCCGGACCTGGGAACCCGGCTGGTAGTCGGCGCCGTCGATGCGCAGGTGATGGGACAGGGTGACGGGGACGGGCTCCTTACCCTCGATGAGGGAGGGGCCGACGACGGGCACGGGACGGGTGGGCGTGTGCTCGGGGCGCGCCTCGGCGGTGATTGCTTCGGTGACCGATTCGCTGGCCGCGGTCGTGGTCGCGGTGGCGGTCTTCTTGGTGGTGGTGTTCGTAGCCATGGCCCGCACTGTGCGGACGCCGGGCCCTTGTGTCACGTGCTCAGCGGCGGGCGGCGACGATGGCGGCGCCGCGGGACATGAAGTGGGCGCCGTCGGCTACGAGGTTGCCGGGGTAGACCGTGCCCACCTCGGCCTCGACGACGAGGTGTCCGCGGGCGGTGACGGTGACGGTGACCTTCTTCCCGGCGACGACGGGCTGGCCAGTGTTGATGTTCTTCGCGATGCCGTCCGGGTCGCTGTGGGTCGTGCATCGGCAGTTCTTGATGTTGGCTACCGCGCGGGATGACTCGTCCTTCGGCTCCCGCATGTACGTCTTGGCGCCTACGCCGCGGTGTCGGCGGTCCCAGTCCATCGAGTTGATGGAGAACCGCAGGTTGCCGGGCACCTCTTGGCCTTGGGCAGCGACGTGGGTTGGTCGCACCTTGTCGTCGCCGATGGTCACCCAGCGCTTGACGGGCGGAGCCAACCGCTTGGCCTCGATCTCCACCTGGTGAGCGATCCGGTGGACCGCCGGTGCCACCATCCGGGCGAGCGCCTCTTCGAGGCCCGGGGCGGGCGTGAACTTCGCCATCAGGGCACCTCTGGGGGGTTGAGCGTGGCCGCGGCCTGGATGTAGTCGGCATCCGAGCATCCGGGGACGGCATGGAGACGGGCGTTGGACAGTGTCCAGGACCGGCCAGCCTCGTCGGTGATGGTGTCGCCGGCCTCCACCGGCCACGCCTGCGGGTCGAGCCGTACCGACCATGAGCCGTCGGTCTGCTCGAGGACCGATCCGGGCCAAGTGCCGCGCGGGGTGGGCTTCTGGTTGGGGTTCGGCGGTACGGGCACGCCGTTGGCGTCGCGCTCCCAAGGATGGGCGAGGGCGCGCACCGTCAGCGTGGCGTTCGGCAGCACGACGGCCATGCGGGGCAGCTCCCTTTCAGCGACGGCGGTAGCGGGCGGAGGAGTACGGCCACGGCGGGCGCGGCGGGGTGGCGAGAGGCTGCCAGAGGCGGCGCTTCAACCGGGACAGGGTGTCGATGGTCGGCAGTGCGCCGGCCTGACCAGCCGTCGGCGCCGAGTCGTACGAGATCGACTGTCCTTCGGCACTCACGGAGGAGACGCGGCGGCCCTCGGCGCCGACGCCGCCTGGCCGGTTGCGTTCGGACTCCGCGGCGTGGGCGGTGACGTAGCGGATGACCGGGTCTTCGGCGGCGCCGTTCAGGCCGACAAGGAGGTCGACGTCGTACGTGCCGTCCCCGCGGTCGCGGTAGGCGGACACCTGCCAGTCATCGTCGATGTCGAACGGCCACGCCTCGGGGTCGACCAGGTCCTCGTCAGGGCGCCAGTAGGGCGTGACCGCGGTGCGGGTGACAACGCGGGGAACGAGGGACCGCCCCAAGTAACCCTCGACGTCGGCTTGTGCCCGACGGATCGCGGTCGTGAGGGCGTCACGCTGGGCGGGGGTGAGCGGGAGCGGAACGCCGAGGTCGTCGGCGACGGCTTCCGGGGAGGTGGCGAGCCCCAGCCCGAGGGGGAGGTCCAGCCGTACGGACTGGTCCTTGACGGGCTGAGCGCCGCTGCTCGGGGTGAAGGTGACAGTTGCCCAGTACCGGCCGGGCGGCACGTCGGGCAACGCGAACCGGTACGTCCCAGGCCGCAGCCGAGTGGCCGGCCCTGCCGCGGCGACTTCGGTGGTGCGTTCCGGGCCGTCGTAGAGAGCAAGGCTGGTGACCTGTCCTCCGGCCGGTTCGGGGTCGTAGTGCGCCCCGCCGTACATAGGCTCGTAGTCGACGACCGACACCCCGGGCCTCCCTTACTTCTCGCTGCCGGTCACGGCGTCGGCCTGCGCGACCAGGCGCTCACGGATGCGGGCGGCGATGCTCTCGGAGACGTGCGCACCCTTGGGCTGCAGCAGCCGCTCGATCGGGTTTCGGTGCGGCCCTACGTAGGTCCGCTCGACCAGGCGGACAGTGCACCGGAGGGTGGAGCCGTACGGGGTGACGGGCTGGAACACGGCCTCGATGTCGGCCGGGGGCTGCTTAGTGGCGTCGTCGAGGATGACCTCGGCGATGTCGTCGGGAATGACCTCGGTCGGGGAAACATAGCCGGGTTCCGCTGGTGCCTCGGGGGCATCGTGGACGATCGGCGGCTCCAGCGGGGCCGCGTCGGGGGCCTTCGGGCTGGCGTCGGTGGTGGTCGTCTCCTCGGTGGCCAGAGTGCCCGCGGGCTCCGCGGTGGTCTGCTCGGTCTCGGCGACGGGGGCGTCGCCAGCGTCCGCGGGCTTGGCCGCGGCGGTCTTACGGGTACGGGTGGTGGCTGCCATGGGTGGGCTCCCTCTCGGGGTGGTGGTCCGGTCGGCGCGCACCCTGCACACCGGGCGGCGCTTGTGTCGCGTCCTGCCTCGGCGGGGCGGCGCGGGTACACGGACTGCGCCCGGACGGCTCCATTCGCCTGGGACCGTCCGGGCGCCCGTGGTCATTAGGCGGTGTAGGTGAAGCCGCCGGTCTTGGTGACGTTGCCGGCGTCGTCGACGAGGACGACGTTCACCGCCCCGGCCGCCCCTGCGGGCGCCTTGACGCGCAGCTCGGTCGCGGAGACGACCGTGAGTTCGGTCCCGGCGGTCGCACCGAAGTTCACGGCGGACACGCCATCGAGAGCGGTGCCCGTGATGGTGACGGTGGTGCCGCCCGCGGCCGGGCCCGTGGCCGGGGTGACGGTGGCGATCGTCGCCGCGGTGAACAGTCGGTCGATCACGGACTGAGGGACGACGTCCCCGGCCTCGTAGAGCAGGTGACGGCGGGAGCCCTCGGGGCGGCCGTCGCCGCGGCCGTACGGCTCGGTCTGGTAGACGTTCTCGGTGATGCGCTTGGGCGGGTCGGTGAGCGCGGCGGCCGGGAACGCCGCCTTCGTGATCCGCTGGCCGTTCTCTCGGTAGAGCCCCATGGGTGTCCTTCCGCTGCTTCCGGTGTGGTGGCCGCGGAAGGATGGGGGACGGAGAGCGCTACGGTCGCGCCCTGGGCGGGCTTGCACAATTGTGCAAGAACGATCTTGGGCTGGGATTGCGGTCCCTCACAGGAGCCGAAGGTCGTCCCAGCCGTCGGGGCCGACGCTGAACACGAGGAGCCCGGACGCGGAGACCTCTCCACTGCGCGCGGTGTACCAGTCGGACCCGTTGTCGAGGGTGGGGGCCTGAATCCACAGGCGGCCGTTGCCGACTTGCTGGGCGCGGAAGTGGTGGAAATGGCCGGTGACCAACACGTCCGCGTCGGCGATCGGTTGCCGGCCGAAGGTCTGCCCGCGCCACCAGTCCACGGCCTTGTCGGGCCGGGCGTACTGGTGCCCGTGCGCCAGGCCCACGATGGTCCCAGCAATGTCCAGCGACACCGACTCTCGCCACCGCTCCGGCATGACGAAGTTGACGTGCCCGTAGGCGGCCTCGTTGCGGGCGTAGGCGTCGGCGATCTGCGACAGGACCTCAATGCCCCAGTCGTCGCTGGGCGGGCCGACGGCCTCGCGGCCGCGGCGGACCCGGCCGTGGTTCGAGCCGCACGTCGCGGCGACGACCCGGCCGAAGCGCCCGGCGAGGCGGTCCAGGCCCTCGAAGGTGATCCGGCGGTGGACGCGGATCATCTCCGTCATGGTCAGGTCGTTGGTGTATGCCTGCTGCGCGGTGTTCTCGTAGTTCTCAACGCAGTCCCCGGCATCCAGCCAGTACGCCGCGGTGGGCGCCCGGCCGATGGCCGCGAGGTCGCGCAGGTGGTCGTCGAGCCGGTCAAAGCGGTCGGCGACGCGTGCGACCAGTTCGGGGGTTCCGCCGTCCCGGCCGACCTTCCCAGCCTGAGGGTCGGCGTAGACGACGACCAGGGCGCGCTCCGCGGTGTCGACGGCGGGGCGAGGCTTCCTGCGGCGGCGCATCGCGTCCCGTGCGAGGGCGTCGACGTCGCCGGCGGACTGCCAGGCGGGGGCGGCCGGTTCGATGACATAGCGGCAGCGCCACACGGCGCGGGTCACCGCGTCGTCGCCCTGGTTGTCGCGGTGCCAGGCGGCCGGGTCGTGCTTGGCCTCCACGAGGCGGACGCGGAAGCCCTCGGGGATGGCGAGCCCCATCTCCTGGACGCGCTCACGCCAGTCGGCTTCGCCGCCGGGCTGCGCCTCAGTGGGCGGGGCCGTGACGACCATCGTGCCGCCGGGCTCGTACCGCACTCCTGCCTCCCAGCCGCGGGGGGCGGCCGGCTGCGTGCGCTGGGCTTGTGCGGGGTGGCTCTGCTCGGTGGAGGCCGGTTCGAGGAGCGCCTGCAGGTCGCTGTTGAGGCTCATCGCTCGCACCGGCATCCGTTGGACTGCCCGCGGCGCCGGTGCCGGGCGACGGTGTACGCGGTGACCGCGTCGCCGTACCGGCTGAGGGTGTCGGCGATGGCCTTCGCCGTGACACGGTCGGAGTCCAGAGCCGCGCGCAGGGAGGCGGCTGCCTTCTCGTCCGCGGCGGCCAGGAACGCCCCGACGCTGCACTGTGGGCCTCGGTGGGTGGTGGGGGCGTTGGCGAGCGCGTCCAACTCTTCCGCGAGGCCAAGCTGTTGCTTCTCGAGCACCGGAGTCCTCCGTGGTCGTGGTGGTGGTACGTGGAGGGGGTGCACCCGTCGCCGGGTGCACCCCCTCACCCGCTCCTGGGTCAGCCGGTCGGCTGGGTCCAGGTGCCGATGACGAAGGACTCGGGCCGCGGGACCTCGAGCGCCAGGCGCTCGTCCGCGCGGAAGGTGATCAGGCCCTTCTCGAAGTTGTCCGCGTTCTCCGAGGAGACGGTGACGCTGACGTTCTCCCTGTCGTGGAGCTGGGCGCCGAGGCCGAAGGCGCCGATCAGGAAGTCCGTGTCCGCCATGGCCGTGGTCTCGACGACGTTCAGC
This sequence comes from Streptomyces sp. NPDC059169, assembly GCF_042755225.1. Taxonomy (NCBI): domain Bacteria; kingdom Bacillati; phylum Actinomycetota; class Actinomycetes; order Kitasatosporales; family Streptomycetaceae; genus Streptomyces; species Streptomyces sp. NPDC059169. The sequence continues at coordinate 71,544 of NZ_JBHZCF010000018.1, read as the reverse complement.
CTCCAGACCTTCTTCTCCGCGCCGATGGCGACGGCGACGGCGACACGGAAGGCGCCGTTGTCGTCCTCTTCGACCTCGACGTGCTCCCACATCGTGGGGGACAGGACGATGCCGGTGGGCTCATATTCGGCGAGCAACGCCTTGGTGATGGCGCGCCTGATCTGGACGCTGTACTTGTCGGTCGCCAGGCCGGTGTACTGCTGTACGCCGGGGGTGTTGTAGATGCCGGTGAGGGACTGGCCGTCGCCGACGGAGTGGAGCAGGTCCCAGTCTTCCTGGTACTTGACGCCCTCGACCATGCGGCCGTTGATGAACGTCTTGAGGCGCGGCTCGTCGCTGAGGATGTTCTTGTGCGCGTCGATCAGGTGCGCGACCTCGGCGACCGGGTACATCACCGGGGTCAGGGACAGCTTCGACCGTGGGGCGCGGCCCCAGGTGTCGGTGTCCGCGCCGGTCGCCGGGCTGGTGCCGTCGGCGCCGTAGCGCTCCTTGACCTGCCTCGCGTTGTTCGTCCAGCCGGTCTCCCGGGCGCCGTAGAGGACGGCCTGCTTGGTGGAAGACTTCGGGAACAGGTCCCGGATGTGCCACTTGCGGTAGGCCCGCTCGGCGATGCCCAGGTTCTGGACGCTGCCGAGGGTCTGGTGCGTGACCGTGCCGGCGCTCAGGGAGAAGATGGACTTCCCTTCCAGCGAGGCGCGGATGTACGGGCGGTCGTCGAAGCCCGCGGCGCTGGCGCGCTTGAAGGAGTCGGACTCGATGAACAGGTCGCCGAGGGACTTCTCTTCCGTGGTCGGGGTCTTGCCGTAGTGCGTGGCCGCGGCTGGCGTGGTCTCCGGGGCCTGGAGGTACTGCTTGATCTCGACCAGGCCCTGCTCGGCGTCGATGAGCGCCTTGATCTCCTGCGCCTCGCTGGAAACCTTGCGGAACTTGGTGGCCTGTTCGGTGGAGACGACGAACCCGCCGTCCTCGACCTTGAAGGACTTGCTGATCTCCTCGGCCTCGGCGCTCTTGGCCTGGAGCTGCTTCTGCAGTTCCTTGATGCGAGCGTTGTCGGGCATTGCTGCTCTCTCCCTGGTGCTGGGGTGCGGTTGACGTGCGTCGCTCCGCCCGGCCAGCACCGGGACAGCCTCAACGCGAGGCGGGAGTGAAGAGGGAGAGAGGGGTTAACGTCGCGCGCTGCCCGCTCAGGGAGTCAAGAGCGGGCAGCGCATAGGTTTTGACCTGCGGTTTTGCGAGATGACGCGCACAGGGGGGCGGAGGAGGTGTGCGGCTGAGTCGTGCGACTCAGCTCCGCATCATGGCGAGCACGGACTTCACTTCGTCCTCGTCGAGCCTGACCGTGTCCTCCTCGTCGACGTCGTCCTCGGCGGGCGGCGGAGCGTCCTCCGTGGGCACTTCGTCGTCCTCGTCGTCGTTGAACGTGTACTCGTCCCACAGGTCCATGCCGGTAGGGCCAGCCGCGCGGTCCCGGGGAGCGGCCGCCGGGGTTCCGGTGTCGTCGGCGACGTCGAGGCCCTTCGCGGACAGAGCGGCGATCAGGGTGCGCACCTTGTCCCGTACGCCCGTGAGTTGGTCCGGGTCGGCCTCGGTGGTGTTGATGCGGGCGGTGGCGTCGGCGAGGGCTTCCACGGTGGGCTGCACAACGCGGGCGTCGACGTCTTCCGCGTCGGTTGCCGTGCGCTGCGCGCTGGCGCCTTCCGGGAGTACGACGGTGGCGAGTTCGACGGGCTGAGGGGTGCCGAGGCTGATCTCGCCGTTCGGCGTGACCGTGTACGGGATGGCGTAGTGGCTGCTGCGTCGCTCGTCCTCGCTGTGTACGGAGACGATGACGCGGTCCGGGTAGGTGCCCTCGATGCACGTCCAGGTCTGGCCGTCCCGGTCGAGGAGTTCGCGGACGCTGTCGGAGAGGCGGGCGCGGAACTGCTCTTGGGATTCGGGCAGGGGGTTGGGGGACATCACAGAAGCCTCCGGGAGGGGCGTGGGATGGCTCTTGGCCTCGGCGACCGTGGAGCGGGCGGATTTGTGCTCGATGCGCGGCTGGACGGAGCGGGCGGCGGCGACTGCGGCGTGCGCGGACTTCGCTTCCGTGGTGCTGAGAGCGGCGTAGGTGTTCATGACGCTGGCGGCGAACTGCTCGGCCTCGGCGCTGGGTTTCTTGGTCGCCGGGCCCTGCGGGAGGGTGGCGCCTGCCAGGAGGGACCAGGGGGTGTCACGGCATGCGGGCCGGAGTAGGGACATGTCGGGGAGGGCGGTGATCGGCCACCAGGCGGTGACCTCCGGCGTTTCGCCCTGGGGGTCGTCGGGGTTGGTCACCCGTCGTTCGCTGGGGGGCGGGTTCAGCGGTATGTGGGACTCGCCGGGGACTATGGCGACGAACCCGCGGTAGATGCCGTTCGGGGCGGTCCAGGAGCCGACGACGCCTGTCGAGCCGGGGAGTTCGGCGCCGGTCTCCTCCTGCCACTCGCGCAGCGCCGCGGCGAGCGCGTCCTCGTCCTTCTCCAGGTGCCCGCCGGGGAACTCCCAGGTTCCGGCGGCCGGGTCCTCGTCGTCGAGGGCGCGCTGGATCAGCAGGACGCGGCCGGTGTCCTCGGCTTTGAGGACGAGTCCGGCGACCTTGATGCGGTCCTCGTCCTTCTCTGTGTCGAGTTCGACGAGGTTGGGCGTCGCCTTATACTCCATGCCGGGGTTGGCCGCGGCCTTGACCTCAAGCGCCCGGGTCATGGGGTGCGCGCCGTGCAGGACGGGGCTCACTTCGAACAGGTCGAGCCGGTGAATGACGCGGACGCCGTCACCGCGGCGGGTGGCTCCGTCGGTGGGCACGCGGTAGCCGATGGAGAACGCGGCTTCGCCGTGCTCGAACCACTGCTTGACCTGCTCGTAGGTGTCGCGGCCCTTGCTGGTGCGCCGGTTGTACTCGACGGTTGCGACCAGGGCGCCGGCCTCCGCGGGCCAGTCGGGGACGTCGGCGAACCTGGGGTCGCCGGGTAGCCACTCCTCGACCTGCAGGACGACGCCGACGGCGTCCTTCCATTCGTGGTGCCAGACGGCCTTGACGCGGCGGGTGGCCAGGGTGTGAGCGAAGGCGCCGGGGACGATGAGGTCGTTGACCTCGTCGACCACGCCAGTGACGGCGTAGATTGCCCGGCTGGTGCCTCGCAGGGTATTCGGGTGTGACGATCTGGTGGGTGGAGCGCTCGGCACGGCGGGGAACCTCCGGCGGTGGACAGTGGGCCGCCGGGCACCGTGCCGTTCGCGTCTGCCTAACGTCCTGCGCTGGCTCCTGCGGGCTCTTGGGCACCCTCGGCGACCGAACGCGCCGTGATGTAACCGCGGGTCCAGAACTGATAGCCGAACTGCTGCTCTGCGTTGCCGAACCTGTTGTACGGGCTGGAGTCAGCGGGGTCGCCCGCCTCGAAGGCGGCCTTGCCCTGCTGCTGGAGCGCGAGGGCGGTGCTGCGGGTCAACTGCACGTCAGCTCCCTTGCTGGAACATCGAGTCCTGTACGCCACGGTTGCCGGGTGGGGCGTCCGTGGGCGGGGCGGAGGGTTCGTCGGCCTGGCTGTGCGTGCGGGTCATGTGCGCGCCGTCCACGTCGACCGCCCATGCGTCCGGGTCGGTGTAGCGCCACACTTGGCCCGTACCGTCCCTGACCCACCCGGTCAGTGTGCCGTCTGGGGCCCGATCCAACCAAGCCTGTTCACCGTTGCTGCCGGTGTACGCAGAGAAGGCGTCGGCCGGGTCGGTCTCGTCGCCATCGTCGTACATGTCACCTGCCCAGGGCCGGGTGTCGTCGGACGGCGGTTCCGGCGCGTCGACCGGCTCCTCATCCTCGGCCGGGGGTGCGGCCCCCGCTGCAGGCGGTTCGGCAGCAGGTTCCTCCATGGGCGCCGCCGAGTCCTTAGGCAGCGCCGCGGGGGCCTGGCCCATGTCACCGGCAGAGTCCTCGAAGGCCGCTCCGGAGTCGTTGCCCTCTAGCGCCTCCTCCTCGGTGCCCTCGGGCTGCACGTCTTCTTCTTCGTCCCCGAACGGCTTACGGGCCTTGGGGAGAGCTTTGATGGCGAATCCATATCTGGTCACGGGCGGAGGGTGAACAGGCGAACTAGTTTGCGTCTCCTCGTCCGGAACCAGAGCCTGCGCAGAATCGTCTGAAATCGTGTTCACGAAAAATTTGCGAGGTTTGATGGCTGTTACTCGCCCACGCTCACCAAGGATTCGCATCCGGCAAGTGCCGCCGCGGCCAACACAGTTACGACGACCCGATGCGTCTTCCCATTCTCCTCGCCCTGTTAACTGTCGAGTTCTGAGGCCACTTCGTCGTTTGAGGCAGTGGTACGCAGGTGTTGACTGGGTCAGGCACACGACAGTTCTCGCAGCGCTCTTGGCAGCTGCAGGGTTGGCAGTGACCGCGTGGGGCACATTGAAATCAGGGCAAGTGGCCGATGATCAGCTTCACCAATCGCGAACCGATGCGTCGCGACAGGAGCGGGCTCAAGCCGTTCGGGTCACCATGTGGCAAACGAAGAATTCTCTAGTCATCTCGAACCGCAACTTCGCCCCGATCCCTAGTGCTATTCTGCGGCAACCTGCTCATGTCTCCCAGGCCCGCGCTGACGCCGTCGGCTGGGGTACGGGTGCACTTCTCGAATGGGCGCAGGTAGGAACGATCCCTCCTTGCTCTCAAGTCTCCATACCTCAGAGTTGGTTCTGGCTGTCCGGACGCGGACCGGCAGGCCCGATCAAGGTATGGAGTCGGCCTTCGCTCGCATATATCGACGCATCCGGGGCCGTTTGGATGCGCTCAGGAGACGACAGTGGCTTGATGCGTTCGGACGACCCTGATTTCTCGTTGTATATGGGCGACGACGATGGCGTAGACGACCTGGCACCCCTCGACTCAACGCTCCATGCTATCAAGCTGGAAACCAGCGAATGCGCATAGCCCGATCGCGATATTGCCTAATTCGACTAGGCAAGCTCCGGGATTAGCTCCTCGGCAAGTCCGCTCGCCTCGGGGCGGCTCCACTCTCCTCAAGTATATTGGTGTATTTTCTGAGTACCGCGAGGACGGATTCCTTGTTGTTCCCGACTACGGTCCGCACGGGGCCGGTCGGGGACAGGGCGATGGTCTCGCCTAGGTGTAGTTCCACGAGGGCTACCGCCCGATACGACCCGATGGCGGGGCGGTCGGCCCGCCCGGTGACCTGCACGCTGTAGGTCGCCCCGTCGTCGAACGCGCCGGTGACGGTGAACGGCACGGCTACCTCCTCATCGGGTGGCGAGCAGGCCCAGGAGGAACGCCCGAAGGTCGTCATCCAGGTACCAGTCGCCGTTGAACATCGACTGAACGGATCGGGCGAGGGTGTCACCGGTGTCCGGTTGCGTCTGCTGGCGGCGCAGGATGCGGCTGAGGGTGCTGCGTCGCATGCGACGGGCGCCCGGCCGGCCGGTGTGGGTCTGGTTGAACCAGAACGCGCGCTGGGCGGCGTCCAGGTCTCCCAGGTGCTGGGCAAGGTGCTGCGCCAGGGCGTGCCCGGCAGTGCCCAGCCCGTCGTCGGCGAGATCGGCAACGGTGACCCGCTGCCCGTCGGGCTCGTAGCGGCCCTCGTCGCCGTCCACGGCCGTCACGCGGCGCGCGGCCGGGGCGTTGAGCCACGCCCGAGGCACGAGGCGCTGCACGCCCCGTACGGCCCGCTCGGCGTCCGGCGTGGAGTCCGGTCCGAAGACGATGCCGGCGTTCCCCTCGGGGCCCATGTCGCGGATCTCGGCGAGGGTCGCCGCGACCGCGTCCGGGACCGCCGCGGCGTATTGGGCCCGCAGGTCCGCCCACTCTCGGCGCGCGGCCGCGGCTTCGGCCCGAGCCGCAGTGATCTCGACCTCGAGGTCGGGGTCATCGGGCAGGGTGCCGCCCGTACGCGCTGCCTGGAGGTTGACGAGGCGGCGTTCGGTGAGCGCCACGTAGTCGTCCGCGCGCTGCAGTGTGCCGTGAGGGTCGCCGCCGAAGTCGTCGCCGAGAGCGTCGGCCAGACGGCGGGTCACGTCCTGGTCGACGTCGCCGCCGGCCGCCCGCAGTGCTGCCAGGTGGCGGAGCGCGGTCAGGCCGGGGCCACCGTCCGCGGCCTGGTCCGGCGCCCACTGAGTGCGGTCGCTGCGGCCCGGCAGTCGCCCGGCGGCAAGCTGGGCCCACGTCGTGGGCTTCCACCACGTGACACGGCGCTGAGCCTGGCCGAAGCGACCGGCCTCCGGCATCAGACCGGCCCAGTGGGAGATCCGGGCCGTCAGGGACTCGCCGTCGGCTCCAGGCAGGTTGAGGGCACGGTGCAGGCGGGCCAGGCGCCGGGACTCCGGCCACTCCCGTACACGACGGACGAGGCGGCCGAGGAAGGCACGCAGGCGACGAAGGCGCTCGCGTGCACCGCGGTACTTCTCGGCGATCTTCCGGGCTGCTGCCCGCACAAGTTCTGCGAAGCGCCTGGCGAGACGGACGAGTGCGGCCACGATGTGGGCGAGCAGACCCGGCTGGCGGCCGGCCTGCGGGGACACGGCCGTGACTCGGCGGGCGATCTGCCGGGCTGTGGCCTGTCGGGAGCCGTTCATCTGCTGAGCGAGGACGCGGGCGATACGGTCGGCGTCGCCCGGGTCCACGCCCGCGGCCTGGAGCTGCTGCATGATCGCGTTCACGGCGTCGTCGACGTGCCCGGCGACGGTGCGGGCGACGTCTGCATCGCCGTCGTTGTCGGGCCCGTTGGGGGTGCCTCCCATCTGGTCGGGGATGAGGCTGAGGAGGTCGCGAGCCCGCGCGGCAAGGTCCTCGTTGCTCTCGTCGGGCAGCGGCTCCAGATCGTTGATGGTGCGCAGGGCGGCACGCACCGTCGCGGTGTGCGCCCTCTGCCGTGCCCGCTTGAGGGCCTGCAGCGCTGCGGACCGGTCGCGGCCGGTGATGCCCGCGGCGTCCAACGCGGCCACGGCGTCCTGGCGAGCGGCCTGACGTGCATCGCGCAGGGCCTCGGCAGTGAGGCGCTGGGCGATCTGCTCACGAAGCGCGTGGATGTCGCCGGGCGGTTCGGTGCCCGCAATCGCAGCGTCGATGATGCGCGCGGCGACCGCTCGGGGGTGGTCGGCGACGATCCGGTCGGCGTCGGACTGCGGGGTCGGGTTGGGGTCCCGCGGAGCAGCCGAGGGCGGCAGGCCCGGGGTCGACGCAGCCGGGGCGCTCGGGACGAGGGCGGTGTCGTCCGGCCCGCCCTCGCCGTCCGACTGGGGCTCACCGAGCTGCCACAGCGGCATCGCGCCGTGGACGACACGGCGGCGTGTACGGCCGTCCTCACCTTCCAGGAGGAGGCTGCGCGTACCGCCGGGGCCGTCCTCGACTCCTCGGACGCGGTAGACGCTCACGCCGTTGCCCTGGTTGTCGGGGATGGCGATCGTGTCGTCTTCCGCGACCTGGGCGGCGTTCGACGTCCGCGGCCGGTTGAGTTCGGGCGGAGGGGTCCGGCCGATGGCCCGGTCCAGGTGGTTGGCGGCGCGCAGGGCGGCGCGGCCCTCCGGGGTCGAGGGGTCGGCAGAATCGCGGAGTTGCGCGGCGAGTGCGGCCGCCTGCTCCGGGGTGACGGGCAGGTCGGCCGTGATGCGTACGGCGGCCTGCTGGGCGTCGGGGTCGTCGTCCGGACCGTCGGCAAGGTCACCGATGACGTCTCGGTCGCCCATCGTGAGGTCGGGGTCGACGGTCGGGCCGGTGACGGGCTCGACGCGGTGCGGCGGCTCGTGCACGGTCAGGTCGTCCGGGGTGTCCGGGGCGTCGTCCGGCCCGAGTTCGGGCGGGGTGCCGTCGGCGCCCTGGGCCCGGGGGATGACCTGGGAGGCGTCCACATCGATCTGGCCGATCTCGCCCGTGGTGGTGTCGGCGAAGTCGATGGTGACGCGGTCACCGTCGCGGTTGATGCCGGTGACCGCCACGGTGGTGGGCGTGCCGTCGAGGTCCAGGACCACGACGTCGTCCTCCTTGAGGTCCGCGGCCGCCGGGTCGTCGATGCCTGTGACGGGATCGGTGCCAGGGGCGTCGTCGCGCACTTCGCCGGCGACGCGGAGGTCTCCGGCGCTCCGCGTGATGGTGCCTTCGGCGGTGGTGATGGTGACGCGGTCGCCGTTGACCTCGTCGACGGGTCCGAGGAGCGCGCCCTCGGTGTCGGTCACGATGTGCCGCGGGGTGACGCGCTGCCCGGACGAGGTCCAGCCGTCGGGGCGGTCGCCACCGGTCACGGTGAGGGTGTTCGGCGACAGGCCGTCGGCGGTGTCGTCGTTGTCCCAGCGCACCGACACCGTGGTGTTGGTGGCGCCCGTGACGGTGCCCTCACGGGTACGTAGCCCGTCAACACCGGTGACCGTGCTGCCCGGGAACAAGCCCCGGCCGTTCCGGTCCGCGGGGACCCGGTCCGGCAGGCTGCCCGCCTGAACGGCGCTCTGGGCGCCGCTGGCCGGAGAGCCAGGCACCACGTCGTCGGGCGCCTCTGCCCGCGCTGCGGTGGCGTTCAGCGGCGTGAAGACGTTGCCGCGCTTGCCGGTGCCGTCCGGGTTCTCCGTGACGTACGTGCGCAACATCCGCTCCGTGCGGCCGTTGCGAGTGACCTCCACGTCGACGGGCCCGGTGAAGACGTAGCCGGACCGCGTGATGGCGCGGCCGTTCCTGGTGCGGCCGTCCATACGGACCATGTCGCCCGGCACCAGGTCGCGGACACGTGCCCAGTGCGCGGGCTGACCGCCCACGGGCTCGGGTTCACTCTGCAGCTCGTCGGCTGGCGCCGAGGGTACGGCGGGCTCCGGCTCCGCGGGGGCGCGGTCCGGGGCGGGCTGCCGGCGCACGGGCGGCGTTGCGGTGCCCGGCGTCTCCGTCTGGGGGGTGTCCGCGCGGGACGAACGGTCGTCGCGGCCGTCGCCCGTGCTGGACACCTCGTCGGGCCGCGGGCGGCGGCGGACGACACCCAGGTTCGGGAACGCCGCATCGATCTCGGTGTGGTCCCCGTACTGGTTGGTCCAGGAGCCTTCGGCCGGGAACCGGTAGAGCTGCGGATTCCCGAAGGCGGAGAACTGCGAGCGGTATCGGAAGGGCTCTCCCTCGCCGGTCACCGTGGCGTGCACGGTGCCCACGTACTCGTCCTGCGGCCGCGTGTTCTGCCCGCGGCTCGTGGCCACGGGGAAGCTGATCTCGTCACCGGGGCGGATGTCCGTCAGATCGACGGGGATCGAGTAGCCGGCCTCCTCCTCGCGGGTGTTCCAGTCGGCTTCCTGCTGGCTCCACGTCCGGTGGTGCAATGCCTGACCGCGGTCGCTGTTCCACTGCTCGTAGAGTTCGTTGAAGCCGTACAGGCGTTCCGTGATCTCGTCGAACAGCCGGTTGCCGTCGGTGGTCCGGAACGCGCGGGCGCGCTCGGCGACGTCGGGGGCATCCCACGGGAACGGGTTGCCGTCCGCTTCCTTGATGCCGTCGAGGACGCTGGCGTACTGGCGGGCCCTCTCGGCACTGTGGAAGCCGCTGCGGAACAGGGGCTGCAGGCTGCCCGGGAGGGCCACGTCGAACCGCTGCCCGCTGCCGCTGCCGGCGCGACCGGCCTCGTTGCCGTAGATGAGCAGTCGGCCGCCGTCGGAGAGCTGGGTGCTCTCGGCGTCGGCGATCTTCGCGCGTTCCTCGGCTGAGGGCACGTCTCCACGCTGGTCCTCGGGCACCTCGTCGAGCTGTCCGCTGCGGATGTGATCCCGAAGGCCGGCCTCGTCCGCGAAGCGCGGCGTGGCCGGGTCGTACGGCTCCGTCTCCGGGGTGGTGGGCTCCGTGGTCTGCCCGGCTTCCGCCTGGCGGCGCTGCTCCTCCTCGAACTGCTGCCGGTCTCGGCGGTCGTTGTCCCGGTAGTTCTGCCGGAACTGGTTGTACGTGATGCGGCCGCCGTTGGCCTTGTACCAGTCCTTCAGTTCCTCGCTGGCGTACTCCTCCCAGCGGCCGAACTTGGCGAGTTCACCGCCGGAGAACAGGTCTCGTTCGTTGATGCCGCTGCCGTACTTGTACTTCCGGGCGTAGAAGTAGCCGTTCGTGGCGGCGATTGCGGCCTGGTAGCGGGCCTCGTCGAAGTCGGCGAACTCCGCGCGGATGATGTCCTCGCGGGTGCGGCGCACGCGCGGGACGTCGGCGCCCCCAAAGCCGAGGGCTTCGTCGACGGCCTTCGCGCGGCGCTCGGCCTCTTCGGCGTCGGCCGGTGGGGTGTCCGGCAGCACGTCACGAACGCGCTGGTCGGTGTAGCCGTCGCGGCGGTCCATCTCCGCCATGAGGCGCATCTGGTCTTCGTCGCTGAGGTCGTTGTTCCACGCGTCGACCAGCTCGTCGTCGTCCAGGCCGGTGAAGTCGTCCGGCAGCTCCCTGCGTTCCGGCGTCGGCTCCTCGGCGGCCGCGGCCCGCTGCTGCTCGAAGTCGTCGAGGACGGCCTGGAGCACCTGCTGCAGGTTGCGGCCCTCACCGTCGCGCCACTGCCGGACGGTGCTCGGGCCCCATGCCTGCTGCCAGTCGAAGGGCTGCCCGTCGCGACCGGTGATCTGCTCGAAGCGCCCTGAGAGCGCGCGGGCCTCTTCGGGGTCGTCGGTCGTCAGGGTCAGTCCGGTCAGGTTGGCGCCGTTGCGGGCCTGGGCGAAGCGCCACAAGGTGGTGCCGTCTTCCTGCTGTTCGGGCCACGTCACCAGGCCTCCGCCCGGGGACAGGGCCAAGCCGTCCCGGTCGGCCGCCTGTGCCAGGGCCGCACGCCGCTGCGGAGTGTCCTCGGCAGGGGTGAGCCCATCGCCGTTCTTCCAGGCGCGGCGCAGCGAATCGACGTCGCGGTGCCGCACCGGGGTCCGCCCGGGGCCGCGCGTACCGGGGCCGTCTCCACCGTCCCCGTTGCCGTCGGCGCCTCCGGCGTCCGGCGTGTTGAGGTCGGGCAAATTCAGGTGCGGCAGGCCGGGCCCGCCGGGACCACCAGGTCCGCCGTTGCCGCCACCACCGTTGCGGCGACGCCTACGGCGACGACGGCGGTTGCGGTCGTCCTGGTCGTCGTCTTCCTCGGCCTCCGGTTCGTCCTGCTCGTCGTCGGAGTTGTCGGGCGCATCGTCGGGGTTGCCGTCGTTGTCCTCGTCGTCGGTGGGAGCGTCCGGGGTACCGGCGCCGCCTCCGTCGGGGGCGCCGTCCGGGTCGGCGGCGTCGCTGTCCGCCTCCCCGTTCCGACGCTGCTGGCGTTCCTCGTCGGCCTGGTCCTCCTCGGAGTCCTGGTTCGTAGCGTCGGAGGCTTCGCTGTCGTCCTCGTTGCGGTCGTTGTCGTCGCCGCGGCGATCATCCTCGTCCTCACCCCTGGCGATGCGGGCGGCCTGCCGGAACAGGTCCGCGGCGCGCTCTCCGTCGGGGCCTCCCAGCTCGTACATCTCCGCGAGGTCATCAAGCCGGTCGGCGGCGGAACGCAGCTCAGCGTCCGGGTCGTCGGAGTCCTCGGCCCTGCCCAACGCGTCACGGACCTCGCCGACCTCGGGCAGCTCATCACCGCCTGCCCCGTCGGTGGCCTGGTCGATGAGGCCAGCCATGCGGTCGGCACGGTCCTTGGTGCTACTGCGGTCGCTGTCGGGGGTCGCTTCCGGCTCGTCGACGTCCGGCTCGGAGGTCTCTGGTTCGTCGACGTCTGGGGCGTTGTCGGCATCGTCGTTGGTGGACCGCTGCTCGGTCTCGTTGTCGGGGATCTCCTCGTCCGGGTAGCGCAGGCGCACCTGGGCGTCGGCGTTGTAGAAGCGCTCCTCGCCGTCGTCGGTGACGAGTCGGGTCCGGCCGCGAGGCGTCTTGACCGGCGGCTCGGACACAGTGTGCGTGCGGCCGTCTGCGTCGGTATACCGGTCGCCCTGCTTCAGGTCGGCGGGGTTGCGCATGCGCGCCGGGCGCAGGCCCTCGGTGCTGCGGCCCTCGGCGTCGGCGATCATGTCCGGCGTGCCGAAGAGGTCGTCGGGCTGGTCCTCGGGGTTGTCGACGTCGGCGGCGCTGCTCGGCTGCTGGGTGGTGGGCTGGTCGACGTCGAAGAGTCCTCCGGGCTCCTCGGTCGTCCGCTTCGGCTTGGGCTCCTGCTTCGGGGCCCGGCCGGCACGTCGTGCCTCCTCCGCCTCCAGGACCTGCAGGCGGGTGCGGTCCGCGCCGGACAGCTCATCCGCCATCTCCCGGCCCATCAGGTCGACGATCTCGTCGCGGATCTCGCCATCGTCCATCGAGGACGGAGCCTTGGACCCCTCGGGCCGCACAGCGTCGAGCTGGTCGGATACCTCGTCCGGAGTCAGGGTGACGGTGTCGCTGGCCTCCGCGTCCTCGCCGGTGCTCTGGTCCTGGCCGTCCTCGTCGTCCGGCTCAGCCGTGCTGGGGACGTCGGTCGGCGGCTCGTCGCTGCCGCCGTCGTTCGTGCCGTCGGAGTCCGGGGTGTTGTTCTCGTCGGTGTCCGCGGCGGCCGCGGCCTCCCGCTCGGCGCGACGGCGCTGCAGGTCGGCGTCTGCCTCCTCGATGCGCTTGGCGTACGCCTTGTAGGCCCGGACCTCGCTGGGGTCGGACTCAAGGCCTTCGCCACCCTCGAGCGTCCATGCCCACTGGAGGAGGGCACGGTGTACCTCGATCGGGCCGGTCACCTGGAGTGTGCCGCGGCGGCCGGGCGTGGCCTCCTTGAGGGCCTTCCGGGTGTCGGGGTCCTCCATGGCGGCGGTCTCGTCGACGTTGAGGAAGTCGGCGAGCGCGGCCGGCATGGTCAGCGTGACGAAGTCCTCGGGCTTGTCCCACGCGTACCGCAGGGGCTCGTCCGGCTCATCCGTGGCGGTCGTGTCGGCGTCCGGCCGGATGCTGGCGAGGGTGTTGGTCACCTCGTCCTGGGAGAGGCGAACGACGTCGTCCTGGTCCTGGCCCTCGTTCTGGGCGTCGGTGTCATCCGCGGCTGGCGTGTCGGCCGGCGGCTCGTCACTGCTGCCCACGCCAGTGGTGTCCGGTGTCTCCGTCTCATCGGCGTCCGGCTCGTCGACGTCGGTGTCCGTGGAACTGCGGTCGCTGCTCTCCGGGGCGTCCGTCTGCGGGGTGGTGCTGGGCTCCGGGCTGAGGCGGGCGAGGGCTTCGCGCACCTCGTCCTCGGAGAGGCGGACCGTATCGTCCTGCTCCGGTGCCGGGTTCTCTTCGTCCCAGCGGTGCAGGCTCGCGACGGCCTCGTCGACAGCGGCCTGCAGCGGCTCGCGTTCCTCGCGCCGCGCCTTGGCGATCTTCTCGCGGTCGTCCTTGTTCTTGTACCGCTCCTTGTCGAGTTCGTCGGGGTCGATCTCCGGCTTCGAGTCCAAGTTGGTGACGCGGGCGACGATCTCCTCGAGCAGGTTCGACCGCTTGCGAGCGTGGTCGATCTGCGGGGTGAGGTCCGCGGCGGCGTGCGCGGACTGGAGCAGGGCTATCTGCTCGTCCAGTTCCGGCACCTTGGCCCGGTCCGACTCCTGCAACGCGGACGCCTTGTCGAGGGCGTTGCCGAGGCGGGTGATCATGCCCGATCCGGCGCCCTTCTTCTGCAGGTCCTCCACGGTCCGCTCGAAGTCGGAGTGCCGCAGGTCGGGGAAGCCGACGTGCGCGACGAGCTTGCCGTCCGCTGTCTTCTCGGTACGGACGCCGAAGTCCAGACCGCGGAACTGGCCAAGGATGTGCCAGTCGCTCAGGCCCTCTCGGTTGTGCTCCAGGAGGCGGGAAGTGATCTGCCGGTGCAGGGCCTTGCCGGCGTCGGAGCGCTCGCCGTACGGGGAACCGCCGATGGTCATGCGGAACCGGTCGTCGGCCTCCTGGATACGGGGCAGCGCCTGCTCGCGGCGCTGGATGCCGTCGCGGGTGGCCTGGGATTCCTGGCGCAGCGCATCGAGGGCTTCGGCGCGGCGGATACGCTCAGCGGCCTCGTTGTGCTGGTCGATCTCCAGGTCCTTGAGACGGCGCTTCGCCTTCATGAGCTGGCTCATGTAGGGGTTGCCGCCGATCTCGGCTTCCATCGTCTCGTAGTCGAACTCGGCGCCGTCGATCTCCTGGACGACGTCGCTGGAGTCGCCGTCTTCCGGCTCCGGCCGCTGAATGTCAATCAGGCCCTCGGCCTTGGCGGCGACAAATCCGGCCTTCCAACCGTCCATGGAGCCCTTGGTCGCGTAGATGTCGATCTCGACTTCGGGGTTCAGGTTGCCGTAGCGCAGGATGCGGCCGTTGCGCTGCTCCATCTGCGCGGCGCCCCAGTCGAGGTCGACGTGCGAGAGGGAGATCATGCGGTCCTGGGCGTTCATGCCCGTACCCGCGACAGCGCTGGAGCCGATGAGGACCGCGATTTCGCCCTCGCGGGCCTTCCGGAACAGCTCCGTCATGTCCTCGGGCTTGCCGGACTTCTTGGCGTCCTGGACAAAGGCGATCTTGTCCGCGGGGATGCCCCCCGCGACCATGAGCCGCTTGAGCTCGGCGTAGGCGTCGAAGTTGCCCTTGTTCTTGCCTCCCGGGACACCTTCGTTCAGGAAGATCATCTGGAGGGCGCCCGGTACCGGGTGATTGACGAGGCTGTCGAGGGCGACCGGAAAGACCCGGTCCTTGTGCTGGAAGTAGCGCTCAATGTGCCGGTCCGCGACGGCCTTGAGCTTGTTGCCGGCCGGAGCCTTGGCGTCGATGAGCCGCGGGTCCAGGGCCACGCTCGTGCCCTCGTTGGACACCGCGAGCATGTTGTCCTGGTGGCGGTCGACCTCGCCGTTGTGGATCGCGCGGCCGCGGGCGACGAGCCCCTTGAGACGCTTCTTCTGGTCGGCCGTCGCGTCGACCATGATCAGGTTCGGCTTGCCGCCCTTGAGCTTCGGACGGGGAATGCCGACGTCGTCACCGCGCTTGGTGTCCGCGACCAGGCCCCACATGGTCTTCATGGCGCGCTTGTTGTGGAACTCGGAGAACCGCTCCACGACACGCAGGCCGGAGCCGTCTGGGGCGTTCTCGATGCGCAGGGTCTTGCGGCCGAAGGTGTTGGCCCACAAGTCGGGGGCGCCCGCCTTGTAGGCGTCCAGCACCCACGGTGCCGCGAACATCAGCATGGTGAACTGCTCGCTGATGCTGTTCGACAGCGGCGTACCGGTGGCGAGCGTGATCGTGGCTCGGCCCTGACGGCGGCGGTGCAGGTCGCTCGTCTTCTGGTGCAGGTCGACGCCGCGGATAGACGCCTTATCGCCGCCACCCTCCTTGGAGCGGAAGCCGACGCCCTTGTACCGGTGTGCCTCGTCGACGACGAAGTAGTCGAACCCGAGGTCGTCCCAGTACGTCTCACCCGGTCGCCGCATCGGGGCGGCGTTCTTGTTGATGTTCTTGCTGACCGTCGCGATGCGCTGCTCGATCTTCGCGACGATGAAAGGGTGGTTCGGGTTGTCGGCGTCCTCGTACTGGCGGTCAAGCTGCTCGCGCAGCGCCTCCAGCTCCCGGAACTCGTACTCGTCCTGAGCCTCCGGGCTCATCTTGATCGAGCCGAACGCCTCTTCAGTGAAGATGACCAGGTCCGGCCTATTGGCACGCAGCCACTCCAGCGTGCTGCCGCGCCGGTCGCCGGCCAGGTCCGCCGAGGTGATCAGGTGGATGTCGGCGTTCGGATACAGGAACCGGGCCTCGTTGTACCACTGGCGTGCGAGGTGGTTCGGCACCACGGCCATGGGCTTTTCGATCTGCCCGGACGCCTTGAGGGCCTGGGTGCCCATGACGAGCGTGGACGTCTTGCCGAGGCCCACCTCGTGGGCGAGGATCACGCCCCGCTCGAACTGCATCCGGGCCGCGCCGGAGCGCTGCCAGGGGTGAGGGTTCCGATCGGGGGTGAAGCCCTCGAGCGTGGGCGACATGCCCTCGTACGAACGGACGATGTGCCCGTTCATGATGCGGTTGTACGAGTCGGTGAGGACGCTCAGCCGCTCGGCGTTCGCCGTGGCGTACTTGGCGAACTCGGCCCGCATCTGGTCGGCCTTCTGCCGGATCAGACGTGAGGTCGCCTCGTCGACTTCCTTGCGCTTGTCGTCCTCGTAGACGGTCAGCGAGCCGAAGCCGAGGATCGCGCGGGCGATCTCCACGGCGTTCTTGCCCTTGTTGCCCTTGATGCCGTTATCCGGGTCGGGCTCGACGGCCGGGACGCCGTACATGACGTTGTTGGCCTCGGGCACGCGGCCGGTGTTGAGAATCCAGCCGTACCGGTCGTCATGTGCGACGCGGAGTGTGCGGTCGCCCAGGTACTCGCGCAGGAAGCCCTGCAGAAGCTCCGGGGGCGTCCAGTGGGCGCCCATCTCCGGGGTGAACTGACCGATGGTGCGGTCCGGCGGCTGAACGGCCTCCAGCGCAGCCACGTTGACCGCGTACGCCGGGTCGCGCTCGGCGGCCTTGCGGGCGGCGTCGAGCTTGTCGCGGACAGCGCCGGACAGGTAGGCGCCGGCCAGTTCGAGGCGGCCGGTCTCCGGGTCGGTGAAGACCTCGTCACCGAGGCGCTTCACCGCCTCCTGCGGGGTGACGTCGAGGAGACGGGCGATCTCGCCGAGGTCCACTTCGCCCTTGGCAGCAACGACCGCGGCCAGGGCCGCCTTCGGGTCGTTGGTCGAGGAGAGCGGCTGTCGACGGGCTGCGGCACGCTCGGTGAAGACGCGGGAGAGGACGGGCTCACCCCTGTTGGCGTCCCACCGTTCCAGAGCGAGGACCGCCGCGGCGTCCGGGTCGGCCCGGAAGTAGCCCCAGGCCGTCGGGCGGCCGCCCTGGGTGCGGTGCTGGCCCGGCTTGGCCAGGGGGCCGTACTCGGCGACGTAGGCGGCGTGCAGGTCGCGGAGTTGAGCACGCAGAGCCTCGGCGCGCTCCTCCTCGTCGTTCTTCCGGTCCAGTTCGCGCAGTTCGGCGGCGACGTCGCGGAGCTGCATGAGGGCGCGAAGCTGGGCGGTGTTACCGTCGGCGGGCTCCAGCAGGACCGGTTCGGCACCGTTGACGTGCTGGTAGAACTGGCCGTCGTCGCCCTCGTACAGGCGGCCGGTCCAGTCGTTCGCGTGCTTCTCCCGGGCCGTCTGGAGCTGTACCGGAGGCCGGTTGTCGCCGTCGGGGTGCGGCGCGTAGCCGCGGCCGTCGGCCTTCGCCTTGGTGGCGATGTCGTCGAGCGCGGCACGAAGCTGCTCGGCGGCCTTGGCCGGGTCACCCTTGACGGTCACCTCCGGCCCGTACGGGCCGGACTGCGTGGTCAGCGTGCCGAGGATGTGCTCGGGGTGTTCGTCGAAGTAGGCGTTGATGTGGTGCGCAGTGCCGTTGATGTCCCGCTCAGGGGCGTCCAGCCATGACGTGTCGGCCGGCTCGGTGCCGTCCTCGCGGCGGCGGAACACAAGGACGTCGGTGGTGACTCCGGTGCCAGCGTCGGTGAAGACGCCGGAGGGCAGGCGGACGGCGCCGACCAGGTCGCCGTACTTGGCCATCTGGCGGCGGGCCTTATCGCCCTTGGAGTCGAGGGTCTGGCGGGAGGTGATGACGGCGGTGAGGCCGCCGGGCCGGACTAGGGCGATCTCCTTGGTGACGAAGCCGTTGTGCAGGCTCTCTGCCGGGTACCGCTTGTCATCGAACGGGACCCGGGCAAAGGGAACGTTGCCGATCGCGGCGTCAAAAGTGCCCGGCCGGGCATCGGTCTCCGCGAAAGACTCGTTGAGAACGTTGGCGTGCGGGTAGATCGCCTGAGCGATCCGGGCCGTGGTCGGGTCCAGTTCGACGCCGGTCAGGCGGGCGCCGTTCGGAGCGACGCCGAAGAACGTGCCCGCGCCGGAGCCGGCTTCAAGGACGTCGCCGCGCTCGAAGCCGAACGCCCGAAGGCCTTCCCACATCGCCTCCGCGATGGGCTGCGGCGTGTAGTGCATGGACAGCACGCCGCGGGATGCCTGCCGGAACTCCACAGGCGTGAGCACGCGCTGCAGCTCGCTGCGAATGTCGCTGTACTCGGACCACCGCTCGTGGTCCTTGGCGAACTTGCCGTACCGGGTGCCGCCCTGCTGGTAGCGGGGCTCCTTCTCGTTCGGCTCGTTGGCGAAGAGGATCGGTACCGAGCCCCAGCCGGACCAGCGGGCGAGGATGCGGCGCTCCTCGTCGGTGGCCGGCCGGTTCTCGGCTTCCAGCTTCTTGAGGACGCGGATGGCCTCGACGTTGGCCGTCGCACGCGCGCGGGCGCCCTTGGGCGCGTCGGCCGGGTCAGGCCGGAACCGCGCTACGCGTCGTACATCAGGTCCCTGATCTCCTGCAGGTGCTGCTCCATCGGCGTCTGCTCCGGCGCCTTCTCCGCCTCGGGCTCCGGCTCCGGCAGAAGCTCCGCCAGGACCATCGCTGTTGCGTCCGCCCTGATCTGCTTGTGCCGGCCGACCTGCTCCTCGTAGTCCGTCGGCTCCGGAACGGTCTTCTCCAGCGCCTCCTCGGCCTTCAGAATCTGACTCTCGATCTCCCTGGCCTTCGTCTCCACGAACGCCTCCGGATCGGTCATCGCCGCCCACTCCTTGGGCCGGTACGCCCGCCAGTGATCCCGGACCGTCGGACTGAACATGTTCGTCATCGTCGCCTCCCAGCGCTGCACGGAGCGCGGCCTGCTGTGCCTCGATCTCCTCGCGGGAGATGACCTTTCGGTCGTCGTCCCCGCCATTCTTGCGGACTGACTCGCGCAGCGCCTCGATGCCGTGCAGAGCCACGTTGATGGATGCGAGCCGGTTCTTGGCCTTCTGCCGGTCGGAACTGTCAGCGTCCCGGTCCGTGGCCCGCACGGACATGTCCCGGGAAAGCTCCTCCGTCACCCGGTTCAGCTCGGCGAGGAGGCCCTCGGGCACGGACAGGTTCCGGCCCTTGATGTGGTGGCCCTTCTTGTTGCTGGGCACCAGGGGGTTCACGCCGTCGTCCCAGCCGTACCGGACCTGGAACAGGCTGTAGAGGTACTGCCGTTCCTCGCTGGCGTCGGCGAGACGGTCGCGAAGACGCTCGTTCTGGTACAGCTCAACGAACATCTTGGGCACGAACACGCGGCGCTTGGTGCCCCAGGTCCGCTCACCGCGGGTGTCGGGGTCGTTGTCGTACGCCTGGACCATCGCGGCGAGAGCTGCGGCGCGGGAGGGGTAGGCGGTGTCTGAGTGTCCCCAACTGTGCTTGCCCCAGGTCCACCCGATCTGACGGGTCGTGTGCCCGTGCGTCTGGTCCCGGTAGTCGACGTAGCCGTAGCCGCTTCCGCCGCCGATGCTGATCATGCCGTTGTCGTCGGGGTTGTCGACGCGGGCGACGAGCTGCTCGACCTCCGGCGTGGCGCTGCGGCGGTTCTGCTCGGCCTCCAGCGCGGCCATGCGTTCCTTGCGGGCCGCCTTGACGTCGTCGGTCCCGGTGTACGAGGAGCGGGTGCGGCGAAGCTCGGTGTACTCCGCCTTCAGGTCCTCATCGCTCAGGTTCTCGGGGGCGTCCCGGTCGGTGATGGCCCGTTTCTCGCGGTCGCGGCGCTCCCGCTTGACGTCCTCCATGCGGCCCTCGAGGACCTGCTGTGCCTCCGGAGGGGCCTTCCGGAAGTCACGCCGGAGCAAGTCGTTGTACTCCTGCGACAGTTCCTCGTCGGTGAGGTCGGCGACCGGCGGCCGGTCGGCGATCTTCTGGGCATGGCGGCTCTGCTGCTCACCGACGATGGCGTCGTGCCGGTTCTGCAGGGCCTGGCGCATGGTGCGCTCGGCCTCGGGGTCGTCGCCGGCTGCCTGGTGCATGCGGACGCGTTCGGCGATGGTTTCGCGGGCCTTGGCCAGGTCGTCCTCGGCGGCCGTGGTCAGGTCGGTGTCGTCGTCGACGAGGGCCTGCGAGCGGCGGCGACGCTCGCTGTAGATGGCACGCTCGACGTCGTTGGCATCCTGGCCCTTGCGGGCGCCGTACATGCCGCGTTCTTCCTGCGACTCCCGGACGCGGTGGGCGATGTCGTCGTCACTGAGCGACGTGACGTCCTGCAGGGCAGCCTCGTCGCGCTTCTCCCGGCGGCGCGTCAGCTCAGCGTCGATGAGGTCGTGCTCGGCCCGTGCTCGGTCCTTGGCGGTTCTGGAGCGGCCGCTGTACATAGACGCGAACCGGACGTTCTTCATCTGTTCGAGGCGGACGTCGTCGGCCTCGGCGATCGTCTTGCGCAGGGCCTCGGTCTCGTCGACGGCGTTAGCCGGAGCGTTGGGGCTGCCCGCGGCGGTCTCGTCGGTGACGTGGATGCTGCGGCCCTGGCGGACGAGATTGCCCAGAACCTCGGCGATCCGCTCGTCGCGGGTGGCGTCGCCCATGTTGGCCTGGGTCTGCCATGCGCCCACGGGGCCCATGGTCGGGGCCCATTTCACGGCCTTGACTTTGCCGACGGCGGAGTAGTCCCGTTCGTCGCCCTTGATGGTGCCGCGGAATACCATGACCCGCTTGGCTGGCTGACCCTGCTTACCCGGCTTCATCACCCACGCCGCGGTGATCCGATCGCGCTGGTTGGGGTTCTGCGCGGCGAGATGTACGCGGGCCATGACTGCAGCACCTGACTTCGGGTACTGCGGGATGGGGATGACGACGCCGTTGATCTTGGCCTTCGGCGGGTAGCCGCGCTCGCTGGTCGCGGCGATCTGTCCGTCGGGGCCGTACAGGGTGATTGATCCGCCGTCGTTGACGTAGTGGTAGCCGTCGACGCCGTCGACGGGTTCAGCACCCTCGGGGATGGCCGGGGCCGGTGCGGGTTCTGCCTCGGGCTGTGCAGGGGCGCCGGTCTCGTCCTGGGCCTGCGGTGCGTCCGGCGCTGGTGCGTTCTGTCCGGCCGGGGCGTCTCCGCCGCGCTCCCTCTGCCACTTGGCGAGAGCCTCGTCGACGACCTCGCTGAAGGACCGGTTGTCCTCGGAGCGCCACCGGCTGACAGCACCGCGGGACATGTCCAGCGGCTCGCCATTCTCGCCCTTGATGCCGGAGGCGACGAGGAAGCGGCCGAAGCCCTGCGCCTCCTCCTGCGACTCGAAGCGGGGGTGCAGGGTCTGCCCGCGCAGGGTGTAGCCGCTACCGGTGGCGACGAGGAGCCAGTCGCCGTTTTCGTCTCGTCGAGTGACGAGCTGCCCACGACCTACGAGCTTGAGCCGGTCGTCGTTGATCAGGGTGTCCAGAATCCGCACGACGTTCTGCGTCGCGGGGCCGTCCTGACTCAGGCGCGTACGCAGGTCAGTCCAGTGCGCGCGGACGTCCTGCAGGGTGGTGAAGCGCCGTCCGTCCGCGGCAGTGGAGGAGGGGGCCTGTGCGGGCTTCGGGGAGGCTGCGGCGGTGTCCGTGCCGTCGAACTCCTTACGGGCCCGCTGGATAGCGCCCTGGATGTTCTCGCCCTTGGTGGAGCGCCAGTCGCGGGCTTCCCGGTCCAGTTGCGGGTCGGAGAAGTCGAACGGCTGCTGGAACTTGGTGAGCTGACCGTTGACGGCGGTCTTGTCGAGGTGTTCGGCGAACCGCGCGGCGTCCTGGGCAGTGTCGAAGTCACCGGCGGCATCGACGCGCTGTCCGGTGCCGGTTGCCGTGAGGTAGAAGCGGCCGTTCCTCTCGTCGCGGAGGATCGCGAGGCGGCCGGACGGGGTGGTCTGCAGGTCGTCGTCGTGGGCCACCGAGCGCAGGAACGTGGCCATGTCGGGGCTCGTGCCGGGCTGCTCGGCGAACTGCGTGAAGTGGCGGCGTACGGCGGCGGTGTCCTTGTGCCGGGCCCCGGCGGCGTGCTGCCGGTTCGGCAGGGCATCGACGTTGACCGGATGGGCGCCGTCCTCGGGCTCGTCCTGGTCGTCATCGTCGTCCGGGCCGTCGCCGTCGTCGTCGCCGATCGGGCGGCCCTTGTCGTCCTGGTCGTGCGGCTCGTTCGGGGTGCTGGGGTCGCCGTCGTCGTCGCGGGCAACGCCGTTGCCGCGGCGCGGGTCCTGGGTGCGCCGCTCGTCCTCTTCGGCGACCTTCTCTTCGTCGTCGGTGGGCGCGCTGCCGTCGGGGCGCGCGACCATGCTGACCCACTTGGCACTGGTGGTGTGCCGGCGGCCCTTGAATTCGTCCGGGCCGGTCTGGTCCTGGACGAGGATGCGGTCGTGCGGGAGCGCGCGGATGACGCGCGCGAGCTTGCCGCCCCAGGTCCTCACCACGCCGCCGGTCTCGATGAAGCGGCCCTTGCTGTCCCGGGGGTGCAGGGCAGGGTTCCACGGCCGGCGCGTGACCTTGACCTCGAGGTCGCGACTCAGGTCCTGCGACTCAGCCTGTGCAGTGGGGCGATTCAGCATGGCGCGGACCATGCACATTGCAGGTGGTTAGCGTCGCGTGCTGCAAAGGGGGTCTACGCCGTCACGGAAGCGGGTACGGTCTGGGCATCGTCACGGCGGGGGGACTCGGCATGGCTATTTCAGCATTCGGAGAGAACAAGACGGCTGCCAACTGGGCCAAGGATGACCGGTGCGTGGTCTCCCAAGGTGTTCTGGAGCGCAGGCTGCATGCCGGGTGGGACGGGGAAGAGGCGATCACCACGCCGTTTCGGGGACCCGCGTGGCAGTCGGCGAAGCGCAGCACGTTGGAAGAGGACCGGGCGAAGCCAGCTCAACGCACGTTCATTCCTGAGCCGCGGCCCGATAAGCCACGGAAGAAGCCCCGGGTGACCGGCCCCTTGAAGAGGGTCGCCGCGTCGGCGCCTGCGTGGCGTGACGCAGCACCTGAGAAGGTGACACCGGTTGAGGGCCAGAGCAACAGCATCAGAGCTGTCCGCGGTGGCCTGCCGACCCTTGGACGACGGCGCTGACCTACATCGTCTCCGTCAGGATGTGCAGCAGGAACCACGCCGCGCCTCCGCCCAGGATGACCGTGAACGCTGCGCGGCCGACCTTTGAGCTGCGGATGCGGAACAGCTTGCGAGTGTTCTCGCTCAGCGTGTCGTCGTCGTTCTTGGTGAACAACGCGATGCTCTCGTAGACAGCGAAGAAGACCGCCCAGGCGCCCCAGAGAATCGCGCTGAGGTTCCGTCGGATGAAGCTGATGGTGCGTCTCACGGGGACTCCTCGTCAGCGTTGTAGTGCAGGCGGCAGCGGCAGTTGATCGTGAGGGCGATGGGGGCGAAGGGGTCGCCGGGGTAGCGGAGGCTGGCGCCGTCGACGGTGTACGGGGTGCCGACGGGCAGCGTCTTACCGTGGAGTGCCTTGTGGGCGGGCCGTACGCGGGTGTCTTCGCGGGTGATCCAGGTCCGGACGACGTCGGGTCCGGCGTGTTCCGCTGCGGCGTCTGCGGCGCCGTTGATGGTCGCCACGGCGCACGTCTCGGCGACACGGGCGATCAGGGCGGGCTCTGCGGAGTTGTAGTAGCTGACGACGGCGTGCTCCAGGTCGCCGACGTCCGTGGCGTCGTGCTGGGCGTCGCGGAGGACGGCGGCGAGTTCGGCGAGGAATCCGGTGATGGCCTCGCCGGCGTACGCCGCGGTGACGATGGCGGCCGCGGCGGCGGCCGGCGGGACCTCGTCCGTGCCGGTGAGGGCCTGGCCGACCTTGCGTGCCGTGGCGATGGCCGCCTGTTGCAGGATCGGGGTCAGGGTTTGGCTGGTCTCCTCGGCCCAGCGGGCGGCGCTGACCACACGGTCCTGGTCGAGGTCGGCGTCGACGTGCCGGACGTCGTCGTCGTTCTCGGGCTCCCAGTACCTCGTGTACTTGCGGATTCTTGGGGCGTGGAGCCGGGCGAGTATGACGCCTTCCTGACGTGCGAGGAGCGCGGTGACGGCTGCGGCCACGGCCATGGACAGGGCGTCGAAGTCGTCATCGGTGACCTCGCATCCGTCGCCCTCGGGCAGGGCCTTGGTCTCGACCGTGGCGCGGGCGGCGTCGACGTCCTCGACGGCAGCGCCGGGGAGCGCAGTGTTCTGGGTGCTGCGTGTGCGGTCGATGTCGGCGGCCGCGTCACCGGGGCCGCCGACGGTGGAGGTGGCGCGGGCCGCTGCGACGGTATCGGTAGCCGTCGAACCCGCGGGCAGGGCGAGGGGCGTGCCCTGCGCCCGTGCTGCGGCGACGTCGGCGGCCGCGGTGTCCGGAGCGGTGCCCGGCGGGAGCGGGGCACCGGTGGGCGCAGCCCCGGGTGTCTCACCCGCGGCCGGGTCGGGGCCGAGGCCGAGTGCAGCGGCGTCCTGGTCGTTGGCGGGCACGGGGGCCTTCTGCGGCGAGATCCAAAGAGCCCGGGACTGTGGGACGTTGAATGCTGGCCGCCCCGCGATCTCCCGGTACTCGTCGATCGTGATGAGGCCGGATTCCCACTCCTTGCGGGCTTCCTCGCGGGCCTGGCGGCGGGGGAACTCCAACGCCTGAACACTGGAGGTGTCGAAGCGGACGATCCACTCGTCATCCAGGTCCGGGTCGAATCCGGAGGCGATCAGGTTGAGGTGGGGCAGCTCCGTGTGGTCCCAGAAGTTGTATTCCTCGCGGTCAGCATTCGCGTAGGTCCGCTCGGAGGCGTTCCCGACGATGCTTTCTGGGACGCCGAATGCGGCCAGGATCTCGCCCTTGGCAGTGCTGGACAGCGTCTCGTAGGCCATCTCGCGGGGGCGGGCGGAGGTGTCGACGTAGGTGACTCCGCCGGGCCCGGTGCCCACGAGGGTGAGCTGGCCGGCGTTGTGTGCGCCGGGGGCCAATCGCTTCTGGATGCGGTCGACTTCGCGCTGGTCGACTCCGTCCAGGTCGATACCGACGATTCCGCCCGGTCTGCCGTCATTGTCAATAAAACTGATGTTGTAGGTGCGTGCCTTGACGTCCAGGTCGATGGACAGGCCCGCCGCTTCAAGCGGGGTGACGCCGCAAAAAGGATCGAGAGGGTGGGGGTCCCTGATCCAGATGACGTGCTTGGGCAGCAGCTCCCGGACGTGACCGCTGTAGTCCGTGAACTCGAAGTGCTTCACGTAGTCGGCGTTGCGATCGTCGGGGATGATCTGGACGCGGTCAGGGGGAAGCAGGTCGAGGCGTACGGGGGTGCCGCCGCGGCTGTAGGTCTTCTCGATGAAGACGCCCTTCTTCGACAGAAGGAGCTGTGCGCTCAGCCGCTTCTTGAAGACATCGCCGGTCTCGAGCGGATTGGCCTTCTTG
Organism: Streptomyces sp. NPDC059169; assembly: GCF_042755225.1. Taxonomy (NCBI): domain Bacteria; kingdom Bacillati; phylum Actinomycetota; class Actinomycetes; order Kitasatosporales; family Streptomycetaceae; genus Streptomyces; species Streptomyces sp. NPDC059169. Next base: position 46,419 of record NZ_JBHZCF010000018.1, on the reverse strand, counting down.
TTGAGCAGCTTCAGCAGCGGGTGGTCGTCGAGAGTCTCCTCGAAGCGCCGTTCGTCTCCGCCCCGGCCGATCTGGATCGGGAGGGTGCTGGCGTGCTTACTGATCGCCTCGATGGACTTGAAGGTCCAGATGGAGCGCTCGTAGCCCTCGACGATGACGCGTTCCATGTCCCAGCCGTCCGCGCGGCCAGGCGTGCCCCACACGTTCGTGACGCCGGCGTACGTCATCGACACGTAGGCGTTGCCCGCGAGCAGGTCCTTGGTCTCAGCGGTCGGTGTGGGCGGGGGAGCAGCGAAGCGCGGAACGAGGAGTCCCCGGAGCGTGGGGAGGAACTGGCGGGGCATCAGGCGGCCCCCTCGTCCTCGTTCTCACGGGTGGTGAGCCACAGGCCGAGGAGCACGACCGCCAGGGCGACGCCGATCCAGCCCAGGGGGGTGCAGAGGGCGAACGCGCAGCCGGTGAGACCGCCGTAGCCGAGGATGCAGACGGCGGCACGGGCAAGGTGCGCCCAGCGCGCTGCGGTCGGCTTCGGGCGCATGAACAGGCCCGTAGCGAGGAGACCGGCCATCGCGGCGGAGAGTCCGGCGGCCCAGTGGAGTGCGCCCAACGCCACGAGGACGCCGAGCAGGCCGAACGCGGTGAGGAACAGGCCGGCGGCTTCGCGCGCGAGCGCCCAGGAGGTTCGCTGAGTAGTCACGCCGCGCACAGTGGACAGCGGGCGGAGTTAGTGTCGCGTGGTCAGCGCGGGGGCCGCGACACCCCTCCCACGTAGGCCTCGATGCCGCGGCGCTGAATACGGCCGCCGGGCACGACCCGGGCGTTCCGGGGCGGGACGGGAATCTTCCGCTTAGCCCGGGTGCTCTGGTCTCCGCCGATCAAATGCCGGTTGTCGATCTTCGCTGAGCAGTCCTGGCCGGTGACCTCGTCGTACGGGCGCCGGCATCCCTTGCAGTAGACCTCGAGCGCGTCGATGCGCTGGCCCTCGGTCGCCTTGAAGCTGCCGCGGTAGTCCGCCACCTTCGCAATCTTCGGGATGACCTGGATCTCCGCGGCCACAACCCAGACGTGGGAGAGGTCGGCCTTCTCCTCCTCGGCGGGGGGCTCGGGCGGGCCTCCGGGGTCGGACTCCACCAGGGCCTTGGTCTCGGGCAGGGGCGGGGCGCTCTCCGGGGCGAGCCAGGAGAACAGAGACTCCTGCAGGTGCGACCTGCCGGTCGTGGACGAAAGGGCAGCTATAGCGGTCGTCACCGTTCCTCCGGATCAATGCGGGGTTGACGTAAAGCGCAACCCCCTTCACAGCAGGAACGTCAACGACCGCGTTCTGTTACACCCCAACATCGGTGGGGCCCTTGGTGTACGGGCCCCACCGATGACTGCCCCGGGGGGAGGTAACGCGGAGCGTCAGTTCGCGAAGCTGGCGGCCGGTGGTAGTGATGTCGTATCGGCGCGCGTTATCGAGAGCCGCCTTGTTCAGGGCCCGGCGTTGGTGGGAGTCCCGGCCCATCTCGTCTAGGGCCGTAGCCAGCGAGCGCGGGTCGCCCGGAGTGTAGGCGATGCCAGCGCCTCCGAGGATTTCCATCACTCCGGGAAGATCGGAGTAGACAACCGGGAGCCCGTGGGCTTGAGCCTCAATGAGGACGAGCCCGAAAGCCTCCAGACCCGTGGTTGTGAAGACCCAGGCGTCGAAGTTCGGCAGGCGGTGCCACAGTTCGGCGCGGGGCAGGAACGGATGAAAATTGACCCGATCCCGCAGGCCGAGGGCGATAGCCCGCTGTTCCAGATGCTCCCGTAGGGGTCCGTTGCCGATCACGGTCAAGTGGTGCGGCTGATCGGTGAATGTGAGGGATTCGATGGCGGTGATCGTGGATTTGTTGTCGTCCAGGCGGCCGGCTTGTACCAGAGACAGGGGTCCGGCCCCTGCGGAAGGCTGATCGCGTGCATGGGCATCGGCCAGACGGATGCCCCACGGGATGACCGCGATGCGGTCGGTGAACCGGCGCCCGGTGAGGCGGTCGATGCGGTCGGCGAGGACGGAGGTCGGGGTGACGATCGCGGCGCTGGCGCCGGCGACTTCGAGCAAGGCCTTGTGTTCCGCCGTGTTCCGCTCGGCTGCCATCACTTCGGGGCCGTGCGCGATGGAGAGGATCGGGATGGTTCCGGCGGTGCGACTGAACGCGAGGCTGAGGGCGAACCCGACGTTCTGGGCGTGGATGGCGTCCGGTCGGATCTGCCCGATGAGCGTCCCTACCTCTTGCGTCAGCTCGTCCACGTAGGTGTCGAAGCCGGGGCCCTGGGGTCGTTTCGTTGTGGAGAGGGGGATCAGGTGATCGAACCCGGTCTTCCACACCTGATGGACCGGTGTCCGGCCGAGGAAGGTCGTATGGGTGTCGGGCATGGCGCGGTAGAGGTCGCTGACGAGGATCATGCTGCCGGACGAAGGCTCGGACGTGCGGTTGATGCCGGTGAGGATCGTCAAGGGTTTCGTGGTCACGCGGAGATCCCCTCGATGGATGATCGGTGTGCGGGAACCGAGGTCGGGGCACTACGGTCCACTGTGACCTGCGGATCAGTGGTGATCATGCGTCCGTGGCTGCGAGGGGGCGCCCACCACGACGCCAGGTGCGGCGTGAGAACCGCGGTGATCTCCTGGGCCGGGTGCAGGAAGCCTCTGCTGTCCTGCTTTGCCGTCCACGCCCTGACGGCCGACCGGGGGTGGACGGGGTGTATCCCGATCTCGCCCTTGGGGAGGATGCCATTGAAGGGCGTGGGGATTCCCTCGTGGTTCCAGTAGTCCCAAGCCTCCAGCGCCTTGGCCTTCTCGAAGCAGTGGTAGAGCTGCCGATAGCGCGGCATATACCGGATCTCGCGAAAGATCATCTGCCCGATCAGTCCTGGCGCGACGTACCGGAGTGCGCTGAGATCAATGCCCTGGAAGGTCACCGTGGCCGCGTCCTGGGACGGGTGCAGCGCGATCCGGGCGAACAGATGGGATAGCCGCCGCCGTACGTACTCGGCGACTCCCGGAGCAAGCGCCGGTTCCACGCCGGCGATGAGCTGGACGAGCTGCTGGTGGCGCGGATGGAAGCGGGCCAGGTCGAACAACCGGTGCATGCCGTCCACGGCGGCGAACGCGAGTCGCTTGTACAGCCAGTTGTTCAGCTCTCCGACCTGGGCGTAGGCCTTGGTCTCCGGAGCCGTGGAGTTGAGCATCAGGTACTCGGACAGCACCTCGAAGTACAGGTAGCCGAGAAACGGTACGGCAGGCACGGCAGCGGCCAACTGGTCAATGAACTCGGGGGCCGCCGTGGCGCGGCCGACTGCGTTGCGCAGGGCACTGTCGAGGAATCCGGCCGCGGCGCCCAGTCCGGCCAGCACGACATGGTCGAGCTGGCCGTTCTCGGCCCGGGTGAGAAAGCTCCGGTAGCGCAGGTAGGTACGCAGGTGGATGGCACCGAGATGCAAATAATCCACACCCTTGGTTGGGATCGGAGCATCCGGGATGACCTCGAAAATCATGGGCGCGGTGTCGGGCTTCGTCTGCATCAGGTAGGCGCCGAGATTGTGCGGACGCATTCCTTCACGCTGACGTACCAGAGGGGAGCAGTACAGCGCCCCGACCAGGCACCCGGTGGAGACGTGCAGCTCACCGCTGGCGCGGATCGCGGCGATGTCCTTGGTGGTGTGCAGCAGGTACATGGGCCGGCCGCTGGCGAGTGCTTCCGCCATCGCGCTGTGCTGGATCAGCCAACCGTTCGGGGTGTCATCTTCCAGGTAGCGGCGCCAGTCGCCCTCGCTCTCGGCCAACGAGGCAGGAGCGGGGCGCAGCGCGGGCCGGGCGTAGTCCGTGTGGACGTGCTCCCATTCTTCACGCAAGGGAACTCCGGGGGTTGAAGTCAGCAGCAGGCCAGGGGAGTTCGGGAGCTACAGCGTCTCGACGTTCGCTCCGGACAGGCGGTTTCGGCAGTCGAGCACGTACGGCGCGTGCTCCTCGACCATCGCGAGGTCGAATCGCGGATGATCCATGAGGAGAACCACCGCATCAGCGGCGGCCACTTCTTCCGGGGTGGCTTCGACCCGGGGCACGTTCAGCCCGGTGTCGTCGCCGTCCGGGAGGTTGGGTTCGGCGCCGCGGACGTCGGCGCCGAGGCCGATGAGAAGTTCGGCGACACGTGTCGAAGGGGAATTGCGAAGGTCGGTGGCGTTGAACTTGTAGGTCAGGCCGAGCAGCAGAATCCGAGATCCGTTGACCGGCATGCCTTTCTTGTTGAGTGCTTCCACGAGGCGCCGGACGACGTAGTCGGGCATGTGCAAGTTCACGTCGGCGGCGAGTTCCGCGAACCGGAACGGGATGCCAAGCTCCTGCTGGGCCTTCCACGAGAGGAACATCGGGTCGACGGGCAGACAGTGCCCGCCGACCCCCGGCCCCGGAGTGAACTTCGTGAATCCAAACGGCTTGGTCGCGGCGGCCTCGATCGCCTCCCAGATGTCCACGCCGAGGGCATCGGCCAGCATCGCCATCTCGTTGATCATGGAGATGTTGACGAACCGGAAGGTGTTCTCCAGCAGCTTGGCCAGCTCGGCGACCTTCGGCCCTGACACCGGCACCGTGGCCTCGAAGATGCCGTCGTAAAAACCCTTGATCACGTCGAGCGATTTGGCGTCGATTCCGGACACCAGCTTCGGCGTCCCGTCGAACGACCACCGCTTGTTTCCGATCCGCTCGGGGCTGAAGCCAGCCAGGAAGTCTGCCCCGCCCCTGAGGCCCGAGGTCTCCTCCAGGATCGGCAGCAGCAGCTCCTCGGTGGTGCCGGGATAGCTCGTGGACTCCAGGACCACCGTCGCGCCGGGGCACAGGTGCTCCCCCAGGGTCCGGGCGCAGGACTCGATGTAGGTCAGGTCGGGCACGCCGTCCCGCAGCGGGGTCGGCACGGTGATCACCGCGATGTCGAAGCCGGCCAGCGCGGCACCGTCGGCGGTCGCGGAGTAGGCCCCGGAGTCCAGCACTGCGCGCAGCCGCGAGGAGTCCACGTCCCGCACGTAGGACTGGCCAGCGGCGAGCTGCTGGACACGGTCCGTGTCCACGTCGTAGCCGACGACACAGTGCCCCACCTCGGCCGCGCGTACGGCCAGAGGAAGCCCTACATAGCCCTGACCAGCGACAACAATCTGCATGGCAGCTCCTACTCGATTCCGGTGCTTGAATGGACCGTCGTTCCTGGTCTGGCAAGGAGAAGTGCTGTGCCCCTGGTGTCGGTCGTGATGCCCGTGTACAACTCGGCAGCCACCCTCGGCGCGGCCGTCCGATCGGTACTCACACAGACCCACAGCGACCTGGAGCTGCTGGTCACCGACGACCAGTCCTCCGACGCCTCCATGGACCTGCTCCGCGAGTTCGCCAAGCAGGACGAGCGCGTCCTGCCTCAGTCGGCACCCGAACGGGGCGGTGCGGGCCGGGCCCGCAACCTCGCGATCGAGCGGGCTCGCGGGGACTACATCGCCTTTCTCGACAGCGACGACATGTGGCTTCCGGAGAAGACCGAGAAGCAGCTCGCCTTCGCTGCGGAAGGTGATGCCCCGCTGACGTTCACCTCGTACTTCAAGATGGACGCCGACTACGACGGCGAGAGCACCGACTGGGTCCCGAACGGGCGGGTGGTCCGTGCGCGGGAGCACGTGGACTACCGCGCGATGCTGGTCCGAGACCACATCGGTGCACTCACCGCCATGTACGACCGCAATGTCCTGGGCACGAGGCGGATGCCGGAGATGCGCAAACGCCAGGACTACGCCCTGTGGCTGTCGATCATGCGGGACGGCGCTGACGCCCGTGGCCTGGCTGAGCCACTTGCGATTTACAGGGCCCACCAGGCGGGATCGCTGTCCTCCAACAAGCTGTCGCTCGTGCAATACAACTGGGCCCTGTACCGCCGGCACGAGCGCCTGTCGGTCCCGCGGGCGACGCGGGCACTGGCCGGCGCTGTGTGGCAGTCGCTGAGCAACTCGCGCATCTAACACCGTGCACGGGCCCGGGGAACCGGGTGCGCGACGGTATCCGGGGGCGCCCGACCGGCCCCAGCCCCGTGGCCGTGCCGCGTGCTCCGGGGCTGGACCCGGGGGCGGGACTCGGTGAGTCGCCGGTGCCGTCGGCCGGCTACGCGGCCGAGCCATCGCCGGCCCCCGCGCGCAGGAACAACTGGAGGAGTAGCCGCCGGTCGGAGACCGGGACGGTCTCCTGACCGCTGTGGAGCGCCTCCCGACCGTGCAGGAAACGGCGCTGGTTCACGATGAGGTAGTCCCCGGGCTGAAGCATGAAGGAGACCTGACCCCGGACGAGCTCCTCGGCGAGTTCCCTGGCTGCGTCGGCGTGCGCCTGGCCGAGCTCGGACCTCTCCAGCATCTTGGCGGTGAACCGGACGAACCCCTCGCCCGGGCCGGAGCCATCCAGGATCGGAAACGGCTTGTACTCTTCGCCCACGCCGAACAGGTCGAAGAAGGTCCCGTAGTGGTAGGCCGACTCGGCCAGCAGGGCGCGGCTGTCCTCCGACAGCCGCGTCACCGCCGCGTGGGCGTCGGAAAGGATGCTGGGGCCGCCGCCAAGCGGGTCGCGGCGAACGCAGAGGAGTGTGGTGTAGTCCGGGGGCAGGGTCCCGTTCACCAGGTCCATGTGAAACGCGTTGTACCCGATGCCGCTGGACTTGCCGGGGTCCTTGTCGACCTTGACCCCGATGTCCTTCCACAGGGGCCACCGCGGGAAGGGCGAGAAGGGGACCGCCACCTCGGCCGCGAAGCCCGTCACCAGCCGCAGGAACCGGTCATCGTCGGTCCCCAGCACCTTGGAGAGGTTTCCCAGGCGCAAGACGGCGTATCCGCCGCCCTCGCCGGTCAGCGCGTGGCGCAGGGTCGCGGTGACATCCTCGAATCGTGGGGCGGCCGTCAGCTCGGTCCGGTACTCCGCAATGGTGGACTGCGCCAGGAACGAACCGTCCAGTTCCCAGGGCGGGAGAGAACGTTCGATCAGAGAGGCTTCGAGTTCGCTCGGGATGTCGATGAACATGCGGAGCTTCCTTCTCTCTTGGGGTCCTTGAGGTGTCGCTTTGGTGCTGGTGCTGCCGCCCGGGCGCCGAAGGCGGCCCGACAGCGGGTGGGTCTCGTGGGGCGTGGGGCTCCGGGGGCAGCGATCAACTGTCGGATTGCGGCGAATTGGTCCGGCGCTGGGGCCCAGGGGGTATGGCCCCAGCGCCGCGTCTCCGCCCGTACCGAATGCCGGCGTTCGTACGGGCGGAGCTTGTTACCCGCTCGGTGGCCAGGACGGGCATCCGTCCCACCGAGCGGCAGTCTCAGGGGGCGACCAGCGACTCGAGCATGTTCGGCTGCTGGTTGAGGATGTCCGAAAGGCGGTCGCCGTCGAGCGTGACCCGAACGATGTGGTGGTCCGAAACCTCCTCGGGGACCTCGATCACATCCACACCAGTCACCGCGTCCAACAATTCGGGGGTGGCGTAAAGGCGGTCGATGCGGGAGTCCGGCCCGTGCGTCTCACAGGCGTTGACCGTTCGGGAGACTGCGGCCTTGTCTCCGTGCTTGGCAGACCAGTGGCGGGCCACGTCCTCCAGGCCGGCGGTGCGCAGCGCCTCATCCGGGCGGGTATCCATTACCCGAGTACCGTCCGGGCCTATGAACGAGCGGTGTAGGCGGTGCGGCCGGTCTTTGATCTCGTTCAGCACCGGTAGCGCGGGGTCGCCCTCGATGCCGGGGACTGGATAGCTGTTGTTGTCGCCGGCGACAAGACACGGCATCCGTACGGTCTCACCCTGTAGGTTGGTCCACTTCTTGTCGGCCCACGTCGACAGCCATTCCGCCTCGGCAGAACGGTTGGTGCTCGATGCGTAGTTGAGGTGGTACGAGGCCAGGGCGAGCGGTGTGGCTTCGGTGCCAGCGGGCAGGTAGCGCATGGTCAGCGCGGTGGGCGGCAGAACCCACATGGTGCCGGGCTTGGGCCACTCACGCACCGGGTGGAAGAAGCGCGGGTCGGCGAAGATCGCGGTGCACGATTCCGGGCCGAGCCAGCCGCGCATACCGAGAACGTTCTCCAGCTCGTACAGGATCGCGTTGCCGTCGGTGTCCGCGCGCCACATCTCCTGACGAAGCACGAGGTGGGGGCTCAGGGACACCAGCCTCTCGTGCGCCTGAACACGCTTTGCGGCGTCACCGCCGCCGTTGTTCTTGAAATTCCAGGAGAGCACAGTGATTCGAGAGCTCATGCTGCGACCGCCTTCTCACCAGAGGTCCCAGACAGGGCGCGGCGCAGCTTGGCAAGGCTGAAGGTAGCGACAACAGGGGCGTGGTCGGAGACCTCGCGAACGTCGTCGGTGACGATGACCTCCAACCTGGTCAGGGCCTCGGCTACCTGCGGGGTCGCATAGATGCGGTCGATCCGCCGCATAGGGCCTTGGTCCGTGCGCCACAGCGATGCCGTGGGGTCGAGCGCATCCGGCTGGCCGAGCACGGTCGCGGCGTGGTGCCCCAGGTCTTTGAAGACCGGCGGTCGCCCGTCGTGCTCGCCAGCGAGGATCTCGTCCGGCCGGGTGTCGGAGACGCGTTCGCCGCCCCGCTCGATCGTGCGGGCCTCAAAGTGCGACCGGTCAGCGATCTTGTCCCAATCGGGTAACGCGGCCGTCTCGTCGTCGGATCGGTGTGGATAGGAGTTGCAGTCGCCGCCGATGATCGCCGCCATGCCCGGTTGACCCAGCATGGCAAGACGCTTCGCCTCGCTCGCCCGTTGGGCTGGGTCGAAGGAACACAGGTGGAATGAGGCCAGGCTCAGCGTCGACGGCGCGCCCTTGAGCCGTACGACCGGGTTGCAGATCGGATGCCACATACTGGTGACGTGCTCGAAGTAATGGACGGGCGTACACAGAGACGGGTCGGTGTAGACACCGGTCGGATTGGCTGACTCCGGGGTGGCAGTAGCGAGGAACGCCGTGTGCGCCGGGCCGTTGCCGCCGAGACGAGCAGCCTCCGCCCATATCGCTCGCCCGCCGAACATGTCCCCGCGGGTGATCTCCTGGCGGAGGAGTACGTGCGGCTGGAGTTCGACGAGGATGTCCATGGCCAGGTGCCATTTGGCATCATCACCGCTGTTGCTGATGCCGTTGTGCTCGACGTTCCACGAGGCGACGCGAAACTCATCGGTCGAGTTCAACAGGTTCCTCCCCTTCGGGGGCTTGAGATGTCTTCGAATGCATTTCTGAACGTCCGGCTGGTGCTGGGGCCCATGGGGGACGTAGGCCCCAGCGCCGTTCCTCCGCCCGCGCCGAATGCCGTTTGTCTTACGGGCGGAGCTTGTTACCTGCCCGATGGCCGGTGACGGGGTGTCATCCGGGCCACCGGGCAGGCCGTCTACGCAGCGAGAGCGGTCAACTCCTGCGTCAGCTCGTCGAGGCCGACGACTTGGAACGAGCTCAGGCGCCGGATCAGTTGGGAGGCGAGCAGCGTGGGCACGTTCGGATGCCCGAAGGGCAGTGCGTGGTCCGGCTGAGCGACAACGTGCACCTTGTTATCCGCGTTGAGGCCGTACAGGGTGCCGTGGACCCCGTACAGAGGGGCACTCCGCGCGAGGAACACCATCGGGTTCTTCTCGAGGTGCGGGCAGAGCGCGGCCGCCGCGCGGGCGTGCTTCGGGCACACCGGCGGCTGGTTCGTTGTGATGGTGGCCTGCGTGAGGTCGTGGTCTTTGGGACCAGCAATGAAGATGAAGCCCAGGGGCGTGCGGGCAGGCTCCGTGCAGACCTGGCACCGCATGGCCTGCATCATCATCATCTGCCGGTACGGGTGCACGAGCTTCCACTGCGGCTCGCCCGTCGGCATCTTGTGTTCGTCCACGGAGTTGAAGCCGCAGCGCGCCCACAGCACGCCTCGCAGGGGCCGGTCCCTGCCCTTGGCGTCCTCATCCGCGTAGTACAGTCGAGGGCCTGAGGCGTGACGGACGATGATGAGGTTGTCCGGTGCGGCGTCCTCCCCCTTGCGCTGGGTGATGAAGGGGATCAGCCGCGGTTTAGTGGCAGCGAGCACGGAACGTTCTTCTCTCTCGGCGGGATGAGCGGGCTATGGGCAACGGACGACAGCGCGTCACGAGGCGGCATCTCCCATCAGGTCGAGCAGGGCGAGGATGGCCAGGGCGAACCGGCGCAGGTGGCCGTGTGCAGCATCGAAGCGAGGTTGTTCGGCGCTCAGGTCGATCAGGTGAGTCAACTCGTCGAGGGGGTACGGACGCACGAGATGCGGCACGATCTCCACGAACGTCGTGGTGGCCTTCCGGAACCGCCTCACGATGACCGTGGTTTCGAACTGAGTGAGGCGGGCGTGCTCGCCGAGTACGGCTTCCAGGTCGTCCCACAGTTCGTCGGTGACGGCCTCGTAGGCGAGGGAACGGCGAAGGCCGCCGAGAAGGACCCTGACGGTCTCGTCGTCGGTGGAGGCGCGCCGGCTCAGGAGCTGTATGGCAACGTCTTCCGTCACGGCGACCATCAGGCCACCTCTTCGGGGATCGAGAGGTCGCACCAAGTGGTGGCGCCGTCGTCGCTGGTGCCCCAGGCTCCGCCGCGTTCCGCAACGAAAGCCTCGACCAGGATGAGTCCGCGCCCAGACTCGGCGTTCTCGTCGATGTCTTTGCGCGTGGCGCCGCCCTGCATGCCGTCGGAGACGGTGACGCGCAGATGGCCATTCCGGATGCTGAGGCTCAGGGCGATCTCAGTGGTGCCGCTGTGCAGCACCGCGTTGGTGAGCAATTCGGAGACAATGATCGCCACTTCGTCGATCAGCGGTTCCAGGCCGCAGTGCCTGAGCCTCGCGGCAGTGATCCGCCGCATCACTCGCACCCGGTGTGTGTCCTCGACGCGTGGTGGTGCGTCACTGCAGCGGGGGGCGACCCTGAATCTCTCGCGCATCAGATCCCCGTCGCGGTGCAGGGCAACGCGAGGCGTCCGTTCGGTCGTCGCTCCGGCAACTCTGGGGGGCATGGGGGGAACTCCCTGGTCCATGAATGTGCACGTCCGGGCACTCTCAGCGAGGGCTGTAATGAGCGTGGCAACGGCGTGCAGACGGCTCTACCCCCAGACTGTCCTCGGGGTTTGGCGCAAAGTTGACTGTTCTCCTCGCGTCTTCCTCGGACTCACCTCGGAACTGCTAAGTAGCGTCTGTAGGGGGCAAGTTGATGGGGACAGTGTTCTAACGTCGGGGCAGTGACGTGCTAGGCGGATGGGATGGGAGGCACCGTGCTGTTCTTCCGATTCGAACTCGAAAGGCGCGGTATTCGCAGCGCTGACGAGTTCCTTCCGCCGTACAGGAAGGCAGCCGAACGGCTCGGTCTGACGAACGTGGACCCTGCCCCGAAGACCTTCGAGGGCTGGATCTACGAGGGGCGCAAGCCCCAGAAGACCTTCCGCCGGGTCATCGTCGAAATGCTCGGCTACAGCATCGATGACCTGTGGACCGAAGTCCCCGAGGGGGTCGCCCCGGACTTCGTTCCCCTGGTCGGCACGTCGCCCATTGCACACCATGCCGAACCCGGCATGGACCTGAGCGAGATGAAAAGGAGCGGCGCAATGGCCGTTCGACGTGCGCGGAACTACGTCCTCCAAGCGGACCGCGAAAGGGTGGGGGACAACACGCTCCCGCTGCTGCACGACCAGGTCGCCCGGCTCGTCCGCGACTACCCGCGTGTACCACTGGCGTCGATCTGGGATAACCTGCTGGATGCGCAGGATCACGTCATCTTCAATCTGGAGACCGGCAAACACCGTCCGTCCCAGCTCAGCGACCTCAACTTCATGGCCGGCGTACTGGCGTTCCTGGTAGCCAAGGGCTTCAACGACATGGAGGACCGTGAGCAAGCCAGGACGATGAGCCTGCTCGCCGGCGCGTTCGCCAAGGACGCCGAACACCCGGGCCTGATGGCTCTGGTCAACGGTCTGCAATCGCTCATCGAATACTGGGCAGACCGGCCCGGGGACGCCCTGTTCTACGCCCAGAAGGGAACGGCCCTCTCCTCCAACCTCAACGGCACCGTCGGCCTGTGGCTTCTCGGCCTGCAGGCACGCGCCGCGGCCGTCCTCGGCGACGAGGAGACCGTCCGGGCGGCGAACCTTCAGGCGGTCGACCGTCGTGGGAGCGTCGTCCTGGACGACCTCGATCAGCTCGGCGGCCTCCTCACCTACTCGCCAGAGAAGCAGACGTACTACTCCGTGGAGTCCGAGGCGCTCCTCGGCCACGGCGATGCGGAACTCACGGTGCAGGCGGAACGGGCCGTGCAGGGGTTCAGCGACCGCGAAGACCCGAACTGGGCGTTCGGGGACCTGGCCGGAGCCCAGTGCAACCAGGCTCTCGTCCTCCTCTACAGCGGAGATGTGGACGGTGCCGCACACGCCATCCGCCCGGTCCTGGACCTCCCGCCCACGTACCGGAACAACGGCATCATCGTCTCCGCCCAACGTGTCCGGCAGGCACTCATGACCACCAATGTCCGCACCGCTGTTGTGGCCCACGACCTGCGGGAGGAGATCGCGGTCTTCCCGCCTCGTCGGCCGGTGCTCCCCTCGGGAACGCAGCGCTAAGGTTCCTGGCATGTATCCGGTCCAGCGTTCCAGCCAGCGCCTCAGCCTCCGCGAGCTCACCGTCGACGACGTCGATGCGGTGTTCGCTATCTACGGCGACCCAGAGGCGACGGAACACCTGTCGTTCGAGCCGCGTACCCGCGAGCAGGTCGGCCAGATCGTCGCCCGGTCCATCGCCTCGGCGACGACAGAGCCGCGCAGCGAGTACGCACTCGCCATCGTCGAGCGGGACACGAACGCGCTGATCGGGTACGGACGTCTCGCTATGGACCCCCACCAGCAGCGCGCAGCCACGTTCGGCTTCGCGCTGCGCCCAGACGCTTGGGGTGTCGGCTACGGCCTGGAGACCGTCCGCCTGCTGTTGGGCCTCGGGTTCGAGGACCTCGGCCTGCATCGCATCTGGGGCGCACGCTCCCCACTCAACGAAGCGTCAGCGAAGACCATGACAGCCGCGGGCATGGTCCAGGAAGGCACCATTCGCGCCCACATCCAGAAGGCGGACCGATGGCGTGACTCGGTCGTGCACTCGATGCTCGACGACGAGTGGAAGCCCTAGTAGGGCTTGGTCAGGTTGGTGCCGGGTCTGGCATGTCGCGGTGACAGGTGGGGCAGGCGCCGATCCAGACCGCGAGAAGTAACTGCAGTTCGCGGACGACTCGGTAGAGGCTCAGGTCGGCGCCGTCTCTTTTGGGGAGCGGGACAGTCGTTGCAGGGTGCAGAAGGCGTGGGCGACGGAGACGAGGGTGACGTGGTGGTGCCAGCCGGGCCAGGTGCGGCCTTCGAAGTGGGCCAGGCCGAGGGCTTGCTTCATCTCCCGGTAGTCGTTCTCGACGCGCCAGCGGAGCTTCGCGGTCCGCACGAGGGCGGACAGCGGGGTGTTCTCGGGCAGGTTGGACAGCCAGAACTGCACGGGTTCGTCCTCGGTGGCGGGCCATTCGGCCAGCAGCCAGCGCACCGGCAGCTCGGCGCCGGTCGTGGCCTTGCGGATCTCGCGTCCGGCGGGCCGGATCCGCAGGGCGACGAAGCGGGAGTACATGCGCTTGTGCCCGCTGCGGCCGCTGCCGGGCCGTGAGCCCTCCCGCCACTGCACTGGCTGCGCGGCGCGTTTGCCTGCCGCGATGACCAGGCTCTTCACGGTCTGCGCCGGCTCGGGGTAGGCCGGGACCGGCCGTCGTCCTCGGCCTGTGTAGGCCGGGGTGCAGGGCTGTGCGTCCTCGGGTTGGGCGGTGGTCGTGGTCGAGATGCCCACCGCATAGGTGAGACCGCGTTCTTCCAGGCCGAGCCGGAAGGCGGCGGTGTCGCCGTAGCCACCGTCAGCGATCACTTGCGGGACCTCGATGCCCCAGGACCGGGTCTCGTCGATCATGTCGAGGGCCAGTTGCCACTTCTCGACATGGCCCACCTCGGCGGGGATCGCGCACGGGTCGCGGCGGGCGACCTTGGCCGGATCGGCCTTCGGCGAGGCGGGATCCCAGCTCTCGGGCAGGAACAGCCTCCAGTTCACCGCTGTCGAGGCGCCGTTGGAGGCCAGGTGCAGCGAGACCCCGGCCTGGCAGTTGGTGACCTTGCCCGCCGTGCCGGTGTACTGCCGGGTCACACACGCGGACGCGTTCCCGTCCTTGAGGAACCCGGTGTCATCGATGATCAGCGCGGTGGGCTTGATGACCGGCTGCATCCGCCAGGCCAGACGGGCCCGGACATGCGCCGCATCCCACGGACTGGTGGTGATGAAGTGGGCCAGGGCCTGCCGGTTGCCGTCCCCGCCCAGGCGGGCGGCCATCGGTTCCACCGACTTGCGGCCGCCGCCCAGCAACAGTCCGCGCAGGTAGACCCCGCCCCATCGGCGCTGATCCACTCGCGCGAACGGCTCGAACATCTCGGCCGCGAAGTCCTCCAGATCACACCGGACCGCAGCCAACTCCCCACCCAGCACACCAGATCAACGAGCCGACCGATCAAGAAGACACGCCACCATCGAGCGAACCTGACCAAGCCCTACTAGTGTCTGAGACTCCGCACCACAGGGACCGGCTGTCGCAAGGTCCCGACCTTCTGTTCTGCTACGGCACCCTGCAGTTCGATGATGTCCTCAAGGGGCTGTTGGGGCGGATACCTCATCGAACTCCGGCGTCCGCTCCCGGATATCGCACGGCCGCGCTCGAGGGCCGCGTCTACCCGGGCCTCGTCGTCCGAGCCTTCGGTGGCGCGGCTCCCGGCGTGGTGCTCACCGATCTGAGCAACGCGGAGTGGCGCATCCTCGATGCGTTCGAGGACGAGCAGTACGACCTGCGGAAAGTAGCGCTCTCCACCGGCGCGACCGGGTGGGCGTACGTCTGGCTGGGCGGAGATGTCCGCGCGGAGGACTGGGACGCCGCAGAGTTCGAGGCCCGGCACCTGTCGGCCTATGCCGAACGATGTGCTCGCATTGGCCCTCGCCTGGCCGCGGGAGAGCCGAAGGGCCAGTAGGCCGGCGCGGCATCCGGCGAACTGCTGCCGCTCGGATGCCGCTGCACGTCCCTTACTTGATCGGGTGCTCGTCGAGCCAGTCCGATAGGTCGTGGGCGGAGCCGAGGACGTCGGGCCGGTTCGTGCCCACGGCAGTGGCGCCCTTGTCGTCGCCCACGGCAATACCCTTTTCCATGGTGTCGATCAGGGCGTACGCGTCGGTCCAGAAGTCGGCGCCCACGGACTTCTCCGAGTTCATCGCCTTCCGCAGGTCGCGCGCGGGTTTCACGAGCGCCTGCATCTGATCCCAGCATGTACCCGGCTCCTGCTCAAGACAGCCGCCATTCGTGTCGAACTTGGTCACCGCGTCCTGGAACATGGTGGACGCGGCCTCCACGGTCACCGTCTTCGCCTTCGCGGTCGGCTTCGCGTCGCCTTCGTCGTTCGAGCTGCTGCAGGCGCTCGCGGCCGCCGCGGTCACGGCCAGGATCAGCGCGCCAGCCGTCTTCCCCCATGTGTGTCTCCCCATGACGGAGGATCATCGCACGGCGGTCCGACAGGACACGCCAAGGGCCCTGGCCGACCGGCCAGGGCCCTCCCCCGAAGCCGGCGCGCGTTACGGCTTCTTGGCCTCCTTGCGGGTGCTAAGCAGGGCTCGCAGTGCCCAGGTTGCGGCCGCGACGCACAGCGCGCACAGGCCCGCGGCGATGAGCGCCGCGACGACGCTCGCGAGGACCAGGAGGCCGATGCTGGCCCCGGCGAAGCCGATCGCCATGTAGCGGGCCCAGGGGTCGGACTGCTTGATGACGATCTGCTGCACCGGCGCCTGGCCGTGCCCGCAGGTGCAGGCGTGGCCCGCCTGGTACTGCTCTATGGGCATATGGGGCGCCATGGTGCCGGGGTAGACGTTGGTCGGGATCACAGGCTTGCGGGACATGCGGGGTTCTCCTCGTCGGTGACGGTCGCTTCGGGGGTGGGGGCGTGCCGGGCAGCGGTGAGGACGTAGACGACGGCGCGGTCGCGCTTATCTGCCTCCTCGACCCAGCCCGCGGTGACCCACTGGGACAGCCACGGGCCGATGGAGGTGTGGTGGTTGCAGATGCCGCGCTTGACCGCCTCCGGCTTCGTCAGGCCCTCGGGACCGGCCTTTTCAAGGGCCTGCCACAGCGGCAGCCGGTTGTCGGGGACACGGGAGCCGTCCGGGAAGGTCGGCACCGGCCGGAGGTGCGGCCGGCCGCCGCGCGGGCCGCCTCCGCCCGGCGGTGGGGCCGGCGGCTCGGGGTCAGGGTCCGGATCGGGCTGGGGGTGCGGCCGCGCGGGCTCGGCGGGCATCTCGTCCTCGTAGCGGGCGTGCTCCGTGGAGACGACGACGATGTCGCCGTCCGTCACGTAGTAGCAGCGGCCCTCCCGGGGCTTCTCGTACCGCCGGGACGAGACCATGACCTTGCCGGGCAGGAACCAGCGAGGTGTCGGTTGCGTCGTGTTTCACGACATCTCGGCTGAAGAGGAGCCTCCCGTGGCACAGACCAACCTTGCCGCCGCCATCCAGTCTCTCTACACAGAGCTGCACACGGCGATGACAACCATCCAGGTGAAGGACGGTCTGAACTTCCGGTACGACTCAGTCGAAGTCGAACTGGCCATGGAGATGGGCGAGTCGGACGAGCTTGGCGGCGGAGCGAAGTTCTGGGTTGTGGAGGCGAACGGCAAGAAGGCCACGGAGCAGCGGGTTACACACACCATGCGCATCAACCTGACGCCCGTGGCCGCACCTGACAGCCGTCTTCGACTCGGGCCCTCTGTGGTGCTGTCGGCTGCTTGCCAAACCGACTTGTCCGGACGGGATCTTCTCAACCAGTTGGCAGGCGAGGGTATTGCGCACCTTGCGGCCCACGGAACGCCGCGTCCTACTTCCAGCGGACCTCAATCTGACCAGGGTTGAAGACTCCGAGGCACGGAGTAGTCCGCCCACGCCTCCCGCAACGCGTCCGCCCCGATCTCGGTGACGTTGGCCTTGACGGTCAGTTCCGCTAGCTCCCTTTGAATCTTGGCCATGCGCCCCTTGATGCGCCGCACTGCTTCGATGTTGCTCAGCGGTGCTGACCGAGGCGCGCTCCTTCGCCGAGGATGCCTCCTTGGTCCGCAGTTTCCGCCGACCGCTGGACCTCATGGGCCTCTCCTGACCAGCACTCACAAAAGATCAAATGACTTTGCAACAGCCCTGAGGGTGCGGGCGGGCTCCATGGGTCACGGCCTCAGTCCTCGCCGAGCGGATGTGCCGCGCGTACCATCTTGCCGCTCCCTACTCAGAGGATTGCGGACGGCTCCGCTGTTCCGGAACTGGCGTCTGACGACTCCTCGTCGCATGCACCAAGAAGCTTGGGTCCACCTCGATATCGCCGACCAGCCACCAGGCGCGGCGTTCAAAGACCAGGTCGCCTGTAACAGTGAAGGGGAGCTTCAACTGGTAGGCAGCGATCGCCCACTGATGGTCTTCGCCTGTGAGCGTCATGTGCACATTTCGTACGCGACCACGAACGTCCGCTTTCACAATGACCTCGGCGGTCTCATCGTCTTCGGAGACCTCCTGATGCAGGCTCGACACCAGGCCGTTGATCGTCTCTCGACGCGGGGGCTCCTCCCGTCGGATGAGACGTTCGCGGACGGTTGGGAGGGCAGCGATTACATCTCGCCCAAGGACGATGGCCGAATCACCGACCTGCGGACGCTCTTCGGCTGCCGCCCATTGGAAGGAAAGGTCGAGAGCCCGCAGGCCCTGCGACTGTGTCATGTCCTCCAGCGACTCGACCAGACCAGCGCTAAGGCCGAAGTCGCTGGCTGCGTCTAGGACATGAGGATCCCAGTGTTCGACGAGCCTTCGCGTCGTCTCCAAGCCTCGCGCCAGCGTCTCCATGACCTTGCGGGGGAACCCCTGGGTGATGCGTTCCTGCCCGGTGCCTGCATGCTCAGGATCACCAAGTCGGGTGACCACGGTGAAGACAAAACTGCCCTTCTTCGTGTGCCCGAGCCGTACGTCGTCGTCCAGGAATTCATTCACCTTCGTCGGGCGTCGACCGAGGTGAGAGTGGTAGGGGTCAGCGGCTGTCGTCGCAGCGGCCTTGAGCATCTTGTACAGGGCTTCAAGCGTTGCCTCAGCCTGACGGAAGGGAATAGTGCCATCCAGCACCGTCTGATCGAGCCTGACGAAGAACAGATCAGCGCGCGTTGCAGCGATCCGTTCTTGCAGCTGTGCGGGGTCCGAACCGTAGATCTTTCCCAGCGCCAGCAGTGCGTCCGTGAACCGTTGCTGGAAGTCGACGAAGTCAGAGGCCAACGGCAGCATGATCCGAGCGCGGCTACCACCTGCGTCGTCTGGCAGTCGCCAGATCTCCCTGACGTCGGGTTGGCTGGTCTCTAGGATCCAGCGCTGGGTCGCAAGGTACTGAGACACTGCGGAAGGCGTAAGCAGATCTGCCACCTCTCGGTAGCCATCCCGTGTGGAGGTGCTCACCAGGCGCCTCCTTCCCCGATCGTCTCCATGATGCCCTGCAGCTGCTCCACGTCGAACAGGTTCGCTCTGGGCAAGTGCACCGTCTTGGTGCCCTGGCCGTCGGGGATTGTCCCGAGGTCTCTGGCCCATTGCCAGTACATGCGGCTCCTCGTCAGCAGCATGTCTTCGTTCTGTTCCAGAAGAAGCAATCCATCGTCGTCCTCAGGGATCAGCAAGACTCCGAGGAGTGCAGGGTTGTACCGCTTCGGGTGCGTAAGCTTCTTGAAAGGCTTGGCCTCCATCGGCCAGGACAGGTGATCATCGTGAAGGTAGTGGTGCTGCGTCGTGCACTTGAGCTGCAGCTCGATCTCTGGGCAGTAGTACGTCTCGTACTCCGCCGACGAGACGATCGTGATGTCGACTCCGTCGTAGTCCGGCTCGTGGCTCTTGACCGAGAAGCCTGCAGCGTAAGCGACCATGCGGGTGAAGGCCACGCTGAAGTGCTCCTGTTGGGCCGTTATGGGCAGGCTGCCGGTTTCCGAACCGGCCACCGGCACACGCTGATTGGGCAACCCTGTCATCCATCCCCCTGCGTCCCCCTGCAGCCCTTACGCGTACTGCAACCTAACGGCCCATCACCGTCCAGAGAAGTGGCAATTGGCAGGTAGTTGACAGCGGAGAATCGAACGGTTCGAACAGTGGTCTGCTACGGCTGGGCAGGGCCGCGGCAGCGACCGAAGCGACCCAGGCGCAGCCCACCCACCGTGCGGTGCAGTTGAGTCGACCGGGGGACGTCGGCGCCAGGAGAACGCCTGCGGCGATCGTCAGGGTGCGCGACACGTGCGCCAGGGCCCACGTCACCACGGCGAGTTCCGCGCCGCCGAGGACGGCGAGCGTTCCGAGGCCGGGCGGGACGTTGGCGGGTATGCGAGGGTCAGGAGACCGAGGGCGTACGCGAACAGCTTCAGCTTCCGCATGGTGGTGTCCTTCGTTCGGGCTTCCGGTCGGTGCTCTCCACCCTCGAGGAGACGCTACGGAGTTACTGGAGAGTAGCCGACAACAACTGTGATTGTTGTCGGTAATCTTGGCGGGACGTTAAAAAACTGCACTTAGGGGGTCCCGCGTGTCCGGTGTGCCGAACGGGAGACAGCAGCACACTAAGGGTCGGAGGGGGGAGGCTGCCCATCATCGCGATGACCTGGACTTCACTCCTGTCCGCAACGGGATGGACTTCCTCCTCAGCGCCTTCGAGCACCTGAGCCAGAACGACGGGGAGCCGGACGCGCGTGACCTCAAGTACGCCGTGCTGCACCTTCAGGCCGCCGTCGAGGTGCTTCTGAAAGCCCGACTCATCCGGGAACACTGGAGCCTCGTCTTCAACGACCCGGGCAAAGCCAAGAAGTCCGACTACGATTTGGGAAGCTTCACAAGCTGCGGGGTCCAGGCCGCGATCGACCGGCTGAACAACATCGTGTCCTTGGACATCAGCAAGGACCAGGCGCAGGCCGTCAGGGCGTTGGCGGCCACGCGCAACGCCCTGACCCATCTCGGCCACACCGGGAGTGCCTTCGCGGTCGAGTCTCAGGCAGCGCTCGTACTGGACTTTCTGATCACCTTCATCATCGATCACCTGCAGCCGGTCCTCACATCGGAATTGGCCTACGTTGAGAACAAAATGGAGGAGCTCGGCGGCGAGTTGCGGAACGTCAAGGCCCTCGTCAGGGAGCGGTCTCAGCGTCTCGAGACGGAGTTGAAGCCTCTTGCCGGGCGTACGGTGCAGTGCGCCGAGTGCCAGCAGTGGACACTCGTTCTCGGCTCCAGAGAGCAAGAGCTCCGCTGCCGGTTCTGCCTGGCGGCCCTCTCGCCCTCGGCGTTCGCGGCCTGGTACGCGGAGTCGTACACCTCTTCCTTCTACGACGCCGACGCCCCACACCCGATCAGGGCCTGCCCTGACTGCAACGCCTGCACGGTCGTCTTCGGCGCTGTCGTGTCAGAGAACAGGAGGGCCAACGTAGACATCTGCTTCGGCTGCGGCAAGGACTACACGGGATGGGTCACTTGCGGGCCGGATTGTGACTGCCTCGTCCCTCCGGGACAGGACACGCTGCGGTGTCCCCATTGCGCTGGGGAGTCAATTGAACAGCCCACGAGCGCCGAGACCCCACGGCCGCGACGGCGGCCCGACGCTGGGGGCCCACTCGCGTTCGAGACGGAAAAGACTGCCCGATGAAGCCAAACACGGCGGCGGTGGACTTCCCGCCGGTCATCAACGGCTTGGACTTCCTACAGAGCACGGTCGAACAAAGTCGTCGAGGGGCGATTCTCAGTCGACCCGGGCGTTCAGGCATGAGCCCGGTCCGCCACGGCTTTCGTCCCTGGGACACGCTGTGAGCGTCGACGCCGCGGACGAGGAGATCGTCGACGCCGAACTCGTCGAGGACGGGGAGCTGGTGCCCGTCGACGAGCCCGGCGGCCGCCCGCTCGTCGATCAGCACACGGTGCTGCTGCCTGGCGAGCACATACCGACCAGCGATGATCAGGGGACGACCTACACGGAGCGGGACTTGTACGTCAGCGAGGAGACCGCCCAGGCCATAAAGGAGGCCGAAGAGGAAGGATCGCCGCAACGCCGCACCGCCATGGGCCTGTTCGAGGCGTGGTGTGCCGAGCAGGGGCGGGTGGCGAAGCCGTGTACGACGGCGACGTACACCGAGTACGGCCGTCACCTGATGTCGAGGAAGCTCAAGGTCACCACGATCCGGCACTACATGTCGCTGATCCGGACGTCCATGCCGCCGGGCAAGAAGCCGGACAACAGCCTGTTCCTGCTGCTCCTGACGCAGTACCGGAAGAAGAACAAACGGGCGCTACGCAGGAAGGAAGCGTTCCCGATCACGCTGCCGTACCTGTTGCCGATGATGGAGAAGGCGGAGACGGACGACCGGCCGATCGGCTGGCGTGACTCGGCGATGCTCGCCTTCGGATACCGGTTCCTCGGGCGCAGCGTGGAAGACGTCGACCTGGACCTCGAGGACCTGACGATCCTCGACGACATGGTCGTGGTGTGGCTCGCCGAGGACAAGACGCATAAGGGCGAGGAACAGACCATCTACCTCCACGACCGGGAGGACTTGCGGCTGGCCTTCCGGATGCGTCGCTGGGTCGGCTACCTCGCTGAGCAGGGCATCACCACCGGGCCCGTCTTCCGGGAGGTCAAACGCAACGGCACCGTCGCCTCGTCGGAGACCCGGGCGAAGACGGCCACCAAGCGCGGTGACTACCTCCGCCCGCAGACCGTCAACGAGCGGGTGAAACTGTGGTTCCACAAGGCCGGGCTCAAGACGGACGGCCGCCCCGTGTCCTCGCACAGCCTTCGCGCCGGCGGAGCCACCGACCTTGGCATGAACGGCGCGACGGACGAAGAACTCGAGGAGGCCGGCCGCTGGAAGAAGGGCTCGCGCATCCCCCGGGAAAGGTACGTACGCCCGGCTAAGGACACGTCCAAGGACCCATTCAAGAAGGTCCCGATGCACGATCCGCAGGCCAAAACGCAGAGGTGATCTGGACAAACAGCGGGCGGGCGACTTCCCAACGCTGACGGGCCGCACGAATACGCCTCGGTGAGCGTGTACCCGTGCCAGGGTGGTTGCTATTCCAGGATGTCCAGGGCAGGCAGGGCATCCACGATCTTCATGGTCTCCAGGCTCACGGTCACGATTCGCTTGAGCAGGTCGATGATGTAGCGCGGGTCGTCGGACCAGTCGTTGGGGTCGTTGACGATCTCCGACGCCTTGTCGACCTTGACCTGGTAGCGGTCAATGATCCACTCGATTGCGGGACGGGCGCCGAGCTGGTACCGGTACGCCTCCTCCGGGATGTTGGTCAGTTTGATCCGGTTGTTGTAGATGATCGTGGACCGGTCGGCCTGTCCCTTCACCTTCGGGATCTTCATCTTGGCGACGCGGTACAGCTCGTTCGGCGGGGTCGCCGAGATGTCGCCGGTCGGCGTCTCGACGATGCCCCTGTACGGCTTGGCCTGCTCGTAGTTGATGTGCAGGTCGGCGAGCTTACGGCCGGCCTCGGCGAAGCCGAGGAAGTCGCGCACCTTGGGGACACGGGGGAGGGCCTTCTTCAGGTCGGCCGCGAAGCGCTCGCGGTACTCCTGGGAGTGGAGCAGGGCATAGGTGTAGTAGAAGATGTGGTCCTTGGTGATGGATGCGTCCTGGTATGCCTCCTGGTAGCCCAAGAGGGCGGAGTCGGTGATGTTGTCGATGCGCTCGTAGGCGTCGCTGTCGCTGAAGTCGAAGCCGCCGTCGACGGCGAGCTCGCGGTATGTGTAGCGCGCGAAAAACTGGCCGTTACTGGAACCCCAGTACGCCAGGTCAGGGATGCAGTCAACTGCATGCGCGGAAAACGGCTTATCTGACCCCATGCCGGTCACGTAAAACCCGAAGTTCGCACAGTCTGGCGCCGGGAACATCTGCGGC
Organism: Streptomyces sp. NPDC059169; assembly: GCF_042755225.1. Lineage (NCBI taxonomy): Bacteria > Bacillati > Actinomycetota > Actinomycetes > Kitasatosporales > Streptomycetaceae > Streptomyces > Streptomyces sp. NPDC059169. The sequence continues at coordinate 23,386 of NZ_JBHZCF010000018.1, read as the reverse complement.
AGCTTTCCGGGACGGTCATTAACGCTCTGATCGAAGTAGGCATACTGCCGACAGAACGGACGATATAGGCTGGGGGTCATTCGATTCGAATCGAACTCAATCTTCCGCCCCCGCGCCACTCTAGGAATTAGAGCAGAGGACCAGCTGATCTTATTCTGGTCGAAGTCGATGAATTTCTCTACATCCGCAATGCTCGGAGTGGCATTAGCCCGAACCCTGCAGTGGTCAGCAAACTCCTCGACTTGGCCGTTGTAAAAATCGATCATAGATTCTACGTTTTCACCAAGCTTCTGCTCGGAGAAGTTGTAAACCCACGCGTCGCGGTTGGTCTTGAGACCGCCAGAGTGCAGCGCGAAAATAGGCGCCCTCTCCACGCTCTTATCCTTGTCTCCAATCGCCTGAAACCCGGCGAAGCGCTCGTCGCGCTGGTTGATCCAGTCGCCGTCCGCGTTCGGCTGGAGGCGCTTCCACTCTGCGGATACCAGATCCTGAGTACGAAGCTTGTTCAGCTTCTCGTCACGGGTGAGGTAGTCCTCGACCTCGTAGTAGTAGAGCTCACAGCCGGACGAGCGGATGCCGTTCTTGTCGCCTTTGACGAGCATCAGGATAGCGACAGTGTTCCGGCTACCTGAGCCGAAGATCTTGCCGCCTTCCTTCTTAGACTGCTCTCCGGCGGTGCGTTGGTTGCCGCGCAAGTTATAGCAGTAGATCGCGTCGAACTCCTCGACCAACGACTTACGCAGGCCGTCCGCCGTGTTGCCGTCGATGTAGCCGCCGTTGGAGACAAAGGCCACTACGCCTTCGTCCTTGATTCGGTCGGAGGCCCAACGGATGGCGCGGATATAGGAGTCGTAGAGGGAGTTCTTGAGAGTCGCCGTAGACTGGGCAGCGTACGTCTCCTGGATACGACCGTCCAGGGTCTCGTATTTAAGATTCTTGTTATCGTCGTTCTGACTGTCCTGGCCCACTGAGTAGGGCGGGTTGCCGATGACTACTGTGATCGGCTGCGCCTTCTGCTTCTTGGCACGTTCGCTGTTGCCCTCCAGCACGTCCATGCCGTCGAGTTGTGCCGCCCCTTCTGCAAGCTGGAAGGTGTCAGTGAGGACGATCCCCTCGAAGGGCTGATACTTCCCGCCTGCGAGATCATGGAAGGCGGCCTCGATGTTGACTGCCGCGATGTAGTACGCAAGCAGCACGATCTCGTTGGCGTGTAGCTCGCTGGTGTACTTACGCAAGAGGTCCTCGGGCTTGATGAGCCCGGACTGGAGAAGGCGTACTGGAAAGGTACCGGTACCGACAAATGGGTCAATAATCTGGACGCCCTCATCTGACAGGGACTTGTCCAGGTGCTTGCGCAGCGCCTGCTCGGTGGAACGGATGATGAAGTCGACGACCTCGATAGGGGTGTAGACGATGCCGAGCGCGTCGGCGGTCTTGGGCAGGGCGGTCTTGAAGAACTTGTCGTACAGCTCGACGATGACGTGTTGGCGGCCTTCGTGGTTGTCGATGCCTTCGGCACGGACGCGGACCGAGTGGTAGAAGTCCTCCAGGGTCTTGGTCTCGGCGTCCAGGCCGGTGTCGTCGAGGACGTCGAGCATGCGCTGCATCGCCCGGGAGACCGGGTTGTGGTCGGTGAAGGCGTAGTCCTTGAACAGTGCGTCGAAGACCGGCTTGGTGATGATGTGCTGCGCGAGCATGTCGATGGCGTCGGAGTCGGAGACGCCGGGGTTTATGGTGGCGCGCAGCTCGGAGACGAACTCGGCGAAGGCGGCCTGCTTTTCGGGGATCGTCAGGGCGGCCTTGATGCGGGTGACGTGGCGGTCAGCGATCTGGGCGATGTCCTTGGCCCAGTCCTCCCAGTAGTGGCGCTCGCCGACCTTGTCGACGATGCGGGCGTAGATGGCGTCCCGCCAGTCGCTCACGGAGAACAGGGCGTCCTGGATGTGCTGGGCGCTCTGAGCTTCCTTCTCCTTGGCGGCCTGGGCGCTGTCGGCGGTGCTGGAGCCGTCCTGGTCGCCCATTGTCTCGTCGCCCGCGCCGATGTGGCCGATGCCGATGGTGTCGGGCTTCTTCTTGTTGAGCTCGATCTGGTTGACGGTGGCGTTGAAGCGGTCGTCGTGGGCGCGCAGGGCCTGGAGGACCTGCCAGACAGTCTTGAAGCGCTGGTTGTCCGCGAGTGCCTTCTCCGGCGGCATACCCGCGGGGACGGCGACAGGCAGGATGATGTAGCCGTAGTTCTTGCCGGGGGCGGTGCGCATGACGCGGCCGACGGACTGGACGACGTCCACCACGGAGTTGCGCGGGTGCAGGAACAGCACCGCGTCCAGGGTTGGCACGTCGACGCCCTCGGACAGGCAGCGGGCGTTGGACAGGATGCGGGCGTTGGCCGGGCCCGGGTCCTGCTTGAGCCAGTCGAGGAGCCGGTTGCGCTGGAGGGTGTTGAAGGTGCCGTCGACGTGGTCGACCTCGCAGTGCAGCACCTCGTCATCCGCGTCGTCGTAGGCGTCGACGACCTCGTTGAACCGGGCGGCGACGGACTTGGAGTCGGCGATGGAGCGGGCGAAGGCGACGGCCCGTTTCATCGGGGACTCGTCCTTGCCGAAACCGGAGCCGTCGGCGAAGGTGCCGGTGCGCTTGGCCATCGCGTTCCAGCAGCCGATGATCTTCGCTGCGTCGTCGAGGCTCAGCTCGGCGTCCGCGCCGGCCAGGCTCTCCTGGAGGGTCTTGGCGACGGCGCCCTCATCGATCGTGAGGATGAGGACCTTGTAGTCGGTGAGCAGCCCCTGCTCCACGGCCTTACCGAAGCCGAGCCGGTGGAACTCGGGGCCATATGTCGCTTCGTCGTCCATTGAGGCGACGGCCGCGTCGGCGTGCTTGGCGTCCTGCTTGGTGTCGTCGTTGTACACGCGCGGGGTCGCGGTCATGTACAGGCGGCGGTCCGCGCCGAGGAAGGAGTCGTCGTGGACGCGGACGAACGCGGACTCGTCGTGACCGGAGAGGGTGACGCCCGTGGTGCGGTGGGCTTCATCGCACAGGATCAGATCGAAGCGGTGCAGGCCCTGCTGCTGGGCCGCCGAGACGGTCGCGATCGACTGGTAGGTGGAGAACACCACTGTGAGGCCCGGCGACGCCTCCACGCTTGCCATCTGCGCAACCAGTCGGTTCGGGTCGGTGGTGGCGGGCAGGGCCAGGTCATGGGTGGACATGTCCTTGTCGTCACCCTGGGCCTTCTGCTTGCCGACCTTGGTGTCGGAGCAGACGGCGAAGGCGCGCAGCGGCACCTCAGCCTCGTACGACCACTCGCGCAGTGTCTGCGAAAGAAGCGCGATGGAGGGGACCAGGAACAGGACAGTGGTGTGCTCCCCCTGGCCTGCCTCCGCCCGCTCGTGCTGGAGACGCTCGGCGATCTTCAAGCTGGTGAAGGTCTTGCCGGTTCCGCAGGCCATGATGAGCTTGCCGCGCTCATGCTCGGCGAAGCCGGCGAAGACTTCGTCGATCGCCTCACGCTGGTGAGGGCGCGGCTTCTTCTTCTCCCGCAGCGTCATCTCGAACTCGACGTGCAGGCCCGGCGTGGGCATGCGCCACTCCACCGGGCTGCTCGCGATGTCCGACAGGCCGAGCCGGGTGACGGGGATCTGCTGGTCGTCCAGCGCCTCCTCGGCGTGGACGCTCCACTTGTCCGTGGTGGAGATGATCATCCGGCGGGTGAAGGCGCCCTTGCCAGAGGCCGTGAAGAAGGAGTCGATGTCCTCCTTGTGGATCGTGTGCTGCGGCTCGTAGAACTTGCACTGGATGGCACAGAAGCCGCCGGTCTCCCGGTCCTGCGCGACCAGGTCGATACCTGTGTCCCGTTTGTCGTGCTCGGCGCCCGGCCAGTCGGCCCACATCCACACACGGCTGAACTGCTCGGTCCACTGCGGATCGGTGCTCAGGTACTGGACCATGAACTCCTCGAAGCGGGTCCCTCGGTCCCGGTTCCCGGTGGAGCCGTCACGGATCGCGCTGAGAACGTCGTGCACCGTCGTCGTGGTCCCGCTCAACGCGCTTCGCACCCCATCACACTTGGTAGCGCGCATGTGCGCGCTGCGTGGCTTAACACCGGAATCCCCATAAGCCTAGTGGTGACCCTCAGGCCGAGGGGCTGAATCGATCCTCTGGCACCCGCAGATTCCTGGCCCGCTATCAGCATGGCTACATCCGAGACCGGAAGCCCCTTCAGTTGAGGAGGCCGCGACGTCGCGGCTGGTTCAGCGGCTCCGGCTCGTACACGGCCAGCAGAGCGGCCTCGGCCCGGTCAGGGCTTTTCATTCCGCGGGCCTTCATCGTCTTCTTCGACTCGATGATGCTGAACCCGGCGGTGTTAGATCCGAGCTTGGGCGTGGAGAGCTGGATGCCGGCCTGTCGGTCGACGCGGAGTCGCAGTCGGCCGGTGCCGGTCGCGGGGTCCGGCTGGAGGAGCGCCCTGGTGGCGAGCCACATCTCGTCTCGCTTCCGGTACGGCCGCATAACGGCGCCCGGGTCGTCCTGCGACGGGGACTCGGAGACCATCACGCCCACGATCTGAGCCTCGTGGGTGCCGTTCTCCGCCCAGACCTCCAGCATGCTGGTGGCGCCGTGACCGATGCCGTTCTTGTCGATCTTCACGCGGACGGGGTGGGGCGAGTTCAGGGCGTTGGCGAGGCGCTGCGCCGCGCGGATCTCCTCCAGGATCTTCTCGGCGACCTTGACCTGGTTGTCGTTGGCTATGCCGGAGCTGGCGTGACGCATCTCGATCGCGTCGCCCACGGCCCTGTAGATCGTGAATTCGTCGCCACCGTCGGCGGCGACGTCGACGCCGAGGCGGACCCAGGCGCCTTCGCGCACGGTGTGCTTGGCGGTCTCCCCTTCCAGGCCGAGGTCACACAGTCGGTGCCAGCCGGGCCCGGTCGGGTCGTCGTTGTTCTGGGCGTCCTCGACCCAGGTCACGGGTATCGCGAGGCCGCCGCCGCCCTTCGGGAAGCGGGCGTGCACCTTGGCGATGACGTACGGGTGGTCTTCGCCGTACTCGCGGATCGTGCGGTCCACCCATTCCTGATCAGGGAGGTGGATGGCAAGGGAGTGTGGGGGCACGCCGTCGGGACAGTCGTTGCAGTACGGTACCCGTTCCTTGGTGATGGCCGGGGACGCGAACGTCGCGATGGGGATCGTGACCGTGGACGGTTCTTCGGGGTCTTCGCCTTCCTCGCACAGCGTCTCGAACCAGGACCGCGGGTCGTCCATCGCGGGGTTGCCGATGGCCAGCATCCGCGCGTCACCGGTGAGCAAGTTGTTCGTGCCGTTGCCGATGGTGCGGGCGATACCGCCGGCCTCGTCGACGACGATGAGCAACTTCGGCGTGCCGTGGATGCCCTGCATCGCCGCTTCGTCGTTCTCGGGCGCCGTGAAGCCGTACGCCACGATGACGTCATTGCCCCACTGATCAGGGATTTTCCACTGGGTGGTGTCGCAGTATCCCGGCAGGCCCGCGCGGGCGACGGTCTTCCGGATGTGGGGCCAGAGTTGGTTTCGGACCTGCCGGAATCTCGTCGCGGTGGTGACGATGACCATTGTCCCGGGGGCGTTGACCGCCCCGGCCCACGCGACCAGGCGCCCGGCGATCCAGGTCTTGCCGACGCCGAAGCCGGCCGGGACGGCGATGCGCTTGTTGAATGGGACGGCGTCGACGATCTCGCGCTGACGGCTCCAGATGCTTTCGCCGAGGACGTCCTCGATGAAGCCGCTGGGGGTGTCGTGCCAGAGCCCGTACATCGAGCCGGTGGCCCGCTCGACCTCCCGCATGACGTGCGGCCGTTCGCGGGCGGTGATCTCGTGCTTGAAGGCGTGGCGCCTGGCGGCCACGGGGGCGCGGAGGAGGAGGTCGGCGACGCTGGAGGCGTCCCGGGAGACGACGCCCGGCTGACGCCCGTTCCGCAGCTCCCGGGCGGGTGGGACCACGCTGGGGCGGGTGGTGGGCGAGAGCTGCGTGCGGGACATGGCGGGGAAGGTGCCGCCCGCGGGGATCTAGTGTCGCGGCCTGGCCGGGGCCCATGCCCAGACCGCCGACCAGGCCGCGGGGTCCGGCACGGACCCGAGAACGAACTGCTCACCTCCCGCCTTCGGAGTGGGTGGCCGTGCCGGAAGTCTGTCGCCGGGGTGCGGTCCTGCACCGGGGAGGTGGAGCAGGACCGTCACCCCGGCTGAGGGGGATGCGGCCGGAGTGCTTTCCCCGAGGGGGTGTCGGGGTCAGAGGGCCAGCCGCACTCTGTAGTACGTCGCGCGCCGGGTTCTGTTACGCCTGGTCGGCGGTCGGCGGCTTCTTGATCCAGAAATCGGCGCGGAAGTCGTCGAAGGGGACGCGATCCATCAGCAGCAGGCGCTCGAGGCTGATCGGCTGGGGGGCGAAGGTGACGGGGATTCTCGGCGCGGTGCCGTCAAGGACGTCGAGGTCGATACTCGCGGTCAACAGCCACGCGGGCAGCTTGCCCTCGACGGCCTTCACGCGGGCCTTCTCCTCCTCGCTCAGCGGCACGCCCCAGGGGCGCGTGTCGAGGGGGCGGTGACCTCGGCGACGCTGAATGGGAAGCGGTTCGTCACCGAGGCCTCGGCAGACGGCTTCGGGGGCTGGCTCGTCCTCTCGATGAGGGCCAGGACCGCGGCGACGGCCGCGCACCCGAGGCAGCACTCCTCCTTGGCGCCCTCATCAGCGGCCGCGGGTTCCGACGTCTCCTCGGCGGCCGGCTCCTCGGCGGCCGCGGCCCGGGGGGGCGTCGAGACTGGCGAGCAGGTCCTGCTCCTCCTCGGCCCGCCGTATCGACTGCCGGAAAATCTCCATCTCCGACTCGACGACACTCCGCTCCAGCGGGGAGAGCTGGAACCACGGGGTGGAGTCCTGTCCGGCGCTCTGGAGGAACGCCCGGCGGGTCTCGTAGAAGTGCCGGGTCAGGTTCGGCGGGAGCATCGTGCGCGGGGGCATGGATCGCATCGTCATGTCTGGGGGAACGCCAACGGCCGGATTCTGTGACACCCCTGCCCTCGCCGCCCTGTTGCTGCTGCCTCGCTTGGGGGCCGGTTCGAGGGTCTTCGGAGGCGCTGCACGCCGATGCCTGAGCGAAGCGAAGGCATCGGAACTCTTACTTCATTGTGGTGCTTGATCTTGTTACTAAAGGGGCCTGATCTACCGGCGACCGGACTGCCGGTGTCCGTCCCACCGGAAGCCGGATTTCCAGGCCCCGGTGACCGGGGCCTGATAATCAGGCTCCGGCGTGACCTGCGGGCAAAAGGGAAGGCCGGTCCCGAAGGTGCTCAGGACCGGCCTGGAGGGTGCGGCGGATCGGTCAGCGCTTGGCGGCGCGCTCGCGGGCTGCGCGGGCGGCTGCCTGCTGCTGCCAGATCAGCTTCTTCTGCACGCCGGCGTGCTCGGCGATCCTCGGCCCATCCCAGCCGTACGGCTCCTCCGACAGGGCGAGCGCGGCATCCCGCATGAACACCACGGCGGCGCCGCGGCGGGCGCGCGCCTCGGCGACGACGGTGGCCAGTTTCGGCAGCTTCTTGTCGGCGTCCTCGACGAACGGCACGCCCGCCTCCTGGGCCGCCTTGACGAGCTCGGTGCCCGGGAGATCGGGTACAGGCCGCAGTTCGTAGTGCCCGCTGTCGGTGCGCACCCGCTCGGGGCCGCCGTAGAAGGCCTTGCTCAGGACCTCTCGGTAAGCGGTCGGCGTGACACCGATCGCTCCGGCGAGGCCGGGAACGTGCTCGTAGAACCACAGGGAGGCCACGGCCTTGTCGCGGTCGTCGAGGTGTAGCGCGACCTCGGCGTCTGCCTGGCGGATGATCTCGGCTGCCCGCTCGATCCGGTCGTCTGGGCGGGTGATCCGGCCCAGCTCCTCGGTCACGGCGCGCTCCGCGGCCTCGCGGAGGGCCTTGAAGTCGGTCTTCTGGATCTTCTTCTTCGAGTAGGTGATCCCGGCCTTGGGCATGGCTGCCATTCCCGTCTCAAGCTGTGGCGCGGGGCTGCGCCTCACGCCGACTGGAGTAGCCCCCGCCTGCGTACAGCCGGAAATGCTACAGCCACGAGAGCGGCGTGTCAGGGGGAGGCGCGACGCACCGGCACTGACCTGCATCGGAGCACGGCGAACGCGACGCCGCCCGCGATCAGAACTCGGCCTTGGCCGTCTCGCGCCCGGGTCTGGCCGGGAGCTGGGTCGCGGGGCGTGTCCGTGATCGCGATCCTCCCGAGGCCGAGGTTCGGCCCCTGGGGGAGACGGATCACCCAGAGGAGCCACGGCCCGAGCCGCAGTCCCCGCGGCCGCCGTACGCGGGTCTTCATCGTGATCTGGGGGCTCACTGGGTGCCGTCCTTCCGCTTTGCCTCGCGCCCGGCCTTGCGGTGCTGGTAGTCGGCCCACTCGTCCCGCGGCAGCAGCGCGCACATGATCAGCGACAGGCGCCCGACGACGACCTGCAGGCCGTTCCTCTTGGCGTTGGCCTCCGGCCCGTACCGGGCGAAGCCGATCGCGAAGAACGCCGGGTAGTTCTCCCGGCGTACGAGGTACACGCCGGCGGTGAACCGGCCGACGTCGACGAAGTGCGGCCGCCGGATGGACGTGAACAGCTCCAGCACGAGGAACACGGCGGCGGCGCTCAGCGACCAGCACCACCCCAGCGCCAGGGTGATCAGCACGCTCACGGTCCATTCGCCGGCGCGGTACCGGCGTTGCGGCGTCCAGAACGGCGACCGGAAGCGGATAGTGCCCGGGAGCGTCTGGTACCCGAAGATGCTGGTGGCGTCGCCCTCCCAGGAGTAGTGCATGGTCGACCGGTCGGAGTGCGAGGCCTTGTGCGGGCCGTCGTGGTCGGCGACGCGCTGGCACTGCCAGCCCTGGGAGCCGACGAGCGCTGCCGGGATCGCGGCGCACTGGCGACGGCGCTTCATCGCCGCCCCCAGGAGCACAAGGACTCGGCCACCGCGTCGAAGAGGCCTTCCACCGCGGCGCCGATCCAGTCGGTTCGGGACGCCGAGTGACCGCGGGTGCGGCGGCGGCGCTTCATCGGGCGGCCGCCACGGTCGTGGCGCGGACGCCGTCCGGGGTGAGCCGGTACTCGCTGCCGTCCGGGTAGCGCACCAGGACCTCGCCGGGGAGCTGCGGCCGGCGCACCTTCCACCCGGCCTCGTACGACTCCCGCGGGTTGTCCTCGAACCAGCCGTTGCACACGGTGCAGGCAGTCAGGAGGTTGTGCGCCTGGTTGATCCAGGGCTCCCGCGCCCCGCCCATGCCCCTGTTCACGCGGTGGTGGACGGTCAGGTTCTCCAGCGCTCCGCAGCGCACACAGGCGCCGCCGTCGCGGTCGTAGACCATGGCTTTCACCACGTCGGTGGGGCCGGTCCGTCGTCGTGCCACAGCACTGGTCTCCTCGTCTGCCCCGGGCGCCGGACCGCTGAGTCGCGGTCCTGGTCGGGCACGCCCCGGGCGAGGCGGGGAGAGTGAAGGGCCGACGAACCTTGCGTCGCGCCCTACCCCCGGGCGTCCCTGCGCAGCCGGAGGCGGCACAGCTCGGCGTACTCGGCCTTGGCCTCCACGCCCATGGAGTCGAAGCCCTCCAGCCGGGCGGCCTCGAGCGTCGTGCCGGTACCGGCGAACGGGTCCAGGACGAGCCCGCCGGGCGCGGTGAGCAGCCGGACCAGCCACCGCATCAGCGCGACCGGCTTCACCGTGGGGTGCACGGTGCCGTCCGGCAGACGCGGCCGCTCGCTGCTGGGGGCCTTGGCCTGGTAGCGGAACGCCGGGTAGAAGCGGGAGGCGCCGCCGGAGTTCGCGCCTCGGACCGGCTTGCACGCGGTCTGGCCCTTGAAGTCGCCGTACACGTCGCGGAACTTGTCGGCGTTACGGCGCCGCGGGTTCGCCCCGGAGGTGAGCCGCCCCGACTGGCCGTCCAGCTCGGCGACCGGGCACCCCTCCGCGCAGCCGTCCGCGCAGCCGTCGACGATCCATCCCGCCTCGTCGACGGCCCATGCGTGCGACAGCAGCACGTTGGTCGGCCAACGCCCCTCGGCGTCGCCTGGCGGGGTCTTGCACGCCGCGGTGTTCATCGCGCCGGTGCCGTACGCCAGGACGTTGGAGGCGACGGTGCCCTCGAGCGGCTTCCGTGCCAGGACGATCGGCTCATGGCCGGGCTTGAGAGCGGTGTTCCAGCCGTCCCAGCGGGCGGCCTCGGCGGTCGCCGGCGCGGTCACGTCGAACGTGTCGGACTGGAGCTGGGGGAACACCCCAGAGTCGCCCCGGGCCCGGTGCCCCTTGCCGATGACCTCCCGGTCCTCCCACGCCTCCCCGGGGGCGCTCTTCCGCCCGTTCAGCTCGTGCACTAGGTCCTCGACGAGGATCGGGGCCTCGAACCCCATCTCCGCCTTCAACTGCTCCCACTGCTCGACGGTCGGGACGGCAGCGGTCTTGGTCTGCGTCGTCCAGTGCTGCGCCATGCCGTTGAAGCCGAACAGGGCGTCGATCTGCGGGTTCGTCCAGCCGACGGAATCGCGGAGGGCGGCGAACTCGGCGGTGAAGCGGCGGCGGGCGGGGTGGTCGTCGCGGCGTCGGTCGATCAGCTTCCCGACGTCCTGTCCCTTGGGGAAGCCGGTGCCGTACAGCCAGTGCAGGGAGTCACGGATCTCGAATCCGGCGTCCTCGACGGCCACGGCCATGCGGTGGTAGGTGCGGGTCGCGCCGAACGCGGCCAGGTGTCCGCCCGGCTTGAGGACGCGGAAGCACTCCGCCCACATGTCCACGCTGTAGGCGATGCCGGAGGCGTCCCACGCCTTCCCGAGAAACCCCAACTCGTACGGCGGATCGGTCACGACCGCGTCCACCGAGGCGTCGGGGAGGACTCGAAGGTGGTCGAGGGCGTCCGCGCAGTGGACGACCGGCTCGGGACCCGTCAGCTCCTCCACAGGTATCAGGGCTTCCTGCCTGGCGGGGGCGAGGTTCGTTGCCGTCACGAGGTTCGTCCGTCCTGCCCCGGCTCGTCGGACCGGCCAGGAACGGCGGCCGCGGGAGGACGGCTGGAGCGAGGAAGGACCATGGGGCGCCGAGGAGGCTTACGTCGCGATCAGGCGCGCGTGACACTCTGCCGCGGCGGGTTTCTACAGCCTTCCGGGCTGTAGGAACCCGCTCATGGGCTGCCGCCACTCGTTGGTGGCGTCACGCCGTCGGAGCACCTCGTGTACGACCGCCCCCGCCTCCCTGTCGAAGGCGCCGTCCTGGAGCGTCACTCGGTGGCACACCATGTCGCTGCTCTCTTCCTTGAAGTCCATCCACTTGCCGCTGTCGTACCGCTTCCAGTGGCGGTGGACCTCAAGGACCCCGAAGGCCTCCAGCGGCCGGTGCGTCTCGTACGCGTCCCGGCCGAGGCCGTAGAAGCCGTGGCGCACGTTACTCAGCACGAAGCCGAGGGTTATCGGTGTCCCGCCCTCCGGCGTCACCTTCATGCCGTCGAACTTCAGGACGTCGAACCACATCAACATGGCGGCGATCTCGCTGTTGGTGAGCGCGTAGATCCAGCCGTTGGTGAAGAACCCCACGGGGATCTCCAGGAAGAGCTCGGCATCCGTCGGCACCGTGTACGCGATGCTCGCTGCGCCGGTGTCCTTGCTCTTCCCGTTCTCGCACAGGAGCAGGACGCCGCGGCTGACCTGACCCTTGACCCCGGTCGCCGATCTCAGCAGCTCCATCCCCTCCAGCGTCTTCATCGCCTGGGTGATCTGCCTCAGCTTGTTCGTGCGGACCGAGGAGGCCTGAACACCGGGGCCGGCGTACTTGGCGACGGTCGCCACCAACCCCTCCCACGAGTCGGTCGTCTGGGCGTTCGGCTCGATCGGGTACGGCTGGGGCCACTCCTTCCCGATTGCTGCCTCGCACTGCGCCGCGAACAGCATCACGAGGTAGAGCTTCAGGCTGAGCCCCTTCGGCGTGATCATCTGGGCGGAGAAGGGGCGCTCGGACCTAGGCAGAGGCTTGCGCTCGTTCTCGACCGTCCCGCCGAACTTCTCCAGCCGCACGAAGGACCGCCGGACGCGCACGGTCTTCGGCTTCCTGCCCCGCTCGTAGATCTCCCGAGCCTTCCGGACCGCCTCGGGGAGGTCGTTCCCCATCAAGGCCGTCAGTTGCTCCATGCGGACCTCGACCTTGCCGTCCCTTTCAAGGGCCACAGCCCCGGCCTCCTCAAAAAAAACTGCTACGGTTTATCCGCTACCGATTGATCCGTATGCCGGGTTGCTAGTCCAGTTACCCATCTCCTGGTTTCAGCTCCATTTACGTGAGACTCGACGCATGCGGATCAATCCGTAGGCCAGTGTACCCCGAGGGCCTGTCAAGCCCACGCACCATGGATCTCACGAGCTGGAACCCTCCAGCCGTAGAAGTCCCGCAGGCCCCGGGCAGAGAGCCGGCAAGCAGAACTGCCCTGGGCCTGCGCCTACAGGAAAGAGGTGGTCCATCCTGACTACCAACGACGGTACCCCAGCAGATCCGGCACAGCACCAGCCTGTCGTCTCCGTGAGCAGGAGGCGCTCCGAGGGGGCGTTCGGCTGGTGCCAGCTCGGATTCTCCGCACTTTGCGTCGGTTCCGGAGTCGCCCTGTGCTTCACCGGCTTCCCCTTCGTCGGCGGCCCGCTCATCACCGCCGGAACCTGCCTGCAGATCAAGGTCGAGGTTAACCTCCGCTGATCTTGAAGGCCGGGGGCGTGGAGGTGCTGCCCTCCACGCCCCCGCCAGTTCCCGGCACTCTGGGGGCGATCGCGGGCGGACGCGGTCGGGTCTCCTCACATCACCCGAGTCGAGCGGTGCGGTGTTCGGCGAGCGCTCGCTCGAGGGCGTCGAGCATCGTGACGATGTCGTCGACCTTCACGTAGGAGACCCCGAACGTCACGGTGCCGTCGGCGTTCACGTCGAACTCGTACTCCGCGTAGGTCTGCTCGTCCTCGTAGTGGTACTGGCCGGGCTCCGCCTCGGCGAACCCTCCCGGCCCCTCATCGAACCAGTCCGCGCCCCAGCACTCCGTCATGGCCGTGCCGACCGCGGTCTTCGGGACGTTCTCGAACTCGATCGTCGCGCGGCCGTGGTCGTCGAGGCAGACCTTCCCCCCGCCTTCCCCGGGCGTCGTCCACCGCAGGGCGGGTCCGAAGCACTGGCACCGGGTGGCGGGCGTGAGGGCGGGGAACGCCGCGGTGAAGGCATCCTGAGCCGTCTCCTGGTGTAGCTCCCACGCCCCGTACCAGCTCTCGAGAGCCTTCTGGACGTTTGTTTGCACGTCTTCTCCCGTCTGCCCAGGTCACGGGGCTGCCGGGTGGCGGCCGCGGGACGCGCCCTGAGCGACGGCGCACCGTGCCTACGTCGGCGTGCTTACGTCCGGGAAAACTCCAGGGCAGACGGTGAGACGTCGATCACCTGCGGAACATCGTCCCGAACCTTTGCGCTACCTGGATGGGACATCACCCGATATTCCTTACATGCTCTACTTTCCGAGCATTGCCCTGATATGGGCGGAAGCCGGTATGCGCGTGTTGGACACACCCGAGCGTCGGCGGTACGACGGGGCGCAGGCGAAGCTCCAGGCGGCCAAGGGGCACGCCACGGATCACGAGGTGCGCGAAGCGCATCGCAAGTCGGCTGCTCTGCTGAAGCAGCACCGCCCGGAGAACGAGGCGGACCCGTACTGCGTTTTAAGCGGGAACCCGTGGCCGTGTTCGACTGCCGAGTACCTGATGTGCACGGTCGGCGCGTAGAGGCGAAACGGGGCCCCACACCTGCCATGACGAGGGGCCCCGCGCGCTGTGTCCACGGGGAGGCGGGCACGTCACCAGGACCAACGCCCTGGGCGTGCCGGGGTTACGGCTGCGCCCCGGCCGCGGGTGGTGCGGCCGGGGCGCAGTTGCGCAGTCGAGGGGCTACGCGTCGGTGCCGCCCGTGCTGGAGCACTCGGGGTCGAAGATGTTGCATCCGCCGTCGCTCGGGTCCGACGGCATGGGCGCGGTCGGGGTCGGGCCCGGCTCCGTCGAGTCGTCCCGTACGGCACCGAGCACGCCGAAGACGACCGTGGCGAGCAGGTTGACCACGAGCAGCACCAGGATGGCGCGGCTGTACCGGATGTAGGTGCGGCAGTTGCCGTCCGAGATGAGTTCGGCGGGCTCCAGCTCGGCCGGGCACGGGGAGCTGCGGGCGGGCTTGGGGGAGGGTTCTGACACGGTGGGTCCTTCGGTTCGGGTACTGGGCAGGCGGACCGTGTCCGACTCGAACGGCTTGCGTCGCGCGCTGGCCGAGCCCCGCTTCGGGGCGGTCACCCCTTGCCCAGAGAGATGCGGGGCTGGGGGCGTCGCGGGGTCCTATGCCTGATGCTCCGGACGGCGTTAGGGGCCATGGCGCGGTGTGGACTGACCGGGCTGGTGAATGATGACCTTCAGCGCACCAACAGGGGGGGCAAAGCGATGAGAGGGCAGTCTGTGAGTTGATGTCCGTTTGCCGGTGAGGCTGGGGCAGGAATGCTGGTCAGGTTCCGTCAGCTACTGCTTTCTGGCGAAGCTTCCGGTGTCGGCCTCGGTGAGGACGTCGAGCTTGACCAGGCGTTTCAGCTTGGCTCGGGTGCCTTCGATGTTCTTCGGCAAGAGTTCGTGGTCGAGGGCTTCGCAGACGTCTCGGGCCCGCAGTGGTCCGGTTGTGTGGTTGAAGACGGCGAGGATGCGGGGGTAGTCCGGGTGCTCGGGCAGGTCTGGCGGGACGGCCGGGAGCCGGTCGGCGAGGCCCGTGACGGTCTTCCGGGTGATCGCGAGGTCTTCGAGGTGGGTCTCGGCCTCCCGCAGCCGGCCCTGTAGTTCGTGGATCTGGGTGCGGAGGTCGTCGGCCAGGGCCTGAGCGGCGTTCTCCTGGATACCGAGTGCGTCGAGGAGCGGCTGGATGTTCACGCGGCCGCCGTCCGAGGAGTGCGCCAGGTAGGAGTATTCACGCTGGTGAGGCGGCGGGCCATGACGTGGGTCATGGCCCAGTAGACGCGGGAGGCGGAGGAGGCCGGGCGGTGTTCGTAGTCGCGGACCAGGCGCCGGTGCAGTATCAGGATCCCGTAGGTTTGCTCGACCCTCCACCGCTTCGGCTGCGGGACGAATCCCGCCTCCTGCGGGTTGCGTTGGACGATCTCGACGTCGATGCCGAGATGGTCGCCGTGCGCGACAACCTGATTCTTGAAGCCCTGGTCGACCAGGGCCTTTTCGACGGTTCCGCCGGTGTGTTCGGCGACCTGGTCGAGCAGGGCGACGCCGGCGGCGTTGTCGTGGGCGCTCGCGGCCAGCACGGTGACGGCGATGACCAGGCCGAGCACGTCCACGGCCAGGCCCCGCTTGCGGCCCGGGACCTTCTTCGCGGCGTCCAGGCCGGTTGTGGAGGCGGGGACCCCCGCGGCCGCGTGGACGCTCTGGGTGTCCAGGACCACCAGGGTCGGGTCCTCTAATCGGCGGGCCCTCTCACGGACCTGGCAGCGCAGGAGTTCGTGGATGACCTGGTCGGTTCCGTCGTCCCGCCAGGCTGCGAAGTAGTAGTACGTCGCGCTCTTCGGCGGCAGATCGTGCGGGAGGTAGGCCCACTGGCAGCCGGTCCGGCCCTGGTAGAGGATCGCGTTCACGATCTCCTTCATGGCGTAGGCGCCCTGGTGGCCACTGACCGAACGGTGCCGGTCCTTCCACGCTGTGATCACCGGTTCGATTAATAACCACTGCTCGTCCGATAAGTCACTCGGGTACGGCTTGCGCTCACTCACCCCGCCACCCAATCAGACCACCATCTGCGAGCCGCGGATTCCTCCCCCATCCCACACCATCAGGCGACGACGGCATCACTCCTCACGGACCGCTGCCTGCCGTGGCTTCCGCCCGTGCGGTGCTCGGTTCCGACTCGAACCACTCCAGCATCCGCTTGTTGACATCGTCCGGATGGTCGAGCATGACCCAGTGGCCGCCCTGGACGGTCTCCACGCGACACTCGGCGTCCATGTATCGAGGCGTGTCGATGGCCTGGGTCTTCCAGAGGAACGCGTCATCCTCCGGAAAGATCACCATGGTCGGCACTGCACAGTTTGGGTAAACTTCTCGATCTCTGGCGTAAGCAAGATAACCCAAAGGCACAGGGTTGGCCCTGTCGTAGTTGAGCCACTGGATGCGACCGGTCTGCTTGATCGCCTCGATGACCGAGTCCCTCTCCGGATGCTGGATCAGGAACTTACGCAAGAGTGCGAAGTCGTTCGCCATGTAGAGCTCTTCTGTCCCTTCCAGACAGTGCATGTACATGTACCAGTTCTCTTTCAGGGCCTCGCGCATTCGCTCCGGGGTTTCAAAGGCCTGCCCGTAGAAACATCGTACGTGGCCAACCGAGATGGCGATATGCTTGCGGAACAGCTCCGGCCGCATCAGGGCCATGGACCAGGTAATGGCCGCCCCCCAGTCATGGCCCACCAGATTGACATTTTGAAGCTTGAGGGTTTCGGCGATCTCAAACATGTGACCGATGATCTTCTCGATCTGGTAGTGAGTAACCTCGGCCGGTCGATCCGTCCTGCCGTAGCCAAGAGTATCTGGGACGATCACGCGGTAGCCGGCCTTAAGCAGTGCCGGCACCTGATACTTCCAGCAGCTGCCGTCGTCCGGCATTCCGTGCACCAGCATGGCGACCTTGTCACCTGCCCCCTGATCGCTGACGTGATAGCTGTAGCCGCCGATACTCAGAGACTTGCCGGGCAGACTCATGGCACTTCTCCTCTGACTCTTGTCCATTTCTCGCCGCTTGCCCGACTAACCTGTGCCCGATTCGGGAAGTCGGGGAGAATTGTTTCGATGCTTTGGGTTGGCGTGGGTTGATCGCCACGAAACTTACGGGCAAGCAGAAATTCCAACAGAGGGAGGCTCGCAAGAGGCAGCTGAAGGAAAAATCGGGACTCATAGCTGAATCGCTAGACGAATTCGATGGATCGCTCCATCACTTCCTTTTCGACCTGCGGGTAGCCTTCCCGGGCTTCCAGTCCGTGGCCGCTGCACTACTGTGACCAGTTTCCCAGCCTGCCGGCCGGTCGTGCAACGCGAAGTCGGCAACGTCAGCGGGCGAACGGCCCTTCCCCTCCCTGCCGCAGGGAGGAGAAGGGGGGCTGGCCCCACGTCGCGTGGCCCACCGCCGAGTTTGACCGCGTGGTCCTGGCCGTCGTGGACGACGTGTTCGACGTGGGCGCGCGAGACGCCTGCGGTGACCGTGCAGAACTCCGTGGTGGGCGCCCAGCTCCTCGATGAGACCCCCGCAGACCATCCCGACGACGCAAAGCCCGGGTCTGCGGAAGAACATCGAAGGCACCCACCCCAAACTGACAGGCCCAGCCACCTCGACACCCTCGCCGAGATCGACACCGGCAGCTTCACCAGGAAGCAGTAGCCGACCGAGCAACGCAACCAGCAGCCTCACTCCCAGTCTCACCCAGAACCGGATATCAGCTCACGAACCGCCCTCTGAGAAATTTCGAGGGCGCGATGCAGTTCCTCAAGGCCCGTCTTCGCGAGGACGAAGCCGCTGCACGCACAGTGAAGCCCGGCAAGAGCCAGGACCTGGAAAGGTTGAAGGCCCGAGTCCTGGCCGACGTCGAGGCGAAGCGCCAGCTCGTGGCGTGGGTGGAGGACAACTTCGGGACGGCACTGAAGGCGGACGCGGATGCCAGGGGCCTACCCACCTTGAAGAAGGGGGCCGTGCACTTGATCGCCGCTGTCCCTGAGCTTCTCCGTAGTCCGGTGATCGAGAGACTCGTTTGGGCATACGCCAGCCACTCCGACTACGACCCTGCGTGGGGGCTGAGCGAGTACGTGAACGAGGACGAGCCCGATGGGGACAAGCTTCGCAGCCGTACTCGGCGCAGCACCGTCTGACGCGCCACCGGCGGGTGCTCCACGATCAGGCGGGATGTGCGGTCGTTCGGCAGGGGATCGTGGCGGCCGCGACGGTCTTGCGTCGCGCGGTGCCGAATCGGGGCGCTCGCACGTTTCTCGGCCGGCCACGCTGTGATCACGCACGGCGCTGCGCGCCATGGACGGAAGGCGGGGCGGGCCCACGGGACGCCCATGATCACGCTCTCCGGTGCCACCGAGGCCGTCCGCGTCCCCCTGCGAGAGTCGTGCGTTTCGCTTGCCTGCCCGACCCCGGGCGCTCGAGGGTGCTGCGCCTACAGTCGAGGCATGAGCACGATTCCGGAGCCGGAGCAGGCCCGCCCGTGGCGTCCGGAGGACGGACCGAGACCCGAGGTCTGGACGTGGCCGAACGTCGATCGCCCATCGCTGGAGGTGTGGTCGGCCGGGGCCTGGCGGTCCGCGCCGGTCATGGCCCGGCAGAACTGGGTGGACGGCAGCGTGCGCTACCAGGTCGAGGTGGACCTACGCGGCGACACGGCGGTCACGATCCACACGTACAAGTGGCCCCAGCCCGGGTTGAGGAAGGGGCACGCGAGTGGCTCGGAGCCATCCAGGACGGTGGACAATCGGCGTCACGGAGAGACACGGCGAGCCTAGGCAGCGTCAGCGCGCCAGTCTGAGGCGTGCCGTCTCTGCGGCATGGGACGCGGCTTCGATCAGCCCGAGTTCGCCGGCGAGCGTCGACACGAACGCATCGACCGCCTCGATGGCGCGGCCTTCCATGGTGTCGGGCTCAGCGAAGTACGCTGCGAACTCTCCGGCGCCGATGGTCGCCAGGGCTGGCCGACGAGCCTGGTAATCGGCCCAGTCCGACCGAAAGACGGCGCGCACCCGGTCGAGCTCTAGCTCGTCGATCTCCTCGTGTCGAAGGCGGCGGATTGTCTGCTGTCGGGCCTTCCACATCGCGATGTGATGCTGGACGGTGACGGGCCCGAACGGGCCGGTCACCGCTCGTTCGATCCTCGGCATGCCAGGCTGGACTGGCCAGGGCGAGTACAGCTCCGTGAGGACCGCCGTCAGTCTGTCCATGTCGATCCGCCCGGTTCGCTCGCCTTCTTCGAGGACGAGCTGGGCGGCGCGGCGTTGCTTGAGGCTGGCCGACGGGTGGGCGAGTTGCTCGACGATTGCCCGGATGTTCTCGCGTCGCCTGACGGCCGTTGTCTGGCCGGTGGCGCGCGCATGGGTGCGCAAAGCCCGGCGTGCCTGCGGGGTGAGCACCACGGTGTCGTCGATCAGCCACAGGTACAGCACGACCCGGACCAGCGAGCGCTGCGGAATGCGCCCCAGCGGGGAGCGCTTTCGGGCTTCCAGGAGTCTGGCGAACAACTCGCGTTGCTCCCGGGGGAAGACCCGCGGATCGCTGCCGTGCGCACTCGTCTTGCGCGGCTCAGGGTTGGCGAGCAGCCCGTCCTCGATCCAGGAGGTCACCATCCTGGGGCTGGCTTTCACCTCCAGAGCGAGAGCGTCGGCGACCAGATCCTCCGCCGTTCCCTCGACCCATGGGGTGAGCCGATTTCCGTTCATGGCGCCGAACTTACATCGAGATTCGAGGGTCGGGAGCTGCATTCAGCGGACGTCACCCATAAGGCTTGGGGCAGCAGAAACTGCGCCCCGCACCGTATCCCGGCAAGGAACAAGCGGTACGGGGCGCAGCCGACTCATCCCCTGAACGGAGACCGTCATGTTCCACCGTACGCACCGCCACGACCTCAAGCAGCAACGCGCCCGCTCTCGATCCGAAGGCGATTCCTGATGCCGTCGCTGGCCGTGGCGAAGTGGTTTCTGGTTCCTGCTCGCGTACTTCCCGTACTCGTCATCGTCGTCCTGTCGGCCCCGGCGTGGCTGCTCTGGGTGTTCCTCCCGACTGCCCGTCAGGAGATGGTGCTGAAGATGGTCAAGGAGCTGGGGGCGTGGACGTGCGCGATGCCGACCCCCGAGACCGGGCCGCCGGAGGAGGAGCCGCGGCTCCCGCGCCGCCGTCGAGCAGTCGCGGCCGATCCCGTTATTCCGCGTCCGCCTGCCCGTGAGCGGCGGCGCCGGGGGCGCGCCTGAGGGCCTGCCGGATCTTGACCAGGTCGGCACCCTCCCGCTTGCAGCGATCCCACCAGTCGTGCGTCTGTACGGCTGCCGCGGCACTTCGTAGTGCCTCGAACAGCCGGTCGTACTCGGCGGCCTGCCACGGCTCCCAGCCGTCCGTGGCGTCCCATCCGGAGGTTCCCCGGCCCCGCTCCGTCTCCTCCGGCCAACCCTCGTGCCGTACTCGGGACCAGGGGAGGGTTTTTTGGAAGGCATGCAGCTCGGCGTACAGCTCGGCGGCCTGGCGCTGGTGGTCGAGCAGGTCAGAAGGGAAGGTCATCGGGTCGAACTGCGCCGGTTCGCTCGTGGCCGGCGGTGAGGCGGGGGCGGCTGTGCTCATGCCTCGGAGCCTAATTCGAGCGACTGACAGAGCTCCGGCTCGTCGCGCATCGTGGCGTCGGTGTGCGCTGGGGTGTCGGACACCGCTTTGCCCGGCGGGGCCGGTGCGTGCACGGTGATGGCCGGGGCAAGGCGGTCGACGAGGGCCCCGGCGAGCCCGTGGCGGAGGCCTCGCTCGTGGTCGGCGCGGAGCTGCGGGTCGCCGTCGATGATCCGCCAGGCGGCGCGGTCTATCTGCTGCTGGACCGTGATCTCCTCGCCCTCCACAGCGACCGTCGCGGCCAGGATGACGAACGGTCCGAACGGGTTGAAGGTCGCGCCGTGCACGGGGCCGGACGGATCGGGGTTGCTCATGCCCGGGGGAACGCCGGGCCGCCGAGGGCTGTTACGGCCGTCCCGGGAACGCCGGAGCGCCCGGCCTCCGCGGGGTGCGGGACCGGGCGCTCCGGGGCTAGCTGACTAGGTCGTAGTCGTTGGGGCTGAGCATGTCGTCCATCTCGTAGAGCTGGGCGAGGTAGTCGCGCACCAGGGTCTCGCCGAGGCCGCCGAGGACGCCGCTGAGGACGATGGCGGCCATGACCGGGGAGACGACGTCGGCGGCCTGCTGGAAGGCGCTGGAGCGGCTTCCCTGCCACGGATAGGAGCGGCGGAACCCGACGAGCAGCCCGGCCTCGGACTCCGTGAGGCGGTATCCGTCGCTCTCGCGCTTCCAGGTGCGGGACTTGCCGGTAAGGCACCAGGACGGGCCGTCGGCGGAGAAGGTGTTGCCGCCCTTGGCGCGGCCGGTCTTCGGGTCGACGGGGCGGTTGCCGCGGGTGTTGATGCGCTCTCCCGGCTGCCAGCCGAGGGCCTGCGCCATGGTGGTGGTGGGCAGCGGGCGGATGCGGCGGGTGACGGTGGGGGAGTAGGTGCGGGAGGCGATCATGTAGACGCGCTTGCGGCGGGAGGGCAGGCCGTAGTCGGCGGCCTCCTTGATCTCGTGGCTGGTGTAGAACCACTCGGCGCACTGGAACTCGATGGTCAGGTCGCTGATGATCTCCTCGGGCAGGTTGCTGGACTGCTCCATGGCCATCCAGCGGATCGGCGCACCGGCGGCCTGTAGGGCGATCGGCCAGATGGCGACCTCGAGCATGAGCGCGATGCGCGGGTCACTGACGCCCGCGGCCATCTCGCGGACCTCGTCCCAGGTGGCGCCGGAGCGGGGGGCGAAGCCGTCGCCGTGGCATCCCTTGCCGTCGGGGGCGTCCGGGTCGCACTCGCACTCGCCGTCGTCGTAGTCGCTGTGGTGCCAGTCCATGGGGATGAACCCGGCGGTCTCGCCGACGTAGGCGATGGCGTCGCCGAGGATCTGGATGTTGCCCAGCTCCAGGCCGGAGAGCTTGCCGCCCGGGGAGAAGGTGGGGCACGGCGGGCTGATGATGACGGCGACGGTGTGGCGCAGCGCGATGTGCTCGGGGTCGAGGGTGGTGATGTCGGCGCAGATCCGGCGGTGACCGGCGGCGCGGGCGGTGGCGCAGGCGTCCGGGGAGATGTCGACGCCGCATGAGTCGACGGCCACGCCGAGGACGGCGGCGATGCCTTCGGACCAGCCGCCGGGGCCCGCGAACAGCTCGACGACGCGGATCGGGTCGCCGGGGAGCGGGGCGAGGAGCCACTCGGCGGGCCAGGGGGCGGCGGCCTCTTCGAGGATCGGGAGCACCTTGGCGGGGATGGGTAGACCGGCCTTGCGGGCGAGCGTGGCGACGTGGACGGCGGTCTGAACCTTGGCCGGGAGGGTCCTCATTGCGGCGTTCCTTCGTTCGGGACTGTCGGCGGCTGCTCTCCACCAACACGCCTGATAGTACAGCAATGAGACTCACGCAACAGGTGGGCAGGGAAAATACCCGCGTGAGTCTCGCGGCTGCACTATCACGGCCGGGTGCGCCCGGTCCCCCGTGGCCGAAGGGAACCGGGCGCAGCGCTCAGCAGTACCGGGTGGCCGGGCGCTCGCAGTGCCGCCCCTCGTGCTCGGCAATCGGGGTCAGGCACACCGCGCACTTCGGGCCGTCCGCGTCGGCGCCGGACCCCTTGGGCTCGAGGCCGGCCTCGGCGACCAGCCGCGCCCACCGGTCCTCGGCATGCCACCGAATCGCCTTCTCCGCGCAGCACTCCGACCGCCAGCACACGCACCGGTGGCAGTCCTGGCAGTTCTGCCGCCGGTCGCACGCGCACCGGCAGTCACGCGGGCGGCACCCCTCCTTGTGGTCCACCGGGTTCAGCACCGCGGCGAGTAGCGGCAGCGCAGCGTCCAGCATCGCGACCGCGCGGTTGCCCGCCTCCACCGCGTCGAGGAGCGACCGGTTCTCCGCGTGCATCGCGTACAGGGCGCGACCGATCACGGTGGGCGAGTGCCGCGGGCACCCCTCCGTGCCCACCTGCACCTCGGAGCGGCACGTCCGGCAGAACACGCCGAGGAACGGGTGCGGGGCTACGCCCTCCAGCCGGGCCCAGTTGTCGAGGAGCGTGCCGTTCGCCTCCAGGGTGGTGCTCAGCAGCGCGCGGACGCGGTCCAGCTCCCCGAGCAGGTCGCGCACCTCCGGCGTGTCCGCGGCGGCGCGGATCTCCGCCAGCCGGTCGTCGGGCAGCGGGTCCTCGCCGGGGCAGTGCACGGACCACTCGTATCCGTCGACGACTTCCGTCCACATGAGGCGGGTCGGCAGTCCGCCGTCGACGCCGGGCAGCTCTCCCGCCCGAGCGGCGCGTTCCATGACGCGATCGGCGGTGTCGTCTCCGCTGCCGGTGAGCGTGATCTTCTGACGGGTGGCCAGGTTCTTGGCGAGCACGGTGAACTCAGACAACGTCGGGTGTCCTTCCATTGGTGGGGTGGGGGGGGGAGGAGGAGCCGGAGGGGAGAGGGGGGGGGGGGGGGCGGAAGGGGGGGAAGAGAGAGAAGGGAAGAAACGCCGAAGCCCTGCAAGGTGCCGGAAAAAAAAAGGGCGTTGTTGTT